>CAZJOM010000064.1:0-23411 GCA_964547645.1 uncultured Flavobacteriaceae bacterium
GCGCGCCTCTTACCCGTCGTCAAGGGCACCGCGGACGTGATCCGCTCGCTGGGCAACGGCAAGAAAAAGAACAAGGAAGAACCGGCGGACGAAGAAGCCGCACCGAAGGAAACGAAACAGGCGGCGTCTACAAGCAGCGTCGTACCCGTTCCGAAACCAAAGCCGACCCGCGAAACGGTCACCGGCAACAGCAACGAAGGCGGTGGGGACAAGAGCACAACCTATAGCGCGGGCCAACGCCGCGCCTTGGATGCGCTCGTAAAGTCCACCTCGAAAGAGTGATGGAAGAAGACATCTCGACGAACCCCTTCGCTGACGACAAGCTGAAGGAGGAATGCGGAATTTTCGGCATCTGGGGCAAACCGGAGGCTGCGGCCTTCGTTGTCTTGGGGTTGCACGCGTTGCAACATCGTGGACAAGAGGCCGCCGGCATAGTCTCCAGCGACGGCCAGAATTTCTTCCGCGAGCGGCGCGAGGGCCTGGTCGGCGATCAGTTCTCCGTCGGCGGCCCGGTCGAAAAGCTCGCCGGCCAAAATGCGATCGGCCATGTGCGCTATTCGACCACTGGCGGCTCTCTCAACCGCAACATCCAACCCTTCTTCGCAGACGTCGCGAACGGCGGCATCGCCATCGCCCACAACGGCAACCTCACCAATGCCGTCGCCCTGCGCAAACGCCTGGTGAGCAAGGGCTCGATCTTCTATTCGACCTCCGACACGGAATGCATCGTCCATCTGGTCGCTACCTCAAGCTACGGCCCGATCGTCGATCGCTTGATCGACGCTTTGAAGCAAGTCGAAGGCGCCTACTCGCTTGTCGCCTTGACCCGCAAGAAACTCATCGGCGCACGCGACCCGCTGGGAGTTCGCCCGCTGGTGATCGGCAAAGTCGAAGACGCCTACGTGCTCGCCTCGGAGACCTGCGCCCTCGACATAATCGGCGCCGAGTTCGTGCGCGACGTGAAGCCTGGCGAACTGGTCGTGATCTCCGACGAAGGTATCGAATCTTACCAACCGTTCCCGCCCGCACGTCAACGCTTCTGCATCTTCGAGTACGTCTACTTCGCGAGACCCGACAGCATGATCGACGGCCTCGGCGTCTACGAAGTGCGCAAGTCCATCGGCGCCGAACTTGCTCGCGAAGCCCCGGTCGAAGCCGACATGGTCGTTCCCGTTCCCGATTCCGGCGTTCCCGCCTCGATCGGCTACGCCGAAGCTGCCAAAACCCCGTTCGAACTCGGCATCATCCGCAATCACTATGTCGGCCGCACATTCATCGAGCCGACCGACCACATTCGCCACCTCGGCGTGAAGTTGAAGCACAACGCCAACCGCGCGCGCATCAAGGGCAAGCGCGTCGTTCTGGTCGACGATTCGATCGTCCGCGGCACGACCTCGAAAAAGATCATCAAGATGGTGCGCGACGCTGGCGCCACCGAAGTACATATGCGCATTGCAAGCCCGCCAACGACCGACAGCTGCTTCTACGGCGTCGACACGCCGGAGAAGAAAAACCTGCTCGCCGCCAACTACACGATCGCAGAGATGTGCCGCTTCATCGGTGCGGACTCGCTGCACTTCATCTCGATCAACGGCCTCTATCGAGCACTCCGCCAGAACCGCCGCGACGGCGCGACCACCCGCTATTGCGATGCCTGCTTCACGGGCGAGTACCCGACGGCCCTCACCGACCGCGACAGCACCACCGATAACGGCGGCCAACTCTCACTTCTGGCGGTCTAACCTTGGTGCAACGTCTCTCGAACCGCGTCGCTCTCGTGACCGGCGCCTCCCGCGGCATCGGCCGCAGCGTCGCGCGTGCCCTCGCCCGCGAAGGCGCCCATATCATTGCCGTTGCCCGCACCGTTGGCGCGCTCGAAGCACTCGACGATGAGATCAAGCGCGAAGGCGGTGCCGCAACGCTCGTGCCCCTCGACTTGCGCGATGCCCCCGCAATGCCGCGCCTAGCCGCCGCCGTCGCCGAACGATGGGGCAAGCTCGATATCTTGGTTGGCAACGCGGGCGTGCTCGGCAAGCTTACCCCTGTCATCAACATCGAACCAAAACTCTGGATCGAAACCCTTGAGGTCAACCTCAACGCCAACCTGCGCCTGATCCAAGCATTCGACGTATTGCTAAAGCGCGCCGAAGCTGGCCGCGCCGTCTTCATCACCTCTGGTGCCGCCACAAACAACCGCGCCTACTGGGGCCCCTATGCCACCACTAAGGCTGCCCTCAACGCACTCGTCAAAACCTACGCCGCCGAGTGCGCTTCGACGCCAGTACACGTCAATCTATTCAACCCCGGCCCGACCCGCACGAACATGCGCGCCGACGCTTTCCCCGGCGAAGATCCTGAGACACTCCCCACGCCCGACTTGGTCGCCGCGCAAATAGTAGAACTCGTCCTGCCGACCGAAACCCGAAACGGCGAAGTCGTCGCCTTTCGAAACGACACGGCGTGAGCACCTTCTAGCGGTTACGAAGAACCCGGCGGGCGAAGGTCACTTCATGGAATGCGCTTGAACGTCGAGACGATGTCGCCCGCCTTGCCGATATGCATCGTCTGCGTGAACGTATCTCCCGCGCACATATAGCTGCTCGTGGCAACCGACGGTATCTTAGGCTGCAGTGGAATGTTCGTCTTTTTGCCGCCGGCTGACACTGTCGCCGTACCTTCGAAATGCGCCTTGCTCGCACAGAAGTTCAACTTACCTTCCGCCGCCGACCAGCGACCGCTCGCCTGCCCCGTCATCGCGCTTTCGGCATGCATGCCGTCCTTATCGACGGTCGCCTTCGTGCTGGATTCCGCCGTTGCAAACGTACCGTCGGCGCTCATCGTCATCCTGTTGCCGACATGCGACGGAATACTCACCTTCGCACCGTGCAAGTTCTTGCGCGCGAATTCCTGTGCGCCATCGACCGTCATTTCCCAATTGCCGACCAAGCAGCGATCGACCTCCTTCGTGTCGCCGCAGGTGGAGGCATCGCTGGCCGGTGCCGACGGCGCGGGAGCCGTCGAAGCCGCGAGCGCTCCGCCTGAAAGAATCAAAAGACCGCCAAAAGCGTGCGCAATTCGAAACCGCATGACTAACCTCGATTGATTCGAACGAATGTTAGTGGCGATTGCACTCCATGTCCCAGTCCGAGCGCTGGCGGTGTGACGGACGACCGAAAATGGCCGGCGGCACGAACCGCCGGCCACCGGTTTTTGCGGAGTCTATGCGTCCGGACTCTTCGCCCGCCCGCCGAACAGTCGTGCAATAAGCCCGCCGACAGCCACCACGCCGACCGCTATTAGCTTCCAAGACGCTGCCAACAGCGCGAGCAACCCCTTGAGCAGCCCCGCCTTCGCGGCAACACCGCCCGCGACCAACGCTGCGAGACCGTAAGCCGCGACCTGATCGCCTTCCTTGAAGTCGGTGTACTTGTTGCCATCCGTGAAAGTCACCATCGAGAGCAGCGCCGGCACCTTCTTGTTGACGTCGTCGAGTTGCTCCATGCCGGCCACCACGTTCACTTGCAGCACGCCCGTACGCCCCAGCGCGCGGATCGCGTAGTTCAACGTGTGCACGTCCTTGCCGAACTGGAGATGCTTCGCCCAGTAAAGCTTGTGCTCGACACCATCGTATTTCGGCGCCTCCGCCCAACCAACCAGCGAGATCGCATCGTAGCCCTGCTTCACCCGCTCTTCGCTAGCCTCTGCAGTGCCCGACTGCATCTCCTTCAAAAGATCGGCGTAGTCGATCGACTTCGCATCGTCGTCCGCGACGTGACCGTCGTTTTCGTACGTGATGATGGCTGCCCAACTCTCTTTGGCCAAGACGCTCACATCCGCGGGAACGATCGCACCCAGCACACCCTCGCCTTCGCTGGGCGGATTACCCCAGAGATCAACCAACAGCTTCTTCGTGTCCTCGGGGTTCAGATAGGCAAAGCCCTCTGCCACGACGATCCGCGCTTGGCCGCCGGGTAGATCGATCGTGCCATTTCGCTTCACCAGACTGTCGGCGACCTTCTGTTCTGGTGACGGCGCCTCTTCTGCCGCCGCAGCCGCAGGATCCTGGCTATCCATCGTCGAAGGCTCAACCTTTGCTCCGTCATCGGCCGCTGGCGCCGCAGCAGGCGCCGCCGCCGGAGCGGCTGGAGCAGGTTGTTCAGGTGGCGGAACCACGTCCGCAAACGCCGCTTGGGATAGGACCAACGCGGTCGACAAAAACAGTGCACTACGAACGATCATGGCCCTCACCTCAAATGATCCGATCAAATGATCTGAGGCAGCCTAAATCGAAATCCCCCAAAGCCGCCAGGGGATTCAGGTTGTGCCATGAAAGTTCTAAGTCTTGCGTCCCTTATCAAAAGGATTGGCGCCCGCCTTCACTTTCATGCGGATCGGCACGCCCGTGAACCCGAAATGTTCGCGCAAACCGTTGATCAAATAACGCCCGTAATCACCGGGAAGTTCCCCGGCTTGGCTCGAGGAAATCGCAAACGTCGGAGGCCTCGTCCGTGCCTGGGTGATGTAGCGGATCTTGATCCGCCGCCCCTTCGGCGCCGGCGGCGAATGTCGCTCCAGCATCATCGCAAGCCAATCATTCAGCTTGTGCGTCGAAACACGACGGTTCCAAATTTCGTGCTGCCGGGCGACCGCTGGCATCAAGCGATCCACACCGTCGCCTTCAAGCGCGGAGAGCGCAACGATCGGTACGCCCTTCCACTGCGGCAACAGCTCATCGACGCGCGCCTTCAGCGTCTTCAACCGCTGCGCTTTGTCTTCGACCAAGTCCCACTTGTTGACTGCGACCACCATCGCGCGGCCCTCGCGCTCCACCAGGTCGGCAATCTGCAGGTCCTGCGTCTCGAACGGAATGTCTGCATCGATGACGAGGATGACAACCTCCGCCATCTTGATCTCTTCTAGCGCGTCGGCGACCGACAGCTTCTCGAGTTCCTCGGAAACCTTCGCCTTCCGCCGCAGCCCCGCCGTGTCGATGAGCTTGATCTTGCGTCCTTCCCAAGACCATTCCGCCGCAACAGCATCGCGTGTGATCCCAGCTTCAGGCCCGGTGATCGAGCGCTCCGTTCCGAGCAGTCGGTTGAGCAACGTTGACTTCCCCGCATTCGGCCGTCCGGTGATCGCGATCGTCAACGGCTTCGTCGGATCGTCTTCTTCGTCGTCCGCCTCACGCGCTTCATCCGGCGCCAAAGCGACCAGCGCCCGGTAAAGATCGTCGAGCCCGCGCCCATGCGCCGCCGAAACAGCAACCGGCTCACCAAAGCCCATACCTTCCGCCTCGGAGAACGTCGCCTCCGATGCGCGCGTGTCGGCCTTGTTCACGGTGAGAACAACGGGCTTGCCCGACTTGCGCAAAAGCTGCGCGACATCCCGGTCGCCGGCGGTAATGCCGTCGCGCCCGTCGATCACGAACAGCAACACATCCGCTTGCTCGATCGCCGAGCGCGTCTGCTTCTGGATACGCTCGCCAAGCCCATCGGCCTTGCCGTCATCAAGCCCCGCCGTGTCCAGCAGGCGGAAGTTCAGATCGAGCAACTGCGCCTGTCCCTCGCGCCAATCGCGCGTGACGCCGGGCGTATCGTCGACGATGGCGGCGTGCTTGCCGGTCAGCCGGTTGAACAGCGTCGACTTGCCCACATTGGGGCGCCCGGCAATCGCGACGGTAAAGGCCATGTGCGCATATAGCGGCGTCTATTTCAGCGCCGTCAACCGCGCATCGTCGGTCAGGATGTAAACCGTGTTGTTCGCGACAATCGGCGCAATGAACGCCTTATCCGGAATGTCGATCTGACCCAAAATCTCGCCCGTATACGGCGAAATCGACACGGCATAACCTTCGGACGACAACGCGATCAGCCGGTCCGACACCAGCACCGGCCCCGACCAGGCGATCGCGCCGCGGCGACCCTCCTTGTTACGGAACGCATCGAGCTGGCGGATCCAACGAATACGCCCGTCCGCTCGGCGCACGCACAGAACCTGTGCGTCGTCCGTAATCACATAAACATAGTCGCCCACGACCCACGGCCGCTGCGTGCCACCCACGTCGATCGTCCAAACGCGCTCGCCGGTGCGAATATCGATCGCCACCAGACGGCCGGCATGACTGTTCGCGAACACGATACCGCGATCGATCACCGGCCGGCCTGAGATGTCCGCCAATGACGATAACGGGGTAAGCCCGCTGGTACGCGCTAACGTGTCATTCCAGGCCGGACGTCCATTACGAACATTGAGCGCGAAAAGCTCACCCGACGTATAGGGAACGACAACAAGATCGCCCGATACCGCGACGCTGTTGGAACCCAAAATGCCCGCCGACTCGGCAATGCCGCGATGATCCCACAGCACCCGCCCATCGTCTTCGGCCAGCGCCAGCAGCTGATTTTCCTGCGTCGCCACGAACACCCGGCCACCGTTTACGACCGGTGCGGCGCGGAACGGCACCGTCGCCGCGCGCCGCCAAATCTGTTTGCCGGAATTCGCATCGAGCGCCGCGACAAAGCCGAAGCCGGTCGACACAAAAACGCGTCCGTTGTCGACGGCGACGCCGCCGCCAAACCCGTCTTCCGCATCTTCGTCGTCCGGCGTCAGGTCCGTACGCCACAACCGGTCGCCGTCCTTCAGGTCGTAGGCGGAAACATTGACCTCGGAGTCGAGCACGAAAATCTTGCCGCCCGAGATGACGGGCGACGCCGTCAATCGCGAAGCAGTCGTCGATCCGGCCCCAATGCTAGAGCCCCAAACGCGCTCAAGTTCACCCGCCGCGGATAGATGATGCATTACGTTGTCGGCGTAGCCGCCCGGTTGCGGCCAGTCGGCGTTGACGACAGGCTTGGGCAAGCGAACCGGTTCATCGGCAAGTTTCGGATCTGCCTCGATCACGCGTGCCGACGGCAACACCGAGACGCGTTCGCCGCGGATGTTGACCTTGGTTCCGGGCGTAATGAATTGGTCGAAGGTCTCGCAGCCGCCGAGCGAGAACACGCTGATGGCCAAGAGGCTCGCAGCCGCCAGCTTCGTTGCGGTGAGGCGGTGGGTCATTGTGGGGGCTCGTTTCGTATCAGGGCGTTGTGGGGGCCGGCGCCGCAGGTGCGGGCGCCGCAGGTGCAGTAGGATCAGGCCCGAGCAGCGACGGTTGCGCTGGCGCACTCGGACCGGGGGCCGGCGTCGGCGTCGGTGGCAAGAGCAAAGGCCCTATGTCTCCGCCTGGCAAAAGCAAAGAACTGGGCGACGTCGTCTTGATGTCGGACACTTTCATGCCGTCTTGGATGAGTGCCGACATTTCGATCGAGCGTCGCTTGACGCCTTGCGGCACATCGGGAAGCGCTTGGACGTCGGCATAGATTTTCAGCGCTTCGTCCTTCTTGCCGGCGCGCCAAGTCGCGTAGGCCAACATCTCCATAGCCGGCGCGCGCCACGGCCGGCCCGGCGCCGAAATCGGCTCGAGCCGGGCCTTCAGTGCGTCGTATTTTTCCGTCTCGATGATCAGAATTGCCGCGCGCAGCTGAGCGAAGTCATGAAATAGCGCTTCACTCGTCCCGTCCGCGATCCGGTCGTAGAGCGCCACGGCGGCCTTCGAATCCCCTAACTGAGCCCGCAGCGCGGCCTCTTGAAACTTCGCAGCGACCGCGTACCCGCCGGCACCGCTTGTCGCGAGCTTCGCCAAACGGTCTGAGGCCTCTTTTTCGCGGCCCGCGCCGGACGATAGCACCTCCGCAATGGCGTCAAGTTCACGCGAGGATTTCTCAACCTGCATGCCGTGCCAATAGTTCCAGCCTTGATAGCCGGCCACGCCCAGCACCAAAGCCGATGCCGCTGCGATGATCGGTGTGCGGTACTTGGCCCACAACTGCTCGAGTTGCTGCCTGCGGTATTCTTCTTGGACTTCTTGAAAGACGTCGCTCACTCGGGACCTTCGAAACGCGGCGGGCTGTGCCGCCAAACCGCTGACAGGGGCTGAATTGAGCGGCGGACATTAGCCATGTTGCCACCACCCCGCAATTAGATGACGAAGATTTCAGCCGCACTCGAGCATCGGTTTCAAAGGCGCGCACCCTGCGGTGTGCGCCAGGCGAATCAGGCGAGTCGGAATTCGATCCGGAACCGAGCCTGATTTGCCCCTCGGGCAAGTCCGAATTCGTTAACGACCCGTTAACGAGACGCCGCGGCACGCTGATTCAGCGATGAGTTGGCCGCCTTGCACCACCGCAACGGAACCTCTCTGATTGATCGACGAAGCAAGCCAACCCCGCTCGCCTGGTTAAAGAAAATGCCTAAATTCTGCGATTTTCCGCACCTACCTTGAGGTGCATACCTATAAGCGCACCAGCGCAAGGTGTATTATTTTCACCACACCGCTAGGGCATGTGTCTTTGGTGCACGGGTCCGACAATCTTTGGTTTCGATAATTGCGATTAAGGGAGACTCCCCCAATAGTAACTCGTGTGAGGAGCCAAAGCGGGTGGCGATCTACAAACCCACTGAGGCGGATGAGCGGGGCAACAGCACGATGACACGTGCAGCGACACTCCTGGTAGCGACGACGGCAGGTGCCTTGATGGCATCGATGCCGGCGCACGCCGGTGATGTGTCGAGCGCCGACCGAATCATCAACGCTATTTACTCGGACCTCGGCATGTCGGCGAAAGCCGAAGCGCCGCAAGACAAGCGCAGCGGATTCTTCGTTGGCCTGCACACGGGTCTTGGCGCTGAGACCGGTATTGCACCGGAAGCAGCCGGACTCTCGGTTCCGTTGCTCGACCAGGGTGCCGAGTCGATTACCGCTAACGCCTACTACGCCTACACGACCACGTGGTCGCTGGGGACGTATGTTGGCGGCGGTTTGGGCAAGTTCAATCTGCTCGACCAGCCGCTGTTGAACGACGCGCTTCCGCGCGGCACGCTCGCCTATCAAGGCATGGCCGGCGTCACCTACTCCTTCACCCCGTCGATGACGTTGGGGATCGAGTACCGCTACTCGGAGCAATTCGACAATGCGCTGCTCACGCAGAGCACTCTGCCGCGCGATCAAGAGCAGGATCAAAGCGTGACGTTGCGCTTCGACTTCCTGCTGAACTAAGAGCAATCCTCCTCTCCTGATCTGGGCCGCGCAAGCGGCCCTTTTGTTTTGGCCTCACGAAATCAGCCGTCGCGCAAGCCACCACAGCGCAATCGCGCTGAGCGCCGTGACGCCGAACGCAACACCCAATGACGCCTCCTTGCTAAGCCCCAACGACACCACCGCACAGCTCGCGCCGATGAACGCGCCGGCAGAGCCGCCCAACAACACAACGACGAACAACGGATAAGCCAGCAGAAACGGCAGCGACGCTCGCTTCATCTGCACAACTCTTAGCGCGAAGTAGAGCAGCAACGCTCCAATCGCGATCGGCAACGCTTGCGACATGCGCGGATCTTAGCGCGCAACCCACGGCGGGCGCCACATCCTTAACAACGGCTAAATATGTCCCCGCTTCACTGGACGCTAACCGGAACCTGCGAGACTGACGCTCTCTCCAAGCTCGGTCCTCTCCCATGTCCTCGATCGTCGTCAGACGTCCAAAGTTCGGCATACGCGCCGAAGCGGTCCGCGCACAGAACGAGCCCAATAACATCGACGCAGCCTTCTTCGCCGCACTCTCGGCGACGTTCCCGGACGGCGAAGGCTTCTTCGTGCGCAGCGTTCGTCGCTTCGCCCACCGCGTCGACCCCAAGCTCGCCGCCGATGTCGCGGCCTTCGCGACACAGGAAGCACACCACGCCGGCGAACATCGAGCTTTCAATGCCCTGGCGGTGCAATGCGGTTTCGATTTGAACCCGATCACCGAGCACAGCAAACGCCACCTGGCCGAGGCCGAGAAGAACACGCCGCCTGCGCGCCTCGCCACGACGCTGGCTCTCGAGCATTTCACCGCGAGCCTCTCGCGCGAGATCTTGCGCAACCCGCGCCATCTCGAACGCTTCGACATGCCGTCGCGCAACCTCTGGCGCTGGCACGCGCTTGAGGAGATCGAGCACAAAGCCGTTGCCTTCAGCGTCTTCGAAGCGATCGCCGCAGACTGGTCGCCTCTGCGCCGTTGGTTGATGCGCTGCTGGGCGATCATCGACGCTCTCGCCCGCGTCGCAGCCATCCTCTGGACCGGCATGCGCCGCCTTTTGCCGCAAACGAGCGCCGCCGCGATACTCTACTATCTTTATGTCGCGCCAGGTCCCCTGCGCGCGATCGCGCTCGACCTGCTCTACTACTTCCGTCCGGGCTTTCACCCCAACGATTACGATGATAGCGCCATGATCGCCCCGATCGCGGCCGACGTCGCAGAGCTCAACGAAACGTCGCTGCGTACTGCTCAGACTTAAACCCGACAAGCAGCTTCTCGCCCACCGCCAGCACCGGCCGCTTGATCATCGACGGTTGCGCCAACATCAGCGCCACCGCCTTCTTCGCGTCCAGCCCAGCTTTGTCGCCCTCCGGCAAAGCCCGAAACGTCGTCCCGGCGCGATTGAGCACAACTTCCCAACCCGCGTCCTTCACCCAGCGCTCCAACAGCGAGCGTTCGATCCCGGCACTCTTGTAGTCGTGGAACGCGTAGACCACGCCATGCGCATCAAGCCAAGCCCGCGCCTTCTTCATCGTGTCGCAGTTCTTGATCCCGTAGATCGTAACCGTCTTCGCCATCAGCCTTCCGCCGCCATCGCCGCCAATTTGGCGATCGTGTTCATGTTCCGCGCCGTACCGGCCAGCGCGGCCGGAATGCGCAGCTTCGAGTCCGCCATACCGTCCCCGTAGTGCACATAGATCTCGCGCTTGCCCAACTTCATCTCCTCGCCGCGCACGCCGGTCGCCGCCTTCAAGGCATCTTTGGGTGGCGGCTCGTCGAGAAAGATCGCCACCGTCCGGTTCGGCGCCGCCTTGGGAAACGGATTGGCCTTTAGTACCGCTTGAATCTCATCGGCCGTTCGTACGGCCACACCAACCGGCTTGCCGGCGAATACCTTCAGCCGCGCCTCAAGCGCCGCCTTCACCTGCGCCGCCGACGCCTTGGTGTGAAACACAACGTTGCCGCTTGCGATATAGGTACGCGCCGCTGCAAATCCCGCAGCGTCGCACATCGCCTTCAGCTCGCTCATCGGCAGCTTTCCCGTGCCGCCCACATTCACGGCCCGAAGCAACGCCACGTAGACCGCCATACTCTCACCCCAGCGCCGCCAGCTGCGCCGGCGACAGTTTCAACGTCGTCGCCCCAAGCAACTCCTTCAACTGCGCCACGCTGGTCGCACTCGCGATCGGCGCGCTGATCCCGGGCTGTGTCAGTATCCACGCGAGCGCAATCTGCGGCAGGCTTGCCCCCGTCTCCGCCGCCACCTTGTCCATGCGCCCCAGCATCGCGAGGTTCTTCTCCAGATGCTTCTTCGGCGCCCCTTGGCCGCGCGGGCTCTTCGCCAAGTCTTCAACAGTGCGGTACTTGCCCGTCAAAAACCCCGCCGCGAGCCCATAATAAGGTAGCGCCGCGACGCCTTCCTTCGCGCAGAGCTCCCGGATCGCTCCCTCATGCTGATCGCGTACCAAGAGATTGAACTCGTTCTGCACCACCGTGTAAGGCGTAAAGCCGTTCGAGATCGCGGCCGCCCGCGCCGCCCCGAGCCGCGCCGCAGTGAAGTTCGACGCCCCCAACGCCCGCACCTTCTTGGCGCGCACCAGCGCATCGAACCCACCGGCGATCACATCAAGCGGCGTCTCCGCATCGTCGCGATGCGCGTAGTAGAGATCGACATAGTCCGTCTGCAGCCGCTGCAAAGACGCGTCGAGCGCCGCCGCAGCCTTGGCCGGTTGCAGCCCGCCCGGCTGGTTCATCCCGTTGACCTTCGTCGCAATGCGCATCGCCGCACGATTGCCGCGCGCCTTCAGCCAGGCCCCAAGCACCGTCTCGGACTCGCCGCCTTTGTGCCCCGGCACCCACGCTGAATAGACGTCGGCGGTATCCACCATCCGCCCGCCCGCCTCGTAGAACGCGTCGAGTATGGCGAAGCTCGTGTCCGCGTTCGCCGTCCACCCGAACACATTCCCACCCAACACCAACCGGATCCCGCCCAGCGCCGGATTATTCGTATCGAAATTCGCCGCCACGTGAGCCTCCGCATGTGTCACAGAACGTGTCTCACATCGCACCGTTTTCAACGCGTGCCAAGCCTCATTCGCGGCCGATTTCCACCATCCAAGTGAGACATTCGAGACAGTGAAACACTGTCTCACTTCCGTGTCCCACATGAACCACTTGCCCAGCGGACACAAAAAATCCGGACCCGCTTTCGCGCCCCGGACACACCACGACCAATACTCAAATCGAGCGCCGAACATCGCCGAAAGCGCCGAAAAAATCAACCGAACATCTTGTCGCGCCGGATCGCACCAACGTTGCAAACCTCTGGCTACCAATCTAACTCCACCAGCATGACCGCAAGCCCTCTCGACCGCCCCGTCTGGCACGCGCTGAACACGCGCCAGAACGCATTCGCAGTCGGCGGCGCCCGCGCGCGCCGCTACGCGACCGATGTCGAGCCGTTCGCTGCCGCCCGCAACGATAGCGATGAGAGCCTCGCCGAACTCGCAACCCTGATCGCGACGCACGGCGCGGCCGTGTTGATCCAGGTTGGCGAGAGCCCGCTGCCGCCCGGCACGGCCGCGCTCGCCACCATGACCGGTGTGCAGATGGTCGCGCGCAACTTGGAACCGCTTGCCCCCGTCTTACCGGTCGAACGTCTCACCGAAGCCGACGTCCCTGCGATGATCGCGCTCGCAACGCTCACGCAGCCCGGCCCGTTCCTCGCGCGCACGCATCTCCTCGGCCAGTTTTGGGGCGTCAAGGAAAACGGCAAGCTGCTCGCCATGGCCGGCGAACGAATGAAGCTCGACGGCTTCACCGAGGTGAGCGGCGTGTGCACACATCCCGATGCGCGCGGCCGCGGCTATGCCGGCCTCCTCTCGCGCACCGTCGCGACGCAGATTCAGAATAGAGGCGAGACCCCGTTCCTCCACGCCTACGCCACCAACACGCCCGCGATCAGACTCTACGAAACATTGGGCTTCGAGCTGCGGACGAACATGGTCGTCACAATGCTTGCACCCGCCGCGCAATTTCGGTGACAGTGCACTTAATTCGCCGCGCACCAGCCCCTCGGCGTCCGTTCACTTGCAATTAAATGCACTGTCACCGAATTACCTACTCCTGCACCCGCGCCGCCAGCAGCACCGGCGAGTTAGAGCCGCGCCAGAGCCACCCGTCGTCTGCGTCGCGGCGTGCCGGATCGCTCCGCGCCAACAGCACATTCATCGACACGATTTCCTCGACACTCTTGCGCAGCGGCGTCAACTCGCCGCTCCGCTCGTCGATCTCGAACATCTGCAGCCCGGCACTATTGATCCAATCGATCCACGCCCCAGCCGACAAACCGGTGCTTCGGATCCGCGAAGGCTCCAGGTTCAAAATCAACATGATATTGGGATTGGCGCGCAACGTCGCCTCCATGCCAGCGATCACCTTCGGCTCCCAACCCTCAACGTCGATCTTGACCATGTCGGGCACGGTACCGCCAAGTATCTCATCCAGCGGCGCGATCGACGCGACCACCCTGCCCGTCGCAGTGTCGGACGGTAGCAGTGTGCTATGAGCACAGTTCGACTCGACCGAGAGCGTACCAAGGCCAGGCTCCGCCCCAACCGCGATCTCTTCGACGCGCACGATGCTGGACAATCCGTTCGCGTTCACTGTCGCGCGCAAGGCATTGGCTGTCGCCGGCGCGGGCTCGATCGCGATAACTCGGCCGGTGGACCCGACGATCCGCGCCGCCAACAGCGTGAACAGGCCGACATTCGCGCCGACATCCACGAACGTCGCGCCGGCCTTCAGATATTTCTCGACGATCTTCAACGTTCCTTGCTTCGGCAGCAACCCGTCGGCGAGCGCCCCGATCGTCGCCAGATCGTCGGCGGGCACGGCAAGAAAGCCTAACGGATTGCGACACATCACAAGCCTCTGCGCCGGAAGCGGGATGACGCTGCGCGATTGAAGAAACGCGAGCTTCGACGAGATCCGGTCGGAAGCCGCTTGACTGCGCTGCGCCTCCTCGCCGACCAGCTTGCGCGTGCTCTGGATGCCGTTCGCAGTCCCGCCCTCGATCAGCGCATGCACCTGCTCGGTCGACGGCAAGCTCGCCAGCCGCTCCCGCACGCCCGCGCTGTGTTCGGCCAGCACGTGCTGCACCTTCTGGAGTCCGTCCGCCAAGTGCGCGCGCGTTGATGCAAGCTCCTGCACCATCGCCCCGCTGCTAAACAGCGCTTGAACTTGATCGGTCGAGGGCAACGCCGCCATCCGATCATGCAGACCGGCGGTATGCGCGCCGACCGCCTCGTGAACGTTCTGCAGCCCTTCGGCTAGCTGCGCCTTTGTCGCGGCAAGCTCTTGCGCCACGACGCCGCTCTCGATCAGCGCCTGAACACGATCGACCGACGGCAGTGCCGCAAACCGTTCGTGAATGCCCGCCGTTTGCTCCGCCAACGCTCCGTGCAGCTTCCGCAGCCCGTCCGAGAATTGCGCGCGAGCGGCCGTCAACTCCTGCGCGACGGTACCGCCGTCGAACAGCGAGCGCATTTGATCGGCCGAAGGCAGAGAGGCCAACTGGTCGTGCACACCAACCGTATGAACCGCGAGCACCTGTTGGAGCTTCTGGAGTTCGTTGGTCAATTGCGCCCGCGTCGACGCCAGGTCCTGCGTTACCGTGGCCTGCCCGATCAGCGCCTGCATCTGCTCGGTCGACGGCAAAACCGCAAGTCGCGTTCGCACGCTTGCCGTCTCTTCCGAAAGCGCGTGCTGTATGTTTCTGATCGCATCGACCAACTCAACGCGCGCCGTTGCCAGATCTTGCGGGAGCGATTGGCTGTCGACCAATTGCCGCCGCACATCGGCGGCGACCTGCGCGGTCTCGCCGTTGACTTTGGCTACGGCTTCCACCTGCTCAAGCAGTCGGCCCAGTGTTGCGTCAAAGCGTTCAAACGTCTCGCGATGACGGTCCAGTGTCCGCAGCGCATCCCGCTGATCGCGCATCAGATCGTTCACCTGCGCACTGATGATCTCGATCGCCGTGCCGTGAACTTGCGCCCGTCCGTCCAAACCGCGCAACTGCTCCGAAACCGGATGGGCCGGCGGCTCGGTTATCCACGCCCACGTTCGGCGTGCCTCAGTCCACAACCAGCGGCCCCATGTTGTTGGCTCTTGCGGAGCGCCACCCGAAACCATTGGCTCACCTGACATAACGTGCGCGGTTACAAAACACCCAATCAGCTAGCAAAACACTTGGCTCCCCGCCATGCCAATCTCGGCACCATTGCGCGAACCGCGTTTGTAGCTAAGCTCATCCCCAACAATCAAAAGACAGTGGGGCGGGGACATGACGGCAGGACCAGCGGCGGCGGATGACGCCGCCACCGGGAAAAGCTACGGCCAACCCGCGTATCGTGGCTTTGTGCTGATCCTGCTGACGCTGGTCTACACGTTGAATTTCATCGATCGCAACTTGCTCTCGGTCATCGCGCAACCGGTGATTAGCGCGTTCAACCTTTCCGATAGCGAGTACGGCTTCCTGAACGGCCCGCCCTTCGCGATCTTCTACGCCTTGATGGGTATTCCGATCGCAATCGCGGCCGATCGTTACAACCGCGTGGTGATCATCTCGCTCTGCATCGCGATCTGGTCGCTAATGGCGGCGCTGTGCGGCTTTGCTACCAGCTTCTTGTTCCTGCTCATTGCCCGCATCGGTGTCGCCATCGGCGAGGCCGGCTGCACGCCGCCAGCGAACTCGATCATCGGCGACTACTTCAAACCGGGCAGTCGCGCCAACGCGTTAGGCATATATGCCATGGGTGTCACCATCGGCGGCGCGCTTGCGAACGCGTTCGGTGGCCCGATCGCGACCGGCCTCACGGGTGCGAACGTCGAAGCCTGGCTTCAAACGCAGGGTATGGCAGCTCTGTTGCCGATCGACTGGTCGAACGTCGAGGGCTGGCGTATCGCCTTCGTCGTCATTGGCGCGCCGGGCCTTCTGCTTGCGCTCATCGTACTCCTCTTCGTAAAGGAGCCGCCGCGCGGCTACTCCGACCCACCGGCGATGGCGCGCCGCGAGAGCGCCGGCATCTTCGAGACTCTGCGCGAGCTCGCGGCCAAGCCCACGTTCTGGACCATGACGATGGGTGCGGCGCTGACGGCGCTCGTCGGCTATGGGCTCGCTGGCTTTCAAGCCCCGATGGCGCAACGCGTCCACGGCATCAACCCCGGCCAGTTCGCGCTGGAGTTCGGCGTACCGCTCGCGCTCTGCGCTGCCGCCGGCACGTTCATCGGTGGATTCGCGACGGAGAGGCTGACGCCGCGCTCGCAAACCGCCGTGGCGTGGATACCGGCGCTCGGCCTATTGCTCTCGATCCCGTTCTACGAGATGGCCTACTTCACCACGACCGAGAATATAGGAATGGCGCGTGTCCTGTGGGGTGTCGCCGCGACGCTGCACTACATGTATCTGGGTGCCCAATACACGATCGGCCAAGGCGTGGTCTCAACCCGCTCGCGCGCGTCGGCGATCGCGATCTTGCTTCTCGTCATCGCTCTCATCGGCAACGGCCTCGGACCGATGATCGTGGGTTGGCTTAGCGACATGTTCATGAGTATGCAGCTCACCGCCCACGGCATGGATGGCGTTCTCACGAACGAGATGTGCCGCACCAAGGACGTCGTCGCCAAACTACCCGAGGCGCAGCAAGCGATCTGCACCGCCGCCTACGGCGAAGGCCTGCGCCAATCGATGGCAGCTACCGCGCTGTTCTTCATTCCGGCAGCGGCCTTCTTCTGGCTGTCCTCGCGAACCTACGGACGGGATTTGGTGGCCAAGGGCTGAATCTAGCGCGGAAAGCTTGCCGCAAGATTCCCGATCCAAGCCTTCAGATTGTCTTTCAGCGCCAGCGGCGTCACGCCGTGGCGCACGATAATAAGATCGCGGTCAGGCACGACGATCGTGAACTGACCGTCGTAGCCGTTGGCCGAGAATGAGCTGGGCCCGCCGAAGTCGAGCCACCAATGCGCGCCGTAGCGATTGCTGTCGACGCCAGGCTGCTGAAACGTGGGCGTGCGCGCATAGTCGACCCAGCCTTCGGGCAGTAGCCGCCGCCCCTCCCACACACCATCGCGCAGATAGAGCAACCCGAACCGCGCGAAATCGCGCGCGCTCATGAAGCAATAGCTGGACCCGATGAACACCCCCGCCTTGTCGAACTTCGGCTTCGCCGAGCGTATGCCGAGCGGCTCGAACAATCGCAACCGCATGAACCGCTCGAAGTCTGCACCGTAGGCGTCCAGCGCTCGCGATGCGATCCGGCTGACAATGTTGGTCGTCCCGCTGGCATAGGACCAATATGTACCCGGTTGATGTTCCAACGGCTGCGTCGCCGCGTAGCCCGCGACATTGTCCTTGCCCTCGCCGAACAGCATCGCAATCACGTCCGACGGCTTGCCGCCCGGCGCGTAGTCCTCGATGAACTTCAGCCCGCTCGACATGCGCAAAAGCTGATCGAGCGTAATCGCCGCCCGCCCATCCCCCGCCCATTCAGGCACGTCCGCAGGCGCCGCAACATCGAGCTTGCGGTCTTTCACCAGCAGCCCAACCAGTGCCTGCGTGATACTCTTTGCCTTCGACCAAGAGTGATGCGTGCTTGCGGCATCGAACCCCTCGCCGTACCGCTCAAACGTGATCCGCCCGCGTTGCACGATTAGCAAAGCATGCGTCTCACCAAGCGCCGGCGTCACCTTCTGTGCAAATGCCTCGGAAACCAGCGCGTTAAACGCGGCCCGATCAACATCGCGCAAATGCCCCATCGGCCAATCCTGCGTGGGCCAAGGCGTATCGGCGGGCTGCGGCGGTAGCGATGGAAGCATCAACAGGCCTTAGCACGCCGCGGAGCACCTCGTCACTCTCAGCGGGCGGCGTTGCCCAGAAGAAGGTCCGGAATATCCCGCGCCTTCAGGCTAAGGATCAGCAGATAGATCGACAGGAACATCATGCCGCCAAAGAACGCCACCACCGCAAGCAGCAGCCCCAGTCCCGAGAAATTGTTCCGCCACGCGGTCCAAAGCGCCGACAGCGCCAGAAATCCCGTGAAGTCGAGATTGAATTGCCCCGGCCACCCCATCGCCGCCATGTCGCCGAAGAACACGGGCAACAAATTCCAACCGTGGTCGCTGATCACGATCGCCGTATAGACGGTAAGCAACGCCAGGTGAACGACCAGGACGATCCGCAAGACAAGCATCTCTTAAGCTCCTTCCGCTGTGTCGCCCGGAATAGGCCGGACCGCGCGACGGCGCAATTACCCGGCAGGTCGTTGAACCGATGATGCGGCGCGTTCGCGTACATTGTAAACTGAGGCGCCCCTAAGAGACGCCGCCATGAACGCCAAGTACGACCTTATCGGACTGAACTATGCCGAACTCCGCAAACCGGACCCGCGGATCGCGACGATTATCGAAAGCGCACTCGGCCCCGCACAAACGGTCCTCAACGTCGGCGCAGGCGCCGGCTCCTACGAACCCGCCGGTCGACAAGTCACCGCCGTCGAACCTTCGCGCGAAATGATTCGTCAGCGTAAACCCGGCGCCGCCAACGCGATCGAGGCAAGCGCCGACAACCTGCCCTTCCCCGACAAGAGTTTCGATGCCGCGATGGCGATCCTGACGATCCATCATTGGCCGGACAAAGCAGCGGGCCTGCGCGAGATGCGCCGCGTCACGCGCGGTCCGATCGTCCTGCTCACATTCGACCCTGCGCATCGCCCCTGGCTGACGGACTATCTCCCCGAACTGGCCACCCTGGACGAAGCGAATATGCCGGCGATGACCGACTATGCACGATGGCTGGGCCCCGTGCAGATCACCACGGTCCCGGTCCCGCACGATTGCACCGATGGCTTCCTCTATGCCTATTGGCGAAGACCGGCCGCCTACCTCGACGACCGCATCCGCTCCGGCAGCTCGTCGTTCTGGACAATGAAGAATGCGGAAGCCGGACTAGCGAAGCTGAAGCACGATTTGGATACCGGCGCTTGGGAACACCGCTACGCCGACTTGCTCACCCGCGACGAATACGACGCCGGCTACCGCCTGGTCATGACGCGAAGTTGAACTGGCAGCCGGAACGGTTCAGCGAACCGTCTCTTTTTCTTTGGGTACCGAAACGCGGCGAGGCTTGCTCTCGGCCTTGGGCTTGGGCAGCAGCCGAAAGCGCGTTTGGCACCATGCGAAATCGACGCCGACATCCAAGAGCGCATCTGAACGGCCACACGGGCATGCAAATTCCATGACCGCAATGACACGGTAGGTCTCGCCGGCAACCAGAGGCACCGGCCTTCCCGTCGCATGATTCGGCGCGGCATTGACGCAAAGCACCAGGTCCCCCGGACCGACGGCATCGCTCATGACTTCCATCCCTAACCGAGAGGCGCAGAGTACGCGCGGCACTCCCTATGCGCGAAAACTTCGCCCCGATTTCGTCCGCAAGGCGCGATTGGACGATAAATCGAGTCGACATGCACTACAAAACTGCAGGATTTGCCTTGCCCGTTGCTGGCGGATCACGAGCGCAGTGCGTATGATTTTCCGGTTCGCCGGTGCTGCCTTGGCCTGACCCGGAAGATCAAACAACGACAGGGGTAGTCGACATGACGACGAGAGCTCTCCTTTTGGGCGCCTGTGCGCTCGCCGCACTGAGCGGCGCCGCAAACGCCGGCAATCACAAAGGCTGGTATACCGGAATTGAAGCCGGCGCGAATTGGATCGACGACACCACGTACGCACACGACGTCACCAGCCGCTCGGAAATGTCGTTCGACACGGGATGGGCAGCGTTGGGCACGATCGGCTACGCATGGGGCCATCTTCGCGCTGAACTGGAGCTTGGCTATCGCGCCAACGATTTGGACAGTTCGTTCTTCGTTGGAAAGCCGTCTCCATCAAACGCACTCGGCAAGTTTGACGAATTCTCTCAGATGTTGAACCTCGCCTACGATGTGCATCTTGGCGACAAGCTATCGCTCTCGCTCGGCGCCGGCGCTGGCGGCGATTACATCATGTACAGAAACGAAAGTCTGCACAGCATCGTTATCGACGATACCGACTATGTGTTCGCGTGGCAGCTGATGGCGGGGGTGAACTACGCCCTCACATCGCGAACGGACCTCGTCTTGAACTACCGCTACTTCAACGCACAATCGCCTGAGTTTAGTGACCTGGATCCACCAGCCACGATCCACAGCGACGCCTACGACGACATCGTCAAGCATACGGTGACCATCGGCTTGCGCTACGACCTATCACCAGAGGAGGCGGCACCTCCCCCACCGCCGCCACCACCGCCTCCCCCACCGCCGCCGCAGAGCTTTGTGATCTTCTTCGGCTTCGCCAAGTGCAACATCACGGCCGAAGCCGACACCGTGCTCTCCGAAGCGGCGAACGCGGCGAAGAGCGGCAACGCCGCGACGGTACGCATCGTCGGTCACACCGACACGGTCGGCTCGCCCACGGCGAACCAAAAGCTCTCCGAGTGCCGCGCGGACGCCGCGAAGAAGAACCTCGTCGGCAAAGGCATCGCCGAAGGTTCGATCTCGACCTCGGGCAAAGGCGAAGGCGAACTCATGGTTCAAACCGGCAACGACGTGAAAGAACCGCAAAACCGCCGGGCCACAATCGACCTGAACTAGCACCCGATCGCGTTCCAACATTCCTGGGGCAAAGCTTTGCTTTGCCCCTTTTTCATGATTGGATTACGGCCTCCCCGCGTAGCGCGAAGCGCCGCCCGAAACGCGTCGAAATCTACCAAGTCCCCGCGCGAGGCACATCGCATGGAATGTGCAGTTGCGCCATCGCGGTAAGCGCCACCACCGGCCCGTGTGAGCCTATGCCGCGACGAGTCCGCGCGCCGCGAGCTCATGGCGGTAGACTTCGAATGTGCGCTTCATCGCGTCGATGTCGGATAACCCAATAGCTTCGCGATTGGCCGCGCGCCTCTCCAGCAATCCTGAGAGCCGAGACAGCTCCGCCGCGCCGGCCATAGCGCTTCCGCTCTTGAGCGAATGCGCGATTCGTTGAACCTCATCGACGCCGGCGCCCGATTGCGCCGCACTGGCTAGCACCGCCAGATGGTCTGCTGTGGTACTAAGATAGGTATCGATCAGGACGCGCAAAAGCTCTTCACCCGAGTCGGCAAGGAATGCGTCGATCACCGGCCACTCGATCGCGGCGCTGGCGATGCGCTCGTCTGCAGGCTCCGGTGTCGCACGTCCGGTGAAGCGTCCATGACCTTCCAGGGCCCCGGCGATGGCAACCAGAAGGTCTTCCTTGCGGAACGGTTTGGGCACGTAGCCGCTCATGCCGGCAACTTCGCAGTTCCGAATGTCGTCCGCGAAAGCGTTGGCGGTCAGCGCAACGATGGGAACACGGGCACTAGCGCCGGGCAGCGCCCGGATGGCCCGAGTCGCATCCAGCCCGTCCATTTCCGGCATGTGCAAGTCCATCAAGACGACATCGTAGGCGATACGCTTGACCGCATCGAGCGCTTCGACTCCATTGCCGGCGACATCAGGCGTAATGTCGAATTTTGCCAGAACCGACTTGGCGACAAGAACATTCGTCGCGTTATCTTCAGCGATCAAAAGCCGCAACGGGCGGCCCAGCGACTTGATCTGCGCGACGGCCGCCTCAAAAGCCTTATCCGACGAGCCACGCGACATGGCCGCAATTTCGCCGGCCGTCGCGATCTCGATCGGAATCTCGAACCAAAAGTCGGAACCTACGCCAAGCGCACTCGACACGCCGACTTCGCCGCCGAGGAGCTGCACGAGTCTCTTGGAGATCGCAAGACCGAGTCCGGTTCCGCCGAACCGGCGGGAGATGGTTTCGTCCGCCTGCTGAAAGCTTCGAAACAGCAAGGGCAAGCGGTCCGCCGGGATTCCCGTACCGGTATCGCGAACTTCAACTCTGAGCCACGTGGATCCATTGTCGCGGATGGTGGCGTGCGCCAAAACATCGATCGAACCCGATGAAGTGAACTTCACGGCGTTACCGAGAAAATTCAGCAGCACCTGGCGAATGCGACCGGCATCGCAACGGACGAACCGCGGCACGCCGTCGGTAATCGTTACCTTCAACTCAACCGGTTTCGATTTGACGCGAGGAGCCACGATATCGGCGGTATAGGTCAGCAGCGAGTGCAAATCGAACACGATACGTTCGATCTGCATCGCGCCTGCTTCCAACTTCGAAAAATCCAAAATGTCGTTGATGATACGCAGCAGCGTCTCCGCGGATCCTCGGATCGTCTCGGCAGAGCGGCGCTGATCGGGCGACAAGTCGCTGTCAAGCAGCACGCTCGCCATACCCATCACACCGTTCATGGGTGTGCGTATTTCGTGGCTCATCATTGCCAAGAAATCGGACTTCGCGCGCGATGCCTCCTCCGCCTGCTGCCGCGCCGCGTCGAGCTCGACCGTTTTCGAACGCACCATGCGCTCGCTCAGCAAGCGTCCGGCAAATTCGCTAAACGACCAGCGTATCCCGGTGAGAAGAATTCCCGTGTAGACGACGAGCAATGCCGCGATGAGTACATTGCCGAGAGTGGGGCTTTGTAAAAGCGAAAAGAGCGCACCGGCCGCGATCAAACCCACAAACGCGAAGCCGGCTCGAGGAACCGTGCTCAGCATCAGCGCACCGCCGCACATCATGCCTACAGCGACGGTCGCCAGGGTCGTCTGTTCGGAGGGTGACGCGTCGCCGTAGAAAAGCACCGGCATCAGACCCCACACGAGGCCCAGGATCGCGCTGTCACGCACGTTCTTGTTGATCGACCGCCGTGAGCGGGTTTCGGCGGACTTGCGTTTGCGCCCGGCGATCAATGTATAGACATAAACCGACATCATGACCGCGACGGCCGTAGCCCAAATGATCGCACTCTGACCTGCCGGCGTTTCGAACAACAATGCCGAGATGAGTGTTGCATTCATCAAATTGGCTGCAACAACCCAGGGCCCGAGCTTTTTGAACGTCGCGATTTGCTGCGCGCGCATCCAACCGGCCGCATCATCTGGAATGGGCACCGGATCGAATACGAGCGTCCAAGCCCGCTGCGCCGCCGCGAGGGCGCGCTGCGTAAAGGCCGGGCTTGGTCTGAAGGCTCGCTGTTCCACGCCCTAAATTACCCACCAGTTGTCTAATTTCGGCCTAACTCCGCGGCCTTTACCCCAGTCCGCCGCGTCAGCCCAGCCGTTGCTGCAAGAGGCGCCGCTGGAGCCGCAAGCGTATGGTTGAGGG
>CAZJOM010000065.1:0-22741 GCA_964547645.1 uncultured Flavobacteriaceae bacterium
CTTCGGCTTCACCTTCCTAGCCCTCGACCCCGACAACCACCGCCTCCGCGTCTCATCCTCGGCCAAAGGGTAACAGCACGCGGAGTCGCGGAGAACGCGGAGCAACCAAACCTCCGCGCCTCCGCGTGAGTCCTTCTCCGCCCCAAAGCAAAAGGCGCGCACCTCGCGGCGCACCCTGCCGGCTCTTTTTTGCGAACGCAGATGCCGATAGGCTGAGCGCATGCCGATACAGCCTGCAGCCCTCACTTCAGCAATTCGCAACGAACTCACGGCCGTCACCGATCAGCGCGTGCGGGCACATATCGAGGAGTTGTTGGTTGAGCCAAAGCCGGTAATGCGAGCGTGGGACTATGGAGCGCAGGGAGAGGCCTTCCTTTGCTGGACGGTCCTCGAAGATCGCGGCAGAGGAATCGCATACTGCGAGCAGGGCTTTGGTCCTCGTCGTCCGTGGGGCCTCGTATTCCTCGACGGCGGTTCCATTGGCTCGGATAGTGGCTGGTACCCACGATTTCTTCAGGCGGTCGTCGAAGGTTCGTTGGACGATTTGCCTATCTGGCGAGTGTACAAGACGGTTGGCGACGTCTGCGAGCCAATCACGCCGCAAGGCGGATGGGATGAAACCTGGGCGCGGGTGATGGAGTTTCGCGAGTTGGACGCGGTGTCGAGATATGATTGCGACACCGATGCGCTCACCGGCCGCTCGCCGGAGCGCGCGGGTTGGTAGTGCTTTGTTCAAACATCCGGCAAGCGCAAAAACGGATCGCGTAGCGTGATCCCAAGCCGAACAAAGTCCTTTGTGTTGCGCGTCAGGAGCGTGAAGCCGTGATGTTGCGCCGTCGCGCCGATGATGAGATCGGCAAAGCCCGGTGCCAATCCCAACCCGCGCGCCCTGTCGGAAAGCGCGCCCGTCACTCGCGCGACGTCGATATCGAACGGCAGAACGCGCCCGCCATAGAGATGCAGCAGTGTCTCGAGCCACGTGGCTAAGCCATCTGCCTTCCGCGCCGCCCGCTCGCGCCGGAGCTTTGCAATTCCATCCTCGATCTCTGCAACACTCACGGCGGAGATATAGAGCGCAGAGGAATGCGCATCCAACCACCCCGCTACGTCCGGCGCAGGTGCACGCGACGGCGCCGCCGCGGAGATCACATTCGTGTCGACCAAGTACACTTCAAAGACCGGCCGATCGAATCCGTGACTTGCCGCGCTTCGGGATTTCGCTGATGCCTTCCGGTGCTGACATCAGCAAGCGCCCGAACGACGGCACATGCGAAAGCCGCTCCCACTCTTTGAAGCTCATGATCACCGCTTCCGGCTTGCCGTGCCGTGTAATCACCGACGGCTCGCCCTCGATCGCTCGATCGACGACCGCTGACAAGTTGGCCTTGGCGTCGCGCAGTTGCAGCTTTTGCATAGGCTTGCTCCCTTCGGTGACTACAATAGTCATATCTTGTTAGCGCTCCGTTGCAAGTCGAATTGGGTTGACGATGTACACGTTTTGTTCTATCCTTCTTTGCTTGTTTTCGCAAGGCCAAGAATGGATCAGACCTCGCCCCCCATCCCCGGTCTCAGCACGCTCAGCCCCAACGCGTTGATCCTCATCGTCTACGGCTCGCGCGCTTATGGCGCCGCGAAGGCGCCGGGATTGAATCTTCACCCCTACTCAACGATCGAACTCCCAGCAGTTCGCACGCCGGACGAAGACGACGTGCTGGCCCGGCCGCTGGCGAAGCTTGCCGGCCGGTTCGTCGTCATCTGGCCAGCGGCAGGTGACGAGGGCAGGGCGCGCGCGTTGGAGCACGCGCATCTGCTCGCCGCCCTCGGTGTCGCTTCAGTGGGTATCGCCGCGCTGCACGAACCGCGTCTTGCGAACCACGACCTTGGCGACCCGTTGCCGCACGGTGTGCCCCCGTCGATCTTTCGCCGCAGCGTTGACGCGGCCCGCGATGCCGCAAAGGCGCGTGCCTTGCCGCCGTGCGCGGGCCGCGCCGCGCGCGCCGTTCCGCCATGCGGCGTCGCGCCGAACCCGCAAGCGGTGTTCGGCGACATCTGCACGTTTCTCGCGCGTCACCTCGCAGAAAACGCATTGACCATCGAAACGATGGCGCTCTGGTGCTTGCACGCTTGGGCCACGCGCAGAACGAACAGCATCATCGATGTGTCGCCGCGCCTCATGTTGCGCGGCCTCGATGCGCGCGCTGATCACGCCCGCGCGCTGCGCGTCATTGCGTGGCTGACGCCCGCGCCGCTGATCGTCTCGCGCACAATCGCCGCCCACGTGCTCGGCGCCATCGAGGCCGAACGGCCGACACTTCTTTTCGACGACATCGCAGGCGGCACGCTCTATCGCCGCGATATGCGCGCGTTGATCGCGGCCGGCGCCTATCGCGACGGCTTGTTCCTCACCACGCGTTCGCAGCGCCACGAAAGCGGCCGCGTGCTTTGCTTCGCACCGACCGCGGTCGCGACGATGGCGCCGCTACCCGAAGATGTGCGCCTGCGCTCGATTGTCGTGCCCATGCTGCCCGCACCGTTGGGTGAGGTGCGCGCACGCTTGACCGTGCTCGACCCCCCGGCCGAAGTGTCCGCTCTGCGCGCCAAGATGGATGCCGTCGCCAACGCGATGAACGCCGACCGGTTCGCGCTCGACGCCCTCCCGCGCAGTCTCTCGACCTCCGCGGCGGAGAATTGGGCGCCGCTCCTGATGCTGGCCGCGCAGATCGATCCCAAGGTGGCCGCGCGCGCAGTCCACGCCGCGGTCGCTCTCTCCGCAACCGCGCCGCCCATCGCATCGAACCTAGCGCTGTTGCGCGATATCCGGGATCTGGGAGTAGCCGGCCCCGGCACGCGCATCGCCTCCAACGACCTCGTCGCCAAACTTACCGCCGACCCCGAAGCCGCTTGGGCCAGCATCCACCACGGCCGCGCCCTCACCCCCCGCCACCTCGCGGAGCGACTGTCGAACTTCGGCATACGCCCCGGCGTCATGCGCCGAGATGCGGGCGGCACACTCACGCGCGGCTACCGCGGCGCCGCCTTCATCGACGCCTTCGCGCGCTACCTAGGCGATGTCGCGAACGACACCGACACGCTGGAGGCGAGCGATGCGTAACAAAGAACGTCAATGTTACATCACACGAACAAGAAAATTGGCGGCCAACAGCCACGTTTACGCTGTTACGGATTCGATTGCGCGCCGAGATGACATCGCGTCGATCGCCCAACGGCAAAAAAGTTCCTCACGCGAAGACGCGAAGAAGAAAATTGAAACACGAACAGCACGAATTGCACGAAGGCGCACAGCCTACCCACGAACGCTCGCGCGTGAAAGCGCGCAACAATGGCGCTTCGCGCCGAACTGGTTCATCGTGTTGGCACGAACGCCTTCGTGAAATTCGTGCTGTTCGTGTTTCAATTCCTTCCTTCTTCGCGTCGTCGCGGCTTCGCGTGAGTCATTCCTTCTCGCCACCACGCCAAAACAAAAGGCGCGCACCCTGCGGCGCGCGCCTTTCGCAATCCGTCAGCTCAGAAGCCTCAGCTCGTCTTCTGCGCGCCGTCGATGGTGATCTTGCGCGCGTGGGCAAGCGCGATGCCGTAGGGGGTGTCGGTCATGATCTTCACCGGCACGATGAACTTCTTCACCGGTCCGCCGGCGGAGCTCTCGATCGCGGCGAACCAGGCTGTGATCACGGGTAGCGCTTTGCCTTTGTTCAGGTTCGGCTTAAAGCCTGCGAGCTGCTTGTACGTCACCGTGCACTTCGTTGCCGGGCCGGAATAGCCGCCATCGGTCTTCACCTTGTCCTGGCCCGCGAAAGCGAACTCGATGTCGTAGCGCCGGCGCCCGTCGAACACGCGCACCGTATCGCCGCAAGGTTTCGCCGGCGTGATCGAAACGCCCGAGAGCGAGAACGCCAACCCCGACAGCGGATCCAACGTGCCGCGCTTCTGCTCCTCCGTCACCGGATACTTGTCGACGTTGTAGGCCGGCTCCGCGAACAGCTGAATGCCCGACGCCGTATAGGTCAGATCGACCTTCTGGTTCTGCTTCTCGTTGTTCGTGTTCGAATTGTACTTCGCCGGCTGCAAGGCCGCGCCGGCAACGACGCCGGTCGAGGTCGCATCGATCACCGCTTCATAGAACGAGTTCACCACGCCCGCCGTCTTCAGTCGCGAGACGGAGGCATACGTGTTGCCGGTGAAGCTCGACTTGATGCCGATGTTCCCCAGATTGAAACCGCCCAGATAAACCTGCCAAACGAGTTGCACGGTGCTCGACGGGCCGGCGGCCGTCGTTGCGGGCATCGTGGGCGGCGCGCCCGCTTCTTCCGCGGAGACCGCAAGGGGCGTAAGGACGAAACACGTCGCAAGCAACAAACGTTTCAGCATCGATCTAAGAACCTCGTTGATAACGCCGTGGTTGAACGTGGCGCTGCAGAACGGGCGGCTATATGTTCGCCGACCGTGGTTGAATTGTGGCGGAAAAATCGGTCGTCATACAAGCAGCAATCGTCACCAGATATTATGAACGCTCATTCATCCGAAGACGACAAAATCCGGGATTTGGCCGCAGCGGTTGTAGCCGGCGACCGGCGCGCGCTGGCGAAGGCCATAACCCTCGTCGAATCGCAGCGCGCCAAGGATGAGGCCGCCGCAACCGCGCTCGTCGCCTTGGCGTTGCCGCACGCAGGGCGCGCGCTTCGCCTGGGCCTGTCCGGCGCGCCAGGCGTGGGTAAATCAACTTTCGTTGAAGCATTGGGGACATGGTTGACGGGGCAGGGTCACCGCGTCGCCGTGCTCGCCGTCGATCCGTCGTCGCGCCGCTCCGGCGGTTCGATCCTGGGCGACAAGACGCGCATGGTGAAGCTCGCACAGGAAGCGAACGCCTTCATCCGCCCGTCGCCGGCCGGAACGACATTGGGCGGCGTCGCGCGCCGAACGCGCGAAAGCATGGTGCTGGTCGAGGCCGCGGGCTTCGATGTCGTACTCGTCGAAACCGTGGGCGTCGGTCAATCCGAAACCGCGGTTGCCGATATGGTCGACATGTTCGTCGTGCTGGTGTCGCCGGGGGGCGGCGACGAATTGCAAGGCATCAAACGTGGCATCATGGAACTCGCCGACCTCGTCGTGGTGACAAAAGCCGACGGCGATCTACTTCCCGCCGCCAATCGCGCCGCCGCAGAGTACCGTACCGCGCTGCACTTGATGCGGCCAAAATTCAAAGACTGGAGCGCCGATGTCCGCCTGGTCTCGTCAACGGAAGGCAAGGGCATCGCCGAAGTTTGGAGCACCATCGAAGGCTTTCGCACACACCTCACCGCCACTGGCGACTGGACCCGCCAACGCCGCAACCAACGCGTGGCCTGGCTCTGGGGCGAACTGCGCGAAGGCATGCTAGCGCTGTTAACGGATGACGAAGTGGCGAAGACAGAGCTCGTTCGCATCGAAGAAGAGGTGGCGGACGGCACAATCCCAGCCGTCAGCGCAGCACGAACGATCGTCAACCGCTGGCGGAAGAAGTAGCCGCCATGCAAGAACAAACGGCGAAGATAGTCTCCCCTCGCCCTTTCCCAGGGAAGGGAGAGGGGCCAGGGGTGAGGGAAGGGCGGTCCGCGGGCTCTTATCCAACCAGGTGCGACCTATCGGCCGTCCCGCACCCCCAGCCTGCTGACCGGCGCTCGGTTGTCTTGACGCCCCGCACCCCCTCCACTATAGGTCCGGCCCTCCCGCGCGGGCCACAAATCCGCGCGGGTTCTCGTTTCATCTTACCGACGGACTTAGACGACCATGGCGCGGCGCTGCGAATTGACGGGCAAGGGCGTGTTGAGCGGACACAATGTCAGCCACGCGAACAACAAGACAAAGCGCAAGTTCCGCCCGAATCTGGCGGAAGTGTCGGTCATGTCGGAGAAGCTCGACCGCACGGTTCGGCTGAAAATCTCGAAGAACGCGCTCCGTTCGATCGACCACAATGGCGGTCTCGACGCCTTTATCATCAAGCAAAACGACGAAAACCTGTCCGACCGCGCTCGCCGTCTGAAGCGCGAAATCGTCAAGGTCATCAAAGCCGCAGCCCCCGCTTCAGCGGCCAAAGCGTAACCACGCGCACTTGCACGGCTAGTCCGTCTTTCGCACCCTGGGGTCAACGATTCTGTTGGGCCCACTGGTGAGCAACGTCAATCGCCTAGCCGCTGAAGGCGGCGTGATCGTTTCGCACGCCGAGCCGCGCGCCCATTGGCTAGCGCGGGCGCTGCGTGACGTCGCGATTCTGACGCCGCCGGCGATCGCAGTGGTGGCGACGCTGCTCATCGCCTGGCAGATGCGAGACACGCCTCTGACGCTATTCGATGGCATTTTGAGCCCGCCCGGCCGCCCCGAGTTTTACCCCTCGCATTGGCTGAGTGTCGGCCACGCAATCGTGCCAGTGATCTTCCTGATCGCAAACCTCGTGAACCGCCGCTACGGCGAAGACTTCGCGCTCGCGCACGTCTTCGGCTCGTGGTCGCTCGTCTCGCTGATGGCCGTCGCCATGCTCTTTCACGCGCACCCAAGCCTCCCGCATCCGGGCGCTGTTCCAAGCGTGCGCATCGCCGCCGCGTTCCTCGGCGCCATGTCGATCGGACAACTCGCCGGCGTCTACGTCTTCGACCGCACGCGCGGCATCGAATGGTGGAACGCCCCGGTCTACAGCGCGCTCACCCATACGTTCGTCGGCATGATCTTGTTTTATGTCGGCGCCTACGCCGGCACCGATTGGGTATGGCTCAACCGCATGTCCGTCGACATCGGGGTCAAGGCCGCGATGGCATTCGCGCTGCTGCTGCCCTACCTGCTGCTCAGACCCATCGTCCGCCCAACCGCGGGTCTCGGCGGCTTTTAGTCTTTCAGCTCGAACATCATCAACAGCGTCTGCTGCAGCGGCGCGTTGAAGTTATCGTCCGAGAGCAAATAGACGATTGTCCGCCCATCCTCGTTCGTGCGAACGGACAGGCCTTCCATGTTGTCGATGATGAAGTTCATCCCCACATCGGCCAGCACCTCGGCCTCCATCGGCACATCCGGTCCGATGTTCTTTGCCGTGATGCGCCGCATCTCGAACCCAACGCCGCCCGTTCGGCTGAACCGCCGCTCCAGCGTCAGCACATCGCCGTTCGCAAGCTGCCGCACATCGGTCAGATCGAACGGCGAGCGCCGCTTCAACGTCACGGCTTGCGCGTCCTCGCCCTTCAGCAACCAACCGCGAATGTTCCCGTCGCCGTCGTGGAACGACTCCGTCAACGCCAGCAACCGCCCATCGTTCAACAGCGCGATCCCCTCAAGGCCGCCATTGCTCGGGGCGCCTTTCAGAGCACCCGGCACCGGCACCACGGTCGGCTTCGCCGCAAGACCCGCCTTGCCGAACGGATAGCGCCAAATCCGATGATCGCCCTCAAAGCTCACATAAACGTCGCCGTCGATCGATCCCGTCAGCCCCTCGGCATCGCCACCCTTACCGACAAGCGCCGATCCATCCGGCGCCAACAGCGGCCCGATCTCGACGCCCTTCGCACCCACCAGGCGCCCATCGCGATAGCTGAGCTCGCCCGTCAACCAGTGGCTCGAATCCGTGATCGCCAGAAACCGAGTGCCGTCATCCGAAACGATCAACCCGGAGAGCCCGCCGAAGTCAGCCTCCTCCGACGTGAGCCGCAGTGACCCCAAATGCACGAGCTTCCCCGCCGCCTGCTTCGCATCCTCACCCGTGCTGAACGGCAGCGCCTTCGCTTCAATGGTGAGCGGCCGCACCGCCTCCTGCGCGCAGGCCGACACGGCGAACGCGCAGGCCGCGACTGCAGCCATTCCGATATGCGTGAGCTTGGAGGTCACCGCGCTGCCGCCGCCACCGGCGCGCGCGGACGCATCGGCCGCCGTGGCGCGGGGCCGGCGCTCTTCTTCGTATCCTCGTCGAACAGCTCCGCCAGCTTTTCGGTCATCGCGCCGCCCAGCTGCTCCGCATCGACGATCGTCACCGCCCGCTTGTAGTAGCGCGTCACGTCATGCCCGATTCCGATGGCGATCACCTCGATCGGCGAGCGGTTCTCGATCGTGTCGATCACCTCGCGCAGATGCCGCTCCAAATAGTTGCCCGCGTTCACCGACAGCGTCGAGTCGTCGACCGGTGCGCCGTCGGAAATCACCATCAGAATACGCCGCTGCTCCGGCCGCGCGATCAGACGGTTGTGCGCCCACATCAACGCCTCGCCGTCGATGTTCTCTTTCAGCAAGCCCTCGCGCATCATCAGCCCAAGGTTCCGCCGCGCGCGCCGCCACGGCGCGTCTGCCTGCTTGTAGACGATGTGGCGCAGATCGTTGAGCCGGCCCGGCGCCGGCGGCTTGTTGTCGGTGAGCCACTTGTCGCGCGATTGCCCGCCCTTCCACGCTTTGGTCGTGAAGCCCAAAATCTCGACCTTCACGTTGCAGCGCTCCAACGTGCGCGCAAGAATATCCGCGCACATTGCCGCCACCATGATCGGCCGCCCGCGCATCGACCCCGAATTGTCGAGAAGCAGCGTCACCACCGTGTCGCGGAACTTCATGTCCTTCTCAACCTTGTACGACAGCGGATGCATTGGATCCGTCACGACGCGCGACAGTCGCGCCGCGTCCAAGATGCCCTCTTCAAGGTCGAACTCCCACGTCCGGTTCTGCTTCGCCATCAACCGCCGCTGCAGTTTATTGGCGAGCCGCGAGACCACGCCCTGCAGCGCCTGCAGCTGCTGATCGAGATACGCGCGCAATCGCGCCAGCTCGTCCGCATCGCAAAGCTCTTCCGCGGTGATGATTTCGTCGAATTGCGGCGTGAAGATCTTGTAGTTCGGCTCATGTGGCCCGGTCAGCGGATTGTCCGGCCGCCACGGCTGCTTCCCGTCGGCGGTGTCGTCGGCCTCGGAGCGCGAAGCGCGCTCCTCCGTCTCGACTTCCACCGCCTGCTGCTCGCCGTCCTCGCCGTCGGCTTCGGACATCTCCGTTTCTTCGCTCGAAGCACCCTGCGGTTCCGAGGTCTCGCCCGCCTCACTGTCGGCGTTCTCGGAACTTTCCTGCGCTTCGTCCTCGGAGTTCTCGTCGTCCGAGCCGTCCGGGTCTTCGCCCAACTCGTCGCCGAGCCCCAAGTCGGTCAGAATGCGCCGCGTCACCTTCGCGAACGCGACTTGATCCTTGATCACGTCGTCCAACCGGTCGAAGTCGGAACCGGCCTTCGCCTCGATATGATCGCGCCACGCCTCGACGACTGCTTTGCCGGCAGACGGCACCGGCCGCCCGGTCAACCGCTCGCGCATCAAAAGCCCAACGGCCTCCGCCAGCGGCGCCTCGTTGCGATCGCGCGCCTGCGCGTAACCCTTCTGCTTCAGCCGCGCTTCAAGCGCGATCTCCAAATTGCGTGCGACACCCTTCATCGCGTTCGAGCCGATGGACTCAACGCGCGCCTGTTCCGCCGCCTCAAAGATCGCCCGCGCCGACGATCCCGGCGGCGCATAGGTCGAGTGCAGCTTATCGTCGTGGAGCGCGAGTTTCAGTGCGAAAGCATCCGCAACGCCCCGCGTCTGCCCAATGTCCGCTTTCGGCAAGTCGCGGCCGGGCAGCGGCAAACGCGCCTTCAACCCGCGCAACGCCGGCGGCTCGGTCCCGAACGTAATCTCAAGCTCCGGCTCAGCCCCCATCGCCCGCATGGTGTTCGCCACCGCACGCTTGAAAGGATCGACCGGACTCTCCGATTTCGTTGCCACGAGGCCGCCTTACGCCACCATCACCTTCGTCGCCGACTCCGGCAGCTCTTCGCCGAAGCAGCGTTGATAGAACTCCGCCACCGTCGGGCGCTCAAGCTCGTCGCATTTGTTCAAGAACGTGACGCGGAAGCCGAAGCCGACATCGCCGAAGATCTCCGCGTTCTCGGCCCAGGTCAGCACCGTACGCGGGCTCATGACCGTCGAGATGTCGCCGTTCATGAACGCGTTGCGGGTGAGGTCGGCGACGCGCACCATCGCGGCCACCTTCTTCTTGCCTTCGGCGCCAGTGTAGTGCGGCGCCTTCGACAGAATGATATCGACCTCTTTGTCGTGCGGCAGGTAGTTCAGCGTCGTCACGATGTTCCAGCGGTCCATCTGACCCTGGTTGATCTGCTGCGTGCCGTGATAGAGCCCGGTCGTGTCGCCAAGCCCGATCGTGTTCGTGGTCGAGAACAGACGGAACGCCGGATGTGCGCGGATCACGCGGTTCTGATCGAGCAGTGTGAGCTTGCCCGACTGTTCCAGCACGCGCTGAATGACGAACATCACGTCCGGACGTCCGGCATCGTACTCGTCGAACACCAGCGCCACGGGGTGCTGCAGCGCCCACGGCAGAATGCCTTCGCGGAACTCCGTCACCTGCATGCCGTCGCGCACCACGATCGCATCCTTACCGACCAGGTCGATACGCGAGATGTGACTATCGAGGTTGATGCGGATACACGGCCAGTTCAGCCGCGCCGCCACCTGTTCGATGTGGGTCGACTTGCCGGTGCCGTGATAGCCTTGCACCATCACGCGCCGGTTGAACGCAAAGCCGGCGAGGATCGCCAGCGTCGTCTCGCGGTCGAAGCGATACGCCGGGTCGAGATCCGGAACGTATTCGTTCGCCTTAGAGAAGGCCGGAACCTTCATCGAAATATCGACGCCGAACACTTTGCGGGCGTCAACGGTGGTATCGGGCTGGCTCTCGGTGGCCAGACCGTTCGGTGTCGCTGTCATGCTCTCAGGCTTTCGTGGCAATGGCGTTGCATCCTCTTAGCGCTTCTCGCGCGCGCAGAGGAAGCGTGTTTCGATCAAATCACTTCAAGAATAGCCGGACGAGCGCAGTTGCCCATAGGCTTTGATGACTTGACGCAGCCGTTCCTCGGCGCCGCGATCGCCGCCGTTGGCGTCGGGATGATAGCGCTTAACCAATTCCTTAAAGCGCGCCTTCACGTCCTGCAAGGTAGCGGTGGTCTCAAGATCGAGTGTTTCGAGGCTCGTCCGCTGCATCTTCGTCAAACGCTTCTCGGGTGTGACGTTACGGTTTGCCGCACCCGTCGATCCGGGCGGCGTGCCCGGCCCGTCGTCGAAGATCAGGAACGGATCGACATAGGCCCCGCGGAAGTAGAATTGCAGCTTGGGGTTGGGGCCCTTCGTGTGGTCGCTGATCTTCCAGGTGGGACGCAGTCCCGTCAGCGTCGCGCGTTGATAGGCGTCGATCTCGCCCGGCGACATGCCTTTGAAGAAGTCCCAAGACTGGTTGTATTCGCGCACATGGTCGAGGCAGAACCAGTAGTAATCGTTCAGCGAGTTCCGGCTCTTGGGCGCTTTGTGCGACCCGCCCGCCTCGCACCCTGGCTTGTCGCAGGCGCGCGTCGGCTTCGTCACAGGCTGCCGCTTCACCCGCAGGTCCTGTGCCCAGCGTGACGCGTTGCGAGTGCTCTCGGCCATGGCAAATCGAAGTATGGGAACGTGCGGTTAAGAACACAAGAATTGACATTGCCCGATCAATCGCTCACGGCTTTGACACTGTGTCGATGGCAGAAACCATAAGAGCAAAGCTTGCAGCGGCGTTTTCGCCGACGCACCTCGCCGTGCAGGACGAGTCCGACCGGCACGCCGGCCACGCCGGCGCACGGGAGGGCGGCGAAACACACTTCCGTGTGGCGCTCGTGTCACCCGCCTTCGAAGGTCTCTCCCGTGTCGACCGCCACCGCCGCGTCCATGAAGTGCTGGACGCCGAACTCAAAGGCCGCGTCCACGCACTCGCCCTCACGCTATTGACGCCTGCCGAAGCCTCACACCGTATGTAACTCCCCTACTATCGCGGGCGAGGGGAGCTTAAGCTTGAGCCCGTTCTGCCGACACCGGCGAGATCCGCAGCGCGGTGATCTGGTTGCGTTGACGGCGCAGCACCTCGAACTTGAAGCCGTGAAAGCTGAACACCTGGCCGATGTCGGGGATCGTCTGCGCCTCGTGTATGACAAGCCCCGCGATCGTCGTCGCTTCCTCGTCCGGCAGATTCCAATTCATCACCCGGTTGAGTTCGCGGATCGTGACCCAACCGTCGACATTCGTCGTGCCGTCGGCTTGCGGTCGCACACCTGAGACCGGAAGGTCGTGCTCGTCGCGGATCTCGCCCACGATTTCTTCCAGAATGTCTTCAAGCGTGATCAAGCCCTGCAGCGCGCCGTACTCGTCGACCACCAGCGCAAAATGCGTCCGCCGCTGCAAGAACGCGCGCAGCTGATCGGCGAGCATTGTGGTGTCGGGAATGAACCAAGGCTTCGCCGCCAACGACAACACGCTCACCGCCTTGACGTTGCCCTGCGCCCGCGACAGCGCGCGTAGCAAATCCTTCGCGTGCAGCACGCCGACGATGTTCTCGGCGTCGCCCTTGTAGACCGGCAACCGCGTGTGAGGTTGCGACAGCACCCGGTCCAGCACCTCTTCCGCCGGCAAGTCGGCGTCGATCATCACCATGTTCTTGCGGTGGATCATCACGTCGGCGACCTGCAGGTCCTTCAGATCCAAGATCCCGCCCAGCATGTTGCGGTCGGTCGTCTGCACCGCGCCGGTGATGTGATGCAGGTCGATCGCGCCGCGTAGCTCCTCGTGTGCAACTTCCTCCCGGTCTTCGACCAGGCCTTGCGACTTCACCCCCATCGCCCGCAGGATCATCGCCACGATCCATGCGACGGCGTTCACCAGCGGCGCGAAGGCCATCACCGCTACGCGCACGGGGCGGCCCAACCGAAGAGCCGTCTCGTCGGGGTTCGTAATCGCATAGGTCTTGGGCAGGACTTCGCAGAACACCAAAACCAGCACCGTCGTCAGCAACGTTGCCGCCGCGATGCCGGCATTGCCGAACAGCGTCAACAGCACGCTCGTCACCAGCGCCGATGACGCAATGTTGACGAACGTATTGCCGAGCAGCATCGAACCCACCATCTGCTCGCGATGGTTCAAAAGCCAATTGACGTGCTTCGCGCGCGCCTCGGCATCCTTCTCAAGCTGATGCATGCGAGCTTTGGAGGCCGCCGTCATCGCGGTCTCCGCGCCGGCAAAGAAGGCTGAGAACAGCATGAGCACGACGGTGATGACGATCGAAACCAACAGGTCGCCGCCCGAAAGCTCGTGCGCGGGAATCAGACTCTCTTCCATTCCGGGTCTCTCTGTGTCTTAGGCCAACATCATCGCTTTAGAGCTTGCGCGAGCAGCGCCTTCACCGCACCGGCATCCACGTCCTTCGCGACGAACGCTTTGCCGATGCCGCGTGCGAGAACGAAGACGAGCTTCCCGCCCGACGCTTTCTTGTCCTGGCGCATGATCTCGACCATGTCGTCTTCGGTCGCACCGAGTTCCGGCAAGTCGGCGATCGAAGATGGTAATCCCGCCTTCGCAAACCAAGCGCGCACCTGCGATGCCGCGCCGGCAGGACACAGTCCCAATCGCTCCGACAATTCGAACGCCAGCGCACAGCCAACGGCGACCGCCTCGCCATGCAACACCTTGCCCGAGTAGCCCGCGCAAGCTTCGATCGCGTGCGCAAACGTGTGCCCGAGGTTGAGCAGCGCCCGCTGCCCCGCCTCGCGCTCGTCCGCCTCCACCACGCGCGCTTTCATATGGCACGAGGTCACGATCGCCTTCGTGCGCTCGCTTCCCGCCTTGGTGAGGATCGCCTCCGCATGCGTGGCCACCCAAACCGCAAAGGCTTCGTCGCTGATCAGCCCATACTTCAAAACTTCGGCATACCCGGCCCGCATCTCGCGCGCAGGCAGCGTGTCGAGTGCCGATGTGTCGGCAAGCACGAGACACGGCTGATGAAACAACCCGACCAGGTTCTTCCCCTGCGGCACGTCGATCGCGGTCTTGCCGCCGACCGACGAGTCCACCTGCGCCAGCAGCGTCGTCGGCACCTGCACATAGTCGAGCCCGCGCTTGACGATGCCAGCCGCAAACCCGGCCAGATCGCCGATCACGCCACCGCCCAGCGCCACCACCAAATCGCTGCGCTCGAGATTGGCATCCAGCATCTGCCCGACCAGTTGCTGCAGCACGCCGAAACTCTTCGTCGCTTCGCCGGGCGGCATGATTGCCGCCTCATGCGCAAGACCCGCCGCATCGAGAGAGCGGACTATTGTCGGCAGATGATGCTTCGCCACATGATCGTCGCTGACAATGAAGACGCGCCTCCCGCGCTTCAGCTTGGCGATCTCCTGGCCTGCACTGGCCAGGACGCCTGCTCCGACCACAATCTCGTACGCGCGTCCGCTCAGATCGACGCGCAATCGTTCGACGCTCATGACGGGGGCTTCACACCGAGCGCCGCGAGCCGTGCCAGAATTTGCTGAACCACTGTGTCATGCGGGCCACCATTGGAATCGACCGTGATGTCGGCCTCCGCGTAGACCGGATAGCGCTCCGCCATCAGTCGCTCCATTGTTCCGCGCGGGTCGCTATTTTTGAGCAAGGGACGAGTAGGGCGCTTGCTCACGCGCTCCATCAAGAGACCGATCTCGGCCCGAAGCCATACCGATAGCCCCTCTCGCTTGATCAAGGCCCTGGTCGCGGGATCCATGAAGGCGCCGCCTCCGGTCGCCAAAACGTGCCGTTGGCTGCCCAAGAGCCGCGCAATCACCCGGCGCTCGCCCTCGCGGAACGCAGGCTCCCCATACTGCTGGAAGAAGTCTGAAATCGAGCAACCCGCAGCGGTCTCTATTTCGTGATCGGCGTCGTGAAAGGGAAGGCGCAACGCGCTCGCAAGCCGGCGCCCCACCGTGCTCTTGCCCGCCCCCATCAATCCGACCAGCACAATCGTGCGCTGAGGCAACGGCGGACCAGCCTGCGGGGTTTCCGTTTGTTCGTGCACCTGCATATTGTTCAATCCACCCAGAATCAGCATGTACATGAACTGGCAGGGCGCTGCCAGTGATTGGGCTGGGATTGGCGAATCCAAGGGGGTTTTGAGGTGGCGCGTAGACGGCATTACCGCAATTTCGATGGCCCAAGCGGTCTGGTACAGCTTGGACGCCTGTTCGTTGCCGCTCTAGTATTGCTGGCGTTGGGCGCAGGCGGGCTGGCTTATTATGGTTCCACGCTGACGCCCACGCGCCACAAGGTGGAAAAGGTTCTGCCCGATGATCGGTTCCCGCGTTAACTTTTTCCTCTTCGCCTTTGCACTTTCCGCCTCAACCGCACTCGCAGCCGACGCCGACCCGGCATCGGCGCCGCCACGCGGTCTTGGCGCGCCGGCTGAGCAGCCAGCGCCCGTCGACGAAACGGCACCGGTGGAAACGCAAGCACCGGTCGAGCAAACGCTGCCCGATCAACCCGGCAAGCCAATGGGCCCGCGCGTCACGGTCAGCGGCTTGAGCGCGATCGATCCTGCAGGCGCCGGTCTGCTGACACCATCCGCGGGCGGTTTCGCATCAAACCTTTGGACGGGAAGTCCGCGCGTCGCCATCAACGCGAAGCTCGCACAGCTACCCGCCGCACCGAACTCACCCACGATGCGCTCGTTGATGAAGCGTGTGTTGCTGACCGGTGCAACGCCGCCGCAAGGCATCTCGCCGCCGGATGAGCCGTCGTTCCTTGCGCTCCGCCTTCAGCGCTTGAACGCAAACGGCATGGTCAACGAAGCCTCGATGCTCGGCGCACAAAGCTCGCGCGACGACGTCTACGCGCGCCAGGCCTACGCGGAGTCTTTGCTGCTACAAGGCCGCGATGGCGATGCCTGTGGTGATGCCGGCAACGCGCGCTCCAGCGAACCCTATTGGCTGAAACTGCGCACGCTCTGCCACATCATGCAGAAGGAGATGCAGCCGGCGACCTTGACGCTCGACATCATGCGGGAGCGCAACGTCGACGACGAAGTGTTCATGACGCTCGCCGCCGCGCTCACTGAAGGCGGCGCGGCCGACGTGAAGGCGCTGCCCGCGCCGAGCGGCGTTCATCTCGCTCTGCTGCGCCAAGCCAACAAGCCGCCGCCGGCAGCACTCGCGACGTGGGTTCCTGCCACGCTCGCGCTGCTGCAGGTCAACGACCCGCTGATGCGTTTGGCCGCCGCTGAGCGTGCTGCTGCGGCAGGCCTGATTCCGGCCGATCAGTTGCGCGACATCTACAATGCAGAGACGTTCACGCCCGATCAAATCGACGACCCGGAAGAAGCGGCGGCAAAGCTTCCGCCCGCACGTGCCAACGCATTGTTCTTCCAATCGATCTCGAAGCGCTCGCTCCCCGCTGCCCGCGCTGCAGCGTTCGCCGCGGCCCAGCAACGCGCCGAAGCGCAAAACCGCTTTGCGCTGTTCGCTGCCGTCGTCGACGATCTTGCCGTACAGCTGAAGCCGTCGCCGCAAACCGCCTGGCTCGCGCCCTACATCACCCGCGTGCTTCTTCATCGTGGCCGGGATAAGGCAGCCGAGCAGTGGCTGCTCGTGCTGACCTCGCCAACCGACGGCGCCACCGTCAACGCGATCCAAATGCACTTAGGGCTAGCGCGGCCGACGACCGAGAACCTCGCGCGCATGCAAGGCGCGATGACCTGGCTCGGCCAGAACGCGTTGAAAGCGGGCGGTGACAAAGAATGGCTGATGGAGCGCGCCACGCGCGAAATCCCGCTGCTCGAAGCGCTGGGCTACATCATCCCCGGTGACGCAGCCTGGGCAACCTCCGCCAACACGGCTGGGATCGTCCCGGCTGGCGCCGCCGCCGAAGCGCTGACCGCGATCACACGCTCCGCCCAAGACGTCCGCCTTGGCGAAACCGTCCTAAATGCGCTCGTTGCGATCGGCGCCGGCGGCCCCATACGCGCCCAAGGTCAAACAAACACCCGCGTGGTCAAAGCGCTTCTCGCGGTCGGCCTGCGCGAAGAAGCCCGCGCCCTCGCCATCGAAGCGGTCCTCGGCGCACCGGTGCGCACGCGGAAGTGACAGAAACCTTCTTGAAACCTCTCGGCTGCACAGTGCCGGTCTGATGTCCGACACCGGCCTGCACCACCTCGAATCCTTCCTCGAAATGCTAAGCGCCGAACGCGGCGCGGCGGTGCACACGCTCGAGGCTTATCGCCGCGACCTGCTCGACTATGCCGGCTACCTGCGCAAACGTTCGCGCTCGCTCGCGAACGGATCGGCGGCCGACATCCGCGGCTATCTCGGCACGCTCTCCGAGGCCGGCCTTAAACCATCGACTCAAGCCCGCCGCCTTTCGGCGCTCCGCCAACTGCACCGCTTCCTACTCGACGAGGACATCCGTGCCGACGACCCGACCTCCGCGATCGAGTCGCCCAAGCGCGGCCGCCCGTTACCGAAGGTCATTACCGAGGTTCAGACGCAATCGCTGATCGACGCCGCCGCAACCATCGAAGGGCCGGAGGCAGTGCGCCTGCTCTGCATCGTCGAGTTGCTCTACGCCTCGGGCTTGCGCGTCTCCGAACTCGTCTCGCTGCCGCTCAACGCCGTCACCGGCGAAAAGCGAATGCTGCTCGTCAAAGGCAAAGGAAAAAAAGAGCGCCTGGTTCCGTTGGGTGCGCCCGCGCGTGAAGCGATCAAAGCCTACCTGCAAGTACGCCCGCGCTTCCTGCCGGCGCTTGAGAAGGCGCAGCGCTTTCTATTCCCGTCGCGCGGTGTGGATGGTCATCTCACCCGCCGCCGCGTCGGACAATTGCTCGAAGACCTGGCCATCAAAGCAGGGGTCGATCCGCGGAAGCTGTCGCCGCATGTGTTAAGACATGCCTTCGCCAGCCACCTTGTTGCGCATGGCGCCGATTTGCGCAGCGTGCAACAGCTGTTGGGGCACGCCGACATTGCAACCACGCAGATTTATACCCACGTACAGGAAGAACGGTTAAGGCGACTCGTGGCGGAAAAGCACCCTTTAGCCCTCCGGCGCAAGCGTTGACTGTCCGGCGGGCGAGGCATAGCTTCCGGCCCTCTTTGAGAGGGAGCGCCCCAAGCGCGAAATCCGAAGCCGGGGCAATCAAATGAGCTTCACCACTGTCGAGCGAGTTCCGCCGCGACTCAACCGGTCGCAACTTTTTGTGCCGGGCGTACGGCCGCAACTGATCGAGAAGGCAGTCGCCGGCGATGCCGACGTCATCTGCCTCGATCTTGAGGACAGCGTCGCGCCGGCCGACAAGCCGCAAGCGCGCGCCAACATCATCCAAGCGCTGAAGACGCAGAACTTCGGTACGAAGTCCGTGTCCGTGCGCGTCAACGGCCTCGACACCCATTGGTGTTATCGCGACATCGTCGACATCATGGAGCAGGCGGGCGAGCGGCTCGATCTGATCATGATCCCGAAGGTCGGCGTCGCCGCCGATGTCTACGCGATCGACATGCTGATCACGCAGATCGAGACCGCCGTTCGCCGGCAAAAGCAGGTCAAGCTCGAAGTCATCATCGAAAGCGTGCTTGGCGTGAACAACATCGATGCGATTGCGGGCTCGTCGAAGCGCCTTGAGTCGCTCCACTTCGGCTCGGCCGATTATGCCGCTTCGGCGGGCATGCGCACGACCAACATTGGCGGCCCAAACAAGGACTACGTCGTCCTCACCGACAAGGACGCCGCCGGCAAGCGCGACACGCACTGGTCGGACCTCTGGCACTACGTGACATTCCGCATGGTGGCCGCTGCCCGCGCGCACGGCCTCCGGCCGATCGACGGACCTTTCGGCGACTATTCGGACGAAGCCGGCTTCGTCGCCCAGGCGCAACGCACGGCGGTTATGGGTTGCGAAGGCAAGTGGGCCATTCACCCCAGCCAAGTCGCGCCTGCCAATCGCGTCTTCACGCCGCCGGCCGACGAGGTCGCGCGCGCAGAGGCCATTCTGGCCGCCATGAAGGACGGTCAAGACAAAGGCATGGGCGCGGTCGCGCTGGGCGGGAAGCTCATCGACCTCGCTTCGATCCGCCAGGCCGAAGTCATCGTCCGGCAAATGCAGTTGATCCGCGAGCGAACCAAAGGCTAAGGCGGAAACGCCGGGCGACCCATCCCATGGACGCATCCGCCAGAGACGTGCAGATCACCGCCGCGCGGCACCGCAGCCTGGCGCTTGCCGCCGTCGGCGTCGTCTTCGGCGACATCGGCACCAGCCCACTTTACATGATGAAGGAAACGTTCGGCGCCACCGGCAGCATGGGCCTGAACGAGACCTCGGTCTATGGCGTGCTCTCGATCGCGTTTTGGTCGCTGATGATCATCGTCTCGATCAAGTACTGCATCTTCATCATGCGCGCCGACAACAAGGGCGAAGGCGGCGTGCTTTCGCTGGCCTCGCTGGCCTTGCGCACCGGCCACGCCGCCCCGCGCCGCCGCAAGGCCATCTGGTTCCTGGCGCTCACCGGCCTCGCACTGTTCTACGGCGACGCGCTGATCACGCCGTCGGTTTCGGTCTTATCGGCCGTTGAGGGTTTGAAGGTCGCAACCTCTGCCTTCGACCACGTTGTCGTGCCGCTCGCCACTTGCATTCTGGTGGCACTGTTCGTGATCCAAAGCCGGGGCACGCACCGCGTGGCAAAGCTCTTCGGCCCGATCATGATGATGTGGTTCCTGGTTATCGGGCTTTTGGGCCTCATCGAAATTCTGGAACGTCCGTCGATCCTGGCCGCCATCAACCCGGTCTTCGCATTCGATCTGATGTTCAGCCAGCCGTGGGTCACGTTCGTGGCCTTGGGTTCAATCGTGCTCTGCGTCACCGGCGCTGAAGCGATCTACGCCGACATGGGCCACTTCGGCAAAGGCCCGATCCGCACCGCCTGGGTCGGAGTCGCGATCTGTCTCGTGCTGAACTATTTCGGCCAGGGCGCGTTGCTCTTGAGCGAGCCCGGTGCACTCGAAAACCCCTTCTACCATCTGGCACCTGACTGGGCGCTCTATCCGATGGTGTTGCTCGCAACCTGCGCGACCGTGATCGCTTCGCAAGCCGTGATCTCCGGCGTCTTTTCGCTCAGCCGCCAGGCGATCCAGCTGGGCTACTTGCCGCGCATGGACATCCGCCACACCTCGGCGACGGAGATGGGCCAAATCTACATCCCGCAAGTGAACTGGCTGCAGATGATCGGCGTCGCGATCATCGTGCTTGCGTTCCAAACCTCGAGCGCCCTGACCCACGCCTACGGCCTTGCGGTCACCGGCGCGATGATGATCGACACGATCCTCGCCATGATCGTCGCGCGCTGGCTGTGGGGCTGGAACCGCGGGATGATTTACATCGTCTTCGGCCTCTTCATGGTCGTCGACGTCATGTTCCTGGGGTCGAACATGCTGAAGATCCCGACCGGTGGTTGGTTGCCGATCATGGTCGCGATCGCGGCCCTTCTGATGTTCACCGTCTGGAATCGGGGCCGCGAGATCCTTCTCTCGAAGCTCTATCGCGATGCCATGCCGATTCGCGAGTTCCTGGAGCACTGGGACCGCACGACCGAGCGCGTCAGCGGCACGGCGGTCTTCATGACCTCGAACCCGGCCGTGGTTCCGACCGCGTTCCTGCACAACCTGAAACACAATCACGTGGTGCACGAGCGCGTGATCTTGATGAAGGTCGACGTTCAGGACTACCCGCGCGTCCCCGACGAAAAACGCATCGACGTCGAGAAGCTCGGCAAAGGCTTCCACCAAGTGACCGTGCGCTATGGCTTCATGGAACGCCCCGACGTCCCGCGCGCGCTGGAACTTTGCCGCACGTTCGGCCTCTCCTTCGATCTCATGCAGACGACGTTCTTCCTGGGCCGTGAAACGTTGATCCCCGCCAGCCGCAGCGAACTCCGCCGCTGGCAAGCCGCCCTCTTCATCGGCCTCCAAGCCGCAGCCCTCTCCGCCACCCGCTTCTTCCGCATCCCCGCAAACCGCGTGGTGGAAATGGGCACGCAGGTCGAGATCTAACCCCGGGACTACCGGGCGTTAACAACGCCACGCCTTGCCCAAATCGCCGCTATGTGTCTGCATGCGCCCCGTGACAACGGATGAAGGGGTTTGCGCATGAACATGGTCGCCGTCGCCGGCATTTTCATCACGATTGCCACGGCGATCCCGGTCTTCTTGCAGATCCGCCGCCATCCACGGGGCTTGTTCATTTTGTTCTTTGCCGAGATGTGGGAGCGCTTCTCGTTTTACGGCATGCGCGGACTGCTGATTTTCTACCTGACACAACACTTTATGTTCGACGATACGTTCGCGAACGGCCAATACGGCGCGTACGGCGCATTGGTCTATCTGGTTCCGCTACTCGGCGGATTCCTTGCCGACCATTATTTGGGCACGCGCAAGGCCGTCGCGTTCGGCGCACTGCTTCTGGTCGCGGGCCACGCCACGATGGCGTTCGAAGGCGCACCCGCGAAACAGGTCTTGACCTATCAAAACCAGGAATACGCATTCGCCGTCGAAGGCCGCGGTAACGCGCGCCAGGTCCGTCTGCTCGTTGATGGCGGCCAATATGCAATCGGCGCGGTCAATGCAGGCGATCTGGAGATCAAAGAGCTGCCCGCGGGCGCTTCGCTCCCCGCGGTTCTGCCGAAAGGCTCGTTCGAGCTGACGGTAAAGGAACGCGATCCGTTCTATGTGGGGATTTTCTATCTCGCGCTGTCGCTGATCGTGATGGGCGTGGGCTTCCTGAAGCCAAACATCTCTTCGCTCGTGGGTCAGCTCTATCCGCAAGCCGATCCCCGCCGCGATTCCGGATTCACCCTGTTCTACTACGGCATCAACCTGGGCTCGTTCTGGGCGGCCATAATTTGCGGCTGGCTCGGCCAGGAGGTTGGCTGGTGGGCGGGCTTCGGGCTTGCGAGCATTGGCATGCTCGCAGGCTACATCGTCTTCGTCCTCGGCAAACCGCTGCTCGACGGCAAAGGCGAACCGCCCGATCCCGTCAAGCTCGCAAAGCCCATCGCTGGCGTAAGGCTCGAATGGTGGATTTATGCAGGGGCGCTTATCCCGCTCGGTGTCGTTTGGTTGCTGATGCAGCGCTTCGAACTCGTCGGCTACGCACTGTTGGCCGGATCGATCATCGTGCTCCTCTACCTAATCTATTTCATGATCACGCAGTGCACGCGCGCCGAAGCTCAGCGCATGATCTTGGCGCTCACACTGATTACGTTCTCGGTCGCCTATTTCACGCTGTTTAACCAAGCCGGTTCGTCGCTGAACCAATTCGCGCAACGGAACACCGAACTCAGCTTGTTTGGCTTTGCAATGACGCCCGCGCAAACGCAATCCTTCAATGCGGGCTTCATTCTAATCCTGGCACCAATCTTTGCAGGGCTATGGGCTTATCTCGAGCCGCGTCACCTCGATCCCAACGCCCCGGCGAAGTTTGGTCTCGCGATGCTGCAAATCGCGGCGGGCTTCGGCGTGCTTGTCTGGGGCGCGGAGAACTTCGCCAACGCCGAGTACCGCGTGCCGATGATCTTCCTGGTGGGCATGTACCTGTTGCACACGACCGGCGAACTATTTTTGTCGCCGGTTGGACTCGCGCAGATGACCAAACTTTCGCCCAAGGCGACGGTTGCAACGATCATGGCGACGTGGTTCTTGGGCTCTGCTTGGGCAGGCCTACTCGCCGGGTTCATCGCCCGCACGACGGCCGCGCAAACGGTCGCCGGTCAGGTCCTCGACCCGGCCGCAGCGCTCCACACCTATATCGGCGTTTTCACCAACGTCGCCATCTGGGGCGCCGCCATCGGCGTCGTCATCCTCATCCTCTCCCCCTTACTCGGCCGCCT
>CAZJOM010000066.1:0-20051 GCA_964547645.1 uncultured Flavobacteriaceae bacterium
CCGCCTTTGCCGGGCGAGATGCCGCCCACCATCTTGGTGCCATAGGCGATCGCCTGCTCCGAGTGGAACGTGCCTTGGTTGCCGGTGAAGCCCTGGCAAATGACTTTGGTGTTCTTGTCGACGAGGACGGCCATGAGAGATGCGAGTTCCTATTTGCGAATGGAGCTGACGGACAGCGACAGGCCGGGGAGCGAGCCGCCGGCGACGAGGTAGTGCAGCGTGAGGTTTTGGGTGTCTTGCACCGACCAGGTGTAGGTCGAGATGCCGTCGGATTTGTCTTCGCTGGACGGCTTGCGCTTCAGATAGGTGCCGTAGGCTTTCGCGGCCGCGGCTTCGTCCGCCTTGGGCGTCATGACGCTGCAGGAGACGACGCTTGAGCCGGAGCGATCGCCCGCGCCGCCGCCGACCGTGTTGCTGGCGATCGAGACGACGTAGCGGCCGCCGTCCTTTGCGATTGCCCAGCCTTCGACAGCGGACGGGTTGCCGGGGGCGAGTTGTTCGCGCTCGGCGTCGGAGAGTGCGAGCCACTTTTGTGCCGCGGCGTTCGCGCGGATCTTGGCAAGGTCTATGCCGGAATCGAGACAGGCGCCGCGGTAGACGTCGAACGGTGCCGCGTGCGCAGCGGAGACCGCGAAGGCGAAGCCAAGCACGGCACTGCTGATCACACGCATGGACATAACGCTACTCCGAGTGACTGTTACGACGGCGCTCACTTCGCGCCTTTGATCGCTTTGACGATTTTGTCGGCGGCGTCGGCGAGGTCGTCGGCGGGGATTAGGCGCAGGCCCGATTCCGCGAGGATCTTCTTGCCGAGATCGGCGTTGGTGCCGGAGAGCCGGGCGACGAGCGGGATCGAAAGGCTCGTTTCCTTCGCGGCGGCGATGATGCCTTCGGCGATGATATCGCAACGCATGATCCCGCCAAAGATGTTGACGAGGATGCCCTTCACCGCGGGATCCTTGAGCAGGATCTTGAAGGCGGCCGTCACCTTTTCCTTCGAGGCGCCGCCGCCGACGTCGAGGAAGTTCGCGGGCGACGAGCCGTAGAGCTTGATGATGTCCATCGTCGCCATCGCGAGACCCGCGCCGTTGACGAGGCAGCCGATCGAACCGTCGAGCTTGATGAAGTTCAGGTCGTACTTTGCCGCTTCGAGCTCGGCAGGGTCCTGCTCGTTCGGATCGTGCAGGGCTTCGATTTCTTTGTGACGGTAAAGTGCGTTGTCGTCGAAGTTGATCTTCGCATCGAGGCAGATGACGTCGCCTTTGTCAGTGACCACCAGCGGGTTGATTTCGAGCAGGCTCATATCCTTCGCGACGAAAGCTCTGTAGAGCTTGTCGATAAGCGCGCCCATTTGCTTCGCCGTATCGCCCGTGAGCTTCAGCGCCTTCGAAATGCGGCGGCCGTGGAAGGGTTGGATGCCGGAGGCCGGGTCGACGTAGATCGTCAGGATTTTTTCCGGCGTATCGTGGGCAACCTTTTCGATGTCCATGCCGCCTTCGGTCGAGGCAATAAAGGCGATGCGTGAGGTCGCACGGTCGACGAGGATCGACAGGTAAAGCTCGCGGGCGATCGCCGCGCCTTCTTCCACGAACAAGCGGCGCACGACGCGGCCTTGCGGACCGGTTTGCGGCGTGACCAGCGTCATCCCAAGCATACGGGCCGCTTCGGATTTGACGCCATCGATCGACTTCACGACCTTGACGCCGCCGCCCTTGCCGCGGCCTCCCGCATGAATTTGCGACTTCACGACCCAGACCGGGCCGCCGAGGTCGTTTGCGGCCTTCACCGCTTCATCTACTGAAAAGGCCGGGATCCCGCGCAGGATCGGCACGCCGAATTCCTTCAGGACGGCTTTGGCTTGGTATTCGTGGATGTTCATGAGTGGACCTGACGTTTCGAGCGCACAGTTGGCCGCGGTTTTCGATGCGGACGTCTCGTTTGAAAAAGCCGGGGCCGCCCGCGTTAGCGAACGGCCCGATTTGGGCTCGCTGGTATAGCTGCGGCCCTAGGTCCACGCAACGGGAACGGCGCTAGCGAATCTTGACCCCCGCCAGGGCAAAGAGGGCGGCGATGGCGGCCGTCAGCGAGACGGTGGTCGCCGCCCACTGCACGCCGAATTGTTCGGCAATCGTCTGGTGGATGCCCCACGTGGAGCCAACAGCCAAGAAACCCATGAACATCGGCCCCGCCGCCTTGTGCACCAGGAAGCTGACGACGCCGCTCACGGTGCCCGAAATGATGGCGAGTAGAATCCGTAGCGCCAGGAAGCCGCCAAGAAAGAGTGCACCGAGGAAGCCAAGCTTGATCGTCAGCGGTGACAGGTTCGGCGAGACATAGGTGTCGACCACATTCTCGAACACATCTCGCGCAAACGCGACGATGCCGGGACGGTCCACGCTGAACGAGCGCTGGGTCGGCGCGCTATATCCGTCAGAGCTTCCATCGGGTGACGGCGCGCCCGGATCGAACGTGCTTTCGGATTTCGGCATGATCGGCGGGCCGTCGCCGGAGAAGCCGAAGAAATAGACCGGGATCGCCACACCAATCAGAAAGAACGGCAGCATCAGAAGAAAGTGGCGCCAGCGTGAACCGCCTGTGCTCTCGGGCATCGGGTCTCTCCATTCATCGAGCCGTCTCATTCGAGACGGGGTGAACTGTACACCAGATGAATGGGTGCGATCGCGGCTGCAGCATGCGACAAACAGTGATGGCCACCACAACCTGTGGCAGCCATCACGCCGTAAGTCAGCTGCGGCGGAAAATGCTGTCGAAGGCTAGGATTGTGCCCATGGCGAGACCCGGTACGAGCCCTAGTCTGAGCGCCTGCTCGACCGGCATGCGCATGTCGGCGACGCCGCCGAAGTAGCGCCAGACGATCCAATAGCCCGCAACCGAAAGCGTCACAGCCGATACGAAGCCGAGCAGCAACGCCGGTGTTCGGCCGGTCAGCTGCGTCGCGCGGGTGAGCATGTACGAGATGAAGAACGGGCCGATCATCGTGATCGACAGCACAAGCATCGCGCTCATCAGGTATGGCTGATCGAGCGATGCCGGTCCGCCGACAATGTATTTTTGATAGCCGTAGTAGCCTAAGAAGGCCAAGAACAAGAGCCAGGTCATTTCGCGAAGAACTCCCCTTCGTTCGCAGAGGAGCCCATGGCGCCCGTGCAATGTGGCGAAAGGTGGGCGGGATTGGGGCGACGAACGGACAGTCCGTCGATTGTTGCGATGGCGTTGCGCGGAACTTTTCGTCAGCGCCCCGTGAACTTCGCCGGGCGCTTTTCGACAAAGTGGGCGACGCCTTCTTTGAAGTCGGCGGTGGCGAAACTCTTCTGCATTTCGGCGTCGCCGACGGCGACGGCTTCGGTCAGATTCTGGAAGAGCGACTTCCAGATTTGCGCTTTCATCACCGCCATCGAGCGCGGCGAGACGGTGTCGGCGAGCATGCGCGCGTAGGCCAAGACGTTCGGCATGAACTGATCTTGCGCGAACGTACGGTTGACGAGGCCGATGCGTTCGGCTTCGTCGGCGCCGAACTTGCGGGCAGAGAAGAGAATATCGAGTGCATGTGCAGTGCCGGTGAGGCGCGGCAGCAGCCAAGAGATGCCGTGCTCGGCGATCAGGCCGCGCTGAGCGAAGGCCGTCGTGAACTTCGCGTCGGAGCCGGCAAAGCGCATATCGCAGAACAGCGTGAAGACGAGTCCGATACCCGCACAGGGCCCATTGATCGCGGCGATGATCGGCTTCTTGATCGACATTAAGTAGCCGAAGCGCCCGGTGTATTCGTGGCTGACGTCTGGACCCAAGTCCGGGCGAGGGTCGACCGTGATGCTGGCGTCGGCGCGAGCGAGTTCGCGCTCGTTCCAATTGCTTGCTTCGATTTTCTGCAGGCCGCCCATGTCGGCGCCGGCGCAGAAGCCGCGCCCTGCGCCCGTGATGACGATGACGCGGACATTGTCGTCCTTCGAGGCATCGACGAGCGCGCGCTTGATGCTGGCCTGCATTGCCGCCGTCCAGGCGTTGAGCTTGTCGGGGCGATTCAGTGTGATGGTCGCGACGCGGTCTTTGACGTCGTAGAGAATATCTTCGTAGGTCATGGCGGCGCTCCGATGGCTGGCTTAGGCTTGAGGCTAACCGCATGGAGGAGGAATGCAATGGCTCAGGACTTTCGCGACATCAAATTCGACCGGCCCGAGACGCAGATTGCGCGGGTGACGCTAGCGCGGCCAAAGCAGATGAACGCGTACACGACGTTGATGTGCGAGGAGTTGGTGCAGGCGGTCGAGGCATATTTGCGCGACGATAGTTTGCGAGTGTTGATCCTGACCGGCGAGGGGCGCGGGTTCTGCGCGGGCGGCGATGTGTCCGGTGCGGACGATGCGCACGCGGCGCTGATGAAATCGCAGCTCAGCCATGCGCGGGAGATGCGCGACGGCATGCATCGCGTGGTGCAGGCGCTGCACCGGCTCGACAAGCCGACGATTGCGATGGTCAACGGGCCGGCGGTCGCGGGCGGCCTGACGCTGGCACTGAGTTGCGATTTCCGTATCGCTGGGGACACGGCGAAGCTGGGCGACACGTCGGGGAAGTTCGGGCTGCTGCCGGACGAAGGTGGGGCGTGGTTGTTCCCGCGCGCAATGGGGCTCGACCGCGCTTTGAAGATGACGATGCTGGCCGAGGTCTACGACGCGACGACGGCGCGCGAGCTTGGACTTGTGACAGAGGTTGTTCCGGCTGGTGAATTGGAAACGCGCACGATGGCGTTCGCGCGGGCGTTGGCGGCGCGGGCGCCGCTGGCGGTTCGGCTGGCGAAGGCTATGATGGTGCGCGGGCTCACGACCACGCTCGATCACGCGTTGGCCGATGCGGCGCTGTCGGTGATGGTCTCCAACCCAAGCCAAGACGTGCTAGAGGGCGTGAAGGCGTTCTTCGAGAAGCGCGAGGCGAAGTTCGAAGGGCGGTGAACCGCCAATTCAACGTTTCGGTTGGCTCGGCAGCGGCGGGGGTAGCGCGACGAGGATGCCTTGCAGCGCGGCGCGCCAACCTTGGGTACAGGCTTCAAGTGCGGCGTTCGCGTCCGGGGTGGTCGGAAAGCCGGATTGGGTTACGCGGAGGCGCGAGCCTGTCGAAGTTTGCGTGATTGCGAATTCGGCGGTCATGGCGTTTCCGAAGGGCAAGACGCCGGCACGGGCGCGGCAGTAGTCATAGGCGAGCACAATCCGGCCTGGCGCTTGGAAGGATTTGATCTGGGCGCCGGCGACGTAATCGGGGTCGCTTTCGCGCAGACCCCAGGCAAGCACCCATTGACCTTCCATATCCATAACGATGGCGCTGATCTCGCCGCTGCGGCCGCGGATGCCCTTTGGAGTGAGCAAGAGGTTGAACACCGCCATCGGCGGTACGGGAAGGTCGATCTGTTCGGTGAGACTGCGCGTCGCCATTAGAAACCTAAGATCAGTTTCGCCATGATGTTGCGTTGAACCTCTGACGAGCCGCCGTAGATCGTGGCGGCACGCGTGTTCAGATACTGCGGCATGAAGACGAGGCCGTGCTCCGGCACGATCGGCTTTACGTTCGCGCCTTGCTTGCGCGCTTCGGGTTCGAAGGGGGCGACGTAGGCGGCAAGCGCTTCGATGCCGAGCTCGGTGAGACGTTGCGAAACCTCCGTGCCGCGCGCTTTCAAGAGCGATGACGCGGGGCCAGGGTTTTGGCCTTGGGCGAGCTGCGACATGACGCGATGCTCGGTCATCATCAGGCCTTGGAGTTCGATTTCGACTTCGGTGAGTTTGCGCGCGAAGTCTTCGTCGGCGGAGAGCGGCTCGCCATTGCAGCGCTCGGTGGCGGCCGCCGTTTTGACAGCCTTCAGTTTGGCCTGCAGCGAGGCGGCGTAGGCACCACCGCGCTCGAACTCGAGCAGGTATTTGGCGATCGTCCAGCCTTGGCCTTCTTCGCCGACGCGGTTTGCCACAGGCACGCGCACGTTGTCGAAGAAGCACTGGTTCACTTCGTGATCGCCGGCGAGGGTGATGATCGGGCGAACTTCGAAGCCGGGCGTGTTCGTTTCCAACAGCAGGAACGTGATGCCTTCCTGCGGCTTGCCGGTTTGGGCTGTGCGCACGAGGCAGAACATGCGGTTCGCGAAGTGCGCGTGTGTGGTCCAGATCTTCGTGCCGTTCAGCACGTAATGATCGCCGTCGCGTACGGCTTTCATTTGCAGCGACGCGAGGTCGGAGCCGGAGCCGGGCTCCGAATAGCCTTGGCACCAATAATCCTCGCCGGAGAGAATGCGCGGGAGGTAGAACGCCTTCTGCTCGGGCGAGCCGAACTTCATCAGCACGGGGCCGCACATGCGGATGCCGAAGACCGGGAGCAACGGCGCGTGCGCGGTCGAACATTCAGACGAGAAGATGTAGCGCTGCATCTCGGTCCAGCCGGTGCCGCCGTGTTCTTTTGGCCAGGCGGGCGCGATCCAACCTTTGTCGTAGAGCGCTTTGTGCCATTTCGTCGTCGCCGGCGGATCGGTCAGAACGCCGCCGGTTTTCTTGCCCGCATCGCGGAGATCGGGGGTCAGCTTCTCGTCGAGGAAGCTTCGTACTTCGCGGCGGAAGGCTTCGTCGGCGGCGGAGAGGGCGAGTTGCATCAGCGGCTCTTGAGTTGAAGCGCTATCGGAGCGCGATGTCGCGCTCAAAGCAAGGGGTGTCGCTAGTAGGCGAAAATCATCGCCGGGGCGCCGTGCAGAACTTCGTCGCGCGCGTGGCGCCCGCCAAGGCGCTCGGCAACCCTAACGGAGCGTTCGTTTCCGTGAATGATGGCGCTGATGATGGCGCTGCGGCCGTAACGCTGAATTCCCCAACCCAGTGCTAGGCGCGCGGATTCTGCGGCATAACCTTGGCCCCAGAATTTCCGCGCGATCGTCCAGCCGAGTTCCAAACCCGGCCACTCGTAGGGCGGATTGAAGTAGCCGACGCGGCCAATCAGTTCGTCGGTCTTGCGATCGGCGAGCGCCCATTTGCCGTGACCTTTGAGCTGCCAGTGGCCGAGGTGGAGCGCGATGTAGTCCCAGGCTTGGCGCGGCGAGGTCTCGACTTCACCGTTCGGGCGCAGAAAGCGCATGACCTCCGGATCGCTGTGCAATTCGGTGAGCGCCGGAACGTCGTCCTCGCGGAAGGCTCGCAGCACAAAGCGCTCGGTGGTGAGCGTGGGAATCTCGATCATGGGGTTCCCACGCTCATTTGATCTTAAGCGAGTTTCGGTTCGAGTTTTTTGCAGGCGTCGACGAGGCCTTTTACGGCATCGACGGATTTGGTGAACATCGCTTGCTCGTCCGGGAGCAGGTTTAGGTTGATCACCTTCTCCACGCCGCCCGCGCCAATGATGCAGGGCACACCGACATAGATGCCCTTCAGGCCGAACTCGCCGTTCAGGTGCGCGGCGCAAGGTAGGATGCGCTTCTTGTCCCTGAGGAAGCTCTCGGCCATCGCGATCGCAGAGGTGGCGGGCGCGTAGAAGGCCGAGCCGGTCTTGAGCAGGCCCACGATCTCGGCGCCGCCGTCGCGGGTGCGTTGGACGATTTGGTCGAGACGCTCCTGCTTGATCCAGCCGAGCTTCACCAGTTCGGGGAGCGGAATGCCGGCGACCGTCGAAAAGCGAGTGAGCGGGACCATCGTGTCCCCATGGCCGCCGAGCACGAAGGCCGTGACGTCTTCGACCGAGACTTTGAATTCGTCGGCGAGAAAGTGGCGGAAGCGAGCGCTGTCAAGAACGCCAGCCATGCCGACGACCTTGTTGTGCGGAAGGCCCGAGAACTCGCGCAGGGCCCAGACCATCGCGTCGAGCGGGTTCGTGATGCAGATGACAAACGCGTTAGGCGCGTGTTGCTTGATGCCTTCACCCACAGCGCGCATCACGCTCAGATTAATATTTAGTAAGTCATCACGGCTCATGCCCGGCTTGCGCGGCACGCCGGCAGTCACGATGACCACATCGCTACCTGCGATGTCCGCGTAGGACTGCGTGCCCTTGAAGCGTGCGTCGAAGCCTTCGACCGGGCCCGACTGGGCAATGTCGAGCGACTTTCCTTGCGGCAAGCCTTCGACGATGTCGAACAGAACGACGTCGCCTAACTCCTTCAAACCAATGAGATGCGCCAGTGTTCCGCCGATTTGTCCGCCGCCGATCAAGGCGATTTTTCTGCGAGCCATTTTGGATCTTTCTTTCCGTGGAGGTGTGCAACCGCGGGACGGCGGCGTTCACCAATGTTCCGATTCAGGGGTGGCAATTAACCGTGGGACGGGTAGCGCATCATCCGACTCAATCGCAAGCGCACAAGCGGTGATTGCGCGTGTGATGCCCACACCACTGTCAACTCAAATATTGATTCAGATTATTTTTGAGGGTACGCTGCGGCATCAAAGTTGCAGTGTTTCCTTAGTTCCCATCGTTCGAAGCCGGTCCCCACGGTTCGGGGGAAGCGAGGTCCGGCCTCGACAGCGCCTTGTGGAGTAGTTTCCATGCGTCCAGTCGCGCTTGCTGGAATCCTCGCCTCGACGACCATTTTGGGTGGTTGCGCCGGGACAGTTGCCGGTGTTTCGCTCAGTTCGATTTCCTCCTTTGCCGGTTTTGCGTCGACGATCTTCACGGGCGCCGATTTGGGCGAGCATGCCGTTTCGATCGTAACGGGCAAGGACTGCCGATTCTCCGAAGGCTTGATGCGTGCCGACCGCGATGTGTGCGAAGAGCCAGGCTCGCTCGCCACGCGCGACGATTTTCACGGCATCTTCATCGAGCGAATCGATGCGGACGGCACCGTGATCTACGCAGCCCCGAAATATCTCCCCGCCAGCGTCGGCGCGGGCGAAAACGAAAACGACCCCGATCAGATTTGGGCCGAGATCAAGCTGGCCAAGGCGAAAGAAGAAACCGAGCGGCAGTTTGCGCGCGCGAACGCGGCGCAGTCGATCGACGTCGCGGCGCTGGCGAGCGGTTCGCTTTCGTCGCAGTCGTTGGCATTCTTGCCCGGCGGCGTAAAGGTTTCGGCGGACGATATGGACGGAGAGACCGCGAGCCAGACGGCGCGCGCTACGCCGCGCCCGGTCGTCAACGCTGCGCCGGTCAATGCGGCGCCCGTGAAGGCGGCAAAGGTTGAAGTCAAGCAGGTGCCCCTCCACACGGCGCCCGAGAACGACCAGCCCGCGATCGACGAGACGGCGCTGACGATGTCGTTGCAGGCGGCGAAAGAAGGCAATGGCGAAGGCGGTCCGTTGTTCATGACGACGACAAGCGCAGCGCCGGTTGTTTCGACGCTGATCAACGGCGAGCCGGTCGTGATTTTGCGCATTCGCCCGACTGTCTCGGCAAGCGCGCCTGCTACGAATGAAATCGCGACCGCGGCTGCACAGCCGAGCGCGATGCCGACGGAAGAATTTGCACCGACGACCCCGCCGCTGCGTCCGACGGCAACGGCGCCGGCCCCCTCGCCGCTTGCTGTGCTTAGCGACGTTCCCGCGCGCCAGGTTCTGCCGTCGGCGCCGACGCGCGTGGCGGCGTTCGAGCCGCAAGTGACCGAACGCCCACGGACGAAGCCCGCTGCAGCTCCTATCGTTACGCCCGCGCCGGCGAAGCCCGTTCGTGAAACCGTGATCACGCCGCGCGCGACGCCGGCCCCAGTTCCGGCAGCTCCCACGGCACTCGTAAAGCCCAAGGTTCAGCCGCAACCGGCAACGCCGCGCAAGGTTGAGATCATTCGCGACGCCGCCGAGGACGTCTATCAGCCGCCGCGCGAGGAGACGATGCTGTCGTCGCCGTCGCTCGATGCGCCCGCTGCGGCTCCCGTGCAGACACCTGCCGATGTGCCGCCGCCGGCCACGATGCCGATTGCGCCCTCCGCAGCGTCGAGCGAGCCGCCGCCGGCCGCGACCGGCGGGCCAGCTCCGCTGGCACCGATGCCGCAGGAATAGTCGCTCAGACTTTTTCGACTTTTGGTTTGTGCAAGCGCCCGAGATACTCGGGCGTTTGCATTTCTACGAGGCGCGAAGCAGTTCGCTCGAACTCGAAAGCACCGTCGCCGGTGCGGTAGAGCGCCGCCGGCGGGGCCTCGGCCGACCAGACAAGCTTCACGCAGCGTTCGTAGAGCGCGTCGATCAGGGTTACGAAGCGCTTGGCTTCGTTGCGCTTGTCGGGCGTGAGCTGGGGGACGTCCTTCAGCACGAGCGCGTGGAACGTGTCGGCCAACGCCAGGTAATCCTGAGGTCCTAAGGCTGCGACACAGAGTTCGTCGAACGTGAAGCGGGCTACCCCGCGCGCTTGTTCGGGCACAGCAAGCTTGCGGCCCAGCACTTCAAGCTCGCCCGGCGTGCCGTGGGTTAGGCCGGTCAAATCGTGCCAGACACCGTCGAGAGCGATGTCGGCATCTTTGCCCAGCGGCACGAAGAAGACCCGAGCGCGCTCAAGCCGCGCGAGGCGATAGTCGATCGGACCGTCGAGGCAGACGACATCCATGCGTTCCTCGATGAGATCGATCGCGGGGAGGAAAAGCTGGCGGTTGATGCCGTTCTCATAGAGTTCGCGCGGGTGACGGTTCGAGGTTGCGACGACGACGACACCGGCCTCGAACAAGACTTTGAAGAGGCGGGCCAAGATCATGGCGTCGGCGATGTCTTGGACCTGGAACTCGTCGAAGCAGAGCAGCGCCGCGCGTGCGCGGATCTCCTCGGCGACGCGCGGGATCTCATTGCCAGGCTCGCTCTCGCGCCAACGCTTCACGGATGCGTGCACCGCGGCCATGAAGTCGTGAAAGTGAGTGCGTTGCTTCGGTTCGAAGTCGACCGTTTCGAAGAACATGTCCATGAGCATGGACTTTCCGCGGCCGACGGGGCCATGGATGTATAGGCCCTGCGGCGCCGGCTGGCGCGTGCCGAAGCCGAAGAACGATTTCTTGCCGGGCTCGTACGCGTCGAGCTTCGTCGCCAACGCTTCCAGTGCCGCCGCGACGCGCTCCTGCGCGGGGTCGCCGGTCAACTTTCCTTCGGCGACCAGCGCGCGATAGCGTTCAGCGGGGTGCATCGTGACGGGGCAGCTCTTTACTTCACGGGGCTGTAGGTTGCGTCCAAGACTGCGCGCATGCCGCAATAGTCGCTGCAGTTCTTCGACTGAACCACTTGCGATTCGCCGTCTGGGGCGACGGTGATGCGGCAGGCGTCGGCGCCCTTCTCGGTGTAACGGATGACGCCCTTGCCCCCGACGGGGGCGTTGTCGGTTTCGAACGTGCAGGTGTGACCGCCGCCGCCGACGGTGAGTATCTTGAATGCCGCCTCCCATCCGAAGCGGACGATCCACATCGAGCCGCCCATGCCCTTCGGCTCGTATTCGCCGAAGGCCTCGTACACGTTCACCAGCGGCGCGAGAGATTTGAGCTGCGCCTTGTAGGCGGCGTCGAGGCATTCGATATCGGTGGCGCAAGCGTCGCGGCGCGCGAGGAACGCGCGTTGGCTTTCAATGACGACGTTCTTGGACGTGCCGCTTTGCGCAAGGGCCAGCTTGTAGAGGCGTGCCAGTTGGCGATCGCTCCACTGCAGGTCGGGCACTTCGCAGACTTGTTTCTCCGCGGCGTTTTTTGCCTTCGAACAATCGAAGCTCGGGGCGGCCGACGCCGGCATCGCCGCGATGAGTGCGGCGACTAGGAGAACGGGTAGACGCAACATCGCTTACCTCATCGTCGGGATGACGAAACTGGAGCCTTCGCGTACCCCGCCTTTGCTGGGCCAGCGCGCCGTGACGGTTTTGATCTTGGTGTAGAAGCGCACGCCTTCCGGGCCGTGCTGGTTCACGTCGCCGAAGGCCGAGCGCTTCCAGCCGCCGAAGGTGTGATAGGCGAGCGGCACCGGGATCGGCACGTTGATGCCGACCATGCCGACCTGGACTTTGCTGGCGAACTCGCGGGCGCTGTCGCCGTCGCGGGTATAGATGGCAACGCCGTTGCCGTATTGATGTTTCGTGGGAAGGCTTGACGCTTCTTCGAAGTCTTTGGCGCGGGAGATTTGCAGCACCGGACCGAAGATTTCTTCTTGGTAGGTGCGCATGTTCGGCTTCACCTTGTCGAAGAGCGAGCCGCCCAAGAAGAAGCCGTTTTCGTAACCTTGCATGCGGAAATTGCGGCCGTCGACGACGAGTTCGGCGCCTTCCTTCACGCCCATGTCGATGTAGCCCTTCACCTTGTCGCGATGTTCGCGGGTGACGAGGGGGCCGTAGTTCGCTTGCGCATCGGTCGGGAGCGATACTTTCAATTCCTCGACGCGTGGCTTCAGGCGGCGCACGAGTTCGTCGCCGAGTTTGTCGGTGACGGGAACAGCGACTGCGATCGCCATGCAGCGTTCGCCGGCCGAGCCGTAGCCGGCACCGATCAGGTCGTCGACGACTTGATCGAGATCGGCGTCGGGCATGATGATCGCGTGGTTCTTCGCGCCGCCCATCGCCTGCACGCGCTTACCGTGCGCGGTGCCGGTTTGATAGACGTACTCGGCGATTGCGGTGGAGCCGACGAACGACACGGCTTTGATGTCCGGGTCTTTGAGGATCGCGTCGACGGCTTCTTTGTCGCCCACGACCACGTTCAGGACGCCGGCAGGGCCGCCTGCTTCCATGAAGAGTTCCGCGAGGCGTAGCGGCACGCTTGGGTCTTTTTCACTGGGCTTGCATACGAAGGTGTTGCCGCAAGCAATGGCGACGCCGAACATCCACATCGGGATCATCGCGGGGAAGTTGAACGGCGTGATGCCGGCCACGACACCCAATGGCTGGCGGATCGAGTACATATCGATTCCGGGGCCGGCGCCTTCGGTAAAGTCACCCTTCATCAAATGGGGGATGCCGCAGGCGAACTCGATCACTTCGAGACCGCGTTGGATGTCGCCCTTCGAGTCGGCGATGACCTTGCCGTGCTCGGCCGAGAGCATGTGGGCGAGTTCGTCCATATGCTTTTCGACGAGTGCCTTGAAGTTGAACATCACGCGGGCGCGCTTTTGCGGGTTCTGCGCCGACCATTCGGGGAAGGCTTTCAGCGCGGCTTCGACGGCGGTGCGCATCTCGCCAGTGGAGGCAAGCGGGGTTTTCGCTTGGACCTCACCGGTGGCGGGATTGTAGACGTCGCCGAAGCGGCCGGATGTTCCCTTTACATGGCGGCCAGCGATGAAGTGGGTCAGTTCCCGCACCATAATTTCTCTCCGTTCGGACGGCCTCGATAGGCCCGTTTGGCGGGTGGTGTAGCACCGACCGGGCGTCACCTCCAACGCTCAGAAGAGGCGCGGCCAGAAGATCACAGCGGCAACCGCGACGGCGCCGATGGCGGCTATCAATACGGCAGCAGCGGCCACGTCTTTCGCCTGTTTGACGAGTGGGTGAAACTGCGGGGAGGCCACGTCGCAGAGAAGTTCGAAGGCGGTGTTCAGCCCCTCTGCCACCCAGACGACGACAATGGCGAGGACGACGGCGAGCCATTCGCCGCCCGAAATTTGGAACCAAAGCCCCGCGGCGATGACCGCGATCGTTGCCGCGAGATGGATCCAGGCGTTGTGCTGGGTGCGCAGCATGGTCGCGACGCCCGCGAGTGCGAAGGAAATGCTCTTGAGGCGGGCGGTGATCGTGAAGGGGCTTGCCATCGTCAGCGCAGTAGCGTGATTCCAGCGTGGCCCTGCAAGCGCCATTTGCCGGGGCCGTTCTGGTCGAAGCGAGCGACGACGATGTCGTTCGGGCCCACAAAAACTATCGCAGCTGCGCTTTCGGTCCAATAGCGCACGGCCGGGAAGCGGCTTTCGCAGGAAGGATCCCAGGCGATCTCGTAGCCCGACCCGGCGCGGCGGTTGGTCAGTTGCAGGGTGCATAGATAGCCTGCCCCATCGTTGACAACGCGCCACGGGCCAAACATCTCGGCCAGACGCGCATCGCCGGCATCGCCTATCGAGCCCGACACCGGCGCTACGGTGGTTTCGCCCGGTGGATCGCGCGAGAGCATAAGCGGTGCCACCTTGCGCGATGTCATCCAACGGCCGGCATGCGCTGCGTTGAAGCGCAGCAATATCTGCCCATCACGAGCAAGGAACAGTAGACCGTTGTCGTCCTGATCCCATTGCGCCGGGCGGTCAGCCAGGCCGACAGCGCGACAGCGCGGCCCCACTTGCAGACGCTTGCCGCCAAAGGCGGGACGCCCGGTCAGAACGATGCGGCACGCGGCTCCGGTGTCGACGTTGGAGAGGAACCACGCGCCTTCGGCATCGTCTTCGGCGGCCTCTCCTTCGGGTTCAGCCGGAGCACTTGCCTGCAACGCGTCGCCGGCGGCGAAGTAGAGTTTTCGCTCCGTGTCTGTCAGCACACAACCCAGCCCGCCTTCGCTGTCGAGCGGTAAGCAACTCACTGCCGACGCGGCCGGCAAGTCCTGCAAGACACCGTCATGCGAGTTGTCGGCGCTTGAGCTCAAGGTGCGGCGCACGAGTTCGCGCCGCTCGTTGCGCAGGAAGCAGACCTGCGCGCCGAGCTGCACGACGCAAGCCGGTTCGCCGACGGTGCTTTCATCGCTCGGGATGATGCGGCCGGGGTCTTCGCCTTGGTAAAGCGGCATGCCGCGCCAGAGGTGAAGTCGGCCACTACGCCCCTGGGCGGCGCAGGCGGCTTCGCCTGATTTCAAACGCACACAGGAGGGCGTGCTTTCGATGCGCCCGCCGAGGGCTGCCCAGCCGCCGGTCTTGCCGGTTGCGTCGGGGAAGAATGCTGCGAGCTCGCCGCGCGTGTCACGCGCGAAACAAGCGACTCCGGCCCCGCCGACGGCGATGCAGTCGGGATCCGCGCTTAGAGCTCCACCGAGATTTTGCCACGGGTCCCAGGTTTTACCGCCGCTCCAGCGACGCAACATCAGCTGACCTCTACGTCCGCGCGCATAGCAGGCGATGCGATCGCGCGCGAGAGCGACGCAGGCCGGACGCGAGGGCGTCAGGTCGCCGCCTAGAGATGCCCAAGCGCTCCACGCTTTGCCGTTCAAGTTGATCGTTGCGAGAACGCCTTTCGCGCTGGTCGCAAAGCAGTTGATGCCGCCCGGGCCGCGCGCAACGCAGCTTGGCGCGGCGGCGAGTTTGCCACCTAGATCTTTCGGCTCGCTCCACTGCTCGTTTTGGAGATAGACCCAGGTGAGGCTTCCGGTCGTGCTGCGCGAGAAACAATCAACGCGGCCCGGTGCCCAGGAAACGCACTCGCTGGCTTCGCGTGCGACGCCGGATTGGAATGGCTCCAACGCCCAGGCGGGCGCAGCCAGCGCGAGCAGCAACATGAGAGCTGCCAGAAGTCTAGCCGCGCGGGACGACGACCCAATAGTCGAGATCGAGGAGTACGGCAGGATCGTAGGATCCATCGCTTTGCTTGTCCGGGTAGTCCGTGGCTGCACGATCCTTAAGGCCGATGGTGCGCAGTCTCAAGAAGCCCCAGTCGTTGCGCGCGCTGGGTGCAGACTTTTCCAGCACTTCGCTCCAGGCGTAAATCGTATCGCCAGCAAAACAGGGTGAAACGTGGCGGCCGGCATTGATACCGGCCACGAACAGCGCATTCTCCAAACCGTTGTAGCTGAGGGCGCGCGCAACCGAGATGACGTGTCCGCCATAGACGATGCGGCGGCCGAAGCGGCCTTGGCGTTCCGTGTGGGCATTGAAGTGGACGCGCGCCGTGTTGTGATAGAGGCGCGTCGCCATCATGTGCTCCGCCTCTTCGACGGTCATGCCGTCGGCGTGGTCGAAACGCTGGCCCGGTGCGTAGTCGTCGAAGAATCTGCTGCCACCGCATTCGGTTCGATGGGCGCGGGCGAGGCGTTCCTGCGGGAAGACGTGGAGGGCGGTTGCTGCCACAGCCTTTGGCAGGTCCGGCACGCTCGGAGTTGGAACTTCCGCCGCGGCGGAACGTTTGCGCACCATGACCCAGCGGGCAAATGTCAGAACGAGTTCGTTGCGCTGATTGAAGCCTTCAGAGCGCACGTAGACGATGCCGGATTCGCGGTTCGCATTTTCGCGCGTGCCTAAGACTTCGGTCTTGGCGGTCAGAGTGTCGCCCGCGAACACGGGTCTCAGGAAACGGCAATCGGCGTAGCCCAGATTTGCGATCGCGTTCAGCGAGACTTCCGGCACGGTCTTGCCGAAGACCGTGTGGAAGACCAGCAGGTCATCAATCGGCGATGATGGCAGGCCCAGACCGCGCGCGAGTTCGTTCGAGCTTTGAGTGGCGAACCGGGCGCCGTAGAGCGCCGTGTAGAGCGCTTGATCGCCGGCGGTGAGCGTGCGCGGCGGGGCGTGATGCAAGATTTGGCCGGCGCGGAAGTCTTCGAAGAAGTTTCCGGCGCCGGCAGCTTTCGTTTCCATTCGCTTACTTCGTCAACGCCTTCAGGCCTTCGGCGGCCTCAGGCTGGTTCGGATTGATCGCAAGCGCGCGGCGATAGGTTTCGATCGCACGCTGCTTCTGCCCGCTGTCCTCATAGAGGCGACCCAGGACGCCCAGCATCTCGGCGCTTCCCGGACGCAGACGCGTCGCGGCTTCGCAATCGCTGACGGCGGACTTGACGTTGCCGAGCCAGCTAAAGGACACACACCGGCCGTAGTAGTAGTCTGCGTTGTTGCTCTTGATCGCGATTGCTTGTCCGAAGGCCTGTGTCGCTTTGGCGTGCTGGTTCATTGCTTGGTAAGTTGCGCCCAGCTCGTAGAAGGCGACATCCATTTTTGGATCGGCCTCGGTCGCGGCAATGTAGTCAGCGACGGCCTTGTCATATTGGCGCGTCGAGCGGAACGACTTGCCGCGGAAATACAAAGTCGGACCGAGCCAGGTCTTCGGCAAGCGGCCAGACTCCAAGATTTCGGTGAAGAGCTTGATCGCCGTCTTGTAGTCGCGGGCCGCGAGGGCGGCTTGCGCTTTCTTGTGATTACCTTGCCAGTCGTAGCGGACCGGCGGGTTCCCGGAGGGTTGTGCCGGTGTCGTCCCCGGCGGCGGCACGGCTGGTGTTGCCGCCGGTGTTGGCTGCGCGAATATCGCGGGCGTCGTCAGGATCGCAAACAAGAAACCGATCAGAACTCGCTTCACTTCTTCACTCCTCTTGCACTGCGGCGCGACACTCTAGTGACCGCGCGCCGCTTGCCTTCAAAAACTACGATCAATCGGAACGTGCTAACCGCCTAGGCGCTTCAACCCTTCGGTCGCGATCGGATTGCCGGGGTCGACGGCGAGCAGTTTGCGATAGAGTTCCGCCGCGCGCGGACGGTTGCCAGCGATCTCAATCGCTTGAGATGCTGCGGTCAAAAGGTTCTTGTCGTCGGGCGTGGCCGCGAGCGCCTTCTCACAGTCCGGAACCGCGCCGGCAAAATCCTTGCGATTGAAAAGGAGGATGCAACGCGCGCTGCGATACATCGCAGCTTCGGGATCGAGCTTAATCGCCTTGTCCAAGACGACCAATGCCTGATCCTCTTGCTTCAATTCAAGATAGCAAGCGGCCATGGTAAAATAGAGATCGCCTTCCTCAAGCGTCTCCGCGGCCTTGTTGTAATCGACGAGCGCGGTCGTGCAGTCCTTTTTCAAGCGGTAGGCGTTGCCGCGACCGAAATAGATCTCGCCCAGCGTTTGCGGTTGATCCTTGAATGCGCGCGAATCGATCGCCTTTGTGTACAGTTCGATGGCGCGGTCGAGTTCGTTCTTCTGCAGAGCTTCGTAGGCCTGTTGCGGATAGGCCTGCGCTTCGCGCTTCCTGCGCTCTTGGCGTTCGGCGACGCCTTCAACGGCAAAGGAGGGAAGTGTCAGGGCCGCAAGGATGGTGATCACACCGAGGGCGGCAAACACGCGCTTCAACATCAGGAACCCCAAAAATTTGTTTCGACAGTGGACGGGCGATCCCGTCCGAAAAAAGCGAAGCCGAACCCCTTAACGAGGCCCGGCCCAGCGCTCCAATCACATAGTACCATTGGGGCGCAAAGAGGGCAAAACGCCCCGTTTGTCGTCAACTGTTGCTCGCGATTGCGTCAGCGAGCGCGACGGTCTGGCGAGCAATCTCGGCGTGTAAGAGTTCGACCATCCGCCCGTCCAAGGCGATTGTGCCTTTACCTTTGTTTTCGGGGCGGTCGAAGGCGGCGAGGATGGCCCGGGCCCTGGCGACTTCCTCAGGGTCGGGGGTGAAGACGCGATTACAGACCTCGATCTGCGAGGGATGGATCAGGGTCTTGCCATCGAAACCGAGGGCACGGCCTTGGCGGCAGACGGCTTCGAAGCCTGCGGTGTCGGCTATTTCGTTGAAGACGCCGTCGATCACGACGAGGCCGTGTGCGCGTGCGGCCATGACGCTCACATTAAGCGCGGTGAGAAGGGCTTCGCGCCCGGGTGTGTGTTGGGCGCGAAGCTCTTTGACGAGATCGTTCGTACCCATCACGAAGCACGTGAGCTTGCCACCGGCACCCGCGATCTCGTTCGCATTGAACATGGCACGCGGGGTTTCCATCATGAGCCAAAGTGCGGCAGGTCCGTCACCCAAATGCTGATGCGCGTGAGCGACGTCGTGGGCGTCGTTGATCTTCGGCACCAGGATAGCGTCGGGGCCGACGCCGGCCGCAGCCTCCATGTCATCGTGTCCCCAAGGGGTGTCCAGGCCGTTGATGCGAATGATTACTTCGCGCTTACCGAAGCGGCGGTCTTTGACTGCGGCGCATACTTGCTGGCGCGCGAGTTCTTTCGATTCCGGCGCGACCGCGTCCTCAAGATCGAGGATCAGCGCGTCGGCCGATAGAGATGCAGCCTTCTCCAGGGCGCGGGCATTGGAGCCCGGCATGTAAAGGACGCTGCGGCGGGGGCGGATTTTCATGCGGAATTCCGTCGGTTGTCGGGTTCGGCGCAACCTAGCGGGCCTTGCCGTCGATTTCGAGCCCTGTGGTTCGTCCTTGAGACGGATTATGCTCATGCAGGGAGACGCACATGCCGAACTACATGCTGTTTTTACACGAGGATCAGGGGCAATTCGCCGAACGCTCGCAAGACGAGATGATGCGGATCATCCAAGAATACAGTGCCTGGGCGACGAAAATGCGCGAGGCGAACCGCCTCGCCGGCGGCGAGAAGCTCACTGAGGATTCAGGAAAAGTCCTTCGGCCGAAGGCGGGCAAGATCGTGGTGACGGATGGTCCCTATGCGGAAAGCAAGGAGATCGTCGGCGGCTACTTCGCGATCACGGCCAAGGACTATGCGGAGGCCTGCGAGATCGCCAAAGAGTGTCCGCATCTGAAGTATGGCGGGCGGATTGAAGTACGCGAAGTGCATCAGCTTTAGATGAGCGGCACGCCGACCGACATTCGTTCGCTGATCGAGCGCCTGTCGCGGCGCGAGAGCGGGCGCTTGGTCGGCGCACTCACGCGCACGCTGGGTGCGTCCGGCCTGTCGCTCGCGGAAGACTGCGTGCAGGAGGCGTTCTTGGCGGCGTTCGAAACGTGGGGGCTGCGAGGCGTGCCGGACAATCCGTTCGCGTGGCTGCTGACGACCGCGCGGAATCGCGCACTCGACCGGCTGCGGCGGCACGCGATGATGAGCGCGCTTGAGCCCAAGGTGACGGACTGGATCGAACACTTGCGTGCGGCACCGGACACGAGCGGCATCGGCGATGAGGAGCTGTCGCTGATCGTGCTCTGCTGCGATCCCGCTCTTGAACCGGAAGCCCGGTTGGCATTGACGTTGAAGACGGTGTGCGGATTTTCCGTCGAAGAGATTGCGCGGGCATTTCTTGCGACGCCGGAGGCGATGGCGCAGCGCGTCGTGCGGGCGAAGGTGCGCATTCGGGAGCTTGGGATCGTGTTTGAAATGCCGAGTGGCGCGGCGCTCAGTGCGCGGATGCCCTCTGTCTTGCGAACGATTTATCTGCTGTTCAACGAGGGCTATGCGGCGAGCGACGGAGACACGTTGGTGCGCGACGATATCTGCGATGAGGCGTTGAGGCTGGCGGAGCTAGTCGCTTGGCATCCCGTGGCATCGTCGCCGGAAGCGCATGCGTTGGCGGCGCTCATTCT
>CAZJOM010000066.1:20151-22156 GCA_964547645.1 uncultured Flavobacteriaceae bacterium
TCCTACTATGACGGGTTGAGCGAGGTGGCGCCGTCGCCCGTTGTCGCGATCAACCGGGCAGTTGCGCTCTCGATGGTGGAGGGTGCGGACGCTGCGCTCGAGGCGTTGCAAGGTCTTGAGGGGCAGAAGGCCGTCGGGCGCTATCTGCCCTATCACACGACGATCGGCGATTTGGAGCTTAAGCGCGGGCGGCGGCAGGCGGCGCGGGAGGCGTTTCAGCGTGCACTGGCGCTTTCCATGTCCACGCAGGAGCGTAGACTGGTCGAAGCGAAACTTACTCAAGCGGCCGATGCGTAAACTCACAGTTCTGTCCATTCAGTCCGAAGTCGTGAGGGGGCATGTCGGGAACGGCGCGGCGCGGTTCGCGCTGCAGCGCCTTGGCATCGAGGTTTGGGCGGTGCCGACCGTGCTGCTCTCGAACCATCCGGGACACAAGGCGTTTCGGGGCGAGGTCGTACCTGCCACGAAGATGGGCGAGCTGATCGCGGGGCTCGATGCGAACGGCTGGCTTGTTCAGTGCGATGCTGTGTTGTCCGGTTATCTGGGCGCGGCGGAGCAGGCGCGGGCGGTGGCCGACGCGGTGCGACGGGTGAAGGCGCTCAATCCAAATGCGCTTTTCCTCTGCGATCCGGTGTTCGGTGACGATGATGGGGCTTACGCGCGGCCGGGCGTTGCGGAAGCGATGGCGCGCGAGTTGTTGCCGATCGCGGATATCGCGACGCCGAACCGGTTCGAGTTGAGCAGCTTGACCTCGCGGAAGATCGGCGATGCGGTGAGTGCTGCGGCTGCCGCACGGTCGTTGGGCAAAGCAGAAGTCGTTGTGACGTCCGTGCCCTTCGATGGCGGGCGCGTGGGAACCGTTGCGGTCACGCAGAGCGGTGCTTGGGGCACAGCGGCGGCGCGGATCGAACAGGTGCCGAATGGGTCCGGCGACCTTTTTGCGGCTCTCTATCTGGCGGGGCGACTCACGGGAGACAATCCGACTGCGGCGCTGGAGCGGGCATGTTCTGCGGTCGATGGCGTCTTGCGAGCGAGTGCCGGCGCGGATGAGCTCCAGCTGATCGGGAGCCAAGAAGCTTTGCTGGCGCCGCCGCGGATTTTGACCGCCGTTCCTGTGCGCTAGATCAATTTCGCTTACGCGCCGTTCGATGATATTCTGAACGCTGTTCAATCGGAGGGTATCATGAGCCGGTTTGCCCAAGCGGTCATTTTGGTATTGGCGGTGAGCATCCTTAGCGCGTGCGTGTCGCCAACGCCCTATCAGCCGGCGCCGCCGCGGGGCTTCGGCTTCTCGGAGGAGCGGCTCGACCAGAACCGGTACAGGGTTATGTTCCGCGGGAACTCGCTGACGAAGCGCGAGACGGTGGAGGACTATCTGCTCTACCGCGCCGCGGAGCTCACGCTGCAGAACGGGTTTTCGCACTTCATCTTGGTCGGGCGCGATGTCGAGGCGAAGACGTCCTACCGCTATTGGGTCGATCACTATGGTGGGCGCGGCTGGTTTTACCACGGATTTCCCGACTGGCATGACCCGTTCTACCGGCCGTGGGGTTCGTACGACGTGCAACCCGTGACGACCTATACCGCGACCGCGGAGATCATCATGCTGAAAGGGGCGCGGCAGGACGGGGACGTTCGGGCGTTCGATGCGCGCGAGGTCTTGGTGCAGGTGGGGCCACGGGTGGTGAGGCCTGAGCAGCAGAATCGGTGATCGGGATTCGGGATCCGTGGTTGGAAGCCCGATCGCCGAATCCCGAACCACGAGTCACGCGGCCTTTTTCAGATGCCTGGCGATCAGGATTTCGGCGATTTGAATCGCGTTCAAAGCGGCGCCTTTGCGCAAGTTGTCGGAGACGCACCAGAGGGCTAGGCCGTTTTCGACGGTGGGGTCTCTGCGGATGCGGCTGATGAACGTGGCGTAGTCGCCGACACATTCGACCGGGGTGACGTAGCCGCCGTCTTCGCGCTTGTCGACGACCATGCAGCCGGGGGCTTCGCGCAGGAT
>CAZJOM010000067.1:0-22147 GCA_964547645.1 uncultured Flavobacteriaceae bacterium
TTCTAAAGTACCTCGAAGGCAAGATCGCCAAATGGTGGATGCCCGACGACGTCGCCTTCGTAAACGAAATCCCGCTGACCGCGACAGGGAAGATTCAGAAGGTGACACTGCGCGATCAGTTCAAAACGTACAAACTACCGACGGCTTGATACGTCCTGGGACCGCCGGCTTCCAGCCGGCTCTTGTGCGATGTCGATTCACACAGAGCCGGCTGGAAGCCGGCGGTCCCAGGAATTCGTTCAGCGCATCGGCTCCAGGTCGGTGTTCAACACCCAGCCCTGATTTCCGTTCTCGTCTTCAACCTTCCACCAAGCGCCGTCCTTGTCGCCAAGCGGGAACACGCGCATCCCGGGCGTCAAAGCGCGCACGACCGTCGCACCGGGATCCGGGAACTTGCGCATCTTCGTCGCGCGCAGCACCTGATAGCTCTTCGCCGGCGCTGCCGCATTCGCATCCGCCGGAAGCGCACCGAGCTGGTTCACAAGGTTCGTGTAAGCCTGAAGAAACGCGAGCGACACGACCTGGCCGATCGGTGTGTTCTCGTAACCGCCGCCGACCACGCCACCCCAGCCGCCCCAACCGCCGCCGCCCGCGCCAAGCGCGAACGAAACGTCGGTCTTCTTCGCCTTGCCTTCCTCCACCGCCTTAGTTTCCGACGTGCGTACGTCGGTCAACGAAATGATCGCCTGCGCTTCAAGATCGCGCGTCTGCAACCCGCCGCCGATCGCACCGCCAACCGGCCCGCCGATGATGCCGCCGATGATCCCGCCAGCCGCCGAACCGCCGGTATCGCGTTCCGCCGCGACAACCTCGGCAACCAGCACATAGTCCGCCGCGCGCACCTGACCGCCGCCGACATTCGACTTACGTTGCAACGATCCGTCCTTGTCGAGATCGCGTTCGCGCTGCGCCGCATCGAAGCCTGCGCCGCGATCGACCAGCGTGAAGCAACCCGACTTCTGCACGTAGAGCTTCAAGAGCTTCTGCGGCGACTGAAGATCGTAGACTGTCCATCCCTGCCGATCGCCATCGACAATCGTGATCGCACCCAGCGAGCGCGAGCAGCGCGGAATCTCAGGCCGCGTTGTGTCCTCGGCAAAGGCAAGCGGCGTAGCACCAACAACAGCAGCGGCCGCGACCGCCGCGGCAAACATCTTGCGCATCGAATGACCTCGAAACTGGAAGGACCCGTTAGCCTCCATATACGCGCAGCAGCGCGCCGCAAACCGAACGCAACCCCGCGGCGATTGCCCGGGACCTGACAAGCATCTCTGCGCGAACCGACGCATCCACAGCTGAAGTCGCCGTGATGCCCCGACCGAGTCTTGGTGCGCGCGCAAGCCGGACTGATAAATTTTGCGCGAAATCGTGGCCTTGCGCACGAGGCGCAAGCGCGAGAGACTGAGACCGAAATTCAAGCGCTGCCGGGAGCATGCATGTTCGGACTGTGGGAGCTCATAATGAAGTACCAAGCGGAGCTTGGTGCGATCGCTTCCATACTCTCCCTTGGCAGTTTTATCTTTGGGCTTTTGGCACGGGCCTTCAGGAACGTCGGGTCCGGATCAGCGCCGTCAGCCCCCGCACCGGCGACACGAACTCCACGACCGTCAAGTAGCGAACCATCGCCAAGGATCGCTCACGAAGCGGGTACCTCGCAAGATGTTGGGGCGCGCGGTGCAACGACATTCTCGTTAGCGGTGTTGTCGCTTGCGATAGCGTCATTGATCTCGATCATTGCTGCAGGACCGGCTTACAGGTTCGCCGGTGTGTCGTTGCAGTATGCCTTTGCATTCCTTCTTTGGGGCGTCTACTTCGCGTGGGGAGCTGCGCTTCTATCGATAATCTGGATGCTAAGTGCAGTGGTGCGATTTGATTGGTCGGGATGGCGATTGATCGTGGTTGCAATACTTGTTGCCGGCGCAAGTGTGTACTTTCCGTTGAACATGCAGGCGACCGCAGCGAAGGTCCCATTCATTCACGATGTCACCACCGACGTCGTCTCGCCGCCCGTTTTCGTTGCGATTAGGCCACTCCGCGCCGATGCCCCGAATGGTGTTGACTACACAACCGATCCCGCCGAGCAGCAAAAGGGATACCCCGACATCCAACCGCTGGTGTTCGACGGCGTCGCGCCGGCCGACCTGTTCAGGCGCGCCGAGGCAACCGCAAGGGCGATGGGTTGGGAGATCGTCGCCGCGGAGGTCGCCGAGGGCCGCATCGAAGCAACCGATACCACCGCGTGGTTCGGCTTCAAGGACGACATCGTAATCCGCATTACCGCACAAGGCACCGGCTCGCGCCTCGACGTTCGCTCCATGTCGCGCGTCGGCAAGTCCGACCTGGGCAAGAACGCGGATCGCATCCGTAAGTTCCTCGCCGCCGTGAAGGGCGCGTTGTAGGTCGTGCGCGCCGCTCGCCTTGCGCGCGCGCGACAACAACGACAAACTCGCGCCGGCTGAATTGACCCATAAGGAGTGCTGAAATGAACGGAATACTCGGGCGCTTGGCGCTCTTGGCGGGAGTTGTGGCAGTTGTGTTGGTCGGCATCGCTGGCCCCGCTAACCGATTTCAGTATGTCGAGTTTCAACAGTCGATCGCACTGGTGATGTGGGGAGTTGGCGCCGCCGCCATTGCCTTACTGTTTGTGCTTTTGTGGACGGTGTTCGCACTCGTTTATCGTTCTTGGAACGGCAAATCGACGGTCTCAATTGGTGTGCTTCTGGCGGTGGGAGCGGCCTTCGTGCCTGTCACAATGGCCGTCACCGCCGGCAGTTTACCAATGATCCACGACATCACGACCGACATCGTGGCGCCGCCGATATTTGTTGCGATCAAGCCGCTGCGAGCAGACGCAAAGAACGGTGTCGATTACGTGACCGACCCGGCCCAACAGCAAAAGGGCTACCCCGACATCCAACCGCTCGTGATCGATGGCGTCGCGCCGGCCGACCTGTTCAAGCGCGCCGAGGCAACCGCGAAGGCGATGGGCTGGGAAATCGTCGCCGCCGAAGCCGCGGAAGGCCGCATCGAAGCGACCGACACCACCGCGTGGTTCGGTTTCAAGGACGACATCGTCATCCGCATCACCGCGCAAGGCACCGGCTCGCGCCTCGACATCCGCTCGATGTCGCGCGTCGGCAAGTCCGACCTCGGCAAGAACGCAGACCGCATTCGCAAGTTCCTGGCCGCCGTCAAGGACGCGAAGTAGGTCTTGCGCGCCGCTGACCTGAACGTTGAGCTGCCGAAGCTAGCGACGGATCGCACCTACGATCCGTCGTACACGAAGGTCGTCGAGCTCTCGCCGCTGATCCGGCGCATATGTGCGCGAAACCCAAACCCGTTCACCTTCCACGGCACCGGGACCTATGTCATCGGCCGCGGCGACGTCGCAGTCGTTGATCCCGGCCCGCTGATCGACGAACACGTTGAGGCGATCAAAGCCGCGTTGAAGGGCGAGCGCATCACCCACATCCTGATCACCCACACTCACAACGATCACTCGCCCGCCGCCGCGCCGCTCAAGGCCGCGAGCGGAGCCAAGACCTACGGCTTCGGCCCGCACGGCGCCGGCAAGAAACACGAAGGCATCGACGTGGAGGAGGGCGGCGACATGGACTTCCGCCCCGATGTCGTCGTGCGCGATGGTGACACGATCAAAGGCAACGGCTGGACCATCGACGCGCTCTACACGCCTGGCCACACCTCGAACCACATCTGCTTCGCGCTCCGCGAAGAGAAAGCCTTCTTCAGTGGCGACCACGTGATGGGCTGGTCGACGACCGTGATCGCTCCGCCCGACGGCGACATGGCGCAATACTTCGCAAGCCTGGAAAAGCTGACCCGCCGGGACGACCAAATCTTCTTCCCAACCCACGGCAACCCAATCCGCCACCCGCAAGCGTTCGTGAAAGCCCTCATCGAACACCGCCACGCCCGCGAGCGCCAAATCGCCGAGTGCCTCAAGCGTGGGCTCACCACGATCCCGGACATGGTCGCCGTCATCTACTCCGAAGTGGACAAGAAACTCCACCCCGCGGCCAGCATGTCCGTGCTCGCCCACCTCCAACACATGGTGGCCACTGGTCGCGCCGCCACCGACGGAGCGCCAAGCGCCCGCAGCATCTATCGGCAGCCGTAGCGGCATCACCTTCGTTTCTTCGTGTGAGAATTTCTTCTTCTTCGCGGCTTCGCGTCTTGGCGTGAAATCCTTCAGGGCGTATGACAACGTCAGTCGCCATAGGAGAAGCTCCCATGAAATTCTACAACTCGATCGGTCCCAACCCCCGCGCCGTGCGCATGTTCATGGCGGAGAAGGGCATCGACATCCCGAAAGTCGAAGTCGACCTGATGAAGGCCGAGAACCGCCAAGCCGCCTACACGCAAAAGAACACGGCCGGCCAAATGCCCTGCCTCGAACTCGACGACGGCACGGTGGTGGCGGAGATCACGGCGATCTGCGAATACCTCGAAGACATCCACCCAAAGCCTGCGCTCATCGGCACGACGCCGAAGGAGAAGGCCGAAACTCGCATGTGGACCCGCCGCGTCGACCTCAACATCGTCGAGCCGATGGCGAACGGCTTTCGCTACAGCCAAGGCTTGCCGCTCTTTCAAAACCGCATCCCGACCGCCCCCGAAGCAGCCGACGGCCTAAAGCGCATCGCACAAGACCGCATGCTTTGGCTCGACAAGCAAGTCACCGGTCGCCAATGGCTTTGCGGGGACAGATTCACCTACGCCGACATCCACCTCTTCGCCTTCCTCGACTTCGGCATCCAAGTCGGTCAACCGATCAACCCGGAAGCGAAGACAGTTATGGCGATGTTCGAGCGCGCCAAGGCGCGCGCCAGCGCAAAGGCTTAGTCGAAGCGCCTTCGGCCAGTCACAGCGACGTGGCTGGCCGAAAAGCTCAAAACCCCGCCGCCATCATCGCGAGCCGCAAAACGCCCGCGACCAGCGCCGCGGCCGGGACCTGTCCGAAAACATCGACCAGTTCAATCCGAACCGGTGCGACATCACGAATCGGTTGCGAGGCGTGTTGCGACTCTCAAATCTTCCGTCCGGCCCTCTCCCAGTACGGATCCCGCAGTTTGCGTTTGAAGATCTTGCCGGAGTCTTCGCGCGGTAGCTCCGCACGGAACTCGACCACCTTCGGCACCTTGTACTTCGCCAGGTGATCGCGCAGGTAACCCTTCACGTCGCTCTCTTTGAGCGCCGCATTCGGCTGCGGCTGAACGACGGCACAGAGCGACTCGCCGAACTCTGCATCCGGAATGCCGAACACCGCGCAATCGGCTACTCCGGGAATCTTCAAAATCTCGGCTTCGATCTCGGCCGGATAAATGTTCACCCCACCCGAAATCACCATGTGATTTCGTCTGTCGCAGAGGAACAGGAACCCGTCACTGTCGACATAGCCGATGTCGCCGACCGAGATCAGTCCATCGCGCTCCGCCTTGCGCCGCTTCTCGTCGTCGCCGTGATAGGTGAAGTCGCTGCCTGTCGTCAGGCGCACATAAACGTCACCCGGCTCGCCCACCGGCACCGGCTTGCCGGAATCGTCGGTGATCACGAGGCGTACGTCTGGCTGCGGTCGCCCGACGGTGCCCGGATGCGTGAGCCATTCTTCCGACGTGCAGAACACGACGGCGCCCGTCTCCGTCGCGCCATAGTACTCGTTGATCACTGGTCCCCACCATTCGATCATACCGCGCTTGACGTCGACGGGGCAGGGCGCCGCCGCGTGGACGACGAACTTCAGCGACGACAAGTCGTACTGCTTCCGCACATCCTCAGGCAGCTTGAGCAACCGCACGAACATCGTCGGCACCATGTGTAAATGCGTCACCCGGTGCTTCTCGATCAACTGCAGCAATTCTTCCGGCTCGAACCGCGGCTGCAAGATAACCTCAGCCCCAGCACGCACGCAGATCGAGCCATAAGCGTTCGGCGCCGAATGATACATCGGCCCTGTGACCACTGTTACGATGCGCTCCGGCTTGCCGTGCACCAGGACGCCTTCCAAGCCGAAGGCACGCGCTAGTTGCTTGGTGCTGGCGAGCGCTTGCGCCGGAGTCGGCGGATTGCGCTTCACGCCCTTCGGCCGCCCCGTCGTGCCGGACGTATATATGATCGCCCCTGGCGGATCGCCGACCGTCGGCGTGCGCCTTGGAAAACTCTCGATCCATGCATCCCAAACCTTCACCCCCGGCTTCATGTCGCCGGGCGCGATCTGATAGGCCGCCGCAATTTCCGGCGGCGTGTCGACCGCAAACACCTGCACGCCCGGCGGCACCGCCTTCAATGCCACCGGCAAAAGATCCGAATGCACGACCACAGCCTTCACGCCGGAGTCCGCAATGATGTAACCCGCCTCCTCAACCGTGAAGTGCCAATTGATCGGCACAGAATAAGCGCCAAGCTGCCCCGCCGCCATTCCTGCTTCGAAGAACGCAAAATCATTGCGCAGCATCAACCCGACGCCATCGCCGCGCCCTATCCCGATCGATTGAAACGCCGAAGCCGCGCGCTCCACGCGCTCGGTCAGCGCCGAGAGAGGTAATTCACGCGTTCCACTGACTAGTTTGCCGGTCATTTCGATCTCACCCAATGCGCAGGATCGATCGTGCCTTGGCTCTCAGCTCTTCGCAAGCGGCAGCTTCAACGTCGCCCTCAGCCCACCCTCAACGCGGTTGCGAAGTTGAAGTTCACCGCCGTGCCGTTCGACAATCGCGCGTGCGATGGTGAGCCCGAGCCCGTGCCCGCCCGTCTCGATGCTGCGCGACTCCTCCAGCCGCACAAACGGCTTCAACACATGATTGAGCGAGTCTTCTGGAATGCCCGGCCCTTCATCATCGACGTGGATCTCGGCCAAGCCACTGGTCGACGTCATCGAAACGCTCGCCCGCGTCCCGTAACGCACCGCATTTTCGATCAAGTTGCGCAATGCCCGCCGCAACTCGCTCGCGCGCCCGTCGACACGTACGCTGGGCAGACCTGAGAATGTCACTGGGTTCCCCGTGTCTGCCAAGTCGTCGCAGACCGCTTCGATTAGCGACGGCAAATCGACAGGTCGCGTCGGCTCGCCGCTCTCGCCTCCGCGCGCGGCCGCGAGCGTTGCTTCAGTCAGGCGCTCCATCTCCTCGATTGAGCCGCGCATCTTTGTCTGCAATTCTGGATCCTTCACCAGCTCGGTCCGAATGCGCAGCGATGCGATCGGCGTCCGCAGATCGTGCCCGACCGCGCTCAGGAGCGAGCGTTGATCCTCGATCATACGTCTGAGCCGCGCCGCCATCGTATTGAAAGCACTCGCAGCCGCTTTCACATCCTGCGGCCCTTCCTCCGGTGCGAGCACCAATCCATCGCCGCGCCCCATCCGCTCAGCCGCGGTCGTAAGTCCCGCGATCGGCCGCGCCACACGCCCCGCCGCCCACACCGCTGCCAACGCTACCAACACGGCTGCCAGCGCACCGGTGAGAATAAGTGGCCACATTACTGACGGCGCAACCGGTGGCACAGCGGACACGTTGAGCCAGAGCTTCGGCTCGATTTCGACGGAGATATCCAAGCGCTCCGGCGCTTTGCCGTCGACGTCACGGTCGACCATCCAGTCGAAAGTTTGTACTGGCGCCATCGGCGGGGCAGGGGGCGCCGGCGGCACTGGCGGTACGGGTGGTACCGGTGTCATCGGCCCAAGCGACGGAAGCGTAACCGTGAACTCGCGTTGGGCGCCCGGCGGAACAGTCGTCGTGACGATTCCATCGCCACGTCGTGTGATGATCATCGTCCGCTCTTGACCGCGAATTTGCTCGACGCGATGGAACTCAAGGCGCACGTTCGAGATATCCCACGCGACTCGCACCGACGACGGTTCGCTACCGGTTCCAACGGCTAGCGCCTCGCTCAGAGCATCGTTTCGCTTCGCCTCCGCCACCAACGGGGTGTCGTCAAAGTGCACAAGGAATGACGGCCCGCTCGCCGTCTGCTCGATCGACCGGCGCGTCTCGGCGGTGGCGTCCTTGGCGAGTGCGATGATGCCGGCCGTCCGCCGAAACGCTTCAGCCTCGTGCAAGGCGGACCGCAGGAAAGTCTGCTGGCCCATAAGCAGCGCAAACGACGCAATCTGCGACACGGCGAGCGCGCCCAGCACAATCAGCACGAACCACCCGCGAACCGTGCGCGGAGAGAGCCAGCTCATAGCGCCTCCACCGTGCTCGCAAACAGATACCCTGCACCCCACACCGTCTTGATCAGCTTCGGATTGCGCGGATCGTCTTCGAGCTTGCGCCGCAGCCGGCTGATCTGCGTGTCGATACTGCGGTCGAACACCTCGTCCGCACCGCGCCCTTTCACGCGGTCGAGCAGCTGATCGCGCGTCAGCACTACATTCGGGTGCTCGACGAACGTGGCCAGCAACGCGTACTCGGTCGAACTCAGCGACACGACCACGCCTTCACTGCCAACGACTTGACGCTCCGGCCCGTGCAGTACCCATGCGCCAAAGCGCACCCGCTGCCCGCCGCGCGGCCGTTGCCCGGGCGGCAGCTCGTTCGTACGCCGCAGCACCGCATGAATGCGCGCCAGCAACTCGCGCGGACTGAACGGCTTCGTAACATAGTCGTCCGCCCCGACCTCAAGCCCCACAATCCGGTCCAGTTCTTCCGTCCGTGCACTGAGCAAGATCACGGGCGTCCCGCGATGTTCCCGCACGCTGCGGCACAGGCTCAAGCCGTCTTCGCCCGGCATCATGATGTCGAGCACCATCAGATCGACGTCGCGTTGGCTCAGCACACGTCGCGCCGACGCCGCCGATTCCGCCATCGTGACCTTCAGCCCGTTGTCGCTCAGATAGCGGCACAGCGCATCGCGAATGTCGCGATGGTCGTCGACGATCAGGACGTGGGGGGCGGCTTCGGGCATGTGGCCGATGAGATACAAGAGCCTGCCGACCGCGCAAGCTGAAGCACAGTTAATCTGTGTCAAAGTTTGTCGGGTTGCGCTGCGTACCGCATTTCGCCACGAGTCCGGTGAGCCGCTGACAAACCTCAAGAGCTGGCGGCCGGTAAGGTCTGGCTACGTTAGCTCAGTTTTGGGAGAGGATCCGTGAAGAACCAGTTTCTGTTGGCGGTCTCCGCCATAGCACTACTGACGGTCGCCGCCGTCGCCGAAGAGGGCCGGACGAAAAGAACCTCACCTGCACGACGACGGTCGACGGAGGGGAGACGAAGACGACCTGCACGTCCGGTGACGGAACGGTGAAGATCCAAAAGAACGTCATCTGCAAGTCGATGGTGAACGGGGCGGACGTGAAGACGACCTGCACGCCCGGTCAAGGTCACGGCGCGGACCCGTCGTGGGAGCAAAAAGACGGCGACGACGTTGACGTCCAAGTCCTTAGCGACGGCAAGTCGGAAAAGCGCGTCGTCATCATTCGGCGCGAAGGCGGACCCGATGCTGCCGATGCGAACAAGGACGGCAAGGTTACGCGCAAGGAATTCCTGGCCAAGGCCGAGAAGCACTTCGACGAACTTGATCGCGACCACAACGGCTCGCTCGATAAGGACGAGGCGCATCCGCCATTGCCGCCGCTCCCGCCGCTTCCCCCGCTGCCCGGCATGCCGCCGATGGCGCCAGTTCCGCCAGTGCCACCCGTACCGCCGGCGCCACCGCCGCCGCAGCACTAACGATAGTCGCGCGGGCCGGTCTTAGTCCGCGCACACTACGGCGAGGGTGGGTTCGTCTCCTCGGGCGTTTGCTCGCCCTTCGCCTTCTCTTCGCGCTTGATCGGTACCGGCGCCTCGCCGCCGATGATCTGTGGCGGTGGAATGCCGATCGCCGTCATCCGGCCCGCGATCCCAGGATCGACGGCAAGCGCCTGGGCGATATCCGTCTGCCCACCTTTTATGTCCCCCGAATAGACCTTCGCCACGCCGCGTCCGTAATACGCCTCCATGTTCGTCGTCGCGATCGACAGCGCCGCGTTGTAGTCGGCGATCGCTGGCGCCCACGAATGCGCCCGCACATGCGCGTGCCCACGCTGCGTTAGTGCGCTCACATGCCCTGGCTTTAAGGCGATGGCGCGATTGAAATCCTCGAGCGCCCTCTCGTGTTTCGCCAGGCTGACATAGGCCATGCCGCGCCCGGCCAGTGCGTCCGCATCGTTCGGCGTCAGTGCCAGCGCCGACGTGTAGTCCCCAACGGCAGCCTGCGGATTGCCGCTAATCCGGTAGGCGACTGCGCGATTGAACAGCGCTTCCGCATAATCATTGCGCAGCGCGAGTGCTTGCCCATAGTCGTCGATAGCCCGCGCGAAGTCGTTCTTGCCGATATAGGCGTTGCCGCGGTTGTAGTAGGCCGTCGCCCGATGCTCGCGGTTCAACCGCCCAGAGGCGATCAGTGCCGTACATCCCCTGATCTGATCGTCCGCGATGATCATCGCGCCGCCATTGCACAGCGTGTTGTTGTCGCGCGAGCCGATCGTCGATGTGGCGGCGGTTTGCGAACGCACTTTGCTCCGCCGCTTCTTCTTCGCCTCCGCGTCGCCCGACGCCAGCGCCACGACGAGCGCCAAAAGCGCGATCACCCAAATTTGTTTCATGGCACCAAAGTCCCCTCGACCATTGCCGCAGGATGCTGCTTCGCCGTCAAGAGGGCAGGGGGCACGGACAGGCCGCCGCAGCGGCGCCCGGGGTCCAGACCAAGCGCCGCCACGGGGCTGGCCAACGCACTTCGCAGTTTTCACCGCAAGCGACGCCTCGGCAGCCTGTCGAACACGAGGCATACTGCCGCCCATCCGGGTTGGCTGCTTTGCGCTGGATCAAGGCAACGAAGTTAACGCCGGTGTTGGCAAAGGAAACGCGATGCTTGAAATGCTCTTCACGCGCGGCGACGGTCTCGATGCGCTGCGTGTCGTAATCGCCGTCGCGTCGCTGGCGGTGTCGGCGATCTACCTCCGCTTCGTTGACACTCCCCCGTCCACCGCCCGCACTGCCATGAAGACCGCGGGCATCGCCACGCTCACGCTACTACCTTTCACTTACTTGGGTGTTGTCGGCGCCTACACGAGCGCCCTCGTCGTGCTTGCGGTCGCGCTAGCGCTCTCCGCGCTCGGCGACTTTCTGTTGGCGCTAGAGGACCAAAGCCGCTTCTTCGTGATGGGCTTGGCGAGCTTCCTCGCCGCCCACATCGCTTACCTGATGGCGTTCCTGCCCCGCGCGAACTTGCCTGGCGCCTTCGCACTGACCCTGATCGCCATCGCGCTGCTCGCCGCCGCGACGTTCCTAGCTATCCTCGCGCCGAAGCTCGGCAAGCTGCGCCTCCCCGTGTTCGCTTACTTCGCGGTCATCATGGCAATGGTGGCAAGCGCGCTGTCGATCGCCGAGGCACCGTGGTACCTGGGCGCGGGCGCCGTGATCTTCGCGCTCTCCGATAGTCTGATCGCGCAGCGCAAGTTCCTCGCCCCTTTCCCGAAGATCAACGAAGCCGTCTGGGTCACCTACATCGCAGCCCAGTTCATGCTTACCGCAGGCTTGCTCGCGCTGCTGATCCCTGCTCAAGTCGGCTGAAGCGCAACAGGACAGAGCCCATGCACGAACGCCAACTCGACATCGAAACCAAAGACGGCCGGATGAGCACGTTCATCGTCCATCCTGAGCGCGGCGGCCCGTACCCGATCATCCTCTTCTTCATGGATGCGCCCGCCATTCGCGAGGAACTGCGCGATATGGCCCGCCGCTTTGCCACCGTCGGTTACTACGTGATGTTGCCGAACCTTTACTACCGCAGCGGCGTGATGGAGCTGGGCCCGCTCCCCGCCGATCCGAACGCGCCTGAGCGTCAACGCATGATGCAGTTGATGGGTAGCCTCTCGATTGACAAGATCATGAGCGACACGGATGCCATGCTCGCCTTCGCCGGCAATGACGGGGCAGCCAGTAAAGGCAAGATCGGCACCGTCGGTTACTGCATGAGCGGCCAATACGCGATCAACGCTGCAGCACGCTACCCCGACCGCGTCGCCGCCGCCGCATCGATCTATGGCGTTATGCTAATCACCGACAAGCCCGACAGTCCGCACGTCGTGGCCAAGAAAGCAAAAGCTGAACTCTACTTCGCCTGCGCCGAAACCGACCGCTGGATGCCGCTCGAACAAATCGAGCCGCTGAAGCAAGCCTTGAAAGCCGCGGACACAAAATCCGAAGTCGAAATCTACCCCGGCACCGACCACGGCTTCGCCTTCCCAGCCCGCCCCGTCTACAAAAAAGAAGCCGCCGAACGCCACTGGGAGCGACTGTTCGCACTGTACAAGCGGGCCTTAAGTTAGATGACTTCGCCCACAGTGCTCACAAAAAGGTGAGAAATTCGCCCAATTCCACGCTTGAATGATCACTCAAGTCACGCTATTGAGTGATCATTCAACTGGGGCCGCAGGCGCATGATGAGCACGCGCGACCGCATCGTTGTCGAAGCGATGCGCTTGTTCTGGGAAAAGGGTTACGCCTCGACCAGCATCGCCGACATCTTGAAGGCCGCCGACGCGAACGCCGGCAGCCTCTACCACTTCTTTCCCGGCAAGCAGGACGTTCTGACTGCCGTCCTCGACATGTATCAGGCGGGGATCAGGCCGATGCTGTTGGAGCCGGCCTGGGAGGGCGTTGACGACCCGATAGAGCGCATCTTCGCCCTGCTCGCACGCTACCGCCAACTGCTAATCGACACCGGCTGCACATATGGCTGCCCGATCGGCTATCTCGCGCTTGAACTTCATGAGCCTGACCCGGTCGTTCGCGTGCGGATTGCGGCGAACTTCGACGGTTGGGTTAGCGCAATCGAAGAATGCATCAGCGCTGCGCGCGATCGCTTCCCCTCCGACATCGATCCGCGCCGCTTGGCCCATTTCGTGCTGACCACGATGGAGGGCGCCGTCATGCAGGCACGCACCTATCGCACAATCGACACCTTCGACCAATCGATCGCCGAACTGCGCCGCTACTTCGAGGCGTTGCATCAAACCGCCCGCACGACAAAAACCAAAGGAGTGAAGAAGTGAAAAATCTGTTTGCCGCCATAGTTGCGTTGACGCTTCCTATCGCCGCGCAGGCGGCCGAGGCGGTCAAAGACACCAGCTATGTGGCCGCCGGCTCAAGGGTTCTGCGCCACGAGATCGTCGTTGCGGCCCCAGCCGCCGAGGCGTGGTCCGCTTTCACCACTGTGGAGGGCTGGCGCGGTTGGGCAACGCCCTACGTGACGCTCTCCACCGCCCAGCTCGCGGTCGATGCGGAATTCGAGTCCTCCTACCATCTCGACGCCAAACCGGGCGACGAGCGCAATATCCATCACCGTGTCCTGGCCTACATTCCTGGGCGCATGTTTGCGTTCCGCACGGTGCAATCGCCGAAGGGCTTCCCGTTCCCCGACGAAGTGCTTCAGGTCTTCTCCGTCGTCGAATTCGAACCGCTTGGCGCGAAGCGCACTCGAGTCAGCCTGTCCATGATCGGCTACGGCAGCGGTCCAGGCTTCGACGGCCTCTATGGCTTCTTTTCCAAGGGCAACCCTTGGAGTCTTACCAAACTCGCCGAACGCTTTGAGACTGGTCCGGTCGATTGGAAACAAGCGTTGGCAAAGCCTGCACACTAGATCGAAGTCAAAACAAGGAGAGGAAACCAAATGGACATGTCGTCAATCAACTGGCTGGCTGCCGTCGTTGCCGCGGTCAGTGCCTTCGCGCTCGGCGGGCTGTGGTACTCGCCCATGCTCTTTGCCAAACCGTGGATGCAAGCGTCGGGCGTCACGGAGGAGAAGGCTAAGGCCGCTAACATGCCAATGGTCTTCGGCATCGCCTTCTTTTGGGCGCTTCTCGGCGCGCTCTGCTTCGCCGCTTTCATCGGCCCAAAGCCCGCGCTGGGTTTCGCCGTGGCCGCAGGCTTCGCAACCGGCTTGTTCTGGATCACGGGTTCGTATGGGATCAACTACCAATTCGAACAACGCCCGCTGAGCCTGCTGTTGATCAACGGCGGTTACCACACCGCGCAGTACACGCTCTACGGCCTGATCTTGGGGCTCTGGCACTGAAGGAGTTCACCGCTCAATCTCCTCGCGCAGCATCTCAAGCTCCAGCCACCGCTCCTCGCTCGCTGCCAGTTCGCCTTCAAGTGCGGTGAGCTTGTTCGCGGTGATGGCGAAGCCGCTTGGGTCTCGCGCGTAGAAGCTGTCGTCTGCCAGCTTCTCGCGTAATTTTGCGATCTCGGCTCCCAACGCTTCGATCCGCGCGGGCAGTGTTTCCAGCGCGTGCTTGTCTTTGAAACTGAGCTTGCGCCGCTCGCTTGTTGAAGCTGCGCGGGGGGCAGGGGCCACCTTCACCGCCTTGGTGGCTTCGCGCGCCTTCGCGCTTACGCCTGCGCCGCGCTGCGCCACCATATCGGAGTAGCCGCCGGCATACTCGACGAACTTGCCATTGCCTTCCGCCATCAGCACCGACGTCGCCACCCGATCCAAGAAGTCGCGATCGTGGCTGACGATGATCGCGGTTCCCGGATAGTCGGCGAGCATCTCCTGCAACAGATCGAGCGTTTCCAAATCAAGGTCGTTGGTCGGCTCGTCGAGCACCAACAGGTTCGACGGCGCCGCCAACGCCTTCGCCAGCACCAGCCGCCCGCGCTCCCCACCCGATAGCACGCGCAACGGCGTGCGCGCCTGGTCCGGCGTGAATAAGAAATCCTTCATGTAGGACGCATAGTGCCGGACTGTGCCGTTCACGCTCAGCGTCTCTCCATGCCCGCCGGTCAGAAAATCCTTTACGCTCACATCCCCGGTCAGCGTTTCGCGCCGCTGATCGAGCATATGCATTTGCAAGTTCGTGCCGAGCTTCACTTCGCCCGAATCCGCCGTCATCCGACCGGTGAGAAGATTGATCAATGTCGTTTTGCCGGCGCCGTTCGGTCCGACGACCCCGACGCGATCCCCGCGCATGATCCGCATCGAGAAGTCGTTGACGACCGTAAGATCGCCGTACGCTTTCGCAATTCGTTTCGCCTCAATCACCACCGCGCCGGAGGTCTCGCCCTCGGTCGCCGCAAGCTTCACCGCCCCCGTCACGCGGGGCGCCTCGCGCCGCTGCCGCCGCAGATCAGCAAGTCGCGCCATGCGTCCAACGTTGCGCTTGCGCCGCGCCGTCACGCCATAGCGCACCCAGTGTTCTTCCATCACGATGCGGCGGTCGAGCTTGTGCTGCTCCAGTTCTTCCTGCTCCAGCACCTGATCGCGCCACGCCTCGAACGCGCTGAACCCTTGCTCAAGCCGCCGCGTCTGTCCGCGATCGAGCCACACCGTCGCCCGCGACAGCCGCTCCAAGAACCGCCGGTCGTGGCTGATCAACACCATCGCCGAACGCAGCGAATTGAGTTCGCTCTCCAGCCACTCGATCGCCGGCAAGTCGAGATGGTTCGTCGGTTCGTCCAGCAATAAAATGTCCGGCGCCGGTGCCAGCACCCGCGCCAGCGCCGCCCGCCGCGCCTCGCCGCCCGACAACCGATCCGTCGCCTCCTCGCCGGTCATGCCAAGACAGTCGAGCAAGTATCGCGCGCGGTAGGGATCGTCACCGGGCGCGAGCCCCGCCTCGACGAAGGTCAAGGTGGTGGCAAATCCTGAAAGGTCTGGCTCCTGCGGCAGGTAGCGGATCGTCGCCGATGGCGCAGCCGCCCGCGTCCCGCGATCCGCTTCTACCAGCCCCGCCGCAATTTTGAGCAACGTCGATTTGCCGGATCCATTCCGCCCCACAAGGCAGACTCGGTCGCCTTCCGACACGACCAATTCCGCCCCCTGGAGCAGCGGTGCGCCCCCAAAGGTCAAATGAATGTCTTGCAGTTGGATCAGTGGTGCGCCCATGGCGCGCCTTCTCACACTGATACGCGCAAAAAGGGAAGGGGCCACGAAGCCGCCGTGAAGTTCAAACGTCTCTAAAACGACATGATCGAAAAGACGCGCACCATTCGACTGACCGGGGACACGCTGATCCTAGCGGACGAAGCGGAACCGAGCGCGCTCAGTTTTTCCGCGCGTCGACCGCAGCGCCACCATCAGGCTGACATGAACATCCTGTAACGCAGACGATTCGCGATGAGCCCTGACGCATTCGACAAGCGATGGACGCGTGCTTATTCACAGCCCCCTCAACTCACGTTTGCGCTCGACATGACATAGTTGTTCACATCGGCTTACCCAGGATTGAAAGAGTGCTGGAAAGCAAAGCCCGCGCAGTAGTGCGAACGCGTTCGGTGTGATACCCGCTTCAGGAGAAGAAGTTCCTAATCAACCGGTGGGCGTTCGAAGCACAATGGCTGCCGTCTCAGTGCTGCCAAAAAAAGAGTCGCCGGTCGTCGAGCAAGCGCCGCGTTCGTTGGCGGAGCTCGCAGCGGCACTGAACGACCCGTGGACGCGCGCCGCGCTCGCCGGCACACCGCTGACCGGCGCTGAGATCGACCGGTTGACCGGTGCGACCGATGCCGCAGAGGCTGAACGCCAGCTGGGCGAAGTCGACAAGGCGCTGGAGCAGAACCGGAAAATCCTGGTCGACCAGATCGGTGAGTCCGAGACCAGCCTCGAGAAACTGAACGAACGCATTAGAACGGCTGAGGCGGCGACCGAGCCCGAACCGCCGCAGGCGCCGGACGCGAAGAACCCCAAGACGTTCGAACTCTACCCCGCGTTGGTGAAGAAGTTCGAGACCGCCGTCAGCGCGTACCTGGAGACCAAAGCAAGCCTTCCGAAGCTGCGCGAACAGGCCGAAGCGCTTCAGACCACCATCACGACGATGAAACGTCAGCAGATGGAGCGTGAAAACGACGCCACTGTTCGCCGCGTCGAATGGCAAGCCCGCGCCGCCGACGCAAGGTCCGCCGACCTGACCCGCGCGCTGCTTGACCGTCACGCGAAGGCATCGGCGCTCGCAGAGTCGGATGCTAAAGTCGCCGCCTTCGTCTTCAGCGTCGCCATCGGGCGCGTCATCGAACTTGCCGGAACGCATCTCAAGGGCCAGCACGCGATCGACGCGCGCCGTCAAAGCGCAGAAGAGGTCGCCAAGGTCGAGGCAGCCGTTGCCACCGCATTGTTCCAAGTGGGGCGCGACGTGCGCGACCTGGCGCATGGTTTGATCGAGCCGGTCGCCAGCTGCGAGCGGTACAAGGGCCAGGTCACCTCGCTGCTCGGCGGTTTGAACGCCGTCGAGCTGCAACGCTTCGTGGATGTGGCGGCCGTGCTCGCCGCTCAACCGAATCCGCCGCCGCCTGAATCGCTGAAACTGTTGCCGCAAGACCTGCTTGAGCAGAAAGCCGCCTGCGAGAAGCAGCTGAAGGAAACGATCCGGCGGACCGCTCAGATCGGCAACGAAATCGCAAACGAGCTGCCCGGCGTTCGCGGGATCATCAGCAAGACCTTGCCCGAAGTTGAAACGGCGCTGCACAACATCGACGGCGCTGCCCAGCGCGCCCGTGCCCGAGCCTTCGAGGTGCAAGCGCTGCTCAAGATTGCGGAGATCGGCGGGACGACATACCCCACCTTCGCCCAACTGATCGCCTCGTGCATCGAGAGCCTCGGCGGTCGCCTGGGCAAGAGCGTTGTCGAACTCGCGAGCAGCGCCGCCGCGGCGGGCCAAAACGTCGGCGACCTTCGCCGTTTGCGCGATGCTCATCCCGCGACCAAGTATCTCGCCGCGCGCGAGAGCCTCGACAACGCGCTTGCCATACTCACGGAGCGCCGTTCCGAATACACGAAAACGATCGACGAGATCGAACGCACACCGCGCGAAGTCGCCAAGAAGATCGAGCGCAGGTCCGGCATGGCCGCCATCGCCTGCGCGCTGCCTCTCATCAACCTGTTCGCGGGCTTTCTCTGGCTGGCCATGGTGGAAAAGTACCGCCACGTGCTCGCCACCAAGCATGACATTTACATCGCCGCCCGCCGCGACGTGCTGAAGACGCTGCGCACTTCGACGCTGCTTAGCATCACTGCGCTGGTGCTCACGGGCGGTTGGGCCGCGGCTGCATGGCCTGGATTCTGGCCGGTGCCCACGTGCTATGCGATTGCGGCCGGTTTCACCACCGTTGCCCAGCTTTGGCTCTACACAGCCTCTTCGCAGCCGCAAAAGTAGCCGCAGCCCTCTCGAATTCGTGACGTGACCGGTGCTACAGCTTCGGCTGTGATCGCGACTACGTACGTCTTGAGGGGAACAATCAATAATGTCGACGAACTTGAACCGCCGCGCCGTGTTGCTCGGCGCCGGCGCAGCAACGGCGGCCGCCTTCGGCGCCGGGGCCTGGCACGTGGCGGCACGTACCGCCACAGGCAAGCCGGCCATCGGCAAGTGGGGCTTCGACCTCTCCACGATGGACCGCTCCATCGCGCCCGGTGATGACTTCTTCCGGCACGTCTCAGGCACCTGGATGAAGACGACGCAGATCCCACCTGACCGCTCGCGCTGGGGCTCCTTCAACATGCTGGGCGCCAAATCCGAAGACGACGTACGCGACGCCGTCGAAACAGCCGCCCGCCGCTCGCCCGCCGCCGGCACCGTGGAACGCAAGGCCGTCGACTACTATCGCAGTTACGTTGATACCGCCGTGATCGATGCGAAGGGGCTCGAGCCCGCAAAAGACGACCTTGCTCGCATCGCTGCGGTGCAGACGCACGAGGATCTGATCGCGCTTCTCGCCGGTCCGGATTTCCGCGCCAACGCGCCCATCGGCATGGGTGTCGCGCTCGACGCCAAACGCCCCGACAACTACATCGTTGCCGTCGGTCAGTCCGGCCTGGGTATGCCGGACCGCGACTACTACCTCAAAGAAGACGCGAAGTTCGCCGACACGCGCGCCAAATACCGCGCCTATGTCGAGCAGATGCTGACGCTCGCGTCCTATCCCGACGCGGCCGCCAGTGCCGACACCATCGTCGCGCTCGAGCGCCAAATTGCCGAGAGCCATTGGCCGCGCGACAAATCCCGCAACCGCGATCTCACCTACAATCCGAAATCGCGCGCCGACCTCATCGCCTTCGCGCCGGAGTATCCCTGGCAGGCCGGCCTGACCGCATTCGGTGCGCCGACGCAGGATTTCTTCGTCATCGCGCAAATGGACGCGATCCAAGCGCTCGCAAAACTCTTCCGCGCCACGCCGGTCGCAACCTGGCGCGCCTACGTCACATTCCACTACCTGAATGCTTCGGCGGACGTGCTGCCGAAGGCCTTCGATGACGCATCGTTCGCTTTCAATGGCAGCGTCGTGACCGGTCAGCCGCAACAGCGTGACCGCTGGAAACGCGCCGTCACCGCGATGAGCGGTACGCCGTTCAATGCGCCGATGGGCGAGGCCGTCGGCCAACTCTATGTGAAGAAAAATTTCACGCCGGCTGCGAAAGCTGCGATGGCCGAGCTCGTCGAGAACCTGCGCGCCGCCTACAAGGCGCGCATCGCCAAGCTGCCCTGGATGACCGACGAAACGAAGCAAGCCGCACTGACCAAGCTCGCTAAGATCAACGTGAAGATCGGCTACCCCGACCGCTGGCGCGACTACAGTGCGCTCGATATCAAGGCCGGCGACGCGTTCGGCAACCGCAAGCGCGAGAACGCCTTCAACCGCGCCCGCGACGTCGCCCGCCTCGCTGCACCCGCGAACAAGACCGAGTGGGGCATGGCCCCGCAAACCGTGAACGCCTACTACAGTTCGGTTTGGAATGAGATCGTCTTCCCCGCGGCAATCCTGCAACCGCCCTTCTTCGACCTGAACGCCGACCCCGCGGTAAACTACGGCGGCATCGGCGCGGTCATCGGTCACGAAATGGGCCACGGCTTCGACGACCAAGGTTCGAAGTCCGACGGCGACGGAATCTTACGCAAATGGTGGAGCGCCGAGGATGAGCGCCGCTTCAAGGAACTCACCGACAAGCTCGCCGATCAGTACTCCAAGTTCGAAGCGCTGCCCGGCCTCTTCGTCAACGGCCGCCTGACGCTCGGCGAAAACATTGGCGATCTCGGCGGTCTGAACGTGGCGCTTGAGGCGTACAAGATCTCGCTCGGCGGCAAGGAGCCGCCGGTGATCGACGGCTTCACCGGCATCCAGCGCTTCTTCCTGGGCTTCGGGCAAATCTGGCGGCAACTCAGCCGCGAAGAAGCGTTGCGCAACCAAGTCGTCTCCGACCCGCACTCGCCTGGCGAATTCCGCGCCAATGGCACCGTGCGCAACATGGACGAATGGTACCAAGCGTTCGCGGTGCCCGAGGCGGCGAAGCTTTACCTACCGCCCGATATGCGCGTTCGAATCTGGTAGGGCGTTAAAACTGCGCGCAGACCACCCGGTCGACGCGCAGCACCGCCTCCTGCTGGAATCGCGTCTTGTAGGCATCGACGATCGAAAGGATTGCCCGGTCGGCCTCGTCGGTCGCCGGGTGCATGCGCACGACGACCTTGCTCTTCTCCGAGATCGTCTTCTGCGTCGCCCCATCGCGCCAGAATCCCGCGCTGTCAACAACACTGAAGCCTTCGGCAAAGCGTGGTGAGATCTCCGTGGTCACGAATGCATCCCATTCCCGCGCACTCACGACGCCGCCCTTGGGCTTGCTAAGCCCGAAGAAGAGCTGCGTCTCGATCATGTCTCCGCCAACGCGGCAATGCGTCGCTTTGGGCGGCGGCGCATCGACGCAAGCCGACAAGCACAACGCAAACGCCAACAAGGAGAGGGCAGCAAGAGTCTTCATCAGCGCAAACCGTTCTTATGAAACTGACCGGCCTTCATGATCGCCGGAATGTGTGCGCCCTGGTCCTGAAACAGGCCCAAGTTCTTCAGCGGATCGCCATCGATCACAATGAGGTCCGCAAACGCGCCTGGCTCGACGACGCCAAGCTTGCCGCTTTGCCGCACGACGTCGGCACCGACCAGTGTGGCCTGCCGGACAATCTCGATCGGCGATAGCACTTCCGAGCGGAACAGAAATTCCCGCGACTGATCCACCTGCAACTGACCGAGGAGGTCGCTGCCGTAAGCGACCGGTACGCCGGCCCGCTTACAGATTTCAAGCGAGCGCAGGCCGCCGTCGATCACAAGCTCATTCTTGGCCAATTGATCCGCCGACATTCCGAGTGCTCGTCCGCGCTCCTTCATCGCGTAGTAGGCGACAAGATTTGCAACCATCAGCGACTTCTTTTCCGCCATCAGCTTGGCCGCAGCGTCGTCGATAAGATTGCCATGCTCGATCGTGCGCACACCGTTCGCGACAGCGCGCGTGATCGCTTCGGGCGAATAGGCATGCGCCAACACGTAGCGCCCGAAATTGTGCGCTTCCTCGACGGCGGCGGCGATCTCGGACGGCGAATACTGCAAGCTCTCAAGCGGGTCCCAAGGCGAGGCGACACCGCCGGACACGAAAATCTTGATCTGATCGGCACCCTGCCGCATCTGCTCGCGCACCGCCTTACGCACGCCGTCCGTGCCGTCAGCCGTCTCCAGCACGAACGACAGCGCATTGCAGCACTTGCAGGGCTCGTCGCCGGCCGTCCGCCGCCGCGAGTCCCCATGCCCGCCCGTCATTGAAATCGGCCGCCCCGAGATGAAGAGCCGCGGTCCCGCCAGTACGCCGGTCTCGACTGCCTCCTTGATCCCCCAATCCGCCCCGCCCGTGTCGCGCACGGTCGTAAACCCGCGATCGAGCATGTCGCGCATCAACTTCGACGCCTTCGCCGTGAGCAGCGTCAGCGGCATGGACTCCAGCCGGTGCAACCCCAGCTCCACCAGATAGATATGCACGTGACAGTCGATCAATCCCGGCATCAGCGTCCGCCCGCCGCAATCGACGATGCCGGCACCAGCCGCCTTGATCGGCCGATCCGAAACCTCGCGGATCCGGTCCCCCTCGACCAACACCTCATACCCGCCGCGCGCTACGTCCCAGCGCGGATCGAGCAGAGAGAGATTGCGAAACAGAAAGCTGGTCATGAGCAGCGCCTCAAGGGTCAAGCCGCTATGATCCTCAGCGGGGGCGTGCGCTGCAAGCTAGAAAGAAAAAGGCGGAGCCCGTAGGCCCCGCCCTCATCGGACCAAACGCAGCGCTCGGCGCTCTAATTCAAATCGATCGTCGCGCGGCGGTTTTGGGGTTCCTTCACGCCGTC
>CAZJOM010000068.1:0-21991 GCA_964547645.1 uncultured Flavobacteriaceae bacterium
GCGACGACCTCTCGTTCGACGCACACGACGCCGCCTATCGCCCCTTGAAGACGGTCCTCGAAGGGGGCCTCGCCGGCCGGCCGGAGAACGTGATCTTCTACGCCACGTCGAACCGACGCCATTTGATGCCGCGCGAGATGATCGAGAACGAACGTTCGACCGCCATCCATCCGGACGAAGCGATCGAAGAAAAAATCTCCCTCTCCGATCGCTTCGGACTTTGGCTTGGGTTCCACAACGTCAGCCAAGGCGACTATCTAGCCATCGTCGAAGCCTACGCCAGCCACTTCGCGTTAAAGATTGCCGCCGATGACCTGAAGCGCCGCGCCCTGGAATGGTCGGTCACCCGAGGCAGCCGCTCCGGCCGCGTAGCTTGGCAATTCATCGAGGATGTGGCCGGGACGTTGGGGCAGAAGTTGTAATCAACCTTAGGATCAGTCCGGCGCCGTCTCCCATTCGATCTTCGCGCGGATTCGCCGCCGAAACTCTTCAAGCGGAGCCAACAAGCCATGGTCATTGTCGATCAACGACCCGTCAGGCGCAGGCAGCGCATTGATCGCAAATTCTGCTGCTGCGGTCGTAAAGAACACGAGCAATGCGAGCGTCGCGCCAGGAACCTTCTTCTCGACAAGCGCCAACTCCTCCGGTGGAAAGTCTCCTGCGATCGAGTCGTGAGCGAAGACCAGCTGAAACTCGCCCCACATGCCTCGGACCGACAATCGGTCCTCATCGAGAAAGCTTGCATCTCCAGCTTGCGAGAAAAAAGTCCGCAGTCCTTGCCGATCCAATTCCCCAGAAGTCACAAGGACAACCGACCGCACGACCCTATGCCTCGACCCAATCAGTGTCTTCAATCCGATACTCGTGACGTGCTTGATCCTTTGCCTCTGCCACGGTCTGATGCCAAGTGTCCGCGAGGCACACACCATGTGCGTCTAGTCGCAGCAAGAACACGCCGCCATTTTCGGCGACCAGATCAACGGATGCTGGCACAGAACTCTCCACGCCGCCCACCAGGTGGATTGTTCCGCCTGTCTGCGCACGAACCTCTGCGCGGAGCTTCAACACAAGTGAGCACTCCATCGAGCTTTCCATGATCATACCATGGCACACATCCTGCGGCACCACGTCGTCTAGCTTCACTCGGCGCTTTCGGCGATATTCGGCGCTCGATTTCAGTAGGGGTCGAACTGTGTGCCGGCGCTGCGAAGCGGCCGGCTTTTTTGTGCGCGATTGGGCTACCGTCATGCAAGACACGGCGACGTGAGACAATGTCTCACTGTCTCGGTTGTCTCACTTCAAATGGCTTGATCCGGCGGAGAACCGAACAATCGCGGCCGAAATTGCCGCCTCACCGGCTGGCGGTCTGTCTCACAAGGAACCGGTTCGGGTCGACGGCGCGGTCGCCTTTGCGGATTTCGAAGTGGAGTTGCGGCTCTTCCACATCACCGGTGGCGCCGACGAGGGCGATCGTGTCGCCCTGCTTCACCCGGTCGCCGCGATCGACCAGCAGCCTTTTGTTGTGCGCATAGGCGGTCACGTAGCCGCTGGCGTGCCTGACCAAAAGCAGATTGCCGTAACCCGCCAGCTCGTTGCCGGCATAGACGACAACGCCGCCGTCGGCCGCGCGCACCGGCGTGTTGGGTTCGGCCGCGATGTTGATCCCGTCGTTGTGCATGCCCGAGCCACGGCGCCCGAAGCCCAGAAGGACCTTTCCGCGCACCGGCCAAATGAACTGCCCGCTCGACGATGCCTCATCGACAGGCTCCGCCTTCGGCTTCGCGCGCACCTTCGCTTTCGCGGCGCGCGGGTCATACGGCGCATCGAGATCGATCGAAGCTACGCGTTCCTCACGCGGCGGCGGCGCGAAGAACTCCGGCCCGCCCTGCCCGTCAAGCACCGGCTTCGACCGCGGTGTGCCGAGCGCGTAATACCGCGCCCCAAGAAGCCGCGGATCCGGCTCAGGCTCGTCCGCCTCGACAATGGGCTTCATGATCTGAGGCGGGGCCGCTTGTACGACGACACGTGGCGCGACCGGCGCCGGTCGTGGCGCCGCGGTCCGCGGACGCGACGTAGCAAAAGGAATCGTCAGCCGCTGCCCGCGGCGCAGGCTGTCCGGATCGTCGATGTCGTTCGCGTCGACAATCGTCTGGCGCGGAACGCCATAGCTGCGCGCGATAGAATTCAGCGTCTCGCCGGGAGCAACAAAGTGGACGGTAGCCGGCATGGGCCGGCGCGCAGCCGGACGCGCATACGCGCCGGTGTACGGCGGCGTATCAATGGTCGCACAGCCGCTCGCTGTGCCCAACAACAGCGCCGCGATCAGCGACTGCGCCGTCTGCTCTGCACGCTTGCGGTTCGAGCGACGTTTGCGCGGATCATTCGACCGCTCCACCACTCTTCGCCACGCCTTCCAACAAAGGCACGAACTTCACGGGCAAAAGATCCGTGCTCTGAAAACCTTGGGCTGTCCGTCTTATGCGGACTAGCACCTGCCCATCGACACCACGATCTATGGGAATAACAAGCGAGCCCTTAATATTGAGTTGATTAAGCAATTCTTGAGGAGCGTTCTCCCGCGCCGCCGCCGTCACAATGATTCGATCGAACGGCGCTTGTCCCGGCCAGCCACGCATGCCGTCGCTGGTCCGCACATCGACGTTAAACAGCAGTAACTTCTTGAGCCGCTCTTGCGCGGCTTGCGCCAATTCGGGAATCCGCTCGATCGTATAGACCCGCTTCACCAGCCGCGCCAAAACCGCCGCCTGATAGCCGGACCCTGTGCCAACCTCAAGCACCCGCAGCGTGGGCTTCAGTTCAAGCGCTGCCGTCATATACGCGACGACAATGGGTTGGCTGATCGTTTGCCCGCAGTCGATCGGCAGCGCCGTGTTGTCGAACGACCGGTCGCGGAACATCTCCGGCACGAAGAGCTCGCGGGGCGTCTGCTCCATCGCCGACAGCACCTCGGTGTCGGTGATACCTTGCCGCCGCAAGTCCATCAGCAGCTGAATCATCCGCACGTCGGTCGTCATCGGATGCCTCGCGAGTTGAAAGATCAGCCGGCCTTCGGCGCGCCGTTCAGATGCTGCGCCAGCGCCTTGCGCGCGCGCTCCTCCGTCAAGTTCAAGTGCAACGGCGTCACCGAAATCCGGCCGTCATAGATCGCCCGCAAGTCCGTCCCTTCCGGTGGGTTCGACCGCATCCGCGTGAAGCCGAGCCAGAAGTAAGGGTTCCCGCGACCGTCGATCCGCTCGATCAGATTGGTCAGCGACTGGTCGCGCTTACCCTGTGATGTCACCTCGACCCGTTCCACCGAGCCCGGCAGCACATCGGGAAAGTTGATGTTGATCAGCACGTCCTTTGGCCAACCGACCTCAAGCAACTGGCGGATCAACCACGGCCCATGATGTTCGGCACAAGACCACTTCACGGGCTTACCCTCTTCCCAGCCATACGCCTGGCTGAGCGCGATCGAAGGAATGCCGAGGCCCGTGCCCTCCATCGCCGCAGCGATCGTTCCCGAATAGGTCACATCGTCGGCAATGTTGGAGCCTCGGTTCACGCCCGAGAGCACCAAGCCGGGCTTCTGATCCTTCATCACGTGCATCACGCCCATGAGCACGCTATCCGTCGGCGTGCCCTGCACGGCGAACTTCTGCTTGCTGATCTCGCGCAAGCGCAATGGCTCGGTCAGGGTCAGCTTGCGCGACGCGCCGCTTTCCTCCGTTTCCGGCGCGACGACCCATACGTCGTCGGAAAGCTCATGCGCGATCTTCTCAAGGGCTTTCAGACCCGGTGCGTTGATCCCGTCGTCGTTCGACAACAGTATCCGAAGGTCGAGCTTGCCCGATTTACGCGCCATGAGCTGCAATCACGTCGACACCGCCCATGTAAGGTTTCAACACATCCGGGATCGCAATCGACCCATCGGCTTGCTGATAGTTCTCGAGCACCGCGACCAGCGTCCGCCCAACGGCGAGGCCCGACCCGTTCAGCGTGTGCACGAAGCGCGTCCCCTTCTCGTCCTTCGAGCGGAACCGCGCATCCATGCGCCGCGCCTGAAAGTCGCCGCAGTTCGAACAGCTGGAAATCTCGCGATAGGTATTCTGCCCCGGCAACCAAACCTCGATATCGTAGGTCTTGCGCGCCGCGAAGCCCATGTCGCCCGAACACAATACCATCGTGCGAAACGGCAGGCCGAGCCGCTTCAGAATCTCTTCCGCACAGCCCGTCATACGGTCGTGCTCGGCATCGGATTGATCGGGCGTCGTGATCGACACCAGTTCCACCTTTGAAAACTGATGCATGCGGATCATTCCGCGCGTGTCCTTGCCGGCGGCACCCGCTTCGGAACGGAAACACGGCGTCCACGCGGTGAAGCGCATCGGCAACTGACTCTCGTCCAAGATCGTCTCGCGTACCTGGTTAGTGAGCGAAACCTCCGCCGTCGGAATCAGCCAATAGCCGTTCGTTGTGCCGAATTGCTCGTCGCGGAACTTCGGCAACTGGGCCGTGCCGAACATCGCCTGATCGCGAACCAGATATGGCGGTACGCATTCCTGATACCCGAACGTCCCCGTGTGCACGTCCAGCATGAAGTTCGCGAGCGCCCGCTCGAGCCGCGCCAACTGCCCGCGCAACAGCACGAACCGCGCACCGGACATCTTCGCCGCCGCCTCGAAGTCCATGAGCTTCAGAAGCTCGCCCAAGTCGAAGTGCTGCTTCGCCGCAAAGTTCATCGACCGCGGCTCGCCCACCCGGCGCACCTCTTTGTTCGCGCTCTCGTCCGCGCCATCCGGAACGTCCGCCGCCGGCAAGTTCGGAATGGCGCTCAACACTTCGTTCAGCGTCTCTTCGGACTCGCGCACCCGCAGTTCCGTCGCCGGAACCTCATCCTTCAGCCGCGCAACCTCGGCCATTAGGCGCTGCGCCTCGGCCTCGTTCTTCTGCTGCTTGGCCTGCCCGATCTTCTTCGAAGCGTCGTTGCGCAGCGTCTGCATCGCCTGCAGCCGCTGGGTCGCCGTGCGCCATTCCTGATCCAGCCCCAGAATCTCCGACGACATCGCACTCATACCCCGGCGCGCGAGGCCGTGGTCGAAAGCTGCGGGATTGTCGCGAATGAAGCGGATATCGTGCATGGGAGAACGCGCCGGACAAAGTGGAGGCGGCTTCTTACCTGCTTCGCCCCAGCGGCCACAACAGGGCTAAACGGCGCTTTCCGCCCTTTTTGCAGCGTCCGACCGCTCCTTTTCGATCAAGCGGACGCTGATGATCGAAACCTCGTAGAGCAGTAACAGCGGAATCGCGAGTGCGAACTGGCTGAGAATATCGGGCGGCGTCAGGATCGCCGCGACCACAAATACGAACACGATCGCATAGCGCCGATTCTTCTTGAGGAAATCGGAGGACACAATCCCGACGCGCCCCAGCAGTGTCAAAAGCACCGGCAACTGAAAGCTTAGCCCGAACGCGAAGATGAAGGTCATCACCAGATCGAGATAGTCGGCGACCTTCGCCTCCAACTGAATCGGCAACGTCCCCTCGCCGCCCGGTGTTTCGAAGCCCAAGAAGAAGTGGATCATCACCGGCATCACGCCGTAGTAGACGAGCGCGGCCCCCATCGTGAACAGCACCGGCGTCGCGATAAGAAACGGCAGAAACGCCTTCCGCTCATTTCGATAGAGCCCCGGCGCGACGAACATGTATATCTGCGTTGCAATGACCGGAAACGAGATGCAGAGCGCGCCGAACGCCGCCACTTTGAGATAGGTAAAAAACGTCTCGTAGAGCGCCGTGAAGATCATTCGCCGTCCCTGCTGCCCCTCAAAGGCAACCGCCAGCGGATGCGTCAAGAACGAGTAAATCTGCTTGGCAAAGAAATAGCAGAACACGAACGCGACCAAGAACCCGACCGCCGACCAAATCAAGCGTTGGCGCAACTCGATCAGGTGATCGAGAAGCGGTGCGCGCGAGGCCTCGATGTGCGCCTCATCGTCGTCTTTGGCCGTCATGGGGCGGGCGGTGAAGGCAACGGGGCATCGGTCGGTGGCGTCGGCTCGACCGGCGGCGCCGCCTTAGGCTTCGGGGTTCGCCCGGCCATCAATTCGTCCTCTAAGCCGTCCGGCGGCCGCGTCATGTCGTTGAACTCGCGCTTCATGTCGTCGACCTGCGTCTCGCGCATGAGATCTTCGACGTGGTCCTGGAACTCGCGCGCCATGGCGCGCGCCTTGGCGGCCCATCGGCCGGCTGTGCGCAGAGCAAACGGCAAATCCTTCGGCCCAATCACCACAAGGGCGACACAAGCAATGACCAGGAGCTCGCCCCAACCGATGTCGAACATGGGAACCCGCGCGCGTTAGTTCTTCACGCTGTCCTTGTTCGCTTCCTTCTGCTCAAGCGGCTTGTCGTCGTCCGCCAGACCCTTGCGGAAGCTTTTGATCCCCTTGGCGACATCGCCCATCAGTTCGGAGATTTTTCCGCGCCCGCCGAACAAGATCAGAACGATCGCGCCAACGACGAGCCAATGCCAAATCGACATGGTGCCCATAACTGAAATACCCTTTGCAGGCTGCGGGCGAAGGCCGCCGTGGCCAACGCTAACCGGTTGCTCAAGCCCAATTGTCCCAAATGGGACGCGGCGGCGCAATCGACCAGTACGCCGCCCCCGAAAACGTGTTTAAGCGGCTGGCTATTCCGCCGAATTCTTACCGTCGGGCTCCGGCATTTCCGGTTCGAACAGCTCGCCATTGTCGCCAATGTCCAAGGGGTCTTCGTCCATGGCCAACGAGTCGCTGGGCGAGGGGACGTTGAAGCTCGCCGGAATCCGCCCTTCCATGAGGCCGGCTGCGCGCAGCTCCTCAAGGCCCGGGAGATCGGAAACCTTGTCCAGCCCGAAGTGCAGCAAGAACGCGTCCGAGGTCCCATAGGTCACCGGCCGCCCCGGTACCCGCCGGCGTCCGCGCATCTTCACCCAGCCGAGTTCCAGGAGGATGTCGAGCGTGCCCTTGTTGATGGTAACCCCGCGGATCTCTTCGATCTCCGCCCGCGTGACCGGCTGGTGGTAGGCGACGATCGCGAGCGTCTCCATCGCCGCGCGCGACAGCCGCTTCTGTTCCACCGCGTGCTTGTGCAGCAGATGCGCAAGATCGGGCGCCGTGCGAAACGCCCAACGCCCTGCGAGCTTCACCAAATTTACGCCGCGCTTCGCATAGACCTGCGCGAGTTCTTCAACGAGCGCCGGTACGTTCGCATCCGGCGGCAGGCGTTCGATCAGCGATGCCTCGTCGAGGGGCTCAGCGGCGGCGAACAGGATCGCCTCCAGCATTCGCAGATGCGCCGCGGCGGCCGGGATCGCGTCGCCCGGAAACAACCGCGTCACCGTTCCGTCGTTCGGTTCTTTGTCATCGAGCTTCATGGCACGCACCGGTCCTGGCGTCATGTCGTAGCCTCTTGTTCGGTTTTGGGCTCGCGCCGCCGCACGTAGAGCGGTCCAAACGGAGCCATTTGACGAAGTTCAACCAGCCCGTCGCGAGCCGCGTCAAGGCTCGCCGACAACACGCTAGCAAGCCCCGACCGGCGCGATTTGCCGGTCGAAAACTCTTCCGGCATCAGCATCTCGATCGTCGACCAATCGATGATGACGCCGAGCATGCGCTCCAGACGGTGACGCGCCTCTTCGATCGCAAACACCGGCATCCGTTGGAGTGCATAGTTTCCGTGCGCGATCGTTTTCACGCGCTGCGTCGAATACGCCTTCAGCAAATCGATCAGCGTATCGGCATATTTCGGCGACTTGATCACGCGAATGCCTTCCGGCGACCCGCGCAAGAACACCTCGGTTCCCAACCGCTCGCGCGACATCAACCGCGCGGCGGCAATCCGGATCGCCTCAAGGCGTTGGAGTTGCAGCGTCAGACGTTCCGCCAACTCCTCAGCCGACGGCTCGCCTTCTTTCTCCTGCTCAGGCAAGAGCAGCTTCGACTTGAGGTAGGCAAGCCAGCACGCCATCACCAAGTAGTCGGCTGCCAGATCGAGCTGCCGCTTCCGCGCTTCGGCGACGAAGATCAGGTACTGCTCCGCCAACGCCAGGATCGAGATCTTGCGTAGGTCCACCTTCTGCGCTCGCGCGAGGGCAAGCAAAACATCAAGCGGCCCCTCATAGCCGTCAACATCGACGATCAGGGCCTCATCGGGCTTCGGTTCGGCGGGAACGGGTGTGTCGAACTCAAGCGTCATCTCAGGCCACCTGCGATAGAGCGGCGTCGACGCGCGCCTGAGCTTCGGCAACAACAAACGGCTTCGGTTCCCTCAGTGCGGCTAGCGCACGCTCGGTCCGCTGCAGCGCCTTGCCGGTCAAGATGGGCACCGCGGCCGCGATCTCGCGCATCTCGTCCATATCGCGCGAACAATGCAGAACCAGGTCGCAGCCCGCCGCGATCGACGCGCGCACGCGATCCGTCTGCGATCCCCTTAGTGCCCGCATCGTCAAATCGTCCGTCATTAATGCGCCGTCAAATCCTATGAAACCGCGAACAATTTCGTCGATCACCCGCTTACTTGTCGTTGCCGGCGATGTCGCATCGAGGTCCGTATAGACGACATGGGCCGTCATCCCCAACGGCGCATGTGCCAGGGCCCGAAACGGCGCAAAATCGCTGCGTTCCAGCTCTGCCCGAAGCGTATCGACGACCGGCAATTCCATATGGCTATCCGACCGCGCCCGGCCGTGCCCTGGGATATGCTTGATGACCGGCAGCACCCCGCCGTCGAGCATCCCGTCGATCACCGCTTGGCCGAGCGAGGCGACCAGCCACGGGTCCCGCCCGAACGCGCGGTCGCCAATAATGTCATGCGATCCCTCGACCGGGACATCGATACACGGCGTGCAGTCGACATTGACGCCAAGATCTCTCAGCTCTGCCGCCATCACCCGCGCATTGTCGTAAGCGAGATCGCGCGCATTGCCTGGGTTCTGGCGGCTCATTGATCCGAACGACGCAGCCGCAGGGCGCTTGCGCCAATGTTCGCCGCGTAGCCGCTGGACCCGTCCGCCTTCTTGATCGATGAGGATCGGCGCGTTCTCACGGCCGACGCACTCGCGCAGCGACGTCGTTAGGCGACGAATCTGATCCGGCGAGCCGCAGTTGCGTTGAAACAGGATGAAGCCCCACGGCTTCGCCTCGCGAAAGAACGCGCGCTCCGCCGCCGTCAGCTCATGGCCATCGCAGCCGAATATCACGGCACGCACGGTCACAGACCTTCACTCCCCTCGAACGCGAGTATCCCCCCTCGCGTACGTCCCTGCGCTTAGATCACTTGGCTGCGATGATGCAAGCCTGACCAGCCGCCGTCAGCTGCGCGCAAACGCTTTGCGCCGCCGCCTTGTCGGCAAATCCGCCGACGCGCAGACGATACCAAGTACCCTTGCCCGGAATCTCGGCCGGCTTGATGACCGGGCTGTACTCCGCCAACAGGTCCTGGTTCGCCGACTTGATCTTCGACCAGGAAGACGCCGCCAGACTGCTGTTCGGGAACGAGCCCAACTGAATCATCGTACCCGTTGGCGTCGCCGCAACCGGCGCGCTTTCTGGCGTGGCCAATGGCGCAGGCGCCGGCTCAACAGGTGCCGGCTTCGGCGGCGCAGGCACCGCGACGGCAACCGGCTTAGCCGGTGTCAGAGCCGCAGGCTTCTGCACGGGCGCTGTGGCCGGCGTTACCGGTGTCACCGCGCGCGGCGTGGCCGACTGCACCGTCGGAAGTTGCTGCGTAATGTCCTCGCTGCCGGTGGCCGGCGGCGGCGTGTTGATCGGTACCTCACGCGGTGTGGCGCTTACCGTGCCGGTGCTTGACGAGATCGCGCCAACCGTTTGATCCATGCCCGGCACCACGTCAGCGGCCGACTCCGCCGGCGCGTCGAAATCGGTTGCCTTGCTGCCGTACTTGCCGCCCGCAGCCCCGGTCGTGGGGTTGTCGGCTGCAGCAAGTTCTTGCGGCGCAGGCACTGTACGCGGTTGCTCCGGCTTCGGCAGAATATTGACCTGCTCGCCTTCCGGCTGATCGTTCAGCAGCCGGTCATACGCCTTGTCCGGCGCAGGATTCATCGTCGGCGACGAACCATCGCTCTCAGGCACAATCCGGGTCGGGCCCGCGTCCGCCGTCAACAGCGGCACGCCTTGTTGGCCCTGCTTCACGCCTTGGTTATAGGCGACCCAAACGACACCCGCGAACGCCGCGAGCACCACGATGCCCAGCAACACGACGAGTGGCCGGCTGCGCGGACGCTCCGGCTCAAGATCGCTGTCATAGAGCAGCGCATCATCGTACGGCGGCTCATACAAATTGCGATCTGGATTGACCATGACCTAGAATCCCCTCAACGCGTCGACAGGCGACTGTGACTTACGAATCGTGACGTGCCCGCGCCAGAGTACACCGATAAGTTTCCGATTTCTGAATGCTTTTCTTAACATCAGATATCGACCTCGATCGCGAACAAGCGGCGATGCTCTTCCAGTGCGAAACGGTCCGTCATACCGGCGATGTAGTCGGACACGACACGCGCCGTACGAGTTGTACCCGCCGCATCGCACAATTGATTCCATTGTGTCGGCAGAACTCCGGGCTCGCTCAAGAAAAGCGCGAAGAGATCAGCAACCACACGCTTTGCTTTGCTCAGCATGCGGTTGACCTTAAAGTGCCGGTACATGTTCTTGAACAAAAACGCCTTCAGCGCCATGTCGTTTGCGCGCATCGAATCGCTGAACGCGACCAGCGTTTTGCCACAACTGCGCACATCGTCGGCGCTCTGCAACTTCAGTTCGTTAATGCGACGCTGCGTCTCGCGTAAGGCATCGTCGATCATCGCCGTGATCAATCGCCGCACGCCTTCATGAACGAGCCGCGAGCGCTCCAGACCCGGATACTTGTCGGCCACGGCCGTGAAGATTCCGCCGACCAGCGGGACTGATTCAAGTTCTTCAATTGTGAACAGCCCGGCTCGTAATCCATCATCGATGTCGTGATTGTTGTAAGCGATATCGTCGGCCAGAGCCGCCACCTGCGCCTCCGCGCTCGCAAAGGTGTCGAGCTTGAGGTCGAAGGCAGCATTGAACTCCGCCATCGATTGCGGCAACGGCTCTTGCTTCGACAGCGGCCCCGTCAGCGGACCGTTGTGCTTCACGATCCCTTCGAGCGTCTCCCACGAAAGATTAAGCCCGTCGAACTCTGCGTAGCGTTGCTCCAGCTTCGTGACCAAGCGCAGCGAATGCGCGTTGTGATCGAACCCGCCGAACGGCTTCATCGCCGCCGCAAGCGCATCTTCGCCCGCGTGCCCGAACGGCGCGTGCCCCAGATCATGCGCCAGCGCTAGCGCCTCAGCCAAATCTTCATCGAGGCGCATCACGCGGCAGATCGAGCGCGCGATCTGCGCCACCTCAAGCGAGTGCGTCAGCCGCGTTCGGTAGTAGTCGCCTTCGTGATATACGAAGACCTGCGTTTTGTGCTTCATCCGCCGGAAGGCGCCCGAGTGAATTACCCGGTCGCGATCGCGCATGTAGGGTGTTCGGGTCGCGCTCTCGGGCTCAGGCCACTGCCGTCCGCGGCTCGTCTCCGCGCGGGAGGCGAACGGCGCCAGGTCTTGGGAGGGGCGAAAACCGCTCAAATCGAAGCACCTTTCCGCGAAAGCGCCATTCCCCTTGCAAGGGGCTTGGATGCGACGGCTCGCGCGCATAGATAGAGTGCTGTGCCCGGCCTCATTAGCGGCCTGAAGGTTAAATGATCGTTACCATGGAAGCCACCGCCCCAATCCCCGTCCGCGTGAGCGCCAGCGCCGCCAAGCGCATCGCCGCCCTCACGGCCGCCGAAGGCACCGGCGTCATGTTCCGCGTCGCGGTCAACGGCGGTGGCTGTTCCGGCTATCAATACGAGTTCACGTTCGACGACACCAAGACCGGCGACGACGTCCTGATCGAACAAGACGGCGCCCGGGTGCTCATCGACCAAGTGTCCCTCGAATTTCTCGGCGGCTCCGAAGTCGACTTCATCGAAGGCCTGATGGGCTCCCACTTCGAAATCAAAAACCCGAACGCGAAATCGTCGTGCGGGTGCGGGACGAGTTTTTCGGTTTAGCCGGGTTCCTCGCCGTCCCAGTAGGTCCGCGTTGCAGCGCGGTCGTAGAGTTCGCGCCGGCCAAGCGAGCGGACCAGCACCTTGTTCGAGTCCGTGTAGACGACAACCTCGTTCGGGTTGCGCTCGCCGACGATGATGTAGCGGCAGACCTTGTCCGTGTCGTTGATCAGGCAATGGCCCGCCTTCTGCCCGGCGGGAAAGCATACATAGTCGCCCGGCTTTAGCTGATGTGTCTCCGCGCCGAGCCTGAGCGTCGCGCTGCCGTCGAGCACGTAGATGTGCTCCTCCTCCAGCATATGGTAGTGGGCTGGCACCGTTTGTTTGCCCGGCGGCAGTTCTTCGATCGCGAAGCCCACGTGATAGTTTTCGCCGATGGCGGCGCTCGTCAGATGCCGGTAGCGCATGCCGAAGCGCGGCACCTCGTTCCACTCCGTCCAGGCCACGCTGTCCGCAGCAATCGGGGGGCGCGGCGCCGGCGGTTTTTCTTCTGTTGACACGTTTCACATCCTCGTCCGGTGAACTGGCGCCAAGTCTAACGCGTGCGCTACACTTGCGCCCATGAAAATAGCGACCTTCAACGTTAACTCGATCAAGGCTCGGCTTGAGACGATCACGACCTGGTTCAAACAGGCCGCGCCCGACATTGCCTGCTTGCAAGAGATCAAGTGCGAGTCGAACGCCTTCCCCGCGCTCGAGTTCGAAGCGATGGGCTATCACTGCGCGATCTTGGGGCAGAAGAGCTACAACGGCGTCGCCCTGCTTTCGAAGCACAAGATCGAAGATGTTCGCATGGGCTTGCCTGGCGACAGCGCCGACGAGCAGGCGCGCTACATCGAGGGTGTCGTGACGACGAAAACGGGCGCCGTGCGCGTTGCGTCGATCTACGCCCCGAACGGCAATCCGGTCGACACGGATAAGTATCCGTACAAGCTGAAATGGATGGACCGCCTGATCGCGCACACGACGAAGCTTCTCGAAGACGAGGAACCGTTCGTGCTCGGCGGCGATTACAACGTCATTCCAACCGGTGACGACTGCTACGACCCAAAGGCCTGGGCCGACGACGCGTTGTTCAAGCTCGAAACCCGGCGCAAGCTGCGCGCGTTCGCGAACCTCGGCCTCACCGATGCGTTCCGCGCCTGCAACACAGCGCCGCACCAGTACACGTTTTGGGACTACCAAGCCGGCGCCTGGCAAAAGGACAACGGCATCCGCATCGACTTCCTCATGCTGTCCCCACAAGCCGCCGACCGCCTGCAAACCGCCGCCATCGACAGGCACGTTCGCGGCTGGGAGAAGCCGTCCGACCACGTGCCGGTGTGGTGCGAGCTCGCGGTATGAGCGCGGCTGACCTCGACGGCGGCTGCCTCTGCGGCGCGGTCCGCTATCGCCTGCAGGCCAGCGCAATCGAAGAGTCGGCCTACTGCCACTGCCGCACTTGCCAACGGCAAAGCGGCGCGCCGGTGGTGGCATGGTTTTCGATCCCGCCGTCACGTTTCGCCTACACGAAGGGCGCCCCGAAGGGGTTCCGCGCCTCCAACCGTGCGACGCGCGAATTTTGCGGCGACTGCGGCACCTATCTGCTCTTCCGCGAGGACGACGCGTCCGCAACGTTGGGTGTGAACACGGCCACGCTCGACGAACCCGCGAAGGTCCCGCCGACGTTTCACATCTGGCACGAGAGCCGCATCGCCTGGTTCGAGACCGCCGACGCGTTTCCACGCTTCCCGCAGGGGAAACATAAGCCATGATCAAGCTCACCTTTTGCCTCGTGCGCCTGCCCAAGCTGACGCGCGAGGAATTTCAGTCGTATTGGCTCGACAAGCACGCTCCTCTCGTGCGCAGCCATCAAGCGGTGCTCGGCATCCGCCGCTATGTCCAACTCCATTCGTTCGATCCCGCGCTCAGCGCCGATACGCGCGCCTCGCGGGGCGGTCCGGAGCAATACGACGGCGTTGCCCAACTTTGGTGGGATAGCTTCGAAGACCTTGCCAAACACCTCGCTGCCCCCGGCGCCGCCGAAGCCGGCCGCGCCCTCCTCGAAGACGAACGCAAATTCATCGACCTCGAACGCTCGCCGCTGTGGTGGGGCGAGGAACACGAGATCATCTGCTAAGCTCCCGGCATCACCCGTACGCCCGGTTTCAGCTTGCGATAGGTGAGGTCGCGGTGGTCGGCGAAGACGGGGCCTGGCGACTTTACGACCATCACGGCGCGGGCGATCGGTTCGAAGTCGGCGCGGTAGTGGACCGTGCTTTTCACGATCAGGATCGGCACCGTCGCGGGCTCAATTCCGAAGATGCGTAGCTGTTCCTGATCGAGGCATTGACCTTTGCCGGAGATCACCGCCACGCGCACGCCGCCTTGGCTGAGGAGCGCCGACGGCCCCATCTTGAAGTGCCAGCCGCGCGCCATCGGGCCGGTGCCGTGCGTGTCGCCGTCGTTGAGTTGCTCGACCGTCCAAGGCCCGTCGACCGGCATCTCGCCGGCCCAACCCGTCTTCGCGCCGAGACCGACATTCAAGACCGCCCCGACACCCGCGCGATGGGCCTCGCGGGCGACGTCGGGGTCCCAAATATGCGCGACGACTGCGCCCTCTGCGCCTTCGTCCAGCAGTGCGCGCAAGACACCTACTGTGTCCCCGTTTCCGCCGCCGCCGGGATTGTCCTGCGTGTCGGCAAGCACGACCGGGCCCAGGCCGGGTGCTCGGGCCAGACGCATTGCTTCGCGCACCGCCGCGCGTGGCTCCCAAAGTTCTTGCGCAAAGCGCGACTCCGACGCGGCGAACAATGTGGCGAGCTCATCCGCGACCGCATCCGCCGCGCCTTGATTGTCGGCGTAGACCGTGACCGTCGGCCGGCACATCGGCACGTCGGCCAGCGGGAAGCACGGCGCCATCGCGATCGTCGAAATCTTCGCGTTACCGATCGTAGCCCCTTCCAGCGTCGCGGCCCGGGCGTAAATCGACTTCAGCGGCTCGCTCGCCGTCGCCTGCCCCGCCGCCGGGATGAGAAAGTCGATCTCCCGCATCGCCTTCGCTTGCCGCGGCAGCCCCTCCGTCATCTTCTTCAGATGCACCGCGACGCGCTTGCCGGTCGCCGCCAGATCGACGTGAGGATAGGTGCGATAGATGAACATCGCGTCCGAGAGCGCCACCATCTCCGGCGAAACGTTCGCGTGAAAGTCGAGGCTGATCACGATCGGCATCGCGGGTCCCACGACCGCGCGGATGCGCGTCAACAGCTCGCCTTCGCCGTCGTCGAGATGCTCCGCCACCATCGCACCGTGCAGGTCCAGATAAACCGCATCTACCGGCAACGCAGCCTTCAGATCGTCGACGATCATGCCGGCGATCGTCTCATAGGCCTCGCGCGTCACCTGCGCCGACGGCACTGCTCCGGCGCCGGTCAGCGGCACGACCTCCCAGCCATAGGACCGCGCCTCCTTGGTGAAGCCGGCATAGGGCAAGTTCACGCCGGTGTTTCGGATCAGAGCGGCCCCGCGACGAATCCCGCCAAACGCGCCCGCGACCCGAAATGCATCGAAATCAGCTTTCGCCGGCGCGAACGTATTCGTCTCGTGAAAGAAAAAGGCGAGCGCGACACGCATCTTCATCTCCCCTCGCCCTTCCGGAATCGGAAGGGAGAGGGGTCGGGGGTGAGGGAAGGCCGTCGGGCGTGGCGCAGCGTCGAAGCTTCCGCTCCACACATCACGCCAGCCATCAAGATCACAGCTAGCTCAGCGCCCATCCCTCACCCCCGGCCCCTCTCCCTTCCCGAAGTGGGAAGGTAGAGGGGAGTTTGTTCAAATATCCGCATACACATGCCCCTCGCCTTTACCGCCCGGATGCGTCACCGCGCCGGCGCGCGCGGGGCCGACGCCCATGGCGTATTTGTGCAGCACGCCCGACGTGTACATCGTCGTGCGCGGCTTCCAGGCGGCCTTGCGGCGCGCGAGTTCGTCGGCGGAGACCTCCACGTCGAGCGTACCCTTCTCCGCGTCGATCGTGATCATGTCCCCGTCGCGCAGCAGCCCGATTGGTCCGCCGACTGCAGCCTCCGGCCCCACGTGCCCGATGCACATGCCGCGTGTCGCGCCCGAGAAGCGGCCATCGGTGATCAGCGCGTAGTGCTCGCTCTCGCCCTGGCCATAGAGCGCGGCCGTCGTCGAGAGCATCTCGCGCATGCCAGGCCCGCCCTTGGGTCCTTCGTAGCGGATGACGATAACCTCGCCGCGCGTGATCCGGTTCTCGGTCACCGCCGCGAACGCATCCTCCTCGCAGTCGAAACAACGCGCCGGTCCGCGGAACTGCAAGTTCTTCATGCCCGCGACCTTCACGATCGCCCCGTCCGGCGCCAGCGTCCCGCGCAAGCCGACCACGCCGCCCGTTGGCGACAACGGGTTCGACACCGGCCGGATCACCTCTTGCTTGGCGTCAAAGCGCACATGCGCAAGGTTCTCCGCCAGCGTCTTGCCGGTCACCGTCATGCAGTCGCCGTGCAGATAACCGCCGTCGAGCAGCACCTTCAACAGCATCGGCACGCCGCCAGCCTCAAACATGTCTTTCGCCACAAAGCGCCCGCCGGGCTTCAAATCGGCGAGGTACGGCGTCTTTTTGAAAATCTCCGCGACCGCGAAAAGGTCGAAGTCGATCCCCGCCTCATGGGCGATCGCGGGCAGATGCAGCGCCCCGTTCGTCGAGCCGCCCGTCGCCGCGACCACGACCGCCGCGTTCTCCAGCGACTTGCGCGTTACGATATCGCGCGGACGGATCCCGCGCGCCAGCAACGCCATCACCGCTTTGCCGCTCGCCGTACCGTATTCGTCGCGCGAGGTGTATTCCGCTGGCGGTCCGGCCGAGTACGGCAGCGCCAGTCCCATCGCCTCAGATACGCAGGCCATCGTGTTCGCCGTGAACTGCCCTCCGCACGCACCGGCGCCAGGGCACGCGTGACATTCCAGATCGTGCAAATCCGCGTCGGACATCTTACCCGCCGCGTGCTGTCCCACGCCTTCGAAGATGTCGACGACGGTGACGTCCTTGCCCTTGAACTTGCCCGGCAAGATCGAGCCGCCATACATGAACACCGACGGCACGTTCAGCCGCACCATCGCCATCATCAATCCCGGCAGCGATTTATCGCAACCCGCAAGCCCCACGATCGCGTCATAGCAATGGCCGCGCACGGTGAGTTCCACCGAATCCGCGATCACCTCGCGGCTGACCAGCGAGGACTTCATCCCCTGATGCCCCATCGCGATACCGTCGGTGACGGTGATGGTACAGAATTCGCGCGGCGTGCCGCCCGCTTCCTTCACACCGACTTTCACCGACTGCGCCTGACGCATCAGCGCGATGTTGCAGGGCGCAGCCTCGTTCCAGCACGAGACGACGCCGACGAATGGCCGCGCGATCTCCTCTGCGGTCAGCCCCATCGCGTAGTAGTACGAGCGATGCGGCGCCCGCGCGGGCCCCTCGGTCACGTGGCGGGAGGGTAGTCTCGATTTGTCGAAGGTCATGGGAGAAGCGCAGCGCCTTGGTTGAATGAATCTATGGCCGGACGGTACCCGCGCCGCCCCGCGCATTGGAAGCGCTCACGGGGGCATAGGGGGTGGCGGAGGAATTTTGAGCAAACAACCCCATGTACCCGGAAGTTAGGGGCGAAATCAGGCTTTCGGCGCGGTCTGGATCCGAGTTCGTCCGCGGCCCCAATGCGCCACTAGACTCTTAGGCCCTAGCCGAATTCACAATTTAGAACAAATATCGAACAAGTGCAAGGAAAATCGCCGCGACAGGGGCCCGCTCAGGCCACCTGTTTTCGGTTGAGCTTCGCCGCGCGGGTGGCCCAGGCGCGGTTCACCGGACTTTCCGGCTTGCCCGCCAGCCGTTCGGCGACGAATGCATCGGACAACGCCCTGTCGCCCGCGCGAAGAGCCGCCTCCGTCAGCGTCCACGAGAACATGTCGCGTTGTGCGTGGCTGCCGCCGTAGCGATTGGCTTTGCCGCGCACAAGCAGCAACAGATCGATCGCCTTCGCATAGTCGCCCTGCCCGAACGCCGCGAAGCCTTCGCAGGCCGGCAGACCAACCTCGCGCGACATCATCGCGTTGGTTCCTCTGCCGTCGGCCGCGCGTTTCACGGCAGCGATCAACCGTTTCTGAGCTGCAACGTCGCCGGTTCCCGCAAACGCCATCATCGCGTTGACGTCGTTGAAAACGTAGTAGCCGTGGTCGATGCGGCTCTCCCACTTCGATGCGATATCCTCCCAGCGCTTGCCGACGTCGTGACCAAGCAGCTGCAATCGCCAGAGCATTGCCGAACCGTCGATGAGCTCAAGTGCCTGACCGAAGCCGCCGGCCGAGATTTTCTCGTCGAACAGCTTCAGCGCCGCCTTCGCATCATTCATGTCCAGATGGAACAGCGCCTTGTGCCACCACAAGTGATAGGCAAAGCCGCTGCCCGGCTCCCAACCCGCCGCCGTCGTCGAAAGGAACTCAACGCCGTCCTTCGCACGACCTTGCATCTCCATCACATGCGCAACGGCATGTGCAGCCCAACCGTCTTCGTTGTTCGCCTCGAAGGCCTCGCGCCCATGTACCTCGGCAGCCGAATAGTCGCCCGACTCCTCCAGGCCGAAGGCATACATGCCATGCACGAAGCCGTAACCCGGCACGCCGGGATTCCATTGCGGCAACACACGCGCCACGCGGTCACGCAGCATGTGCGAATAACCAAGGAAGAAGTCGCCTGCATGCGCCAACTGCAGCGCCGTCAGGTCACGCGGATAGAGCATCGAGGCTCTGCCCCAAAGCTCAACGCCGCCCTCCAAGTCGCCGTGAAGCCAAGCCCGGCAGCCGGCAATCAGCAGCCGCTCCCGCTCGTTGGCGCCGCTGGCGAGTGCCTCGGCCGCCCGAAGGCTGCTCAACGCCTCACCTTCGAACGCCTTGTCGGTCGCTGTCGCCAGCGCCCCCGCACGCATCGCATGCGCCAGCACAAAGTCCGGATGCTCGGCGATGATTGCGTCGAACACGCCCAGCGTATCGGCCTTATAGGCCGCCAACATGTCCGCGGCCTGGTCCAGTTTTTCGATCGCGGCTTGCGACCCGTAGGACACCGGGTTGCCGCGCTTGTCGTACTTCTTCACGTCGTCTCTCCTTGAATGCCATAGCTTCGAACAACACGCTCAAAGCGGATGACGACTTACCTACGCAGCGCTGCCCTGACTCTCTAGCCGACGCATGGTGCGGAACCGTCAAGAAATGGAAAGTAATTGAAAATCAGTGAGATAGACGATTTACAAAGGTCGAAACGTGATCGCGATCACCCCGTCAATCAGCTCACGCTGCACCTGTGGTACAGTCCGCCCTATGACCCTCGCCGTGAAACAGAAGCCCGCCTCGACCCGCGAGCGCCTGCTCGAGCTTGCCGAAAAGCTCGTGCTGCAAAAAGGCTTCGCCGCGACTTCGATCGAGGAACTCATCGCAGGCGTCGGCATCACGAAGAGCGGCTTCTTCTATCATTTCAAGGATAAGAACGATCTCGCGCGCGCGATGATGCAGCGCTTCCTCGATGACAACAAACGCCAGCTGGACGACGTGTTCAACCGCGCGGCCGAACTGCACGACGACCCGCTGCACCGATTTTTGATCGGCCTAAAGCTGTTCGCCGAACTGATGGAAAAGGTTCACGACGTGCACCCGGGCTGCATCGCCGCCGCCGTCGTCTATCAAGACCAGCTGTTCGACGCCGAGGTGCGCAATCTGAACGGTGAATCGATGCTGGCCTGGCGTCACCGCTTCCGCGGCTATCTCGACCAAATCGCCGAACGCTACCCGCCCAAGCTCGACGTCGACTTCGATTCCCTCGCCGACATGATCAGCGCCCTGGTCGACGGCGGCATCATTCTCTCGCGCGCCTTGCGCGACCGCACGACACTCCCCGCGCAGATCATGCAATATCGAAACTACATCAAGCTGCTGTTTGAGCCATAACTCAAACGCTGGCGATCGCAGTACCCAGCCGATTGGCCGCCGATGCCATTTTCTTGTCGAATGTCAGCAATGCCGCGCCGAGCCGCTGCGCCGCCGCTATGTGTATGGCATCCGGCGTCCGAAGCGTCAGATCAAGGCGGCGCAAATAGGAGTCGGCTGCGGCGATATCGGCAGGGGCGAGCTGGACGCGCTTAGCAAAGCGCGCGCTCCACGCATCGAACGTCGTGAGCGCCGATCTCGCATCATCCTTCGTCAGCAATTGCATTCTTACGCAACGCGTGATCACAGACGCAAACTCGGCTGCCGCGAAGTCGCTGATTGAAAGAAGCGGCTTCTCGGCGTGCAGAAACGCTTTGGCCCGCGCGGTATGAACGTCGGCGGTGAATAACGACAACAGATAGCTCGCGTCGGGATAGACGCTCACTTCTCGTCGTCCTCATCCCTCATATCGCTCACGATCTTGCCGGCATCCTTCAGCGGCTTGCGCGAACTACCTACCCTACGAGAATCGAGCCAGTCGATGTCGGCCGCCGTTAACTTCTGCGGTGTCTTTGCGACCGGCGTGAGTTCGATGACAGGTTTCCCATGCCGCGTAATGACCACGTCCTCGCCCGCGAGGGCGCGGTCGATCAAGTCGGACAGCTGGCTCTTGGCCTCTGCAACGCTATGGGTGCTCATGCCCAAATATGACCATACGATGGTCATTTTGTCAAGACCGCCTAGCCCAGCCGCTTCAATGCCTCAGCCAACTTTGCGCGCTGCGCCTCATATTCTGCGCGTTTCTCGCGTTGCTCTTCGATGACTTCTTCCGGCGCCTTCGCGACGAAAGCTTCGTTGCCGAGTTTCGCGTCGATGCGGCCGATTTCGGCTTCGGCCTTTTGCATGTCCTTCGACAGCCGCGCGCGTTCCTTCGCGAAATCGATCACGCCTTCCAGCGCGAGCCCCGCGGTGCCCTGCCCCACGACGATCTGCGCCGAGCCTTTGGCAAGCTCACCCGTTGTCGCCGTCTCAAGCCGCGCTAGCCGCAACACGAGCTCGTTGTGCTGTGCAAGCCAGGCCGACTCCTCGTTTGCCGCGGTCTTCAGCGTCAGCGGCAACTTCGCCGATGGCGGCACGTTCATCTCGGCCCTGACCGAACGCACCTCGCTGATCAGCGATTTCACCCAGTTCATCTCCGCGGCCGCATCCTTGTCGTGCGGGATCGCCTCATAGTTCGGCCAGTCGGCCGAAATCAGCATCGTCGTCCGCTTCGGCCCGTGCTCGCCCGTCGCGCGCCACAGTTCCTCGGTGATGAAGGGAATGAACGGATGGGCGAGCTTCAGCATCTCGTCCATCACCCAGGCCGCCGTCGCCCGCGTCTCAGCCTTTTGATGCTCGTCGTGGCCCATGAGGATCGGCTTGATGAACTCCAAATACCAATCGCAATAGACGTTCCACACGAACTCGTAGAGCGCGCCGGCCGCGTCATTGAAGCGAAACGCCTCGATGGCGGCGGTAAGTTCGTTGCGCGCCCGGACCAACTCGCCCACGACCCAGCGATTGACGGGCGAACTCAATTTCGCCGGGTCGAAATTCGCCGTCCGCTTGCACTCGTTCATCTCGCAAAAGCGCGCCGCGTTCCAAATCTTGGTGCAGAAGTTGCGATAGATCTCGACCCGGCTGCGTCCCATGCGCAGGTCCTTGCCCGGCGCTGCCGCGATCGCGAGCGCGAAGCGCAGCGCGTCCGCCCCGAATTCGTCGATCAGCACCAGCGGGTCCATCACGTTCCCGCGCGTCTTCGACATCTTCTGCCCCTTCTCGTCGACGACGCGGGCATGGATGTAGACGGTGTGGAACGGCACCTCGTCCGTAAAGTGCAGGCCGAACATCA
>CAZJOM010000069.1:0-21682 GCA_964547645.1 uncultured Flavobacteriaceae bacterium
AGCATCCGCCACATGATCGGCAGATCGGACGTCTGCTCGTTGATCCCGGCGAGCGGGTTCACTTCCAGGAAGTAGACCTTCCCATCCGATCCCGCGCGCAAGTCCGCACGGCCCGCATCGCGGCAGCCGAGCGCGACCCAGGCAGCGAGTGCCACGCGCTCCGCCTCCCGCGCCAGCACGTCGGTCGCGATCGAATATGTCACGCGGTCTTCGTAGTTCTCTTTGTTCGAGAGCGAATAAAGTCCGGGTTCCGCCTTCTCGCCCAAATGAATCTCCATCGCCGCCACCGCGCGCGCCGACGAACCGGCACCGAGCAAGCCGACCGTAAACTCGCGCCCCGTCAGATACGGCTCAACCAGCACCGGCTGCGAATGCTTCTTCAACAACTCCAGCACCGCCGGACGAAGCGCTTCCGCATCGCGCACGATCGACTTCGGCGTGATCCCCTTGCCCGTACCTTCCGCCACCGGCTTCACGAACAACGGATAGGGCAGGGCGACGCGCGCGATATCGGCCTCGTGCTCCACCACCGCGAACGGCGCCGTCGCCACGCCGGCCGCCTGCAGCACCGCCTTCGTGTACCCTTTGTGCAGACACAGCGTCAGCACGCCCGCATCCGCAAACGTGCAAGGGATGTCATAGGCCTCTAGCAGCGCCGGCACCTGCGCCTCGCGCGCGATCCCGCGCATGCCTTCGGCGATGTTGAACACCAAATCCCAACGGTCGCCTTGGGCGAGCCGGCCGACCAGCGCCTTCACGTGCCCGATGCGATCGACCTGATGCCCATGTGAAGCGATCGCCCGCGCGAGTCCGGCGATCGTGTCTTCCTTGTCGAACTCGGCTGTCTCTTCGAGACTGTATCCGGCCTTCAGATAATCGGACCTGAGATCGTATGTCAGACCAACACGCATAGGGGCTCACCGCTGTTCGAAGCGCGAGCTTACCCAGAATCACCGCCGCGCGCAGGCGATTGTAGCGCGCGGCGTGGTCACGCAACCTGTGAGCCGCGCACATCATCCACAAGCGATTGTGGCTACGCCACCCGCGCCCACTCCATCACCCAGTTGTCGACCCACGTTGCACCGCCATCGTGCGATACCGCTTGGCTCCAGCGGCAGGACTTCGGCGCAATCTGGTCCCACAACCCGCGCACCTTGATCGGCTTTCCATTATCGACATCGTCGGAGATGAAGATTCCCGCGCCATTCTCGAAGCTTCCGGTGACGCCCGGCGTCGTCAGCACGCCGCTCTTCGCGTTCACCCAAAAATCGCTCCAAACGAGAGTCGTCACGTCGAGCAACCGCAACCCCATGCCGCTAAAATTGCGCGCCGGGATACGCAACTCTTCAACGCTGCCGACGCCGCCCAAAATCGTCCAGCACGTCGCCTCGCCCTCGAACACATCCCACTCTTTCGTACCCGGCGGCAGCCGCCGATGCTTGATCCGCCACTCGCCGGCCAGAAAATTGAAATCGCCAGGCTTCCCCGGCGTCGGCTTTGCGGCACCGCCGGCCGCCGCGCCTGGCGCTGTCCCCGCCGCAAGCAAAACTGCAGCGGCCGCCCCCAGTACTGTGCGTCTATCTTGATCCATGATCGGTCCCCTAGAAGTGAGGGGCGTGTCGTAAACCATCAATCCTGACACCGAGTGTCATGTATTTGTGCTAGGCTCTCACAAATGCGTGCGAGCCGCCTTCTCTCGATCCTGATCCTGCTGCAGATGCGCGGCCGCGTCAGCGCGGAGGCGTTGGCGCAAGAATTCGAGGTCTCCGTCCGCACCATCTACCGCGACGTCGATCAACTGAGCGCGGCCGGCGTGCCCATCTATGCCGAACGCGGGCGCAGCGGCGGCTTCGCGCTACTCGAAGGCTACCGCACCAAACTCACCGGCTTCACGCCCGCCGAAGCGGAAGCGCTGCTGCTCGCGGGCGTCGGCGGTGCCGCGGGCGACCTTGGCCTCGGTGCCGACGCAGCCGCCGCGCAACTCAAACTGCTGGCGGCACTTCCGGCCGACAGCGGCGCCAGCGCGCAGCGCGTGACCGAACGCTTCCACCTTGACCCTGTGAACTGGTACCGCCGCACCGAAGCCCCCGCGCTACTGCCGACGCTCGGCGCCGCCGTCTGGCGCGACCGGCGCATCAAAATCACCTACGAGAGTTGGAAAGACACCGTCGCCCGTGAGCTCGGCCCGCTTGGCCTCGTGCTGAAAGCCGGCACCTGGTACCTCGTCGCCGCCGCCGACGATAAGCCGCGAATGTACCGCGTCTCGAACATCAAAACGCTAAGCGTCACCGACATTCCCGCGCGCCGGCCGCCACGTTTCAACCTCGCGCGCTATTGGAGCGCCGCCGCGAAGGAGTTCGAAACGCGCCTGCTGAAAGATCGCGCCACCGTAAGACTCTCTACGAAAGGCCTACGCATCCTGCGCGACCTAAGCCCGGCCGCTCACGAAGCCGCCACAGCGAACCACCGCCCCTGCAAACCCGAAGGTTGGATCAAAACCGAAATCCCGATCGAAGCGATCGACCAAGCCACCGGCCAGCTCCTAAGCCTAGGCCCCGAAGTCGAAGTGCTCGAACCCCGCGTACTGCGCGCGGCGGTGCTGGACAAAGCCAAACAAACCGTCGCGCGCTATCGCTAAGCGCGCGCCAATCGACTTCCGCCGCATTCGCGCGCATGATGAGGCCAAGCCTACATTTCCACGGAGCGCCCGCCATGACCACCTTCAACGCCAAATCCACCACCGACGACGTCCTCAGCGGCGTCGATCTCACCGGCAAGCGCGTGCTCGTCACCGGTGTCTCAGCCGGTTTGGGCGTCGAGACGGCACGCGCGCTCATGGCGCACGGTGCGAGCGTCGTCGGCGCGGCGCGCGATCTCGGTAAGGCGCGCGACGCGACGGCGCCCGTGCGCGACGCTGCCAAGCACGGCGCCACGCTGGAACTCATCGAGCTCGACCTTGCCTCGCTGAAAAGCATCCGCGCCGCCGCCGACAAGCTCGTGAAGGACGGCCGGCCGTTCGACGCCGTCATCGCCAATGCGGGCGTGATGGCGACGCCCAAGGGCAAGACCGCCGACGGTTTCGAAACGCAGTTCGGCACGAACCACCTCGGCCATTTCGTGTTCGTGAACCGCATAGCCTCGCTCATCAAACCGGGCGGAAGGCTCGTGAACCTGTCGTCGGCCGGACACCGCTTCGCCGATGTGGACCTCGACGATCCGAACTTTGACCGCACCGAGTACGCGCCGTTCGTCGCCTACGGTCGCTCGAAGACCGCAAACGCGCTCTTCGCGGTGGAGTTCGACCGCCGCCACAAAGCCCGCGGCGTTCGCGCCGCAGCCGTCCACCCAGGCGGCATTCAAACCGAACTCGGCCGCCACATGACGCCGGAATTGATTCAACAGATGATGAAGTCGATCAACGATAGCCGCCCCGCCGGTGCCCCCGCGTTCGAATTCAAAACAATCCCGCAAGGCGCCGCGACGACAGTGTGGGCTGGCTTCGTCGCGAGCGCCGATGCCGTTGGCGGCCGTTACTGCGAAGACTGCCACGTCGCCGAACTCAACCAAAACCCAGCCGCCCGCGAGGGCGTCCGCCCCTACGCCATCGACCCCGACCGCGCGAAAGCGCTCTGGACGAAAAGCGAAGAAATGGTTGGAGAGCGATTCTAGAAATGGCTGGTGACCCCGAGACGATTCGAACGTCCGACCTACAGATTAGGAATCTGCCGCTCTATCCTGCTGAGCTACGGGGTCAGCCGGCAACGTAATCAAGCAGTTATCCGCAATTCCTACAACGTCATTCCGACATTTTCCATCACGCCGTTCTGCGGTTCGTTTGGCTTCCCTCCTTGGTGGGCGATGCAGATGGGTCTTAAGCACGCCTGGAGAGCATGGTGCGCAAGATCCACGCCGAGGTCACAAACACAACCGCAGCCACGACCGACAGGATAAGATCGTCCGGGTGCAAGGGTGAAAGGCGAAAGGTCGCTCGTGCTTGCGGCCAAAGGAACAAGGCGGCCAATACTGCGCCAACGCCGCCGACGCCGACCCAGAGCCAAGCGTTCGTTCGCCCCAGAACCTGCGAGAGCGATGTGCTGAGTGAGCGGTGCGTGAAGATGAGCCCGATATTCGTCGTGACCAGTGACACCAGTACGAGTGAGCGCAAATCCTCCGGCGCGCCTCCGTACGCTCGGGCGAACAGATAGACCGCCGCCACCGTAGTGAGCGCCAGCACGCCGAGCACGAGGCCGCTGACCACAAGGTGGCGATCGAGCAGCGTCGCCTGCGGGTCGCGCGGTGGACGCTTCATGGCTTCGCGCTCCTCCGGCTCAGCCTCGAACACAATCGAGCAGACGGGATCGATGATGAGTTCCAAGAGCGCGATCAGTGCCGGCGTCAGGATCATCGGCCCGCCGGACACGAGCGGGAGCAGCGCCATGCCTGCGATCGGCACGTGCACCGAAAGGATATAGCCCATCGCCTTACGCAGATTGTCGTAGATGCGCCGGCCAAGGCGGATTGTCTTCACGATCGAGCCGAAGTCGTCGTCCAGCAGCACGATCGACGAAGCCTCGCGCGCCACATCCGTGCCGCGCCCGCCCACCGCGATGCCGATATGCGCGGCGCGCAGTGACGGCGCGTCGTTCACCCCGTCGCCGGTCATGCCGACGACCTCGCCGTTCGCCTTCAGCGCCTCGACGATCCGCAGTTTCTGCTCCGGCAGAATGCGGGCGAAGACTTGGCAGGTCTTGACGCGTGCGCTGAGCGCGGCGTCGTCGAGGCGTTGCAGGTCCATGCCCGGCAAGACATGGGTCGCATCGATACCGGCTTGGACGGCGATGGCTTGTGCCGTCTGCGGATAGTCGCCGGTGATCATCACCACGCGGATGCCGGCGCTTCGGCATTCGGCGACGGCCGCGGGCACGCTCTCGCGGATCGGATCCTCGAACCCGACGAGGCCCAGAAAGCGAAACGACACACCGTCGCCCGATATCGCGATCGCGAGAACGCGCAAACCGCGCGCAGCAAGCTCGCCCGTGCGCGCGAGCAGCTTGCCGCCTTCGCTTGGCGGCAGGCCGCACATCTTGATGACGGCTTCCGGTGCGCCCTTGGCGGCGGAGATGGTGCTGCCTGTCGCGCGGTCGCGCCACACCTGTGTCATCGCGAGCCGTTCCGCAGAAACGCCGCGATGCTCCAAGAGTTCGCGCTCGTCGAACAAGGTGGCAAGAGAGGCCGTCTGTTGGCGCCACGTGCCCTGCAGCGCGCGTTCCATCGGATCGAACGGATCCTGCAAGCCCGCCAGCACCGCCGTCTCGAGCAGTTCGCGGATCGCAGGCGTAAGCCCGTTCGTCTGCCGGTCCCATGCCTCGCTCACCGTCTCGGCGTGGACGAGCTGCATATTGTTTTCGGTCAGCGTGCCGGTCTTGTCCGTGCACAGCACCGTGATCGCACCTAAAGTTTCGATCGACGCCGCGCGCCGCGTCAGCACGCGCGCCTGTGCGATGCGCCAAGCTCCCATCACCATGAAGACGGCAAGCACCAGCGGAAACTCTTCCGGCATCAGCGACATGCCGACTGCGATCCCGGAAAGCACCCCGTCAAGCCAAGAGTGCCGCGCTAGGCCGTAAGCCAAGGCAGCGGTCGCGCTCACCGCAAGTCCCGCGATCGCGGCGACCCGAACAATGCGACGCGTCTCGCTTTGCAGCCGCGGCGCTTCGACACGGATCGCGCCGAGCGCGCTGCCGATCTTGCCGATTTCACTCTTGGAACCGGTGGCGGTAACGCGCGCGCGCCCGTGACCGCGCACGATCAGCGAGCCGGAGAACACCGCGGGCAGGTCGTCGCCGCCTGGACGCAATGGGCCCGGCGATCGGCCGGGCGCAGCGCTCTTGCGCACCGGGGCGGATTCGCCCGTCAGCACCGACTCGTCGGCGCAGATCTCGTGGCCCGAAACGATCCAAGCGTCCGCGGGCACGCGGTCGCCTTCCGCCAGCATGATCAGGTCGTCGCGCACGACCTCGCGTCCCGGAATGCGGCGCTGACGCCCGTCGCGCACGACGAGCGCGCGTGGGCTGGTCAGATCGCGCAACGCCTCGAGCACCCGTTCGCTGCGCAGCTCCTGCACCAGCGCGATCGACACCGAAAACGTCGCGAACAAGGACAGCGCGACCGCTTCGTTGAAATCCCCTAGCGCGAGGTAGATTGCCGCCGCGCCCAGCAGTAACGCGAACATCGGCTCGCTCAAGATGCCCAGCAGAATCTCAGCCGGATTGCGCCGGCCGAGCGACGGGATCTCGTTTGCCCCCTCGGCGACAAGGCGTCGCGCCGCTTCCTGCTCGCTAAGGCCGTCGCTGTCTGGCGTCGTCATGGCTTCGCTCAACTCTGTGTCAGTGTGCTGGGAGCAAGAGCGTCGCGACGCCGAAATAGACCAGAAGGCTCAAAACGTCCTGGATAACGGTGGCCACCGGGCCGCTGCCGAAGGCGGGGTCAAATCCCGCGTGCGACAACATCCACGGCAAAAGCAAGCCAACCGTCGAGGCGACGCCGCCGGCCGCAGCGATACTGATCGCGACGGTCGCTGCCAGCAGCCAATCGCCGAAGACGAAGCCGATCATCGGCGCGGCCGTGATGCCCAAAGCCATGCCGATCAAGAGGCCTGCGGACAGTTCGCGCACTAGAATCGCGCTCAATGGGGCATGCGTGAGCGACAGACCGCGCACCGCCACAGCCTCGGTCTGCGTGCCAATCGCATCGGCGAGATAGACGATGGCGGGCACGAAGAAGGTGATCGCTACGTTCGAAAGCAGCGCTTGCTCGAACGATGCCATAACCCAAGCGGCGACCCCGCTTCCGGCGAGCCCGACGAGTAGCCACGGCAACCGGTCGCGAACGCGTCTCCAAGGCGAAAACTCGAGCGCGTGTGCCGCATAGTTTACCTGATGGATGATACCCGCCAGCCTGTGCATGTCCTCGACGTGTTCGTGCCGAAGCACGCGAATGAGCGTCCTGCCCCCAACGACACCTAAGAACTTGCCCAACGCGTCCACGATAGGGACGTCGGCCACTCCATGTTGACCGGCGAGAGCCGCGACGTGTTCTTGATCCATGGTCTCGACGGCAAGAGCTGGCGGCGGCACCGCCAGGGAGCCTAGGGTCGTGTCTTCGGATGCTCGATAAAGAGATATCGTGGACAGCGAACCCTTGAGTCCCCCTTCGGGGTCGATGACGTAGACCGTGTCAATGTCGTACGTACCGCGTACCAATGCCACGCGAGCCGCTCGCACAGTCGTCGTCGTCGCGAACGCGGGAACATTGACGGTCATGATTGCGCGCGCCGTTTCGTGCGCCGCGACCCGCCGTCTCGTTCGGTTGCTCGTATGGGCTGCCATCGTGGTGGCACGATCTCAGCCGCCGGCGACCGGTGACATGACCTAAGTCAAGTCGAGCCAGTTGATTTTACGACTCGAAATGCACCTCTGCCTTATCTCTGCTTTACGTAAGCGCCGGGCGCCGGCGCGAGCGGCGGGTAGCCGTGATCTGACGCACCCATCGTAGGCGGCGCCACGCTTTCGCCGGAGCGCGCGGCTAGCCAAGCGAACCATTCGCCCCACCAAGAGCCGGATTTCGGCGCCGACTGCGCCAGCCACGTATCGGGGTCCGTGTACTGCTCGTCGTGCGGCTTCGTTCTGACGCGATAAGACCGGTTGTTGCTCCTTGGTTCCGAGACGATGCCCGCATTGTGCCCTCCCGTCGTCAGCAGGAACGTGACTTCGGTGTCGGAAATCAAATTGATCTTATACGCCGATCGCCATGGCACGACATGATCCCACTCTGTACCGACCGCAAAGAGCGGCGCGCGAATGTCGGTCAGCGCAATCGGCTTACCCTCGACATCATAGCGTCCGGCCGCAAGATCGTTCTGCAGGAACAGGCGCCGCAGATACTCGGTGTGCATCCGGTAGGGCATTCGCGTGCCGTCGGCGTTCCAGGCCATCAGATCGCTCATGTTCTGCCGCTCGCCCATAAGATAATCGTGGACGAGACGCGACCAGATCAAATCGTTGGATCGCAGCAACTGAAATGCCCCGGCCATCTGCCGCGTGTCGAGAACGCCCTGGCCCCACATCATGTCCTCAAGGAACGTGAGTTGGCTCTCGTTGATAAAGAGGCCGAGTTCCCCGGGTTCGCTGAAGTCTGTCTGTCCGGCCAGCAGTGTGATTGTCCTCAGCCGCTCATCTCCCTCGCGCGCCATTGCGGCGGCGGCGATCGCAAGCAACGTCGCGCCCAAGCAATAGCCGGTCGCGTGAATTTTTCGCTCCGGCGCGATCGCGGAGATCACATCGAGCGCCGCCATCGGGCCCATTTTGCGATACTCGTCAAGGCCAAGGTCGCGGTCCTCCGCGTCCGGGTTCTTCCACGAGATCATGAACACGGTGAAGCCCTGGTCGACGAGATGTTTCACCAGGGAGTTCTGCGGCGAAAGGTCGAGAATGTAGTACTTCATGATCCACGCCGGCACGATCAGCACGGGTTCCGCGCGCACCGTCGCCGTCGTCGGTTCGTACTGAATAAGCTCGATCAGCCGGTTTCGATAGACGACTTTGCCCGGCGTCGCGGCGATGTTGCGTCCGACTTCGAACGCCTCGGTACCCACCGGCATCTTCGCGCCGAGCGCGCGTTCCCAATCCCGCAGAAAATTGTTGAAACCGTTGATCAAGTTTGCGCCGCCCGTCTTCAGCGTGCGCTCCAACACCTCCGGATTCGTGAACAGAAAATTCGACGGCGCAAAGACATCCAGTATCTGACGTGTCGCGAAAGCGACGACGTCCTCGTGCCGCTTGGCCATGCCGCGAACGCCGGTTGTGGCGTTGTGCCACCATTGCTGATTCAGCAGGAACCCTTGGTAAAGGAGATTGTACGGCCAACGCCTCCAAGGCGGTGCGTCGAAGCGGTGATCCTGCGGCAAGGGTTCGATGCAAGCTTCCCCCGGCTGGCCGGTTGCCGTCTCTTGAACCGCATGGTTCCAAAAGCGTATGGATTTCTTCATCGCCTTCTCGACGAGCTGCATCTGCTTGCCGGGCGAAAACGCGAGGTGCAGCCACCAATCGAGATAGGCCTGACCGACCGCCGCGGGCGAGAGCCCCCGGCTCAACCGCGCCATGGCGGCGTGGAACGAGCGATCGGTGATGTCGGCGAACGCGGTCGATGCGTAGGAGTCGCGCTCCAACACTTCCGGCAGCGGCAATGACTTCAGGGTCGCGCCGGCTGCCCTACGTTCTTGCTTCCCACCGGTTCCGGGCGAGCGGACGGCGAATTTCGTTGCGACGGTGGGAGCCATAACCGCTTAGTGCGTTTGGTCCGAGCGGGGATGCTTGCGATTCTCCCCCTCTGCTTCGTCGCTGTTTTCGCGCGACATCTCGGTCATCATTTCGCTGTAACGCTGCCATTCCTCGCTGTAGGCGCGCGTCATATCGGCGAACCAGCGCTGTTGCGCGGCGAAGAATTCTGGAAGGCTGCGGCAGGCACTAAATGCCTCGACGGCCTTGATGTTGTCGTCAAGGCGCTGCTTCGCGAACCGCATGCCTTCCTTCTGCATCGTCGCGAAGCTGCGCCCGAAGATCGATGCGCCTTTGCCGAGGACGTCGGTGACCGAACTGCCCATGGTTGATCCGAACACGGTCGAAAGCGGCAAATCTTCATGCGCGCGGGGTGGCTTTTCGTGTTTCATTTCAGTGCTCCTGTCACTCCATTTGAACTTATTGCGCGCCCATCCGTTCATTGCATTGCGGCAGGTCAAGTTTCGCGTAGTGGAGTTTGATGCGGGTCAAGGCGGTCTCAAGTGAGTTCGCTAAGAAAGTTGGTGTCATCGCATTCGGAGGACCTCCATGGAACGCGCAATGGCGCTGCCCGTCGATAAGCTGGCCTTCATCATTGAAAAGGCGCGAGAGTTCGATGCTCAGGTCGACGAGGACGATCCCGAATCCGGCTCCAATCCGGCGGACGACCTGGAAGTTGCGATCCTTGAGGCCACGCCGGATAATCCGACCGAAGACGAACTCGCGGCCGCGCTTGGCAACCTCGACGACGATCAGCTTACCGAACTCCTCGCGCTGCTGTGGGTCGGTCGCGGCGACTACGATCGCGAGAGCTGGCAGGATGCGATCCGGCAAGCGCGCGACGCGAAAAACAAGCGGATCGTAAGCTATCTCGTCGGAACGCCGATGCTCGGCGATTTGATCGAGGAGGGGCTGGCCGAGCTCGGCGTTTCGGTGCCACTCCCCGAAGAAGAAGGGATGCGCTGAAGATGCCCATCGCGCACCGCAAGTACGTTGACCGGCGTGACGCGGGCCGCCAACTTGCACCGTTGCTCGCTAGGTGGAAGGCGAGTGGTGCGCTTGTCTTCGCCCTGCCGCGCGGCGGTGTGCCCGTAGCGGTCGAAGTCGCCAAAGCGTTGGGCATGCCGCTTGATCTTCTCTATGTGCGCAAGATCGGTGCGCCGCTGGAGCCTGAGCTTGCCCTGGGCGCGGTGGTCGACGGCATCGATCCCGATATTGTGCTCAACGAGGATCTGGTGCGCCGCTTTGGCGTCTCGCGTGAGGTGCTTGACAACATCACAAAGAGCGAACTTCGGGAGATCGAGCGCCGTCGGCGGAGTTACGGCAAGGGGCCGGCACCGCTGATGCCGACCGGCCGTCCGGTCATCGTGGTCGAGGACGGGCTCGCGACTGGTGCCTCGACGCGCGCCGCTGTAAAGGCGTTGCGCCGCCGCGGCGCGACGCGGGTGATCGTCGCCGTCCCTGTAGCGCCACCCAATGCGGTTGCCGACTTGGAAGAGGACGGTGCTGAGGTCGTATGCCCGCTGGTGACCGACTCGTTTTTCGGTGTCGGCTCGTTTTACCGCGACTTTCGCCAACTCAGCGACGCCGATGTTAGTTCGGCTTTAGACGAAATGAACAACAGCGAGACGGCCGGCGGCTGAAACGGAAAGACCTTGGAGGACATCATGCAAGTGCCGGTTCAAGTCGTGCTGAAGAAGGTTCCCCAACCGGCGGCCGTGCGCGAAGAGGTGCTGAAGGCGGCCGACATACTTGAGCGGTTCCTCAAGCGCGTCACCGGCTGCCGGGTCTCCGTGACGAGCCCGGACTCCCGTCACAAGACCGGCGGGCTGTTCGACGTGCACGTCTTTCTGCGCGTGCCAGGTCATCCGGACATCGTGATCAACCGGCGCGCGGAAGATCAACCCGAGCGGGAGCATATCGGCGTCTCGTTGCGCAAGGCGTTCGCCCAGGCGCGGCGCCGGCTTCAGGACACCGCGCGCGAAATGCGCGGCGATGTAAAGACACACGCACCACGGCGGAGTTGAGACCATGTGCTTCTCGGCGACGGCGAGCTTTGTGAGCGCCGGGATCACGGCGGCGGTAGGCCTCTATGCGGTATCGCGAACGGCCGACCCGCGCGAGTTGCCGCTGGCGTCCATGCCGCTCCTCTTTGCTGCGCAGCAGTTCATCGAAGGAAGCTTGTGGTTGACACTGCCGGTCGGGCCTGAGAGCGCCGTATCCTCGTGGCTTAGCCATTCCTTTCTCGTCTTTGCGCTAATTTTTTGGCCGTTGTTTGGTCCGTTCGCGGCGTTGTCGATCGAGCCAGACGCACTTCGCAGGCGCATGATCGGCGCGTGCCTGGCGGTGGGCGTTGCCGTCGCAGTCTACTTTGGTTGGACGATGCTCACCGTCCCGCATCGGGCGGTGATCGCAGCCGGGCATATCCGCTATGACGTCGCCAACACGCCGGTCTACGTGGGCGGCGCATATATTGTCGCAACGACCTTGGGGCTCCTCGTGTCGTCGCACCGGGCGGTCGCGCTGTTGGGGCTGAGCGTACTGATTGGCTCCATCATCAGCTACGCGGTGTACCTCGAAACACTGGTATCCGTTTGGTGCTTCTTCGCCGCTGTGGCGAGCGTCATTATCGCCCGCCACTTCAGTTGGGTCGAAGCGCGGCGGCGCTCGACCCCCGGTTAGGCCGCCTTGCGGAAATGCCCGTCGCTCTCGATGTGGGCCTCGCCGGAGGCAAGCCGTTCGAGCATGGCGCGATCCTGAATGCGAATCTGCCGCCAACCGCGCAAGCTAATCACGTGGGAAATCTTCAGCTCGGTCAGGGAGCGGCTGACGGTTTCGACCGACAGGCACAAGAAGTCGGCCATATCGGTGCGGCGTACCGGCAGGAAGATATTCGTCGCGTCAATGCCTTTGCGCTCGTTACGCCGCGCCAGCGCCAGCAGGAATGTGGCGATCCGCCCGGTGGCGCAGAGCCGGCCGATGGTGAGCAAATGGTCGCGCGCGTCGGCGACATCGCGCGATAGCGTTTCCAAAAGCTCTTTGGCGAAGCCCGAATCATCCGCCGCGCGCCGCCACAGCGACGACATCGGCAGCGACCGGATTCGTGTGGTCGCGAGCGTTTGCGCGTCATAGGCGTGTTCGACGCCGGCTTCCAAGCCGATCACGTCGCCCGGGAACGCGAAGTTCACGATTTGGCGCATGCCGTCGTTCAGGATTTTGTAGACGAGCACTGCGCCGCTCTCGATCTTGTACACGTTGGACTTGCAGTCGCCCTCCGCGAAAACCGGCTCGTTCGACTTAAGCTGCCGGACCGGTGCTTCTGCAAAATAGGCGTCCAGTTTGCTGACTTTTTGGCTGACCGCCGGGGCATTGCGGAGGAAGGGCAGGGTGACGGCTTCGACGTGGTGTGCGCTCGTTAACATTGTCTGCTCCTGTAGTCGGTGCGGATTTCGCGACAAGGAACAAAACAATGCCCTGCGAACGGCGCTTGTCTCGATTGTGACGGAGTGTAACAAAGAGAAAGCGAGTGTGCGGTCGCCCTGCCGCCCTCGCGGGTCCAAGGACTAGCGATGGCGACGCGCGAACCAGTCAATATTCTGATCGTCGACGACGAAGCAGAAGTGCGTACGCTGCTTCGCGAGTATTTCGAGCTTGAAGGGTATCGCGTCAGTGAGGCCCGCGACGGCATCGAATTGCGGAGCCATCTGGATAAGCACCCCGTCACATTGATCACGCTCGACGTCAATCTGCCGGGTCAGGACGGCTTTGCGCTCGCGCGCGAAATCCGCGCCACACGCAACGTGCCCATAGTGATGATCTCGGGCAAGCACGATCCGATCGACCGCGTGATCGGACTCGAACTTGGAGCGGACGATTACATCACCAAGCCGTTCAACCTGCGTGAGGTCTTGGCCCGCGTCCGGGCCGTGCTGCGGCGCTATCAGCCCGAAGACCGCACGCCCAGCGCGATGACGGGTCAGCGCAAGGACGAGCGTTACGCCTTCGACGGTTTCGCTCTCTCGATTCAACGCCGGGAGTTGACCGACTCGAGCGGGCGCGTGATCGAGCTGACGACAGCCGAATTCAACTTGCTTGAACTGTTGGTCACACGACCGAGCCGCGTAATGTCGCGGGACAACATTATGGACCATTTGAAGGGTCACGAATGGTCGCCGTTCGACCGCTCCATCGACACGCTCATAGCCCGCCTCAGGAAGAAGATTGAGGGCGATACCGAGCACCCCCGATTGATCAAAACCGTGCGCGGCGTAGGCTACGTCTTCGCGGCCGACGTTGAGAAGCTCTAACAGATTTTGATGTGGGTCAAAGACGATCGCTTGCACGGGTGGTTGACTTCGCTCGCCGCTGCGCAGAGGCAAGTTTGGCGAAGTCGTCGGTGAACCGTCATCACGGCGCGAATCCGAAACGGCGACGAACCGATCTGCCGCCGATGCCAGTGGGCGGACCCGCAGCCGCCAAACCTGAGCGCCCCTGAGGAGACTCCAGGGTGGAAGGTCAACGGCGCGGGCCCCCTTTTTTTGCGGCGAGGCCGATCATGACAAAAGCCAAGACGTTCAAACTATCGCCCCGCGCGCCGGGGTCCGCGACTCGAGCAGACATCGTGCGCTTGTTCGGCGAACTCGACGACGAGAGTGTTACGGCCGTGCTTGCGCTCACGCCAACTGTTGCGGAGGCGGAAGAGGCGAGCGTCTGGCTCGAAGGCCGAGGCGATGAAATTGCACGCAAGGGCCACCACCAAACCCCTCGCATCGCCACCATCCTCGAAATTGTCGACCGCAATGAAGACGACGAGCCCTCGTATCTGCGTTGATTGCGATAGAAACTTGGCAACGTCGGCAACAGCATCGTGGCCGCTCGTACGTCGTCGCTGGCTACGGCATTGTGAGTTCGCCGCAAGCCGCTGATCAGTGTCAGCTCATTGCCTCGCGCACCGCCCGTGCGAGCTCGGCGATCGCATAGGGTTTGCGCAGCACTTCGATGTCGTCGACAGCCACCTCGCCGTTCTTCGCGATCTCGCCCGTGAAGCCGGAGGTCAAAAGGACTTTGATCTTGGGCCGGTTCGCGCGAACCCAGCGCGCCAGGTCGAAGCCCGACATCCCGCCGGGCATCATCACGTCCGAGAACACGAGATCGATCTTACCCTCGCCCTGCAGCAGGGCGATCGCGGCCGGTCCGCTTTCCGCGGTGACGACGCGGTAGCCCAACATGTCCAACCGTTTGGCGGTGACCTCGCGCACGTCGGGATTGTCCTCGACGACCAGAACCGTCTCGCCTTCGCCCACGGTCTCCGCGACGGCTCGCCTGCGTTCGCTCTCGACCGCGGTCGAGGCCGCGCGCGGCAGATAGAGGCGTACCGACGTTCCCTTGCCGACCTCGCTGTAGATTGTCACATGTCCGCCAGATTGCTTCGCAAAGCCATAGATCGTGCTCAGGCCAAGTCCAGTACCGCGTCCCGCTTCCTTAGTGGTGAAGTAGGGTTCGAACACCCGGGCGAGGTGTTCCGGCGGGATGCCGCTGCCGGTGTCGCTGACGGACAGCATCACGTAGTCGCCGGGTTTCAATCCCGCTTCGCCCGCAACGTCGTCAGGCCCCAAAGACTTATTCGACGTTGTGATGACGAGTTTGCCGCCATGTGGCATGGCATCGCGTGCGTTGATGGCAAGATTGAGGATCGCATTCTCGACCTCGCTGATATCCGCAGCCGTGGGCCAGATTCCGCTGGCGAACGCCGTATTGATTTCAATCGCATCGCCCAACGTGCGCCGCAGAACGTCGGTCATGCTAAGTGCAACCTCATTCAAGTCGAGCGTCACCGGTTGCAGCCGTTGGCGCCGGCCAATAATGAGCAGCCGGTTGGCGAGCCGCCCACCCATCTTCGCTGCCCCCTCGGCGCGGCGCAGAAGATCGCGCGCCTTGTCGTCCAATTGGCGCAAACCCAACAACTCGAGATTTCCCGTGATGACGGTCAACAGGTTGTTGAAGTCGTGCGCCATGCCGCCTGCGAGCTCACCAACCGCCTGCAGTTTTTGCGACCTCAACAGCGCCGATTGCGCCTCCTCACGCCGCTCGATTTCCTCCCGCAATGCGGCTGTACGATCCGCGACACGCGCCTCCAGCGCTTGCTCGGTGATCTTACGATCCGTGACGTCACGAAGGATACCGATCGATCGCAAGGGGTGCCCCGACGGATCGAGGTGAAGGAAACCATGCGATTGGATCCAGCGGTAGCTGCCGTCTGGCAGAAGTACCCTGAACTCGAAACTATCGGAACCGCCCTCTCGTCGTGCCCGTTCAAGCCGCGCCGCGACAAGCTGCCGGTCGTCAGGATGAGTGCGTTCGACCAACGTTGCGATTTGCGTCTCATCCGGCGGCCAGTCGAGCAGCTTTCTGGCGGTGGCGTCCATGTCAACCGTGCCGCGAGCCTCATTGTTTTGGAACACGCCCATCTGACCGACTTCCAAGGCCATGCTCAATCGTTGCTCGCGTTCGCGAAGCAACTCATCCGCTTTCACTCGCTCGGAGATATCGCGAAGAATTGCCGTGTAGGTGACGCCTCCAGGCGTTGCGAATTTCGAAATCGAAACTTCGGCCGGGAATTCCGTTCCGTCTTTGCGGAGCCCCGCGACCGCGCCGCGCTCACCCATGCGACGCGACTGCATTGGAGACGCCGCGAAGTCACGAACGAAGGCGGTGTGGCTGTGCGCTGCGCTCGGCGGAAGCAGCAACGAGAGACTCCGGCCCAAAACTTCAGCGGCGCCATAACCGAACACGCGCTCCGCCCCGCCGTTGAAGAGCGTGATTGTCTGATCTTTGTCGATGCAGATGATCGCGTCTTCGGTGTTGTTGATGATGATGCCGCTCAACCGATCAAGCGCGCCGCGCGATTCATCAAGCGCCAATTGGATCTCTTGTGTGGCTTGTCGCCGCGAGATCGCAAGGCCTACGGCCAGCCAGATCGTCACAGCTTCGAGCAGCCTTGGAAAGAGCGCCTGCACCTGCTGCCCGGCGCCCCAAGCGAAAATGCCTCCTGTGGCAATCAGAACCGTCGCGATGACCGCCGAAGTAAGCGCCTCGCGCGGCATGTCGCGCCAAGCGATGTACACGCACAAAGGCAGATACAGCACCCAGACCGCATAGCCGCTTGAGAATACCAGATCGGCGGCAAAAATGAGTCCAGCGACACAGGCGACAGCCGCGAGGACGAGCCAGTACTGGTTTTGCGAAACGGGCGCCCACGGTGTGGTCATAGCCGCAGGATAGCGAACTAGCCCGCCCCTCCGCCAGTATCAGTCGATCCCAAACTTGGCGCAAGCTAACGCGGAGGCCTGAGACGAGCTCAAGGCGGCCAGCGATGGTGCGAGGAATCCGATCACGCCTTCTTCCTGAGCGGGATTCACGCTATTTCTTCGGCGTACCCGTCAATAGGCGCTCAATTTCGTGCACCGGATGATGCGTGAGGTCCTTGTTAACTTCCGCCACGATTTTGCGCTTCAAAGAATCGGAAAACGAGTCACGCAGCTCCGCCAACGTCTTCGGCGGCGCGACGACGACAAGCGCGCTGATATCGCCGGCGTCGTCGCGGGCGCATAGCGTTGAGGCGACGCTTTGGGCAAAGCGGTGTTCCGCGAGTTCGTGCCAGTCGGTTTGCTCCATGCCGCTGCGCCGCCCCGTAAGATGGTCGACCGCGCGGCCAGGGCGATCTGTGCCCAGCTGCGCTGTCGCGGGGTTCGCCGCGTCACGAAAGACCGTTGTGGTTTGCAGGTTCGGAAAAGTTTCGTCCCCCTCGTTGCGCAACACGAGCGCCTTGCGGCCATCGCCGACGAGCACCCAAGCGTTGTGGGGTAGTGTAACGCTTTTCATCGCCGATCTCCGCTTGCCAGGGCGACATGTACGCGCGCCATTCGGGCCGACCTTGATCCTGATCAACATCGCCGATTCTTGACCTTGCGCAAGGCCGCATGGGCGCGTCCTTCGTAATCTGACGGCGACAAGCAGAAAGGTCCGTGCAGATGTCGTATCGCAAGATTCTTGTGCCGGTGATCGGCGCCGTCAACGACAAGGCCGCTGTGTCGGCCGCCTTCGCTCTGGCCCGCCAGTTCGGCGCCCATGTCGAGGCGCTGTTCGTGCGCCTCGATCCGGTGCGCGCTGTCCCTTACGGTTATGTCGGAACCGACTTCAGCGGGTATTCGGCGCAGTACGCAATCGACGCCGCGATCAGGGCTTCGGATGAAGCACAGAAAGTGGTGACTGCAACGTTCAAGAGCGCCGTCGCGAAATACGGCATCGAACTGAACGATAAGCCCAGCGCCCGCACCGACGCGACGGCGCAGCTTAGAATTGTGCAGGGCGACTTCGCCGACGAGATAGAGCGCCACAGCCGGCTTTGCGACCTGATCGTGCTCGGACTTGCACCCAGTAGCGACGGGCAGGACATGTTGCGCGAGGGCTTTGAGGCGGCGCTGCTGAGCGGCGCGCGGCCCGTCTTGTTCGTGCCGCAGGAGCCGGCCGAGAGCCCGGGGCAGCGTATCGCCGTCGCCTATGACGGAAGCGCGACGGCGGCCCATGCCGTGACCGCGGCGCTGCCCTTTCTCTCAAGGGCCAAGAGCGTACACACTTACGAAGTAACGGCGGCGACCGGCGTTTCGGAACCGCTGAACGATCTGCGCGACTATCTTGCGCTGCGCGGGATCGAGTCGGTCGAACACATGGTCGACGCCGGGCCGAAGTCGACCGGGGAGGCACTCTTGCTGGCCGTTCAGGCACAACGCTGCGATTTGCTAGTGCTCGGCGGCTATGGCCACAGCCGCATTCGCGAATTCGTGCTCGGCGGCGTCACCCGCCACATTCTGCGCCATGGTGCGCCGTTCGCCGTGCTCATGGCGCATTGAATCGGAGCGTCCGACTGCGCCGCTTACCGGTTTTCCGCGAGTGAGAGAGAGCGCGCGATCTGATTTCGGTGCGTTTCGTTCGTTCCCGAGTAGATGCTTGCAGCGCGCGTCGCGAGGTATTTGCGCGTCGCGAATGCGCCTTCGTTCAGGTAGCACGAACCCGCTTCGCACGGTGTCGGCGCAGCCAGCGGGCCGGCGGCACTGAGCGCGACCTCAGTAATCCGTTGATGGAGTTCTGTCGCCAGCGTCTTCATCATGGATGCTTGCGCGTCGGTGACGCCCTCCTGCGGGGTCGAACTCATGATCGACAACTCAAGAGATTCAAACGCCCCAAGTTGGCGCCTGAGTTCGAGTAGCTCGAGCGTTAGGCCGCAGTCGGATGGCGCGAAGCTCTTGGCCGTGGCTGCCGCGCGACGGAAGGCGCGGCGCAACAGACCGGTCGTCGTATTGCTGGCGCGCGCAAAGCGCATTAGCAGCCGCGCGGCGGCCCAGCCTTCGTTCTCCTGCCCAACACGATTTGCGACCGGCACGCGCACACCGTCGAGACGGACTTCGCAGAACTCCTCTTCACCGGCAATCGAGCGGATGGGCTTGACGGCGATCCCGGGCGACGACATGTCGATCAGCAAGAATGTTATGCCGGCCTGCGGCCGTGCACCAACGGCAGTGCGCACAAGTGCGAACATGCGGTTGGCGAGGTGAGCGCCCGTCGTCCAAATCTTCGCCCCGTCGACGACGTAGTGATCGCCCGCGCGTTCCGCGCGAGTCTGCAACGCGACGAGATCGGACCCCGCACCGACCTCCGAGAAGCCTTGGCACCAGAGATCGCTGCCGTTCAGAATCGGACGCAGGTACCTTTCCTTCTGCGCCGGCGTTCCGACGGCCATCAGCAGCGGCCCGACGTTTCGAACGCCACCCGCGAAGAGAACAGGCGCGTCGTTGTCGGCGCATTCGCGCTCGAAAATCAGACGCTGTGCTGGCGACCAGCCCGTCCCGCCATGTTCCTTCGGCCAAGCGGGCGCGATCCATCCCTTCTCGAACAAGCGGTGATGCCAGGTGCGGCAGGCCTCGATGTTCGAATGAACGCCAATCGTATCGCGTCCCGCGCGGCGGAGGTCGTCGGTGAGAGCGGACCGCAGGAAACGCCGCACCTCATCGACGAACGCGCCGTTCGCCGGCACCGGATTCGCTCCTTGTTCGGACGTTCCGCTCGACAGATTCTGCTTGGCCGCCATTTGCAACGAGTTTTGGCGAGGCCGACGGCAGGCGAATTGACTCAGGTCAAACCGGGGCCGGCTTTGAACGACAAATTGCCACTGGCACGGCGCAGCATATAGGAATCTGTTGCTCTATCCTGCTGAGCTACGGGATCATCGGTGGCATAATCCGCTCAATGTCGAAGCGCGATCAGGGGTGCCGCTGGGCGCCGCTCTTTCTGGGCCTTTTGTTGCTCGCGGCGCCGGTGTTCGCCGGGGAGAAGTTGCGCTGCGACCTCACTGTGGCCGAAGAGGTGAGGGCGGTCGCGATCGTCGACGGCATGACCTTCGACACAGCCGACGGCCGCCGTGTTCGCTTGTCGGCGCTTCAAGCCCCCGCGACCGCGCCATTCGGTGCGAAAGCGAAGGACCGCTTGACCGCTTTGCTTGAGGGCAAAGCGGTGGGCCTCGCCTTCGCAGATGCCGGCGCGGACCGGCACGGCCGGCTGCTCGCGCATGTTTTTGCCGATAGTGCATGGATACAAACCGCGCTGATCGCCGAAGGTCTCGCGCGCGTGGCGACCCGCCCCGACATGCGCCGTTGTGCCCCCGCCTTGCTCGCCGATGAGGCCGCCGCGCGCGCCGCAAAGCGTGGTCTCTGGAACGACCCCACCTATGCAGTCCGTAACCCCAACAACCTCGACGCCGACATCGGCACGTTCCAACTCGTCGAAGGAAAAGTCTTGAGCGCGAAGGTCAGCCGCGACCGCATGTTCCTGAATTTCGGCCCCGACTACCGCACCGACTTTACCGTGACCATTGCGCGCCGAGACGCTAAGCGCATGGCAAAAGAGGGCACAAGCCCCGAAACCTATCAGGGCAAAACGATTCGCGTCCGCGGCTGGCTCACCCGCCTCAACGGCCCCGAACTCGAAGTCACTCACCGCGAACAGATCGAGCAGCTGGAATGATCGAAAAACGGGCGACGCTCCCGATGGGCGCCTTTCTCGAAGCCTATCGCGACGCCGGCGCCCACACGGACTGCTACACGACCGTCGTCGGCGGTGCGCGCACGCTGCAAAGTTACGTCGCTGCATTCTACACGACGCCGCTCTTCCGCGCCGAGCGATTCATCCTTGCACGGGCGGTGAGCAAACCATCGACCGACGAGGACGTGAAAAGATTGGTGTCGGGTACCGCGTCGAACTTCGCCGCCTGGACCGTCGAGCGGCGCGCCGAAGACCAGTTGCTCATGTGCGACTATGTTGGCCGCACGCGGTCTTGGTTCATGATCACGCCCGAGACCGACGCCGGCAACGTATCGACGCGCCTCTTCTTCGGCTCCGCCGTCGTGCCCCTCGCCAACGAGCCTGTCGGCCGAGGGCTGCCCGCCTCCTTCAAAGCAATGCTGTGGTTCCACCACATGTATTCGATACTGCTGCTGCGCGGCGCCCGCGCCGCCCTGATCGCGCGGAACCCCGACTAACCTGGCCGCGCACGCCCATGGTGCGCCAAGCCAAAGCACGCTAATGAATTAGGCTAGAGAGGCGCGAACCTTGGACGTCCATTATGCGATCGGTGATGTGCACGGGCGGGACGATTTGCTCGCGCGTCTGCACGAGGTGATCCAAGCGCAGCATCGCCTGCGGCACGGCTGGCAGCCGGGCGTCATCGTCTACGTCGGCGATTACATCGACCGCGGCGCGCGCAGCGTCGAGGTGATCGACCGCGTCATGCGCGGCCTGCCGGGGTTTAAGAGCGTCTGCCTGAAAGGCAATCACGAACAGCTGATGCTCGATTGTCTGGATACGGACGACCGCGATGTCTGGCTGAGCTGGCTGGACAACGGCGGGGAGGAAACGATGGCCTCACTCGGCCTCGGCGGGCGCGACGCGCGCAACAGTCTGGCGCTCGCCCGCGCCATCGGCCCCGAGCGCCTGCAGTGGCTCGATCGGCTGGATCTCACCTACCGCGCGGGCAACTATTTCTTCGTGCACGCCGGCATCGTCCCCGGTCGCCCGCTCGCCGAGCAAAAGGAGAAGGATATGCTCTGGATCCGCGACCACTTCCTGAGCAGCGACGTGGACCACGGCGTTGTCGTCGTGCACGGGCACACCCCCGCACGCGAGCCGGAACTGAAGCGCAACCGCATCAATGTCGACATAGGCGCCACCTTCAACGGCCAACTCGCCGCCGTCGTCCTGGGCGAGAAGGAAGGCCCGCGCTTCATCGTGATCGAAGG
>CAZJOM010000070.1:0-3835 GCA_964547645.1 uncultured Flavobacteriaceae bacterium
GCGACGACGGCTACTTCCTGCAATCGGCGACGCGCGACGAGCTCTTTGCTCATGCGGCAATCCTTTCGGCGGGCCAGGCTGCCATACGTCATTGCTTCCGCGATGACCAACGCGTTCCCGATAGTCCGAAGGGGGCGACCTATGGGCGCGCCTGGATCGGCTACCGGCAAGGCAGCACGTCGTTCGGTCCGGACACCGGCATCGACGCCAGCGAAGATTTCAGCTGCACGACGGGCGGCATGGATTGGCGCATGGGTGCCGGTTGGATTGGCGGCGTTTCGGGCGGCTTTGGCGACGCTTCGGGCGACCTGACGACTCCAGCCGGCGTTGGCGCCTTCACCGGAAACCTGCGCGTGATTGAGGCGTACGCTGCCTTCACAAGCTCGGCGTTTTTCCTCAACTTGTCCGGCGGTTACACCGACATGGACTGGATTTACAGCGGCGCGCTTCTGGGCGCGACGAGGGCGTCGACGGGCGGGTTCATCGGCTCGGCGCAGGCTGGCATCGGTCTCGGCGTGGAACCGATTGCGATGAAGCTCATGGGATCGGTGAACTACGACGGCACGGATTGCGGCGAAAGCTGCTTCGGCCTGGCGTCGACCGAAGAGACCGGACTGGTTGAGGCCAAGGCGAGCTTACGCTTCGATGGTATTACCTGGGGCGGGTCGGTGCGGCCTTGGGCGCAGGTGTCGTACTCGACCGTTCTGTCCGACGGCATCAACAAGGTGGCGATGGGTGCGGTCTCGGTGACGGCCGACACCAACGACGAGTTGCTCTCGATCGACGCCGGTATGCAGTCGTACCTCGATCAGAACCTGGCGCTATTCCTCGACGGCGGATATCACGAGAGCTTGCAGAAGGATATCACGGGCTACCGTGCGGGGCTTGGCTTGAAGCTCTACTGGTAGGCCGCAGCCTCCTGACTTATCCCAAGGGCCGCAAAGGATTGCGGCCCTTTTTCATTGTTCTACGTGCGGGCTAACATGATTAAATCGCACGCTGAACAACGGGAGCCTCGCGGGCCATGGCGACAGTGCTTATTACGGGTGCCTCCGCGGGGATTGGGCGGGCGACGACGATCAAGCTCGCAGCCCAAGGGCACCACGTCATCGCTGCGGCGCGGAACGTGGCGGCGCTTGAACAAATCAAACGGACGGCAAAGGGCAAGGTCGATGTCGTTGCGCTCGACGTAACATCGCCAGAGTCGGTCGAGGCAGCGAAGGCCGAAGTTCCGTCGCTCGTCGGGCAAGACGGTCTGGACGTATTGATCAACAATGCGGGCTACGCGCTCACCGGGCCGTTGGAGCAAGTAACGGACGCGGATCTCAAGGCCCAGTTCGAGACCAACGTATTCGGGCCGATGCGCATGATCCGGGCGTTCCTGCCGCAGATGCGCGAGCGGCGGCGCGGGCGGATCATCAACATCTCCAGCGTCGTTGGGCGGCTCGCTCTGCCGTTCTTCGGTCCGTACAATTCGACGAAACATGCGATCGAGGCGTTGTCGGACGCACTGCGCAACGAGTTGCGTCCGTTCGGGATCGAAGTTGTGATCATCGAGCCCGGCGCGATCAACACCGGCTTCGGCGAGATCGAGCGCAAGAGTATGGAGGCGTTCGCAACCGGCTCGCCCTACGCCGAACAAGTCAAAAAGGTGATGGCCTTCCAGCGCGAGCTGCATCCGAACGCGGCGAAACCGGAAACGGCGGCGGCGGCGATCGTGCGAGCGGTCGAAGCGCGCAAGCCACGGGCGCGTTATGTCGTGCCGTTCTTGCCGAACCGGGCGTTCATCGCGCTGGCGGAGTTCTTGCCGACGGAGGCGTCGGACGCGGTGATACAGAACATCACGGGATTGCGCGGTGTGCGGCCCTAGCCTCGGGATCACTTGGTTTTTGGTGGGGCTTCGGGGTGCGGCGCCCTAAAGCGACCGCGCCCGTCGTCATGGTCGAACGCCAGGATTGCCACGCCGATCAGATACGCAACAAAGTGACGATTGTTGGCGATCGCCCAGCGCCACACTTCGTGGAGCTGAGCAATCGCCCACTTCTCGTCAACATGAGGCTTGGTGTGCCTCGTCATGCGGCCAACTTTTGGTCTGCCGGCATCAGGTGGATGTGCTCAATGACCGGTCCCCTGATCTTGTAGACGTCACGGGTCCGTTGAAGGACCTCGGCATTCAAAGGAAATTGAAACGCGACGTTGGCCTCGCCGTCGATCATGCGCGGTTGCCCAAGTGGCTTTGCGTCCGAACCGCCGCGCATTTGGCGCATAACGTGGTCGACCGTAAAAAGACCACATGCCTTCTTCACGCCGAATAACAGCGCCGCCTCCACCAAAGCGCATTGCATTCGTCCCCAATATCCGGACCGGCGAAGGTTCTTGGCTAAGGCGCCACGCGTCAACTCCCAGGTATCGCACCCCCTCGGGAGGCCCTGTTCACACATCTCCGAGAACAAGTCCGCCAACATAAATGCCCCATCGGTCGTGTTCATACGCATCGAGGCTGCTATGTCCCCATCCTCGTCGTGCTCTATGAGATATACCGACTTGCCAGTGTCGTACTGATCGAACTCCAAACCGTTGTATGTCTTGAGTTTCCAGCCCTTTTCCTTGACGAAGATGTCGTATCGTTGCCGAAACATCGCCGCCAGCAACTCGCGGCAATTCGGATTTGTCGCGCCAACCACCAAGTGAACCATGTCTTTGCCCCGTGTTTTCGTTGTGGGCCCATAGCATCGGGCCGGCCAAACGGCGGGGCTATCGTCAGTTCTGCCGAGTTGACGGGCTTATCTTGAGATTGCCGTCGAGCATCGACAGCACAACCACTTGCATCATTGTTGGAACAGCGTATTTGCGCTTGAGTTGGGCGAGGTAGCAGCGGACCGTTCGCTCCGCGATTGAGAGTATTTGGCCGATCTCCCACGCTGTTTTTCCTTCCGCCGACCAGCGCAAGACATCGAGTTCGCGCCGGGTGAGCACCAGTGGAACGGGTTTGAAGCCTTGCGTGACCCGGCGAAAGCCCTCGTATGCGAACGCCCCGACGAGAAGCAGAGACATCTGAGATTCTTGTGAAAGGTCGGGTTTCAAGCCGCCGAATGTTACGACGCCCGGGACCTCGCCGAATCCGTGCCAAGCTTTGGTGAATCCCTCACGCACGCCGAATTCGCTCGCTTCACCGAGCACGCGCCAGGCGCGTTCGTCCGATTTGTCGATCAACGTGGCTTTTTCAGACCAGCGAAATGGGCGTTCTGTTAGCTTTGCATGCTCGAAGACAGGGTCAATGTCGCTATACCGCTCGTCGGTGTAACGCCGACTCCACTCCGCCGACCCCTCGTAGAAGCCAAACCCACTGCGACATAACTCGCTTTCGTGCAGCAGCGATCCTGCGTACCAGGATGTGAGCCCCAAGCTGCCAGCGAGAGTGCTGAGCGGCCTCGCGATTTGGTCGGGACGCGTAGCTTTCATGCAGGTTTCGCTAAACTCCTGAACGGAGCTGAACGGTACTTCAGCCATCCCTCATCCCCACACTCGCAAGCCGTTTGAATCTATACCGAATGAACTCGTTGCACGAGGTGTGACCCGCCTCCGGGTATTCTCGCGTACGGGGATTTCTGGGGACCGGGTTCGCTTGTTGGGATTACTGGCCTTCGCCTGAGGCTAGACTTCGTAGAGCGGCCGCAGCGACTTCAACAGGTTGGGACAAGAGGGCGTCGAAGAACGCCTTCATTAGGCGGCATGCCTTGGTGGGGTCGCCTTGGGCGCTGAGGAGTTCGGGCATCTCTTCAGGCGGGATGCCGGTGGCCTGCGAGGCGTCGGCGAACGACTTGTTGGTCAGTTG
>CAZJOM010000070.1:3935-21633 GCA_964547645.1 uncultured Flavobacteriaceae bacterium
CAGGCGGGATGCCGGTGGCCTGCGAGGCGTCGGCGAACGACTTGTTGGTCAGTTGTGAGAACTCCTCCGCCGGCATCTTTGTGGCATCGCGGTTCGGGGAGGTGGTGATGACGCGCAGGATATTGTTGTTGGTGCGCTCGACAAGTTCGGGGGTCAGCTTCGTGTCGATGTCGGATTTGACATGACCGCGCGCGAGTTCGGCGCAGGCGGCGAACTCTTTCTTGGCGGCGAGATACGCCAGCGAATCGCGGGTCGTAGCGTAAACTTCGTAGGTGAGATCGTCGGGCAGGAAGGGAATCTTGTCCGCAACATAAGAGGTGACCAGCGACCGAGCGTTCGCACGGATCTCCTCCGGCTCTTTGCCGTCCTGGCGATCTCGGATGACGGATGTCTCGATACGCTCATAAAGCGTCGGCTCGCGCGCCTTGATGTCGGCAATGTAGGGCAGCACATTGGCGACAGAGACCGGTGCTTCCGAACGCAGTGCCGACGCCCAGTCGTTGACGACAGCTAAGGCAACGAGTGCGCCGAGCGTGGCACCGCCGAGGGCGACCCAGCGGACCGGCAGTTGGACCTCGGCGAACCTGCTCGCCGCCCAGGTGAGGGCGGAACCGAGCCCGGCACCGGCCACGACCGAAAGCGCGACGATAATGATGGCAGCCAGATTCATATGCTCAGTATAATGATGATCGCGGCAAACGCTAGGAATCCCATTCGGGGACGGTATGGCTTGTCAATCGCCGGTCAATGAATTGGCGGTAACATTCACCCTTTCCTAAGCGTCTCCAACCGATCGCCATGCGTCGCCGAAAGCCAAGTCATCCCAAATCGCCAAGCGCCGAGCAGCAGGCTTCGCCGAGCTATCGGCTACCGGCGCTCGACTCGGACTTCCTGCTTAGCGATTCCATGCGCGGCGTGCGGTTTATGCTTGAGTATGCGAAGGCCGAAGAGGCGTTACGCGCGGCTGGGATACGCTCGACCATCGTTGTGTTCGGCTCCGCTCGCACGCAGCCGTCGCACCGCTGGTACGGGGAGGCCCGTGCGTTCGGACGAATTGCGTCAGAGCGTGGCGGCGCTCTCGACGGCAACGGCGTCGTGCGCGACAACGTCATTGCAACCGGCGGTGGACCGGGCACGATGGAAGCCGCGAATCGCGGCGCCGCCGATGTGCGGGCCCCATCGATCGGGTTCAATATCCGGTTGCCGCAAGAGCAGACGCCGAATCCGTACTCGACGCCGGAACTGACCTTTCAGTTCCATTACTTCGCGATGCGTAAGATGCACTTGGCGATGCGGGCCAGCGGGCTTGTCGTTTTTCCCGGCGGCTTCGGGACGATGGACGAGCTGTTCGAGATGCTCACGTTGCGCCAGACCCGCAAGGTGCCACCGATTCCCATCGTGCTGTTCGACCGTGAGTATTGGACGAAGATTATCAACTTCGATGCGCTCGTCGAAGCAGGCGTTATCGAGAAGAGGGATTTGAAGCTGTTCGCGTTTGCTCAGAACGCAGAACAGGTCTGGGAACGCCTGGTCGCTGGCGGCTTGAAGGTGCCAAGGAAGAAGTGAATGGGTGATTGGTCTCACCAATCCCATCCCCTAACCACCACTCCCCGTCGCTACCTCGGCTCGCACACCGGGTCTGCCGCTCCTTCGGGAAGAACGCAGTTGAGGTCGCGGTTGACCTCTGCGGGGGCCTCGGGAAGGTGTGCTTCGAGAACGAGCCGCGTCGAGTCTTTGCTTACCGATTTCAGCAACTGCTCGATGCGTTTGGCGTCGGGCATCGGTGACTCTTTTGCGGCGAAGAACCAGCTGCGACGCTTTTTTGGTTTCGGCGGATTCAAGGCACCGAGAAGATTGTGCAGCGGGTGGGCCTTTTTCGCCGGCGCCGCGTGATCGAGGCTGGCGAGAAACGTGCCCGCGCGCGTCAGCGCCGAGGACATCTGCGCGTCGCGGCCGTAGAGCCCGGACGAAGGGCCATCGGCGCGACCGGCCTTCGCCATGTCGAGAATCTCGTGCACGATCTTCACGACGGGCTTGCGGGTATCGGTGGGTTTGGACTTTTTCATCGGGGAACCTCAACTCACCTTCGAGCCACGGACCCACTCGGCCCGGCCCTTCTTCATATGGAGCGCCAGGATCGGCTCTGCCACCGACTGACTGCCTGTCAATTCGTGCTCGATGACCGAAAGGCGGACCAGCTTGGCGGCGTAGCTCGCCAGCAGCTCTGGCGCGGCGGAGTTAACCACCTCGGCCACGCGCATTTCCATCGCGTGTTTGGCTATGTCGTCCCCGGCCATGATGATCGCGCGCGCGACCGCGAGAGGCGCTTGGTCGAATGTTTGCAGCACCGACTTCGCCAGACTGGAGTCCTTCTTCGCGATTTCGCCGCCGACGGCGTTCAGCAAAGCCGTAATACCTTGGCGCATCAGCTGGAAGACGACGTATTTGTAGCCGGGTTGCGCACCGCGTAGGAGGGCGTCGATCAGGTCGGCTTGCGCGAAGGAACGGATGATCGCGGGCTCTCGTTGGTTCGGTGCGCCGCTGGTCACAAGCTGGTGCTTGACGATGCCGCCGAAGGCGCTGCCGATGCGCACTTCGATGTAGAGTGGGCGGACGTCGCTGCTCCCGTAACCGGCAAACACGATACCGGTTTTCGGCACGCCCGGCGGAATCCAATCGGTGAGGCACGAGTTCACCGCGATCTCGGCGAGCGCCGCCTTCGTCTGATCGGGGATGCCGCCTTCGCCAAACATCGCCTTCAGCATGCCTGTGAGCAGGCGATCGAGGTATTCGTCGAGCAGCGCGACGAGGCGTTGCGAGCTCTCGCCGATGACCGGGCGGCGCGCCGGTGTCTCGCCGTGCGGCAGGAATAGGTTCTGGAAGTAGTCGCCGGAGAACTGGCTTTCGAAGCGCAGCATATCGAGTGCGCGTGAGAGGACTTGCGCCTTCTGGGTGTTCTGCCCGCCTGAGAGTTCGGCACATTGGTAGAACCGCTGCACGAGCGCTGCGATGTAGATGGCGAAGGAGAGGCGCTCCTGCCCTTCTTCCAACGGCAGTAGCGTTTGCAGCTTGCTGTCGGCGCCCGAGGTCCAGCGCGCGAGAAACTCCATCAGCGACTGGGCGACCTTGGACACGGAGTTGCCAGGCGACGACGTCGTCGACTTGAACGCTTCGAAGATCGTGCCCCAGGGGTAGCGGTAGAACTCCGCCACATCGAAAATCATCGAGGCCACGGGCAATGTGGCGTTCATGATGAAAATCTTGTCCGCGCCCGTTTGGTAGCGGACCGAGGCGGTGCCGTCCTTGTGGTACTCAATTGCGGTGAGCGCACTGTCGGCCGCCAGGGCGCCGCCCTGGGTGTTCAACAGCATGACTTCCGACGTCATCCGGACCCGCCCTACCCAAGCTATCGCCCGGCCCCACCCGCGCGATTGCAGCCGTCTATTGAGCCTGCAAAGTGGTGGAAGGGCAATGGTGGCGCGTGCCGTGAGATGCCGGGATTCTCGTTGCCGTGCCCCGGCGGTAACGCCAGCGCACTCGCCTCTCGGGGGAACTTGTCAGGGCAAGAGCATCTCCTCGACGAAATCAAGGCGGTCCTGGCCGAAAAACATTTCGCCGTTGACGAAGAATGTCGGGGCGCCAAATGCACCGCGTGCGACAGCGCCCTCTGTGTTGGCCTTCAGCTTTTCCTTCACGTCGCTGCGTTCGATGCGCGCCACGAAGTCGCCAGGATCGATGCCGATGTCGCGCATGACGTGCGCGATCTCAGCTTGGTCGTTCAGATTACGCGGATGCGCCCACATCGCGTCGAAGACAGCGTTCACGTAGAGATCGAACTGGTTCGTCGACTGGTAGGCGACGGCGCCGCGCATCAGCGGCAGAGTGTTGACCGGGAAGTGCGTGTTGAAGTTCAGCGTTACGCCATAGCGCTTCGCAAAGCGCGCGAGGTCCGCATTCATGTAGCGCGCTTTGGCAGGCACCATCACCGGCGATGAGTTGCCGGTCGCTTTGAAGATGGCGCCGAGCAGAATTGGCGTCCAAACGATGCGTGCGCCGTGGCGACTGGCGATCTTTGGGAGCTGTTTGTAGGCGAGGTACGAGGTCGGGCTACCGAAATCGAACAGGAATTCCACCGCTTTGGTCATTACTTCGTCCTCACCATTTTTCGATCCAAGGTCTTAGGTCCAGCTCGTGCGTCCAGGCATCGCGCGGCTGGCGGTGGAGCATCCAATACATGTCGGCGATGTGGTCGGGAGACAGAATCCCGTCCTCAGCTTTCTTGGCATACATTTCGGGGAATGTGTCGCGGATGAAGGCCGTGTCGATGGCGCCATCGATCACGACGTGCGCCACGTGTATGCCCTTGGGCCCGAGTTCGCGCGCCATGCTTTGCGCGAGCGCACGCAGGGCGAACTTGGCGCCGGAGAACGCCGAGAAGCCCGCCGAGCCGCGCATGCTGGCAGTCGCACCGGTGAAGAGGATCGTGCCCCTGCCCCGCGGCGTCATGCGGCGCGCCGCTTCGCGGCCCATAAGGAAACCGGCGAAGGCGCCCATCTCCCAAACCTTCGTGTAGACGCGCGAGGTGGTTTCCGAGATCGGGAAGCGCACGTTGGCGCCGATGTTGAAGACGGCGACTTCGATCTCACCAATATCGCGTTCGATCTCGTCGAAGAGCGCGATCGTGTCCTCTTCCTTGCGGGCGTCAGAGCCGAAGGCGTGTGCCTTGCCGCCGGCGGCGCCGATTTGCGCGACGAGGGCCGTGAGCTTGTCCTTCTCGCGTCGTGTGACGCAGGCAACATAACCCTCACGGGCGAAGCGGCGCGCAATCGCGCCGCCGGTGGCGTCGCCCGCGCCGATGATCAGCGCGACGGGGGATTTGGACATGAGCGCTCCTCGTGAGACGCAGGCAGTCTAGCCCCCCGCTTCGTCAAAGCTCAACGCCTGATGGCGATTAGCATTTCTGCAGGATGCCCGCGTCCCGCGTTCTCTTGCTTTTCACAAGCCATTGCTTTACTAAATTCCACATGACCACGATCACAGCTTCGAGTTCGGCCAAGCAGGCGGTGCTCGATTTTCTCAAGCGCCATGGACCCAGCGAGGCGGCAGAGATCGCCAAGTCGCTTGACGTTACGCCGATGGCGGTGCGGCAGCATCTTTATGCGCTGGAGGACGAGGGGTTGGTCTCTTTTGCAGCGGCGCCGAAGGATGGCGGGCGCGGGCGACCGTCGAAGCTTTGGCAAGTCGAGCAGCGCGCGGATGCTTTGTTTCCCGATGCGCATGCAGAGCTCTCCGTCGAATTGATCGGCAACATCCGCGACGTGTTCGGCGAGCGCGGGCTCGACAAGCTGATCGAGAAGCGCACCGAGCATCAGATCGCGAGCTATCGCGCGGCCCTTTCGTCGGCGACGACGCTGAAGGAGAAGGTCAAGCGGCTCGCGCGGTTGCGGACTGAAGCCGGCTACATGGCCGAAGCGTCGAGCGACGGCGAAACATTCTTGCTGGTCGAAAACCACTGCCCCGTGTGCCGCGCGGCGGCTGCGTGCACCGGTCTGTGCCGCCAAGAGCTTGAGGTTTTTCGCGCAGCGCTGGGGCGAAACGTCGTTGTGCAGCGCACGGATCACATTCTGGCAGGCGCGCGCCGCTGCGCCTACCGGATCAGCGTTGCCTAAACTGGCGCTTCAATTGTTATTACAAACATTACTCTTGTGTGATTTCCCCGCTTCTCAGACGGCGATTCTCGCGGTATTGGTTGCCACGTTTGGCAAATCCCCCAGCGCGTGTGCTGGGTCGAGAGAGACTGTGACTATCGCAAGGGCTGGCGCGGACGATGCGGAAAACTGGAACTGTTAAGTGGTTTAATCAGGCTAAGGGATTCGGTTTCATTCTACCTGATGGCGGCGGCGCCGACGTCTTCGTACATGTTTCCGCATTGACCAAAGCGGGTGTCCAAACTCTAGGCGAAGGACAACGCGTTTCATTCGATCTCGCTCAAGACCGCGGCAAGACGATGGCTGCGGAGTTGGCGCTCGACGGACCTGCACCCACGCCGCCACCACGCGGCGGTGGTGGCGGCGGCGGTTTCCGCGATCGCGATGATCGTGGCGGTGGCGGCGGATTTCGCGACAGAGACGGCGGCGGACGGCCGCCGCGTGGCGGGTTCGGCGGTGGCGGTCATGAAGGCGGCGGACGCGGCGGCTTTGGCCCGCGCGGCGCTGGTCCCGGTGCGGGACCGCGGCCTCACGCCGGTATTTTCGACGCGTTGAATATGGTCGTCATGCGCGTGCGAGACCTGAAAATGGCCCGCGACTGGTATGAGCGGGTTTTGGAACTGCATCCGACCGAGAACTCTTCCGGGCCGACTGTGGTTCTCGATCTGGGTCGGGGCCCAAACCTGTGCCTCTGGCAGTTGGCCGATGGCGAAACGCTGGCCAACACGCAGACGGCGAGTTCGTTCCCGAATTTTCGCACTGGCGACATCGACGGGATTCATAGCAAGCTGGAGGGACTCGGCGTCAGCATCACCCCGCTTCAGGGTGGCGAAGGGTCGAAGTGGTTTTCGTTCTACGATCCGGACGGAAACCGTATCGATGTGATGCAGAACCGCCCGCGTGCGTTTTAACCGGGGGAGCTTCTAACAGTAGAGGTTCGTCATGGCTCAACGCGCGATCAACTGGGACATCGCGCCCCAAAGTAACGGCAACGATCCAGACAATCTGGTGCCGTCGGTCTTGCCGATCGCGAAACCACAAGCGACGCGGCGCGTCGGTGTGATCAAGGCGTATTCGCCGCGCAAATCGTACGGGCTCGTCGAGAGTGCGTGCAATGCCGGCGATGCGATCTTCAACATCGATGACGTCGTGCCGTGCGACCGGCCGAAGCTCGACAGCGGGCAAACGGTGACGTTCCATGTGGTGAACGGGCCGGACGGACTGGCGGCGAAAGAAATCCGCATCGACGCGACCACGCTGCCCCCACTGCCCGACGAGACGCGGCTCCTCAAGGGTTGGCGTTAGGTTCCGTTGCGCTTGCTCTTCGCCACGCGGGTCTTTCAAGCGGCCGGGATTTGGGGCCTACTTCTTCTGGGTGGGCTCTACCTCGCTTATCTGGCCGGTGCCGGCGAATTTTCGGTCGTAACCAGCCATCCGCAATATGTGCACGGGTTCTTCTTGCTTGGGCTCGCGTGGCAGGTTGCATTTCTGATGATCGCGACGGATCCGATCCGCTACCGGCTGATGATGCTGGTGGCGATGTTGGAGAAATTTCCGTTCACGTTGGCGACGTTGCTGCTCTATTCGAACGGCGACATTCCGGCGAGTGTGCTTGGCGCCGGACTTATAGACGGACTGCTTGGCGTGCTATTTGGGGTCTCCTACGCGATCACGGCAGATTCTGCCGACGCGGATTAGCAACAGCGCGGCGTGGCCCTGCGAATCTTTTCGAACCGTCGATCGCTTTTCAGCATTTCTTAGAGCGCCGTTCGTAGTGTCGTAACCGTACGAAGCGGGGCGCGGATCGCTTAACAGGCGTTCACGCGCACTAACAAAACCATAACAAGACTTTCGGATGCGTGGGGCTCTTCTCATCTTGGCGATCGGCGCCATGCTGGCGTGCGCGAATGCGCGCGCGGGGCAGTTCGACGCCGTTCAAGGCTTGGCGCAAGAGAAAGCCGCCGCCGTTGCTTTGTTCAAACACCGCGCATCGAGCCAAGTTGCGACGTTGGCGCAAGATCGGCTGTTCGCCGCCTACCTCACGGCCGCGACGCTTGGCGAAGGCGAACGGTTGCGCAAGCGCATCGAGACCGCGCTCGGTACGTTGAACAAACGCTTCGGCATCCGAGAAGTCGCACTGACCGATCGTTCGGGCGAGTTCGTCGTGCGGGTGGGCGACTATGACAAGTCGATCACCAAGATCGATCCGAAATTGGACATGGTCACGATGGCCGGGTTTGCCGCGCCCGCACGCAGGACAGCGGTTCTGCATGGCGTGACGACTGTCGTTCATGCAGCCGCAGTCATCTGGCGCGAACAGGCTGAGTTCGTGCTCAGCGCGACGCAATACTTCGCCGCGTACAAGACCGTCCTTGCGCGCGGCATTGGCAAGCGGCAAGCGATCGTTCTGATCGACGAGAAGGGCGCAGTGCTCGCCGACAGCCGCCCGGGGACCAACACGAAGATACTGGGTGGACTTTCGCTTGAGGCGCTGCGGCGCGCGGTGAGGGGGACGGCAGACGCCGGCGTCGGCGAGGTCGTGCGTGGGCCGGAGCATTTCAATGTGAGTTACAAGTCGGTCGATGGGTGGACGGTGATTGCGGTTGAGACCGCTGAGCCGCCGCGCCGCTGCACGAAGGATGGGGCGCGTCTATGTGGTTGAGGGGGAAGATCACGGCGGCGATGGCCGTTCTGATCGGGATGCCGTTGCTGTTGTGCCTAGGCGTCATGTGGTTCAGCGCGAGCGCGACGTTGCGCGACACCAGTGCGCGCGATCTTGAAGCGGCGACGCAGTCGGTTGCGACGGCGATCGACGCCCGCATCGCGCTCGACCTTACGCACTTGAGGGCGTGGAGCGCGCTCCCCGTCATGCAGGATACGCTCATTGCGGATGACGGCGGCGATGTTGCAAGCACGATCGCTGCGCTGAAGACACGGTACAATGACTTTTCCAAGCTCGTTGTCGCCGACGCCAGAGGCGTCGTGATCGCCGCGACGGCTAAGGAAGATCGCGGACTCGATCTTTCGACGGACGACGGCCACGTTGCGGCAATGTCGGGTCGCGTGCAGCAGAGCGCTTACGGCGCGCGGACTCCCAGTTCGACCGAGACGATCGCCTTCACGGTCCCGTTGATCGCGGCCTACGACCGGCAGAGCGTGATCGGAACGTTGACGGGAACGCTCGATGTCGAGACGCTGATGTCGTCGGTTGTTGCGAGTTCAACGCTGGCGAAAGCGGGTCACAACGTGGTCGTGACGCGGCGAAGCGACGGGCGGATCGCGTTCGCCGCTAAACGCGACGGGACGCTGTTCGACGCCCTCAAAGCGGCCGGGATCGTGCGTGGCGGCGGCGCAACAACGATCGATTGGAAGGCCGAGCCCTATTTGGTTGCGAGCGTCGTGCCGACCGGCAAGACCCTAGTGCACGAGACGGGCTTTGCGGTGCTTGGGCTCGCACCAGCGGCGGCGATCTTTTCGGCAGCGGACAGGCTGTTGAATGTCACGATGCTTGTTGGCGTCATAGCGGCAGTGCTTGCGCTCTATCTTGCGTGGCATTGGTCGACGCCGCTGGTGCAGCTTGAGACCACGATGAGCCGGGTGGCGCGTGGCGACGTGTCGGCGCGTGCGGTAGCCGTGGCGCCGCAGCACACGTTTGCGCCGTTGGCGCGATCGGTCGAAGTTTTCCGTCAGACCAAGATCGTGCGCGACCGGTTGGTGGCGCGCGAGGCCGACTTGGCGCGCGCCAAGGAGGATGCCGAGTCCGCGCTGCACAAGAAGTCGGAGCATCTGGCAAGCCTGGCACTTGCGTTCAAGACGCAGATGTCGGCGATCGTCGAACTTGCGGACGCGATCAATCGCGAGAACCTGCAAGCGATCGCTGCCGGACGCATGCCGTCAGGCCATGCCGGCAACATCAGCAGGGCGGGCGTTCAGTTGCTGGCCGTGATCAACGACCTGTTTGATCTCTCCGAGGCGGAAGCTGGGCATCTATCGCTGGATGAGACCGAAATCGATCTTTCCTTGCTCGTGCGCGACAGCGTGGATCTGATGAACGATGCGGCCGCGAAGGCAAAGGTTTCGATGAGCATCGAAGGTGCGGACAGCGCCCTGCCCGTTCGCGCGGACGGACATAAGTTGCGGCAGGTGATGTTCAACTTGCTCTCGAACGCGATCAAGTTCACGCCCGAAGCGGGCCAGGTGAAGATCTCGCTGCGCACGGATGCTTACGGACGTCCGGCGGTCGCGATCGAAGACACGGGCATCGGCATGCCCGCGAACCTATCGCCCGTGGCGTTCTCCAGCGATAAGACAGCGCACGGGCCGGGGCTTGGCCTACCGCTCGTGCGGCGGCTGGTTGAGCTGCACCAAGGCTCGTTCGAAATTGACAGCGAAGTCGGCCGCGGCACGATCGCGACAGTGGCGCTGCCGGTGGAACGACTAGTGGTCGCGCCGGTCGAGCGCGAGCGTCTGAGCGCCTGAGCTATCCCTGCATCGCCATGAAGAGTTGCCGCGTCGCTTCGTCCGCCGCGTAAAGCGTTTCGATGCGAAGTTCGTCGGCGGTGATGTCTTGGGCGGTGCCGAAGGTCGCGATGACCGTGAAGAGCGATATGCGTAGCCCGTCTTTTGTCATCTCCAGCGGCAGAACGGGGACAAGTGCTGCGTCTTCAGCGGCCCATAGCGTTTCGGCTTCTTGGTACTGGCTGAGGTCGGCGAGAACAGCTTTCATTTCTTGACCCCCGAGCGCCTCGGCTTCGCGTTGCGCGCGGTGCCACAGTAACGGGGCCACCGCCGTCCAGTTCGTCACCAGCGGCTTGATGCCGTTCGGGTGGAAGAAGAGGCGCATCAGATTGCGCTCGGCACCGCCGACGCGGGCCCAGAGATCCGGCCCGATCAATTGGCTCATCATGTCGAACGGTTTGTTCGAAAGGCGGATGTTCCAGGCGCGGTCGATCGCGACGGCGGGGAACGGCGCCGCGCTGGTCAGCATCATGCGCACGGCGTGCATCACTTGCGTCATCTGCGGGTCGTCGAGGGGCCTCGCGCGGAAGACTGGCGCGAAGCCCGCGGCGGTGAGCCAATCGTTGCGTTCGCGCAAGGGCACCTCCAGCGTTTCGCTGAGTTGGAGGATCATGGTGCGGCTGGGCTTCGCGCGGCCGGACTCGAGGAAGCTGACGTGGCGCTGCGAGACGCCGGAGGCGAGCGCCAAGTCGAGCTGCGACATGCGCCGTTTCGTGCGCCAGGTCTTGAGCAAATTCGGGAACTGTTCGCCTATGCGGCCGGTGGGTTCGAACGTGGAAAGGGACATGTTTGCCTCCTGCTGACCCCATTGTCGGGGGTCGGCGGTGGGCATTCAATGACCTCGGAGGTAATCGGAGCGCCTACGCAAGGGCTCGCGACACGAACCAGAAGGCGCCCAGGGCGAAGAGGAACGCGGCAGTGGCGTCGAATGCGACAGGGGGTACTTCCTTGAAGGTGCGGCGGACCGCCCAGAGGACGGCGGCCAAGATCGCGAGCGCCGTCAACTGGCCGAGTTCCACGCCGATGTTGAAGGCGAGTAATGTCCAGATCAGGCTGCCGGATGGGATGTGTAGCGCGAGCAACGGGCCGGCAAATCCTGCGCCGTGGGCGAGGCCGAACACGGTGGCGATGACCGGCGCCACGTAGGGCGCGTCGATGCCGCGGGCGTACGACATCGTGGCGGCAAAGAGCGCGATGCCGCCGATGACAATCCACGGGAGCACCGGCAAGCCGAGGACATGCGCAAGCGGAGGCAATAGACAAATCCCAGCGGCGCCGATCAGCGCGTAGGATTGCGGGATCGCTCGGGCGCGGGCGAGCGCGTCGCCCGCTGCCCAAGCGACGGTAAAGCCGATGAGGGATTCGATCGTTGCCGTTTCAGGCTTCAGGATACCGAGCGCTACCAGGGCCAACGTCAGCGAGTGGCCAAGCGTGAATCCGGTGACGGCAATCAGGATGCGCCACACGCCACCCGCGAGCATCGCAAGCGCGATCAAGAACGCGATGTGGTCGAGGCCGGAAAGGACGTGCTCGTAGCCGAGGGCGAGGAAACTCACGAACGTGTCGGCTCGCTGCGTCGACGGTGCGCCGACTTCGACGGTCGTGTGGCCGTCGGTCAAGATTGCCTCATGCGCGCCAGCCGCGTCGGTCAGGCGGATGTAGTGCACGTGGCTGATCGACACTTCGAAGAAGGCGCCGACGGTCAGCGTGGCGGGGCTTTGGGCGAACGGCTTCGGGCAGGCGATATGCATGGCGACGCGAATGTCGCCGCTCGGCGCCGGGATCGCGCGCGGCGCGACGGCGGCACAGGGCGCGCCGTCTTGCTTGAGCTTGACCGCGCCGGCGAGATGGGTGGCGACGAGCGTGGGCAGGTCTTGGGGCGTTTCGCTGAGCTGCGTCGCACGATAGGCGTCGACCTGAAAGACGCCGTCGAGCGAATCCGCGCCGACAGTCCAGGTGGAAAAACTCTGGCTACGCGTGTGGGCTTGCGCGGGCGATGCGAGCGCCGGCATCAGCCATGCGATGAGGACAAGCAGAGCCCTACTGCACATCTGGCTTGGGCGCTGTCGGGGCGTAGGTGATACGGGCGCGGGAGCGGAGATCTTTGACGTAGGCTTCGAAGGCTTCTTCGGTTTTGCGTTTGCGCCATTCTTCGGCGACGACGTTGCGGACTTCTTCGAGCGGCGGGGGGGGGACTTCGGCGCGGTCGACGACGTGGACGAAAACGACGCGGCGGCCGATCGGGATCGGCCCTGCGGTGCGGCCGATGCTCAACTGCAGCGCGGTGTCGCGAACGGTGGGGCCCGCGTACTCGGCGATCTTCGAGGGGATGATCGGGCCGTTCGGAAGCAGGATCGGCGTGGCGCCCGCGAGATCGGTGGCTGTCTTGAAATCTTTGCCGGCTTGGATCGCTTCGGCAAACTTCTTCGCGCGATCGAATTCACCTTGATCGATCGAAACCGCCCGCACGGTGATCAGCGGCTGCGGCGCGATCAGTTTCGGGCGGTCGGCGTAGAATTTGCGCAGTTCTTCGTCGCTGGGCTCCAGCTTCGCGGCATCGGCGACGGAGAATTGCAGCATGGCGTTGACGAGCGCCTTGCGGGAAGGCGGATCGGATTCCGCCAGTCCAAGCTCAAGCGCCCGGCGGAGTAGGAGTTCCTCGTCGACGATGCGTTCCAAGGCTTCGCGCTTCTCGGCGCCGGTCAGTGGATTGATCTTTGCCTCGGCCAAGCCCGCAATCGCCGTGTCGTAGACGGCGTTCGGGATTGGGACACCGTCGACGACAGCGATTGCGTCGCTGTATTTGCTGATTGCGTCGCCAACGCCGAGCGCCGACCACATCGCGGCGCCAAGCCCTAAGGCGGCGCCGGCGATGAGCAGGTAGTTCGAAAGCTTCGCGTTCGTCTCAGCCACCGCTGTTTCCGGGTGCGGCCGGCGCAGCGGGCGCGGGCGCCGGCAGAGCCGCAGCCGAGGTGCCGTAGTCGAGGTAGATCGGCGAGGACCAGGCGCGATGCTCCGACGGCGATGTGCAGGCGCTTTCGCCGGAGCGATAGTCGCCGTAGCAGAGCGTCGCCTTGATGCACTTGCCGTTGCCGTCGCGTTCGCACTTCACGGGCTCGGCGTTGATGGTCGGTTCGGCCTCTTGGATCGCCTTGACGTAGTAGATCGCGTCCCGCTTGCCCTTCGTGTATTCGGGGTCGGTGAAGGTGAACGTGCAGCCGTCCGCGCTCGGCTTACAAGTGTGGATCAGGTAGCGATCCTCGATCAGGTCGGCGAGTTTTTCAGACGCGCTCGCTTGCGGGCGGATTTTCACGACTTCGATCCGCGTGATCTGACGGCGTTCGTCGGATGGGTTGTAGCACTCACCCGAGCAGATCGTCTTGATGCGCTTTTCGTCGAGGCCAGCTTTCGCGAAATCGGGGCAGCCCGGCTTTTGCTTGAATGCACCGACGGCTTTAACTTCGAAGGTCGGCGCAACATCGGTTTGATCGCGGCTGCCCATCGCGATCCGGTTCCCCTGCGCGTCGATCGCGTGGAACCAGAGTAGAATGCGTGGACCGGAGGTCGCGTAAACCTCGCGGCGTTGCAGCGAGTCCCAAATCGCATCGCGCGAGCGATCGGCAGCATGTACGGCGGCGAGACCGCCGGCCATCCAGAACGACGACTGCCGCTCGAACTCGGTCAATTGGAATCCAGCAACGGCGGTCAAGTCGTCGCGCGAGAGGCGATGCGACAGCGCGTCGGGCTTGCCTTGATCGGGCAGCAGCCGATCCCGCCATGCCTCGCTCCGCGCGCCACCGGCCTCGGTGTTCTTCCGGCGATCGACGGCTTTGTAGCCGGTGCCGGGGCGGGCGCGGTGATTATCGGAAGAGCCAATAAAGCCCCACTGGAAGCGCGTCGCCTTGCCGGACGGGTCGTCAAAGGTCGAGGTCGCGAGCGCCGCCTGTACCGACGTTGCGGCACGGTGATTGAACGGCGGCATGAAGCAGTCGGTGCACTGACCTGCATCCAGCCAATCTTCCGGCGTCTCGCCGCCAATGGCGAGGTGGCCCGCCACGCCCATGTTGGCATAGTCATCACGCGCTTGGGCGGCGCGCTTTGTGCAGTCGGCCGCAGCAGTGCCCTCTTTCAGGCAACGCTCCATGATGATCTCGCCCGCGCGCCAGCAGCTGGGTGTGTAGTTCGCGGTCGGTTGCGGGCAGGTGGCGGACAGGCCATCCGGATTGGGGATCACATCCTGCCAAGAACGATATTCCTCCGAATTGCCATGGCCGGAATAGATTTCAACGAGGCGGAACTTGTCTGACCGCTCCGCCGCCGTCAGCGACTTGTTCCAAGTGGTGCCGGGCGGCGTGTAGAAGCCCCAGCTTGAGCCGTGCGGGATGATGAGCGGGTTCAGCTTTTGCTCGTCGAACAGCTTGCGCACCAGATCGCCCGGCGTGTTTGCCGCTTCGTAGCAATATCGCGGCAGCTCGTTTGAAGCCGTCTTTGCATTGCATTCCGGCACGGCCTGCGTCAGGCGCATGAACGTGTTGAAGTCGAAATACGGTTGGCGGTTGGCGAAGTCGAGCAGCGGGATTATCGGGGGAATGCCGCGGAACGAACGCAGCGCCGTCGAAGCGACGCCACCGGCGCCGATCGCGCGCGCGGAAACCTTGTCGTCGTCGAGGTCTTTGAAGATGACGTTTTTGTGGCCGAAGTGTTCGCTCGGCAGGCGGCCGACTTGCGTCCACTCGAAGCCGATGAAGGAGACGAGATCGGGGTTCGGGCCGTCGCCCGCGATCTTCTGGCAGGCACGGATCGAGTCCTTCGTGCGCTGCCAACGGAGCGGCGTCACGGTCTCGGCATGGTCGGTGATCGACCAAAAGTCGAGCGCTGAACAATAACGGGCGAAGTCGCAAGCGTCGGCAACGGGGTGGACGCCGGCACCACCCAGCATCGGCAACGAGAACTGGAAGGCGTCGGCCGAGAAGGTCGTATGAACGTGAAGATCGCCGAACAGGATTTGGTCGTTCTCGCCCTCCGGCGCCAGCGCCTTTGTGGCGGCCATTCTGCCAGTGACGATGTCTTCGGGGATCCGCTTGCCTTGGATTACGCCTGCGTCGCGCTCGGCGCCGAACCATCCTTCGGTCGCGCCGTACCAGAAGATGCCGAACGCTGCGCCCAAAATGAGTGCAAGCGCGAACAGCCAACCAATTATCCGCAGCATCCGTTCCCCCTCGTCCGGTCGCATCGAAAGTTGCGCCGAAGTTGTTCCTTGTTTTCGATTCGTACCGAGAATCCGTAGCTTTTCCAAGCGGCCTGCGGCAATGCACCCCCAACGCCCCCCTCTCGCGGCTTCGTGATGGGGATTCTGGCACCGGGCCGTTGCGTCCTGGCCGCACGTTTAGGACAACGGGCGCCGCTCCCATTCAGGGGACAGAGGATTTTCATGAAGATCAAGATGACTGTGGCCGCCTTGGCGCTGGCCGGAACCGCGATGACCGCGGGCGTACTGGCGATCAATGCTACCGCGAAAAACGGTGCTGTGATCGGGACCTGGGGGTTCGAAACCGCCGGCATGGATAAAGCCGTGAAGCCGGGCGACGACTTCTTCCGCTACGTTGGCGGCACTTGGATGAAAAACACGCCGATTCCGCCCGACCGTTCGCGCTGGGGCTCGTTCAACATGCTCGCCGCGAAGTCGGAAGAGGATGTGAAGAACTTGGTCGAAGCGGTTGCCAAGGGCAGCAACCGGCCGGGCTCGATCGAACAAAAGGTCGCCGACTATTACAGATCCTATCTCGACACTGCGAAGATCGACCAGCTGGGTCTGAAGCCGTTCGAAGCCGACCTCGCGCGCATCGCGGGATTGAAAACGCATGAAGAGTTCGTGGCACTCGCCGGCGAACCGGGCTTCCCCACCAACACGCCGATCGGATGGGGCATCGGCCTCGACGAGAAGAACCCGGATCGCTACGCGCTCAACGTCGGTCAAGCCGGCCTCGGCATGCCGGATCGCGACTACTACCTGAAGCCCGACGAAAAGATGGCTGAAAATCGCGCGGCCTATAAGGCCTACGTCGCGCAGATGCTCGGCATGGTGAACTATCCCAACGCGGCAGCAGCAGCAGACGCGATCCTGGCGTTCGAAACAAAGATCGCCGAACTGCAATGGCCGATCGAAAAGTTGCGCGATCGCGACGCGAACTACAACGCGATGACCCGCGCGCAGCTGAAGGCATTTGCGCCGGAGTTTCCGTGGGAGGCAGGCCTCGCCGCCGGCAACCTCGCCAACCAAGACCACTTCATCGTCAGCTCACCGGACGCCATCATGGCGTTGGCGAAGCTGTTCCGTACAACGCCGGTCGAAACGCTGCGCGCCTACGGGACGTTCCACTATGTGAACGCGCAATCGGGTATCATGCCGACCGCGTTCGACGATGCCGCCTTCGCCTTTAACGGCAAGCAACTTACCGGTCAGCCGCAAAAGCGCGACCGCTGGAAGCGCGCGACGATCGCACTCTCCGGCCAAGCGTTCTTGGCGCCGATGGGCGAAGCCGTTGGCCAACTCTATGTGAAGAAGCACTTCACCCCGCAAGCCAAGGCGGAGATGAAGAAGCTGGTGGGCAATCTGCTGCAGGCCTACCGCGAGCGCATCCAGAACCTCGAGTGGATGTCGCCGGAGACACGCGCGATCGCGATGCGCAAGGCGCAAACCGTACGCGTCAAGATCGGCTATCCTGATCGTTGGCGCGATTACTCGAACCTGGAAATCAAATCAGGCGACATCTACGGCAATCAAAAGCGTGCCGCGATCTGGGACTACAATCGCCAAGTCGCGCGCATCAACCAGAAGACCGACAAGGACGAATGGGGCATGGCGCCTCAGACGGTGAACGCCTACTACAATCCGGTGTGGAACGAGATCGTGTTCCCGGCCGCGATCCTGCAGGCGCCGTTCTTCGATCCGAACGCGGATGCCGCGGTCAACTACGGTGCGATCGGCGGCGTCATCGGTCACGAAATGGGCCATGGCTACGACGACCAAGGTGCGAAGTCGGATGAGAACGGCGTGCTACGCTCGTGGTGGAAGAAGGAAGACGAAGAGCGTTTCGCCGTGAAGGTGAAGGCACTGGCGGCGCAGTACTCACAGTTCGAGCCGCTGCCTGGCGTGAAGGTCAACGGCGACTTCACGTCGGGTGAGAACATTGGCGACTTGGGCGGTGTTGCGGTGGGCCTGCATGCCTACAAGCTCTCACTCCAAGGCAAGCAGGCACCGGTCGTCGACGGCTACACGCCGGAGCAACGCTTCTTCCTCGGCTGGTGCCAGGTCTGGCGCACGAACATCCGCGAAGCGGCACTGCGCCAGCAAGTGACCGCCGACGTGCACTCGCCCGCCGAATATCGCTGCAACGGTGTCGTGCGCAATGTCGATGCTTGGTACGACGCGTTCGGCGTGAAGGAAGGCGACAAGCTCTACCTGAAGCCGG
>CAZJOM010000071.1:0-1329 GCA_964547645.1 uncultured Flavobacteriaceae bacterium
CCGCCTCTCACGGTTTGGTGAGCTGCTAGGCTATTGCGCGCTTTCCTCCCAAACGGGTGACCAGGACCGTCGCCACAGAAATACTCCAGCAACAATCGCCGCCTATCGCTTGGTTGAACCGAACCAAATGGGTGGACAATGAGAATGTCGAACGCTGGCTACAGAACGGCACTCGCGATCTTCGCCGCGGCGCTATCACTTGCAAGCGGCATCGCCTCAGCCGAGCCCGAGCGCACCGGCAACCCCTATGCACCGTACGCCTTCCTCATCGGCGAATGGGACACCGCACCGCAAGACGCGGCCGCAGCCGGTATCCGTCAATCGCTCCGTTGGGGACCGTCGAACTCGTATATCTGGTACGCCGTCACCATGCGCCAACCCGGTCAGACCAAAGACCACCTGCACCAGGAAGGGATGATGACGTTCAACGCGCAGCGCAAAGCGCTCGACTTCCTATTCGTGCAGGAACCCGGCTCCTTTGCGATGGAACAAGGAACCGTGCACGTCGAAGCAGACGGCAGCATCGTTCGCGAAACGGTCGCCATCGACGGCAACGGAACCGAAACCCAGTTCCGCCAAATCTTTCGTCGGACCGGCGCCAACACGGCGATAACGTCGTTGATGCGCAAACGCGCCGACGGAAGCTGGACCCCGACCTTTCCAGGCAGCGAAAACCTCATCATGACCCGCCGCACGTCCTGAGCGCGTCCCCGGCTGCAGGCCGTTTAACCCAGGAATCTGACCGGTCGTTGCCAGCCGTGCCGCCCGTGCCTATAAGCGGCGCAACATGAGCCGCACCGCCCGCCAAAACCCCATCTTTTGCGCCCTCGACACCACCGACGTGGGCCAAGCGCTTGCCTGGGCCCGCGCTATTAAACCCTACGTCGGCGGCCTGAAGATCGGCCTCGAATTCTTCAACGCCAACGGTCCCCAAGGCGTCGCCAAGGTCGTCGAAGTCGGCCTGCCCGTCTTCGCCGACCTCAAGTTGCACGACATCCCGAACACGGTCGCCGGTGGCATCCGCGCCGTGCTGCCGCTGGGCATCTCGATCGTCAACGTTCACGCAGCCGGCGGCGAAGCGATGCTGCGCGCTGCCGCCGACGCCGCAACCACGGCGGGAGCCAAACGCCCAAAGGTCATCGGCGTCACGATGCTAACCAGCCTCGACCAATCGGACCTGGCGGCCACAGGCGTGACGGGCACGCCGACGGAGCACGTCACGCGCCTCGCCAAACTCGCCAAGTCCGCAGGCCTCGACGGCGTCGTCTGCAGCGCGCACGAGATCGCGCCGCTCCGCCAAGCGCTCGGCCCCGACTTCATGCTGATCGT
>CAZJOM010000071.1:1429-20709 GCA_964547645.1 uncultured Flavobacteriaceae bacterium
CGCACGAGATCGCGCCGCTCCGCCAAGCGCTCGGCCCCGACTTCATGCTGATCGTCCCCGGCATTCGCCCCGCGGGTGCCGCCGTCGGCGATCAGAAGCGCGTGATGACACCGCGCGAAGCCGTGCAACTCGGCGCCACGATCCTCGTCATCGGCCGCCCGATCACCGCAGCCGCCGATCCCGCCGCCGCAGCCCGCGCCATCCACGACGATCTGTTCCCGGCTGCGGCATGAGTGGTGCCATCAAGATCTGCGGCGTCAAGACCGCCGAAGCGATCGACGCCGCCGCCCGAGGCGGCGCAACGCATGTCGGCTTCAACTTCTTCCCGAAAAGCCCCCGCGTGATCGCACCGGACGATGCTGGCAAGCTCGCCGAGCGCACCCCGGGCCTGCGCACCGTAGCGCTCACCGTCGATGCAGACGATGAGACGATGCACGCGATCTCGCTCGGCCTTCACCCTCAGATGTGGCAACTGCACGGCAACGAAACGCCGGAGCGCGTGAGCGCCATCCGCCAAACGTTTCGCGTGCCCGTGATGAAAGCGATCTCGATCGAAAGCAAAGCCGACATCGCGCGCGCCCATGCGTTCGAGCATGCGGCCGATTGGCTGCTCTTCGACGCCAAACCGGCAGAGCTCCCCGGCGGCAACGGCCTCGTCTTCGATTGGAACCTGATCGCCGGCGAAACCTGGAACAAGCCCTGGATGCTCTCCGGCGGCCTCACCCCGGACAACGTCGCTGAGGCCATTCGCACCACCCGCACCCGCGCCGTCGACGTCGCCTCCGGCGTTGAGAAGGCGCGCGGGCAAAAAGATCCGCAACTGATCGAACGCTTCATCGCCGGCGCGCGCGAAGCCTTCGCCGAGAAACACACGTCATGAGTCCGATGAAACCCAACTCCTACCGTACCGGCCCCGACGCCGATGGCCACTTCGGCCTCTATGGCGGCCGCTACGTCGCCGAAACGTTGATGCCGCTGATCCTCGACCTTGAGAAAGCGTACAACGCCGCGAAAGCCGACCCAAGCTTCCAAGCCGAGCTCGACGACTTTCTGGAGCACTATGTCGGCCGCCCCTCGCCGCTCTATTTCGCGGAGCGCCTGACCGCACACTTCGGCGGCCCGAAGATCTATTTCAAGCGCGACGAGCTCAACCACACCGGCGCGCATAAGATCAACAACTGCATGGGCCAGATCTTGCTCGCCCGCCGCATGGGCAAGAAGCGCATCATCGCCGAAACCGGCGCGGGCCAACACGGCGTCGCGACCGCGACGGTGGCCGCTCGCTTCGGCCTGCCGTGTGTCGTCTATATGGGCGAGGACGACATCAAACGCCAATCGCCCAACGTCTTCCGCATGCGCCTGCTGGGCGCAGAAGTCGTGCCGGTGAAGTCGGGCTCGCGCACGCTCAAAGACGCAATGAACGAAGCGCTTCGCGATTGGGTCTCCAACGTCGAAAGCACGTTCTACATCATCGGCACCGTTGCCGGTCCCCATCCCTACCCGGCGCTCGTGCGCGACTTCCAATCCGTGATCGGCAAGGAAGCCCGCGCGCAGATGCTCGCCGGGGAAGGTCGCCTGCCCGACGCAGCGGTCGCCTGTATCGGCGGTGGCTCCAATGCGATGGGCTTGTTCTATCCCTTCCTCGACGACAGCGAAGTCGCGCTCTACGGTGTTGAAGCGGCAGGCCACGGCATCGAAACGGGCCAACATGCCGCTTCGCTCGCCGGCGGCCGCCCCGGCGTACTGCATGGCAACCGCACATACCTGCTGCAGGACGACGACGGCCAGATCATCGAAGCGCACTCGATTTCCGCCGGCCTCGACTACCCCGGCATCGGCCCCGAACACGCTTGGCTGCACGATATGAAGCGCGTGAACTACGTCCACGCGACCGACAAGGAAGCGCTCGACGCCTTCCAACTCTGCGCCAAACAAGAAGGCATCATCCCAGCGTTAGAACCCGCGCACGCCCTCGCCTTCACGCAAAAGCTCGCCAAGCAAATGCCAAAGGACAAAATCATCCTCATGAACATGTGCGGTCGCGGCGACAAAGACATCTTCGCCGTCGCCGAACATTTGGGAGTGAAGCTGTGAGCCGCATCGCCCAACGCTTCGCCGAACTGAAGAAGCAAAACCGCGCCGGCTTCGTTGCGTTCATCACGGCGGGCGATCCGAATCTCGAAACCTCGTTCGATATCCTGAAGGGCCTGCCCGCCGCCGGCGCCGACGTGATCGAACTCGGCATGCCGTTCACCGATCCGATGGCCGACGGCCCCGCGATCCAGCTGGGCTCGCTGCGTGCGCTCCGCGCCGGTCAGACGATGAAGAAGACGCTCGACCTCGTCCGCCGTTTCCGCGAAGCCGACAAGACAACGCCCATCGTCCTCATGGGCTACTACAACCCGATCTATTCCTACGGCGGCGAAAAGTTCTGTCGCGACGCGAAGGACGCGGGCGTCGACGGTCTGATCATTGTCGATTTGCCGCCCGAAGAAGACACAGAACTGCGTACCCCCGCGAAGGCGGCGGGCCTCGACATCATCCGCCTGTCGACCCCGACGACAGACGCCAAACGCCTCCCTGCCGTCCTCGATGGGGCGACAGGCTTCCTCTACTACGTCTCCATCACAGGGGTTACGGGCACGAAAACCATCGATGTCGATGCCATTGCGACAGCCTTGAAACCGCTGAAGTCTGCCACATCTCTTCCCGTAGCCGTAGGCTTCGGCATCAAGACCGAGGCCGACGCCAAGGCGGTGGCCAAAGTCGCAGATGCGGCGGTGGTCGGCTCGGCCTTAGTCTCGGAAATCGGCCAATTTGTGGACGCACAAGGTAAAATATCCCCAGGGGCCGCCAAAGCTGTGCTAGGATTGGTGTCTCGACTCGCCGCAGCGGCGCATAGCGCCCGGTCCTGAAAGCGGCGGGCGATCTGGGGGATAGTTAACAGTCGGTAAAAGCGGTCAGGGCATGAACTGGATCACGAATTTCGTCCGCCCCAAAATCAAGTCGTTGTGGAGTGCTAAGTCGGACACGCCGGACAATCTCTGGCGCAAATGTCCGTCGTGCGCGGGGATGATCTTCCACCGCGACCTCGACGCGGCTCAATTCGTCTGCATGCACTGCGACGCCCACATGAAGATCGGCGCCGTCGCGCGCATGAAGAACCTGTTCGATGAAGGCGCCTGGGACGACATCGCGCTCCCCGAAGTGCCGCTCGACCCGCTGAAGTTCAAAGACGAAAAGCGTTACGCCGACCGCCTGCGCGAAGCGCGCGCGAAGACCGGCGAACTCGACGCGCTGAAGGCCGCACGCGGCACGATCAGCGGCGTCCGCACGACCGTCGCCGTCCAATCGTTCGACTTCATGGGCGGCTCGCTCGGCATGGCCGTCGGCGAAGGCCTGATCGCGGCGATGCGCGCGGCGATCGACCACAATACGCCTTTCGTGCTCTTCACCGCATCCGGCGGCGCGCGCATGCAGGAAGGCATTCTCTCGCTGATGCAAATGCCGCGCGTCACGATCGCGGTCCAGATGCTGCGCGAAGCGGGCCTGCCCTACATCGTTTGCCACACCGACCCGACAACCGGCGGCGTGACGGCGTCCTACGCGATGCTCGGCGACATTCACGTGTCGGAACCAGGCGCGCTCATCGGCTTCGCCGGCCCGCGCGTGATCGAAAACACCATCCGCGAAAAATTGCCGGAAGGCTTCCAACGTGCGGAATACCTGCTCGACCACGGCATGGTCGACATGGTCGTCCACCGCCACAAGATGCGCGACGCCTTGGGCCGCCTGCTCAAGCTGCTGACCCGCAAAGCGGCGCGCACCGTCGCAGTTCGCCCGTATGAAGCGGTCGGCCCCTATGCCGTACCGACGCCGTTCCCCAAACCGTTGGTATGAGCGATCAGTCGCGAGACACCTTAGCGAGCGATGAGATACTCGCCCGCCTGACGGCGCTTCATCCGAAAGTCATCGACCTCTCGCTGGGCCGCATCGAGCGTTTGCTCGCAAGCCTCGGCAACCCGCAGCGCCGCTTGGCCCCGGTGATCCACGTCGCGGGCACGAACGGCAAAGGCTCGACCTGCGCCTTCCTGCGCGCGATGCTGGAGGCGAGCGGCAAGCGCGTCCACGTCTATTCCTCGCCTCACCTCGTGCACTTCCACGAACGCATCCGCTTAAGTGGCAAGCTGATCGACGAAGACGAACTCTCGGCGCTGCTCGAAGAATGCGAGCAGGTAAACGCGGGCGAGCAAATCACGTTCTTCGAGATTACAACCGCCGCCGCCCTGCTCGCTTTCACGCGTCACAAGGCCGACGCCGTGATTCTGGAAGTGGGCTTGGGCGGCATCCACGACGCGACGAATGTGATCGAGCGCCCGGCGGCCACGATCATCACACCGGTCGACCTCGACCATCAGCACTATCTGGGCCCGACCATCGAAAAGATCGCGGGCGAAAAAGCCGGCATCATGAAGCGCGGCATTCCCTGCATCATGGGCCCGCAAGCCGACGAAGGCCGCGAAGTCATCGAAGCCCGCGCCCAGGCGCTGAACGTCGCGCTTTCCATTTGGGGCCAAGACTTCATGGCCCACGAAGAACACAAGCGCATGGTCTATCAAGACGAAGACGGCCTGATCGACCTGCCGCTGCCGCGTTTGCCCGGCGCGCACCAAATCGTCAACGCCGCAACCGCGATCGCCGCACTGCGTAAGATCCCGGCCTTCAAGCTCGAAGACACTGCTTTCGAGGACGGCCTAATCACAGTGGACTGGCCAGGCCGCATGCAGCGCCTCACACGCGGACCATTGGTCTCGGCCGCACCGAAGGGCGCTGAGATCTGGCTCGACGGCGCCCACAACCCGCACGGCGCCCGCGCGCTCGCCCACGCCCTCGCCGATCTCGAAGATCGCAACCCACGCCCGCTCTACATGATCTGCGGCATGCTTCAGACGAAAGACGCGCGCGCCTACATGGCGACCTTCCGCGGCCTCGCTAAACACGTGACCACGGTCGCGATCCCCGGCGACGCGAATAGCCAAGGCGCCGGCCAACTCTACGATGCCGCGCGCGAAGAAGGCCTGGAAGCCCACCCAGCCCCCTCGATCGAAGACGCGATGCTTCAAATCGAAGCCCGCGCCCAACTCGCCGGCAAAAAAACCCCACCCCGCATCATCATCTGCGGCTCGCTGCATTTGGCCGGTGCTGTGTTGCGGGAGAATGGGTAGAGAAGATTCGTTTTCGGTGGAGTGAGTGGCGAGTCAGCTTTTCACCACCAGACGCAAATTTCGCCGCTCTAGATCGACTGCTCGATCCACTCGCGAATCTTGCCCTTCGGCATCGCACCCGAGCGTGACGCCGCGACCTGGCCGTCCTTAAAGATCAGCATCGTCGGGAACCCGCGCACGCCGTACTTGTTCGTGACGTTCGGGCTCTCTTCCGCGTTCACTTTCACGATCGTTATCTTGTCGCCGATCTCACCCGAGAGTTCGTCGAGCGATACCGCCAGCGGCTTGCACGGCGCGCACCATTCCGTGAAGAAGTCGACAAGCACCGGCTTCGCAGAACCAAGAACATCGCGCTGAAAGCTGGAATCGGTGACGGTGACGCTCATCGAAAATCCTCCGAATCGTGGGGCAGTTAAGGGTCGCCAGACTTGGCAGACGCGTTGGACAGCGTCGAGGCAATCGCCGCAACGTCCACCGCAAAAAAGAAGCCGCCCCAAATTCCGGGCGGCTTTCCGATTCTTTCGTTTGAACGGCGGTCAGATCGTCGAGTCGATCCATTCCTTGATCTTCTGCTTCGGCATCGCGCCGATTTTTGTGGCCGCGACTTGGCCGTTTTTGAAGATCATCAGCGTCGGAATTCCCTTGACGCCGTATTTCACGGGCACAGTGGGATTCTCGTCCACGTTCAACTTCGCGACCGTGATCTTCGTGCCAAGTTCGCTGGCCAGTTCCTCCAGCGCGGGACCGATCTGGCGGCACGGGCCGCACCACTCGGCCCAGAAGTCGACCAGCACAGGCTTGGACGAATTCAATACGTCTTTCTCGAAGTTGGCGTCGGTAACTTTCGCGGCCATGTCAGACCTAACCTTTCAGAACGAGTTCAATGTCGTTGCAGTCAAATCTAGGAAGCCCCATGAGGGGGGTCAAGCGCGCTCACGCTTTCTTCAAGGCGCCTTGAAGCGATCGGCGTCAGCCGGGGCTCCGCCGTCCAAAGAATGGCGCAGTTAATCGCCCGTCCGGGGAACAGCCGTGCCACAGCCAGACGATAAAGTGCGAGCTGCGTCACATACCCTGTCGGAATCGCAGTCTCCGCCTTGGGCACGACGCGGTCGGTCTTGAATTCGACGATCAGGACGTCTTTCTCGCCCACGACGACCCGGTCGAGCCGCGCCGCCAGTTCTACCTGATCGCCGCGCCAGTCGACCAAACCATGCAGCGGCACCTCGCCATACGAGCCAGGCCCAAACAGATGCGCGAGCAATAGGTCGCGCCGCACGCGCAGCGCCTCATTCGCCGCCGACTGCGCCTGCACCGCATCGCCCATGATTTCCGTCGCGACCTCAAGCGCCAGCGCGCTCCACTTCTCCGCCGGCGCCGAGCCGATCCGTTCCAGCGCGCGGTGAATCGCGCGCCCGCGTTCCAACCCGCCGACACCGGTGCCGTCGCCGCGCGAACGTCCCGGTTGCACCAACGAAGGCGCCACATGACGCAACTCGCGTTCCTGAGCGGCAACCGTGCGCACCCACGCCGGCAGAGCAGCGGCGCTCACCGTTGGCGCCGCTCTGCCATCAAGCACCTGGGCCGGCACCTCACCGAACCGCAGGATCGTCTCTTCCGGCGTCAAAACAACTTCACCGGCGTCCAGCCCCCTCATCGCCTGCGCGACGAGCGTGTACCAGCAACCCTGCTCCGGACCGCGCACGCCTTCGTAGCCGCAGATGTAAAGCCGGTCGCGCGCGCGCGTCAGCGCCACGTAGAGCAAGCGCCGGTACTCCCGCATCCGCTCTTCCGCTCCTGCCACCCGCGCCGCCGCGCGTACAGGGTCGTCGCGCTTGCTCTCGACCTTCCAAAGCGGTGCCTGCGCCGATTGCAGCAAATCCTTGTCGTGCCGGCCGTGCCTCGGCGTCGTACAAGTATCCGGCAGGATCACCACCGGCGCCTCCAACCCCTTCGACGCGTGAACGGTCATCACACGCACCGAACCCTCGCCCCGATCCTGATCGCGCTTGATCTGAGTCTCGGTGTTTTCGATTGCATGCAGGAACGCTTCGAGCGACGGCGTGTGCGCCTGCTCGAACGCCAACGCGGCATTCAAAAACTCCTCAATCGGGTCGGCCGCATCGAAACCGAGCCGCCCCAGCATCTTCGTCCACCCGCCATGCTCGCTGAGCACGCTGGCGTAGAATTCATACGGCTGCAGCATGTCGGCTTGCGCCCACACCCGCTCCAGAAACGCTGCTGCCTCCGCAAACCGCGCCTCGCTCTGGCGCGCGCGCAGCACCGACCACAGCGGCCCCTTGCGCCCATGCGCGAGCTCGAACAACGCCGTGTCATCAAGCCCGCACAACGGCCCCTTCAGCACCGTCGCCAACGTCAGATCGTCATGCGGCATCAACACGAACCGCCCGAGCGCAATCAGATCCATCACCGCAATATGCTCGGCAAGCTTCAGCCGGTCTGCACCCGCGACCGGGATTGACCGGCGTTTCAACTGCCGGATGATCTCGTCCGCCAGCAGATTGCGCCGGCGAACCAGGATCATGATATCGCCAGCCGTCATCGGACGGATGTGCTTCTGCTCCTTGTCATAGATCGCCTCGCCGTTCACGAGCCAACCCTGGATCCGCTCAGCGATTGACTGCGCCAGCTTCACCGCCGGATGCGCCGCCTCCACCCGATCGACCGGCGCATCCCACGCATCCGGCTCGGTCACATTGACCGGCTTCACCGTCGGCCAAAGCTCGACCAAGCCGGCCATGTCGAGACGCACCGCCTCATGCTCGGTCGCAACCTCATCGATCATCACCCCGTCGCGCGCCGCCGGATCGGTGAACACCTGATCGACAAGCTCCAAGATCCGCGGTGCCGAACGGAACGAACGCGTAAGGCCAACGAGCTCGAACTCCGCCCGCGCTCCGCGCGCTTGCTCGCCGATAACGGTGCGTGTCTCGACGAACGAAGCAGGGCGCGCGCCCTGGAACGACATGATTGACTGCTTCACGTCGCCAACCGCAAAAACCGTGCGCTGCAGCGGTGCGTTCTGCCGCTCCGCACCGATGCCGGAAAAGAACTCTTCCGCCACCGCCGTAATGATCTTCCACTGCGCCGGGCTCGTATCTTGCGCTTCGTCGACCAAGATGTGATCGATACCACCGTCGAGCTTGTAGAGGATCCACCCCGCCCCCGGATTCGTGAACAGCGCCACGGCGCGTCCGATCAAGTCGTCATAGTCGAGCATCGCCCGGCGCGACTTGATCTCGCCATACGCCTTCAACATCGCCGCCGCGACATGCAGCAAATGCGCTGAGTTCTGCGCCACGAACAGCGCGTTTAGCTGCCCTCGCGTCGAGAGCACGATCTTGACGAAACGCTCAAGCAACGCCCCAACCGCAGGATCGGCCGTTAGCACCGCCTTCGACGCCAGCCTCACCCGGGGCTCGCCATCTTGGGTCAGCAACTGAACCGTCAGCTGCTCGAACGCCGCTTGATCCGGCTGCCGCGCCAGCCGCGCAAACGCCCGCGCGCGTTGCTGATCGGTCTTGCCCCCTTGCGCCAGCGCCGCCGTCACGCGCAGCAACTGCGCCGGCTCGAACGCCTCGATCGCCGCCGTCATGATCGAGCGCTCGTCCGTCCCTGGCGCCAGATCGACCGCACGCCAGAGACTGCGCTTCAGGCTTTCCGCCGAAGCATCCGCCAAGAACGGCTCGACCAAATTGCGCTCCCCCGCAACTCCCCGCATCAGCGCATCAAAGCGCTCTTCGCCTGCGTGCTCCGTCAGCGCCACGATCGAATCTGCAAGCGCCGCATCACTCGTCGTCGCGCGGCGGAGCACGGCCTCCTTCGCAAGATCGATCAACTCCTCCGTCGCCCGTTCGTCCAGCACGGAGAACTGCGGCACCACCCCGCCTTCCAGCGGAAATCGCTTCAGCAAGCGCTCACAGAACGCGTGAATCGTTTGAATGCGCAAGCCTCCCGGCGATTCCAGCGCCTCCGCGAACAACCGCCGCGCCCGTGCCATCAACGCCGCATCGGGCGCGTCGCCGGTCAGCGCCGTCAGTTCCTTCGAAAGCGCCGCATCCGAAATCAGTGTCCACGTGCCGAGCCGTTTGAATAGCCGCATCGACATTTCCGCCGCCGCCGCGCGCGTAAATGTCAAACACAGCAGCCGATCCGGCGGACTGCCGCTCAGCAGCAGCCGCGCGATCCGCTCGACCAACACATGCGTCTTCCCCGACCCCGCATTCGCCGCCACCCAGGCGGAGTACGCCGGATCGGTCGCAATACGTTGTTCGTAGACGGCGTCGCGGGTCATTCGTCGTCGTCCCCCGAGGACCATTCTTTGACCCGCGCCAGATGATCGTAGTCGCCGGCATGGCGCTCCAGCAGTACGCGCGGCTTCGACAGATAGGCCATGTCGGGCGAGTCAAACGCGGCGACGAACTTCATAAGTCCCGCCTTTGCACGCGCCGCTGCCTGATCCGGAGTCTCGCCGTCGAAATCGACAATAACCTCCTGCCCCGCAACCGAGGCGCCCCTCAACCCGACATAGACAAGCTCCGCGACGCTGGCCGCATGGATTCCTGCAAACCCACCCTCAAGCGCAATCGCCGCCTCCAGCGTCAACTGCGGTGACAGTCCCGTTTGCACTTGCTTCGTCGTCGGCACCGTACCGGTCTTATAGTCCGCGATCGCGATCGTATTGTCGGCAAGTATCTCGATCCGGTCCGCCTTCGCGCTCAACTTGAAGGGCCCGTACGGCGCCGCGAACGTGATCGCCCCGCGCTGCTCCGCCAAGACCTGCAGCGCATTGGCCCGCCGCCCGCGCTCCAGCCCCAAGAACCAACGCGCAATCCGCTCATAGCGTGGCCACCAAAAACCCTGCACGCCGGGCCGCGTGAGCAACGTCCCGAACGCCTCCTCGCCGCAACGCATCAGCGCGCGCAGCGCCTCATCCTCCGGCGGCAAGTCCTTCGGATAGGCTCTGACGAACGCCTCTAGCGCATCGTGGATTACATTGCCGCGGTCCGCCGCCGCCGGCATCATGTCGATCGGATCGAGCCGCCGAAGCTTCAAGATCTGCCGCGCATAGAGCGCATAAGGGTCGCGGACCCAAAGCTCGATCTGCGTCACCGGCAACTCGCGTGGCCGCGCCGCGACCGGCGGCCGCGGCTGCGGCGGCTCAACCGGCTTCGGCGGCGACAGCGGCATGTCGAGCCCGCGCGCGAGCGCAAGCCACTCATGATCGCGCATCCGCTCGCCCAGCCCCGCACCATCGACGAGCATCGACAACCGCGTCAGCCACCGCGACGGCGTCGTAGGCGCGCCCCCGTCTTTCTCGGACCGCGTGAGCAGCACCTCCGCGCACGCCGCCGCTTGCGCAAAGTCATGCGCGGACAACCCCACGCGCCGCTCCGGCTGGCTCATATCGAGCTCGCGCCGCATCGGCCGGTTCAACCACGGCCCCGGATCCGTCGCCGGCGGCCAAACACCTTCGTTCAAGCCGCCCAGAATCATCAAATCCGCATGCTGCAACCGCACTTCCAGCGGGCCCAAGATCGAAAGCCGCGGATGCTGCCCCACATTCGGCCGCACCGGCACCGCGTCCATCACCGTTCGAATGAACGCCGCATAAGAAGCGCCGTCCATCGTAAGCCCGACATCGGCCGCGGCCTCTGCGAGTTGCTCGAACAACGCGAGCGCCGCTTCACCCGCCTCGCGCTCCCACAACGGCAACGCTGTCGACTTCGCGATGCTGCTCGCCATCTCCGCCGCCTCGCGATGCAAGCGCACGAGCACTGTCGCGTCGTGTTCACCTGAAGCCATCACGCTCGCAAACGCGCCGCACGCCAGCTCCAACTGCTCGACCAACTTCAAGCACGCGCTCTTCGGAGTGAGCACCTTGCGAAGTCCGGCAATCCCTGCCGGCGGCCGCAAGCCGCGCAACACTTGCTCCTCCAACTCGACGGCAAGGGCCCGCGCCTCCGAGCGCTCCGCGAACGCAAGCACCGTCAACGGATGCTTCAGCAGCGCGAGCAGCGGCACCGGCGCAAACGCCTCAGCAGCAGCATCCGCCAGCAAACACAAGAACCGACCGGGCACCGTATGCGCGAGCGGCGTACCGCCGGAATCGTCGATCGCGATCCCCCAACGTTTCAAGTCGCCCGCCACCCGCCGCGCCAGCGAACGATCCGGCGTCACCAGCGCGGCCGTCTTCCTCGGCGTCTCGATCGCCGCACGTAGGGCGCACGCAATTGCCAGCGCCTCCTCCGACGCCGTCCGTGCATGCAAGACGGACAGCCCGCGCAGACCTTCTTCAATCATGCCGCGCTGCTCAGCCACCAGGTCGCGCCACGCCGGCGTCGTCGCCGCCGGACGAAGCGCCTCCGCAATCAACCGGCTTCGCGCCGCCGCAACCGGGACGCCCTCGACCCACGGCTCGACGTCAAGCCGCGTCGCATCCATCTTCGCCAACAGCTGCCGCATCCCGTGCTGCGGGTGCCCGGACTCACTCGCCTCCCACGCCTCGCGATCAAGCTCCAGATCGACACCGGGCAGCACCACCGCACCGTTTGGCAGATACGCGATCGCCCGCAATAGCTCCGCCGTCGCTGGCACGCTACCCGTCGAACCCGCAGCGACAACTGGAAAGTCCGGCGGCGCGTTCTTCCAACGCTCCGCAGCCCGCCGAAGCGCCATGTCACGGTGCGTCGCCGGATCGGACGCACCTTCGCTGAGCAGCAGCTTCGGCCACGCCTCGCTCAAGATGCTGAGGAACGTCAGCGTCTTTTCCCAATGCCGCGCCAACTCATGCGGCACCAGCGTTTGCAGCCGCTCCCACGCCAACCCTTCCGCCGTCGCCTGATCGAGCAGCGCCGCCAACTCCCGCGCAAGCTTCAGCGCATGCGCCGGTGTCGCCGCGCCCAACGTCCGCGCGTCCTCTTCTTTGGCAAGGTTCAGCGACCATTGCTGAATCAGCTTCGCCAGCAGCAACTCCCGCCGCAGAGGAGAGAGCGGTGGCGGCAGATCCGGCGCTAGTTCGCGCATCGCATCGTCGCTATCGTCTTCAAGCAACGACGGCGCATCGTCGAAATCGCCGAGCGCCCGCATTCGCGGCAACACCGCAACCCCACCTGGCGCCACCCGCGCGAACGCCTCGCCCAGCGTGCGGATCGCACGCCGCGTCGGGAGCAGGATCAGCGCCCGCGAAATCGCGAACGGATCATCAGGCTTCGAGAACCGCTTGAGAAAACCGCGCGCCAGTTCATCGGCGAAGGCGGCGCCGGCCGGGATCGTGTAGAGGTTGATCCGGCGCATCCGCTCGCGCGCCGGCTATGGCGCAAGATGGCGGTTGGCCATGAACGCATCGGCTTCGTCGCGCGCTTCCGGCGTGCCGATATGCATCCACTTGCCGTCCAACCGAATACCAAAGAGCCGCCCGTCCGCCGCCGCGATGTCCCACAGCTTGTTCGTCGAGAACACCCCGTCCGGCCCCTTCGCGACGAGGCGCGGATGAATGACCTGCACGCCCGGCCACGCGAACGGCGCCACGCGCTGCGGCTGACGCCGCGTCAATCGGCCGTTCGCATCCATCGTGAAGTCCCCTCTGCCGTCGAAGCCGATCGAGTTGAAGGTCGGCGCCATCAGCATCAGGCAATCCATCTCTGCATCATCCCACGCGGCCGCCATGCGGTTCAGGTTGACGGCAAAACCCTCAACCCAAATCGAGTCGCTGTTGTAGGTGAGAAAGGGCTCGTTCCCGAACAGCGGCAGCGCCCGCTTCAGCGCGCCACCGGTATCGAGCAGCTTGTCGCGCTCGTCTTGAATACGAATCTCGACGTCCTTGCGCCCTTTCAGGTGCTCGATGATCATCTCGCCTTTGTAGTGAACGTTGACGACGATCATCTTCACGCCCGCCGCAACGAAGCGATCGATCGCGTGATCCAGCAACGTCCGCCCCGCGACCGTCACCAACGACTTCGGCCGATCGTTCGTGAGCGGCCGCATCCGCGTCCCCAGCCCCGCCGCCAGCACCATGCCCCGTGTCGGCTTGAACGCCATCGCTAGTTACCCAAAGTGCCGCGCCACTCGCGCGGGATGTTGCGATCGAACCAGGACTTAAGCGGGCTGAGCGCCGGGTGCGCCAGATCGCGATCGAGATAGCCCCACATGCGCGGCAGATACTGCGTATAGCGAGGCTTCCCATCGCGTTTCCACAGCCGCGAGAAAATGCCGACGATCTTCGTATTGCGTTGCGCAGCCAACAAAGCCGCCGCAAACCGGAACGCATCCTCGTCAAAACGGGCATTCGCCGAACGCCGCAAAGCGACGTAGCGCTCCGTCATCGCCTGCGCGAGATCAACGCTCACCTCACGCCGCGCATCCTCAGTCAGCGAAATCAAATCGTAAGCCGGCGACCCAGCCAACGCGTCCTGAAAATCCAGCAAGCCGACCCGCGCCACACCCGCGCGCTCGTCGAGCCACATCAAGTTCTCGGCGTGATAGTCGCGCAAGATCATCACCGGCGCCGCGACGTTCAACTGCGCCAGCGCCGCACGCCACGCCGCCACGAAAGCAGCGCGCGCATCATCGGCAAGCGGCCCGCCCGATGCCGCCGGATAGAACCAATCGGCGAGCAACAGCACTTCCGCTTCCATCGCGACCGGATCATAGCCGAGCAAATGCACGTCCGCGGCACCGGGCACCGCGAGCGTCTTCGGCGCCGCCACATCATGCAAGCGCGCCAGCGCATCGATCGCCGTCTCATAGAGAGGCCGCTCCGCCGTGCCGGTCGAAATCAAATCGGCAAACCGTCCATCGCCCATATCTTCGATGAGCAGAAACCCAGCGTCGTAGTCATGTGCCAAAATCTCCGGCGCACTCAAACCCTGGCCGCGCAGAAACGTCGCGACTGCGGCGAACGGACGGCAATCCGGCCCCGCGAGCCGCGCCATCGCGTTGTAGCCAAGCGCCCGCCGCTCCGCATCGCTGGCACCCGGCGGACAGGCCGCCGTCTCCGCCCCGCGCGGCTGATCCATCAGCATTGCCGTATGTCCGCGCCGCGCGAGCCGCACATAACGCCGCGTCGACGCATCGCCAGCCAGCGGATACAGCTCCGCCCCGCTCCACCCGGCGCTCTTGATGAACGCCTGCATCTGCTCCGTGCGAGACACTAAGCAACCCCCGGCAAGCGCAACGTCTTCAACCGTGCCGCCCAAGAGCCGCGCCCGACCAGCTTCATCAACCGCGTCTCGTCTTCGCCCTCGGTCGCCTCGAACATAATGTCGAGCCGGTCATCGGGCAGTTGTTCATTCATCCGGTCCGGCCACTCGATCACAAGCACGCCGCGCTCCAACGCCTCGTCGAGGCCAAGCTCGCGAATCTCGCTGGACGTTTTCACGCGATAGAGATCGACGTGACTGATCGTGAAGTTCTGCGTCTCGTAGGTCTGCACCAACGTAAACGTCGGGCTCGGCACCTCTTCGCGCGGGGCAAAGCGCCGAATGATCGCGCGCGCCAGCACCGTCTTGCCCGCGCCGAGCGGCCCCGACAGCGTGACCGTGTCGCCGGCCACAAGTTGATCCGCAATCTCGCGCCCGAGTACGGCCGTATCGGCCTCGGTCGCCAGATCGAACGAACGGAAAAAGCGGTCCTTACCGGACGTCACAGAGCGTACAAGCATCGGGCCCTTCTACCCGCGCCGAACTGGCACTTCAATGCCGCAACGCTGGCGCAGAAAGCCCCTGATTTGCGCGGTTGATCCACCAGCGCGGCCCGTGCTAACCGACAGGTCACTCAGAGGGCGCCAACAGCGCTGTTCCATGGCCGATTCGCTCGTCATCGTCGGGGCAGGACAAGCCGCCGCACAGCTCGTCGCGAGCCTCCGCACGGAGGGCTACGCCGGCGCGATCACCATTGTTGGGGACGAACCGTATCTCCCCTATCAACGCCCACCGCTGTCGAAGGCGTTCCTGGCCGGCGAACTCGCCCGCGAGCGCCTGTTCATCAAGCCTGAGGAATTCTACCCGGACGCCAAGTGCGAGCTGCACCTCAAAACCCGCGCCACGGCGATCGACCGCGCCCGCAAGGTGGTGAAGCTCGAAGGCGGCAAGGAACTCCCTTACACCACGCTTGCCCTCACCACCGGCTCGCGCGTGCGCAAACTGCCGCTGCCCGGCGCTGACTTGCCCGGCTGCTACTACCTGCGCGGCATCGCAGACGTGGAACTGCTGCAGGACAAGCTCAAAACCGGCAATCGCGTCGTCATCATCGGCGCCGGCTACATCGGCCTTGAGGTCGCGGCTGTCGCCGCCAAGCACAAGCTGAAGGTCACGGTGTTGGAAGCGTTGCCCCGCGTGATGGCGCGCGCCACCTGCCCCGAACTCTCCGCCTTCTACCAAGACGTCCACACCAAAGCGGGTGTCGATATCCGCCTCAACACAAAGCTTGAAGCGATCGAAAAGAACGGCACCGCGCTCAGTGTGAAAACCTCGGGCGGCACCGTCGACGCGGACTTCGTCCTGATCGGTATCGGTATCCTGCCGAACGTCGAACTGGCGTCGGAGGCGGGCCTAAAGGTCGAGAACGGTATCGTCGTCGATAATCACGCCCGAACCGAAGATCCCGCGATCTACGCCATCGGCGACTGCGCGAACCTGCCTTGTACCTATGCGCCAAGCGGTCGCGTCCGGCTGGAATCCGTTCAGAACGCGATCGACCAAGCCAAGCACGCCGCGGCCGCCATCTGCGGCAAGGCTAAGCCCTACAACGAAGTCCCCTGGTTCTGGTCCGACCAATACGACCTGAAACTGCAGATCGCAGGGTTAAGTACCCCGGACGACCAGATCGTCCTGCGCGGCGACCCAGCGAGCCGCAGCTTCGCGGCCTTCCACCTGCGCGCGGGCGTCATTGTCGCGGTTGAGGCGGTCAGCGCCGCCCCGGAATATATGATGGGCCGCCGCCTCATCGCCGCCCACGCCAAAGTCGCGCCAGAGCGTCTTGCGGACAAGGCCGTACCTATGAAAGACATGGTCTGAATTGGACATTTGAACCGGACGAACAATGGCGAAGATCAAGTACATCGAGCACAACGGCAAAGAGCATGTCGTCGACGTGAAGTCGGGCATGTCGATCATGGAGGGGGCGGTAAAGAACCTGATCCCCGGCATCGACGCCGACTGCGGCGGCGCCTGCGCCTGCGCCACCTGCCACGTCTACGTGGACCAAGCCTGGGTCGGCAAAATCGAACCCATGCAGGAAATGGAAAAGACCATGCTCGACTTCGCCGAAGGCGTAGAGAGCAACAGCCGCCTCTCCTGCCAAATCAAGGTCACGGACGCATTGGACGGCTTCACCGTCAAAATGCCGAAGAGCCAGCACTAACCGGACTGACGAACCAGCTCAGTCTGCGGCCGCAAAGTGTGCCATCTGGTCGGCGTACGCTTTCTTGAACGCCGGGCGCGCCGTGAGGCGCGCGACGTAAGAGCCGCAAGCAGGATAGTTCGCGAGCCCATCAAACCGGGCTACCTGCCGCAGCACGTCAGCCATCAGAAGATCCGCAACGGAGAACCCGTCGCCAACCAGCCATTCACGCCCTGACAGCACCGCTTCCATCCGGTCGAGCCTAGCCTTCATGAAGCTATCCACGAACTCGGCCTCTGGCGATTTGCCAGGAAAGCCCATGAAGCGGAACAGCGCCCAGGGCTGAGCGGGCAGATCGACCGAGTTGAGCGCAGCGATCACCCATTCCACCACCTCCGCCCGACCGCGCCGATCAGCGGGCATCAGTACCCGGCTCTTCTCTGCGACATGCAGCAGGATCGCGCCGCTCTCAAAAATGGTGAGGTCTCCGTCGGTCAGCCAAGGCACCTGGCCAAAAGGCTGTCGTGTGAAGTGCGCTGGCTGCCGATCGCCAAACGGCGTGCTCTCGACGCGATAAGCCAACCCCGCTTCTTCCAGCGCCCAACGCACCCGCAGGTCGCGCACGAAGCCGCGCGGCATGTCGGGAACCCAGTCGTAGGTGGTCAGGACCAGATCGGTCATTCGGTGCCTCTAAGTATGAAATATTGGGGCTTGTCGAAATATCTATTCAGGCTATGGACCTTTACGCATCCTTCATTCGGAGGATGTTCGAGCGTCCGCGGTACTAGATCACCCCACCCGCTTCGACCCGAAGCCCTCCTCGAACTGCGGCGCGCCGTCTTTCAACTCCACCCATGGCGCCTTCGAACCCACGAAGATGTGCGCGGCGTAGCCGCGGTGGCCGGGATCGTCATCAAGCAGTCCGGCGGGCACGAAATACTTCGTTTGCTCGCGATCGATCAACGGGACGGGGCTCCCGCATGTCCCGCAGAACGATGACGCCCAACCGTTCCCGTCCGGAACGAAAAACTGTCTGATCAAATCCTGGCCACGCAACCAACGAAAGCTCGACGCGCTCGCGTAGAAGACGGCATTCCCGTCGGTGCCGGACACCTTCCGGCACTTCGAACAGTGACATTGCCCGATCGGACCCACCTTACCCTCGATATCGAAGGCAACGCCGCCACACAAACAACTTCCGCGAAGTGACGCCATGGAGCCCCTATCGTTGGCTTCGATTTGTGCCCCAGCGTAGCGGCAACCCCTGTCGACGTCGACTGGCTGAGAGTTGCGCTATCTCTCCATTCGCGCGTCCGTACCCGTGAGCGGATTTATGGCGCGGCCGTATGCCCACCAGTTTTCGAAGGTGGTCTCTGAAATTGTCACGAAAATATCTTCGCGCCTGAACCCCGGTTCCCGCACCAGATTGTCGGCAATCGCTTCAAACAGCGCCGCCTTCAGCGCAGCAGGCCTGTGATTGAAGAACAGCTGAATCATCACTGCATTTGGCCCTCGCGGTACGCCGAAGAAATTCGGATCGTAGACCATGTTCTCGGCATCGAGTTCGTGGGTCACTTGGAAATAGTCGTCGAGTGGGATCTTCAGCACGTCGATCATTGCGCGCTGAATCCCTTGCGAGATGGCTTTCCGGTGCGACGGCGTCGTTCCCTTGCGAAGTGATACATAGATGAGGGGCATGTGGCGATCTCCTTGATGGAAGCGCCATAAAGCCTATGTGGCGAAAGCCAAGAAGACCTGGTATTATCCTAGTATTAGGACAACCCACTTTCGCCCCTAAGGCTCGCGAATGAACTCGATCACCCGAACGCCGCTTGGCGACTTCTTGCGCTCGCGTCGCACCCGCCTACGGCCCGAGGCGGTAGGCCTCGACGCCAAACGCCGCCGCCGGACCTCGGGGCTGCGCCGCGAAGAAGTAGCCGAACGCGCCGGCATCGGCATCGATTGGTACATCCGCCTTGAGCAAGGGCGCGCCGTCTCGCCCTCTGAAACGACGATCAACGCGCTGGCGCGTGCATTGCGGTTGAACAAGGTTGAGCACGCGCACTTGCTGGCGCTGGCGCGATCGGGTGGCCGCAACACCTTTGCGACAGAGGTTGTGCCGCCTACGATCAGGCATCTGGTCGAAGGTCTCAACCAACCGGCCTATGTCACCGGCCGGCGCTGGGACATCCTGGCGTGGAACAGCGCGGCAAACGAGATCTTTGCCTTCGACCAAGTCGACCCGCCGGAGCGCAACATCTTGATCGCGATGCTGACGAGACCTCAGGTAAAGCGATTGTTCGGTGCTTCTTGGCAAGATGAGGCCCGCCGCATGGTCGCCCAATTTCGCGCGACACACGATCTCTGGGCCGGCGATCCCGCGTTCGTCGCGTTACTCGACCGCTTGCGCAAGGATTGCCCCGACTTCACTGCTTGGTGGCAGAGTCACGACGTGCGCGACGTTGCGGCGGGACAGAAATCGCTTCACCACCCCAGCAAAGGAAGGTTGCGTTTTCAATACGCAAGCTTCCAATCGAACGACGACCCCGCACTGAAACTCGTGATCTATACGCCGGTCGCGACAAGCTGAGCCGACCTACCCCGCCTTCGCCCCGCGCAGGCCCGCGTCGCCTTCGCCGCTCGCCGGCGTGATCTTGTGGCGTGGGAAATGGCAGGTCACGCGCGTGCCTTTGCCGA
>CAZJOM010000072.1:0-17295 GCA_964547645.1 uncultured Flavobacteriaceae bacterium
GAAAGTGGCAGCAGGCGTTCGAACGCGCGCGGGGACCTATGGGGTGATCCCGACCGACTCGATGGCGGCGGTGTAGCACGCGATCGCGTCGTCGAACTTCATTTCGCGAGTGAGTTCGTTGCCGCGCTCGACGAAGCCTAGAGCAGGTGGACGGTTCGACGGGCGTTTCACCCCGGTGCACGCGGCCTGGGCGTCTAGGGTGGCCATGAGAAGCGCGGCACACGCGAAGGCACCCACTCTCAAGAAAGTCCTCAAATTCGTTATGGGCCGCTCTCCCTATGGCTTAGGCAGAGAGTTGATGTAACGCCACACGCCGATCACGGCCAGCACCAGCATAACATGCACCGCGATCACGGGGGGCCAGCCGATGAGGTAGAGCACATCGTTGGCGAGGCCGGGTTTGAAGGGGCCTCCGCCCATGGCGAGGCCTCTGGTGCCCCAGAGCGCGTGGAAGTAGGTGGGGATCGTGAAGAGCCATGTCGTGATGAGGGCGCTCCAGAAGAAGATGCGGTGATGGAGCACCCTGAGGTGGAGGAATCTTCCACCTAGGCCCAGCGCCATGAGGAGCAGACCTTGCGTGATTGCTTCCATGTGGACCATGCGCCAGGCGCGGTGGTCGTCGGGGAGTTGAATGTCGATCGGCGGGATGACGGGCCAGAGCACGATCTGGCCCAAGAGCGCGAAGAACCATTGCCAGCCGACGAAGACAGCGAAGCAGAAGAGGCCGATGCCGTTCAGGAACAGCAGCGCGCGCAGGCGTTCGGGCATCGCTGTCGTCATACTGGGGCTCCGGCTCCGAGTTTCGTCACGTCGAGTTGGCCGAGCGTGTCGCGACCTTCGGCATGCTGACGCCACCAATCCCGCACCCAGGTGGGGTCGGGAACTTCGCGCGGGTCGTAGCTGGGCTTCAAGATGCGCAGGATGCGCGGCGTCAGGCGCCAAAAGATGCGCGCCATCAAGCGATAGAGCGCTAGGCGCGAGGCGAACGTGAACCAGAGGTCGTCTTCGATCAGCATCGCGCGGTAGCCTTGGCGTGTGCGGGCCATGATGTGGATCATCGCGTAGAACATGCCGTAGATCCGCCAGGCATAGCGGCCATCGAGCGCCTTGAAGACGTCGTAGGTGACGGTCTTGTGCTCGATCTCTTCGACGAAGTGCCAAAGGATGAGCGAGGCGACCGCCGGATCGGCACCGCCGAACAGATGTTCGCGCTCTTCGACCAACATGTGGCCGATGGTGAGCGCCATCGCTTCGAATCCTTCGGCGTAGGCGACGTTGAAGGCGAACGAGCGGTTCTTGGCAAAGGATTCGTAGTCGGCTTTGAGGATTGCCTCCATCTCCGGCACGGCTTTGTAGCCAAGGTCGGCGAGGCGTTTGTTCCATTGCTGGTGCTGGCGGAAGTGTGTCGATTCCTGGCCGATGTAGAGGTCGACGTCTTTCAGCAACGCGGGGTCGGTGATGCGTTCCTTGGCCTTGCGCATCGTGTCGATGAGGTAGGGCTCGAGATAGGGCATGCCGAGCGAGGCGGCGTTGACGACGTGGCTGAACTCGGGCCGCGCCGGGTTCCACCAGGCCTTTGGGCTTTCGGGGTATGGAAAGCGCATGCGGCGCACGGTCATGCGGGCAGCGGGTTCGGTCATTGTCTGTCCCTCTTCGGTCGGGGACAGGTTACGCCCGGTCGGTCTTGGACGGGAAGGGGTTACTCGATCGGCGGTTCTTCAGCTTCCGGTTCTTCGACGCCGCTTTCGTCGGCGGAATTGTCGGAGGATTCGTCGCTGCTGCTATCGCTCGAGCCGCCGCTGCTGGTGGCGCCGTTGGTGATAAATTCGTCTTTGGCAGGGACTTCAGCCTTGGGCTTGTTCTTGCGTTTGGCGGCTTCTTTGGCTTCGGCTTGCTGGTACTTGTAGCGGATGTCATCTGGCGAATAAGTCACGCGCGGCTGATCGGAGGGTGTTGTGGCGGGGCTTAGGTAGAACCCGCCGAAAACGGTTAGGCCGACGATGCCAAAACAGACGATGAAGATGAGTTGGCGGTCCATGAACGGTCTCTTCCTGCTGGCTTTGGGCCACTCTAGGAAGAAGGCGTTAATGAGCTGTCAATCTTTGGCGTTCCGGATCGGGACGCTAGACCCACCAAAGCACAATTAGCGCGATTTGAAGGGCGACGATTGCGATCATGAAGGTGAGGAACGTCCAGAGCGTGCGGGCGTTCAGCCAGTCCCACTCCTTTGCTTGGGCGTAGGCTTGGATACCTTCGGTCAGCGCGAAGAGGCCGAAGGCACTGCCCAGCGCCGCGAAACCGCCAGTGCCGCCGACCCCCAGCCATACAAGCGCACGACTGGCCAGATGGCTTGCGATCGTGACGGCACGTTCGGCGAAGAAGAAGTGCCAGCCTTGCGCTTCCTTTGCCTTGGACGGGGCTTTCTTCTTGCCCCAGTTCGCGCTGACCGCGGCGGGCAAGAGGATCGTGAACTCCGCCAATGCTGCGCCCAGCGCCATGACGAGAGCGTCAGCGAACGTGGCGTTCCAATACCAAAGGGCGATGGCGGCGACTCCAAGTTCGCAGAGCGAAGACCAAAGGCCGGAAAGGAGCGAGGCGACCCAATCCTTCAGCTCGACCGTCGCCGTGCGCTGGACGATGAAGTCGGCGAGAATTTTTAGGACGAGGGCGGTCACCCAACTGCCCGCACCCAGAAGTAGCCAGCCCCAAATCGTCATGGGCGGCACTATGGCGGCGGGGCGCTCTCTTGTCGAGGTTAGGACTGCGGCGTCCAGTAGAGGGCGTTCGTGTTGTAGCCCTGCGCCTGCAACTTCGCGATCAAGTCGGCGCGAAGTTCGGGCGTAAGTTGCGGCGCGCGCGCGAGGATCCACAAGTAGCGGCCGGAGGGTTCGCCCACCAACGCCCAGCTGTAATCGTCTGCAAGGCCAATCACCCAGTAGTCGCCGGTGAACGGCCAGAAGAAGCTGACGGAGAGTTTCGCGTTCGTGGCCGGATCGGCGACGGTGGCGCGGCCCTCGGCGACATCTTCGGGACCGGTCATCGTGCCTTTGCGGCAGAGGTTGACGACTTTGATCGAGCCGTCGGCGTTGCGGCTGTAGGTAGCGGTGACGCCGACGCAGCCTTTTTCGAAGCTGTTTTCGTAGCGTGCAACCTCGTACCAGCGGCCTAGATAGCGCTCCAATTCGACCTTTGCGACCGTCGTCAGCGGTTTCGTGCCGTCGCGGTTGACGGGCGGCTGTTCGCAACCCGCCACTGCAATCGCAAGGACTGTTGCAACAATAACCCGCAGAAAACCTGTCAATTTCCTATCCTTTGCCTGTCGACTGTGTCGCGGGTGCATCCGCGAGCGCGCTTGGCCTGCTATGATGTGTCTTATACATGAGTCTGCGCCCGGCGGATCACTGCCGCCGGCCAGCAAACCAAGTGGTGGCTGTCCATGGTCCGCAATATTGTCATTGGGCTTGTCGTGCTCGTCGCGCTGGTTATCGGCGGGGCCTACATTCTGCCGCAGAATGTGCATGTGGAGCGCTCGACGGTTGTTGGCGCGGCACCGACGGATGTCTTTGCGGTCGTCAACGACCTATCGCGCTTCAATGAATGGTCGCCCTGGGCGAAGATCGATCCCAATACGCAATACAAGATCGAAGGCCCGCCGGCGGGCGTGGGCGCCAAGATGTCTTGGACGAGCACGAACGAAAACGTCGGTAACGGCAGCCAAGAGATCATCGAGAGCACGCCGTTTTCGCATGTGAAGACGAAGCTCGACTTCGGCGCACAAGGCATCGCGGTCGCTTCGTTCACATTCGAACCGGTCGAGGGCGGCACGAAAGTCACGTGGGGATTCGATTCCGACGTCGGCATGAATCCGATCGGACGCTACATGGGCCTGATGTTCGACTCCATGATCGGGAAGGACTATGAGGCGGGTCTGGCGGAATTGAAGAAGCTTGTCGAGGCGCACTCCGCGACGGCGACCAACGAGGCGCTGGCGGTGCCGGGTAGCGCGACGCCGCCCGATATACCCATGGCCGCCGCTGCCGATCCGACGAAGGGGCCGGAGATTGCCACCGTCGAGGCGAAGCCGATCATCCTGACACGCGCGACCGCAAAGGCGGCCGACAATGCGGCGATCTCGGCGGCGTTGGGTGCGGCCTATCAGAAGCTGCTCAACTTCGGCATGACGAACGAGTTGCAAATCGGCGGTGCGCCGCTTGCGATAACGATTTCGCACAGTGCCGAGGGCGATTGGGTGTTCGACGCGGCGATGCCGCTGGCCGAGAAGCCATCGAAGGATCCGGCGGCGGGCGACGGCGTCACGATGGGGCAGAGCTATTCCGGCCGCGTCGTGAAGCTGACGCATAAGGGGCCGTACAATACGATGAGCGAATCCTACGACCGGATTCATGCCTTTACGAAGGCGAAGAATCTGACCGAGAAGGCGACGTCGTGGGAGGAGTATGTGAGCGATCCCGGTGAGACCGAAGACGCGGAGTTGCTCACCAATATCTACGTCGCGATCGAGTAGGCCTAGCGCGTACAGGATTCCGGATCGTTCTTGCCCTCGACCAGCATGGTCGCGGCATCGCCGTTCATCCAGAAGACGGTGGCGCCGTCGGAATACTTGTGGCCTTCCTTCGCTTCGACCGCTTTGAGCGTTATCTCGCGATTGGCGAAGGCCAGGATCACGCCGCGGCCATCTTCGCCGACCGGGCGGACAACGACACGGCCTGAGTCGTCGCAATCGAAGGTGGCGGGGCGCGTGTTCATCATCGGCGGGCGCACCAGCGGCGATTGCACGATGTCGGAACGATCGGCCGGGTCGACACAGGCGGTCAGCGGGAGCAGGGCAGCGCAACTGGCGGCGATGAGAAGGGTACGCATGGTCGACACCTGGGGTGGGTTGTTCGAGAAGCTTGGTAGCAGGGGGGCGTCCGGAGCGGCAAGGACTTAGCGTTCTTAGAGCTTTGCGTCGAAGCGGATCTGGTCGAGGGCGGTGCAGAAGGCTTTGCGGTTTTTGTCGGCGTCGTGGCGGCGGCCCGCTTCCATGATCCGGGCGCCGATTTCGCCGGCGGCGAGGTCCGATATCTTACCGGCCGATTGGGCTTTCTTCAGATCGTCGGTGAGCGCGGTCATTTTGAATGCGAGATCGTCGGCAGACTCGCATGCGCCGTGCGCCGCGCCTTCGCAGGCGGCCAAGCCGATCGATAGGCACAGCACCGCTGCCGCCCCCGTCCAAACGCCCCTCATCCCGATACCACCAAATCACGTCTGTTTTTGTTGAACGGACAATGCCTGAAGCTGCGGCGCTTGCCAACTGCCGATCCGTCAGGGGGCGGCTTCGGCGAATTCCTTGACCGGGTGGAGGCGGACTTTCTCGGTCAACTTACCCCGGCCGGCGTAGAAATAGAACGTCATGTCCCGGGATTTCGGGTCGTAGACGAACAGCGGCGCGAAGCCGCCGGTCTTGGTTATCGTGTTGTTCTTGAAGTCGACCCGGCCCAACGGCGCCGTCTCCCACTCTTCCGGCATCGTCGCCTTGATCTTGCGGGTGAGTTCGACCCGTTTGGGGAGCGAGGCGTCGGCCACATTCACGGAGAGGGCGGTCGCGTGGATGACATTGCCGCTGTCGACCTGCAGCCGGGCGGCGATCACCCAGTCCGGCGAATCCAGATAGCCTTCCCAGCGGCCGTGCGGGGCCTCGCTCTGGCCGCAGCCGGCGAGCGTGAGCGCCAATACGCCAACCAATCCGATCATGCGCGGCAACATCGGTGTCGCCTCCTGCTTTCCTGCGGCCGCCATTTTCGCGCGCCAGCGCTAACGAAGCGCTAAGCCTTGGAAAAGCGCGGTGCGGCGTCAGTTCGCCGCTTTTCGCGGCTGCGAACGAATCTGCTAGAAACCCGTGCCATTCCGGGAATTGAAGGATTTCACAATGAGCGGCTCGTCGCTGCCTCCAGGCTTCTTGTCCAAAGCGCTTGGGCGGATCAAACCGTCCCCCACGATTGCCGTGTCGCAAAAGGCGCGCGATCTGGTGGCGGCCGGGCGTGACGTGATCGGGCTTGGCGCGGGCGAGCCCGACTTTCCAACGCCCGACAACATCAAGCAGGCGGCGTTCCGCGCGATCGAGCGCAACGAGACACGCTACACCGCGGTCGAGGGCATTCCCGAACTGCGCAAGGCGGTGTGCGAAAAGTTCAAGCGCGAGAACGGGCTCGACTACAAACCTGCGCAGACGCTGATCGCGCCGGGCGGCAAGGCGATCATCTTCAACGCGTTCGTGGCGACGTTGAACCCGGGCGACGAGGTGATCGTTCCCGCACCTTATTGGGTGAGCTATCCCGACATCGTGCAGCTCTGCGGTGCGACGCCGGTGATCGTGGAGACGACCGCCGCGAACGGTTTCCGCATGACGGGCGAGCAACTCGCCAAAGCGATCACGCCGAAGACGAAGTGGGTGATGCTGAACGCGCCGTCGAACCCGACAGGCGCCGCCTATAGCGCGGCGCATTTGAAGGCGCTGGCTGCCGTGCTTGTCGATCACCCGAACGTATGGGTGCTGACCGACGATATGTACGAGCACATTCTCTACGACAATTTTCAGTTTGCGACGATCGCGCAGGTGGAGCCGCGTTTGTACGGGCGCACACTGACCATGAACGGCTGTTCGAAGGCCTATTCGATGACGGGCTGGCGCATCGGCTATTGCGCGGGCGCGGAGCCGCTGATCAAAGCGATGGCCGCTGTGCAGTCGCAGTCGACGACGATGGCGGCCTCAGTCAGCCAGTGGGCCGCGGTCGAAGCGCTCAACGGGCCGCAGGATTTCATCAAACCACGTGCGGCCGCGTTCCAGAAGCGGCGCGATCTCGTCGTGTCGATGCTGAACCAGGCCAAGGGTATCAAGTGTCCAACGCCCGAAGGCGCGTTCTATGTGTATCCGTCGTGCGAAGGCACGATCGGCAAACAGGCGCCGTCCGGCCGCACGATCAAGAACGACGAGGATTTCGCGGCGGAGCTTTTGGAGGCCGAAGGCGTCGCCGTCGTGCACGGTGCCGCGTTCGGATCCTCGCCGCACTTCCGTATCTCCTACGCGACCTCGGAAGAGGTTCTGGAGAAGGCGTGCCAGCGGATCCAGAGGTTTTGCGCGGAGCTGCGCTGAGCGACGCAGATGTGGCGTAGGGCGTGAGCCCCGCCACACACGGCTGAGCCCGGCCACGCGGGGCGGAGGGTATCCCCCGGCGCGATTCAAGCGAACAACCCCATGTACCCGGAACTTGCGCGCCAGCAACGTGTTTGGGCGCAGACGATCAGCGTTTGCGGCAGGGCCAAGTACTGCATAGGCGCAGATCTCCCGTTCGGCACTCGGGGTGGTGCCGTTTGAATGGGCCATGGATCAGCTCAATTCAGTGATGTGAACAAATAACGAACATTTGCATGTTTTGCAAGGCATTTTCTCTAACGCCGCAAGTGCACTGAAACGCCAGGCGCGCCAAGATGCCCGTCCGTGCCGTCAGCGCTTGTTCGCTTTCGAGGAGCATTCAGATGGAAAAGGAAGTCGCGCGCGAGATGAATGCGCTGCTGCGGCGGTTCGATGAGCTATTCGATCTGGCGGGTGCGTTGACCCTGAGAATGGAAGATGAGGATGAGGCGAAGGCCGTCAGGCGTTATTGGGGCGACATGTTTGAGCAGTCGATGGCGTTGTCAGAAAAGGTTTTTGCATCCGATCCAAGTTTACGGCCAGCGGATTGGTAGGCTTGCCCTCGCTTGGTTGGGAAGTGGGTGAACGTTCGATGACGCGAAATGTCTTGAGTGCACTCGATGACTGGTGTGCGAACGGCGTCGATCGCGTCGGGGCGGAAACTCTGAAGCTGTTCCGTGAATGCAGTCATCTGCGTGGGATGCCGGCAGAGTTCTATCGCCGGACCAATGCTTCAAACTTTCAGCGAAGAGCGAAAGTGCTGAAGCAGAAGAAGGTCGCGGCATCACGCGCTCTTTCGCGCGCGCTTCTCAGATCGCGCGACTTTGAGGATGCTGGAAACTTGCCTGCGGCGATACGGACGTTTGAAAGGTTGAAGCATCGAACGGATGCCACGTTCTATCTGGCGATCGCTCAACGCGAGATTGCCCGCCTTCGGCGGTTGTCGGGAGGCATGATGCCAAGTGAGAGCGTCCGTATGAACATCGCGTCCAGAAGGCTTGAGTTCTTTCCGATCAATGGTGTTTTCGGACGATTCGGCCGCGGCGTCGTGGGGTTTCCCATGGCGATTATTGGCGCGCTGTTTGTTGGCAGCGCACTGATGGCGGAGGGTGGTCCGAGCTTTTTGTTTCTCGTTGCCGCGCTCTTCTATGTGTCGCTGAGTGTTCTTGCCATTGTCTCCGATGTCTCCAGTGTCACGGTCGATGAGGCGTCAGTGACGTTCGCGTTGCCGTTCGGCGATTGGCGTATTCCACGCGAGCAGATACTGCATGTCGGATTCTGGAGTGTCAGTTTTTCGAGTGGCGGTACGTTTTGGGTTCGAATAACGGGCCGGTGGCCGGTGTTGTTGTTCGGGAGCGCCACGAACCTCGCCGGGTGGGAGGTTCGCGCTTGGGTTCAACAGCATCTCACGGATGAGGCGTTGGGTGCCGACGAGCGACGGCGGTAAATCGGTGAGGTGTGCTTATTCCTAGTTGAGGCACCGCTGCCGCGTTTCTACCCACGTTCGCCAGTGTTGTGCTATGTTCAAGCCTATGCATCGCATCTACTTCGACACGAATGATCAACCCGATCAGGAGCGGTTCGGGCTCTGGGTGCTCGGTTCTCTTGCGGACATTGCGCCCATTGCCGGTCAGCTCCGCGATGGTCTTCGCGTGGTTATCTATATGACCGGAGAGATGGAGATGGAGGCCGTGCTGGAGTTCGATCCGGCATGGAACGCTTGGACGGCGCGACCGGACTGGAAGACAGTCAAGTACCTCGATGGAGACGGTGATGATGCCTGAATTGCTGTCGCCGAGTTACCCTTAGTCGGTGACGAAAAATTGCGGTTCAATTCGATGCGAGTGCGCGTCAGGTGAGCAAATGAAATTGGAGTGGGCGATCCTGCAGTTTCCTCGTGGCGATTGGCGTATTCCAGCTACCATAGGCGGATGAAGAGTTCTTCGAAGCCCATTTCAAACATGTCAGGCGATCTCCCGGGTGTGCCTTTCCTAGGAGTCTTGCTGCGGTGCGGGATGTTTGCTGTCCACAATCGCAAGTGGCTGATCCGTGCGCACGCGTTCGTTAAGCGCTTTTTTGCTTGCGCTCTTTCGCGATTGGTTGAAACGTTGGGGGGCCCGGTGAAAGGGCGTACTGCATAGCGTTGGTTGCGCCCTGCCGGGCAATTTGGGAGCAACCTCATGGCAGACGGAAACGGTAAGGGAGGACATGGGCCACGTTGCGTGGCCCTGGTCGGACCTCAGGGTGGCGGCAAGACGACTTTGCTTGAAAGCATCCTGTGGATCACAGGAGCGGTCACCCGAAAAGGCAGTCAGGCGCAGAAGAACACGGTCGGCGACGCTTCGCCGGAAGCCCGTGACAGAATGATGAGCGTCGAAGTGACGGCTGCGACGACCAGCTATCTCGGCGATCATTTTACGTTTTTGGATTGTCCGGGCTCCATCGAATTTCAGCAGGAAACCATGAACGCGCTCGTCGGCGTGGATGCGGCCATTGTGGTGGCCGAGCCCGATCCGGCGAAGGCGGCGATCCTGCAGCCGCTGTTGAAGCGGCTTTGCGATCTTTCCATTCCGCACTTCCTGTTCATCAACAAGATCGACAAGGCGCAGGGGCAGATCCGCGAGCTGTTGGCCTCGCTGCAGCCGGCGTCGTCCAGGCCCCTGGTACTGCGGCAGGTTCCGATTTGGAAGAACGGGATCGTGACCGGCTTCGTCGATCTCGCGCTGGAGCGGGCGTTCGTCTATCGCGAGCATGCGGCGTCGGAGGTGATTGCCATTCCATCCGACATGACCGATCGTGAGCACGAAGCGCGCTATCAGATGTTGGAGAAGCTTGCCGACTACGACGACCATTTGATGGAGGAACTGCTCTCCGACGTCGAGCCGCCGCGGGACGAGGTGTTTGCGGATCTTTCGCGCGAGTTGCAGGAAGGTTTGATCGTGCCGGTGCTGATGGGTTCGGCTGAGGGCGACAACGGCGTGCGCCGGTTGCTGAAGGCGCTTCGGCATGAGGTGCCGGATGTGTCGAAGGCGGCGAAGCGGCAGGGGCTTGAGGCCAAGGGCGACGATCCAATCATGCAGGTGGTGAAGACGTTCCATGGCGCGGGCGGCAAGCTTTCGCTGGTGCGCGTGTTCCGCGGCATCTTGAAGGATGGCGCGACGCTGACGCGGAGCGACGGCGGTGAGGAACGGGCGTCGGGTCTCTTTGCGATGCAGGGCGATAAGACGACGAAGATTCCTGGCGCCGGGGCCGGCGATCTGGTCGCGATCGGGCGGCTGGAACGCACGCAGACGGGCGACACGCTGTCGGCGCCGCGCGCGATCAAGGCGCTCAAGCGCGCGGAGTCGTTGCCGCTGGTCTACAAGTTCGCGATCAAGGCTGCGAACCGCAACGACGACGTGAAGCTCTCGAGCGCGATTGCGAAGTTGCGCGAGGAAGACCCCGGGATCGTCTTTGAGCAGGTGTCGGAAACGCACGAGTCGGTGCTGATGGGGCAGGGCGAGGTGCATCTGCGCACGGCGCTGGCGCGGACCGAGCGCAAGTTCGGGCTGAAGCTTGCCTCGCACACGCCGCATGTCGGTTATCGCGAGACGATCCGCAAGTCGACCGAGCAGCGCGGGCGGCATAAGAAGCAGTCGGGCGGTCACGGTCAGTTCGGCGACGTGGTGCTGCAGATCAAGCCGTTGCCGCGCGGGAGCGGGTTCGAGTTCTTGGATCAGATCTCGGGCGGCGTGGTGCCGCGGAACTTTATCCCTTCGGTCGAGAAGGGCGTGCGGGATTATCTGCTACGCGGGCCGCTCGGGTTCCCTGTGGTGGACGTGTCGGTGGCCCTGACCGACGGCAGCTATCACTCGGTCGACTCCAGTGATGCGGCGTTCCAAATGGCGGCGAAGATCGGCATGTCGGAGGGCATGGCGAATTGCTCGCCCGTGCTGCTGGAGCCGATCATGGCGGTCGAGGTGCATACGCCGGCGGAGCACACGTCGCGGATCAACCAGATCATCACCGGTAAGCGTGGGCAGCTGCTGGGCTTCGACGGCCGGGTTGGATGGCCGGGCTGGGACTCGGTTCAGGCGCATATCCCGGAGTCGGAGTTGCAGACGTTCATTATCGAGCTGCGTTCGGCGACCCAGGGGGCGTCGACCTTTACCTATAAGTTCGATCATTTGGCGGAACTGACCGGCAAATTGGCGGAACAGGCCATCGCGAGCCGGGCGCAGCCTGAGGCGGCTTAGCCGCTTAAGCCATTAAGCGAGGGGGAGTTGAACTCTCCCTCGCGGCGGCGTGATTGGTCCGTGCCGTGGTTCGATGCGTATTAGGCTTTCGAACCCCAAGAGGATTTCTCCTATGAATCGCAGAACTTTGTTGGGCACGGCGGCGCTCGGCAGTGCCGCGGCCGCGTTGGGCGCGGTGTTCGGCATGCGCGCGCCGGCGGTGGCAAGCGCTAAGGCGTTCGAGGTCACGAAGACGCCGGACGAGTGGCGCAAGATTTTGACGCCGGAGCAGTACTACGTGCTGCGCGATCACGGAACGGAGCGGGCGGGGACGAGCCCGCTCGACCACGAGAAGCGCAAGGGCACGTTCCACTGCGCGGGGTGCGATCTCGCGCTCTATTCGTCGGAGGCGAAGTACGACAGCGGTACGGGGTGGCCGAGCTTCTATCAGCCGCTGCCGAACGCGGTGGGCACCTCGATCGACAACTCTCTGTTCTCGGTGCGAACCGAGGTGCACTGCCGGCGTTGCGGTGGGCATCTGGGGCATGTGTTCCCGGATGGGCCGCGGCCGACGGGGCTGCGGTACTGCATGAACGGCGTGGCGATGAAATTCAAACCGAGCGTGGCTTAACATGATCAAACCGATGAGTGTCGGCCGGGTGGTAGCGTTTGCGCTGCTGTCGGGCTTGGTTGTGTTCGGCCTGCGTATCGCCGACACGTTTCTAGGTGTTCGCGCGGACACGACGCCGGCGGCGCAGGCGGGAACGCAGGTTGCGATCTTTGCCGGCGGGTGCTTTTGGTGCACGGAGTCGGACTTCGACAAGGTGCCGGGTGTGCTCTCGACGACGTCGGGCTATACTGGCGGCAGCAAGGCCAACCCGTCCTATGAGGAAGTTTCGTCAGGCGCGACCGGGCATGCGGAATCCGTGAAGGTCGTGTTCGATCCGAAGATGGTGAGCTATGAGAAGCTGCTCTATATCTATTGGCGCACCGTCGATCCGTTGACGAAGGACGGCCAGTTCTGCGACTTCGGAACGCAGTACCGGACAGCGATCTTCACCTTGAACGACGAACAGAAGCGGCTGGCGGAGGCGTCGAAGGCGGCGCTCGAGAAATCGGGCCGGTTCAAGCGGCCGATCGTGACGCAAATCGTGGCGGCGGGGCCATTCTATCCGGCCGAGGCTTATCATCAGAACTATCACGCGACGAATCCGGTGCGCTATAACCTCTACCGGTTCAATTGCGGCCGCGACGCGCGTCTCGAAGAGCTTTGGGGCAAAGAGGCGGGCGGCGGCACCCACTGAGGGTTTCTATGTTCGCCGTCGAAAAGGTTTCGGGATCGAAGGCTGAGATATACGAGGAGCTTCTGCGCCAGACGCGGGGGCTCCTCGACGGCGAACGGGACTTGATCGCCAACGCCGCCAACGTCGCGGCACTGATCTGGCAGATCGTGCCGGATCTGAATTGGGCCGGATTCTATCTGATGAAGGGCAGCGAGCTTGTGCTCGGGCCGTTTCAGGGCAAGCCCGCGTGCGTGCGGATTGCGGTCGGCAAGGGCGTGTGCGGGACGGCGGCGGCGCGCCGCGAGACGATGCTGGTCAAGGACGTGCATGCGTTCCCGGGGCATATCGCCTGCGATGCGGCTTCCAATTCTGAGCTGGTGGTGCCGATCGTGAAGGACGGGCGGGTTCAGGGTGTGCTCGATCTCGACAGCCCGCTGGTGGCGCGGTTCGATCTTGAAGATCAGCGGGCGTTTGAGGCGTTGGTTGAGATCTTCGTGAAAGGGACGGATTTCTGATGTTGGAACTCAGACCGAATTGCGAGTGCTGCGATCGCGACCTGCCACCGGATACGACGCAGGCGATGATCTGTACGTTCGAGTGCACCTTCTGCGCGGACTGCGCGACGCGCGTGCTCAAGGGCCGTTGTCCGAATTGCACGGGCGAACTCGTGCGCCGGCCGGTGCGGCCTGCCGCGGCGCTGGCAAAGCATCCGGCGTCGACGAAGCGGGTGCTGAAGCCGAACGGATGTGCTGCGGCTTAGTTTTGAGGTTGTGCGGTTCCTGCGTTGAAATTTGAAACGCCAAGATCGCCAAGATGTTCGGGGTAACTGGCGGCTTCGCGTGAGATAGTCGGCGGTCGCCTCACTAACGAATGGGCCGGATCGCTTGGGGTAAAGCGACCCGGCCTCGTCACGCCTAGTACCAGGAGGGGAGTCCTGGGTCGGAGCCCGTGTCTGGGGGAGAACCGCTCCGACCATACTTAGATGGGTATCGGACAGGGCGTTCTCAAGGCCGCTAGAAGCACCACTCGCGGGCTTGTGATACGAGAAAATCGCGGAAAACGCCGACCCGTTTTGAGCCACGTAGAGCTTCGGGATAGCACAGAAAAACTTCGTAATTCGGCACCGGCGTATCGCACATGATGCGGACGAGCTTGTCATTTCCGTTGGCGAAATAGTCGGGAAGGATGCCGAGGCCGATTCCGGTTTCGATCGCTTTGCCCATGGCGATGATGTTGTTCACATACATCTTCGCGGAGCGCGGGTTGCCGGGCTTGCGACCGACTTCGGCGAGCCAATTGACCTTCGACAACTCCGACGGCGCTTCGCCGTAAACGATGATGTCGTGGCGGTCCATGTCGTCGATGCAGTTCGGGGTTTGGCGCGCGCTCAAGTATTCCGGCGCGCCGTAGATGTGATAGACGACATCGAAGAGCTTGCGCTGTACAAGGTCCGACTGCACCGGCTGGCGCATACGAAGCGCGACGTCGGCTTCGCGGTGCACGAGGTCGAGTTCGCCGTCATGCAACAGAAGATGCACGCGCATGTCGGGGTAGAGCTCGGTGAACTTCTTTAGGCGCGGCGCTAGCCAGTAGGTGCCGATGCCGACCGTTGCCGTCACGCGCAGGTCGCCGCGCGGGGTTTCCTTGCTTTCGAGCAGTTCTTCTTTGACGGTCAGAAGCTGGTCGAAGACCTTCTTCGTGGTTTCGAAGAGGCGTGAACCTTGTTCCGTTAGGATCAAGCCGCGGGCGTGGCGGGAGAAGAGTTGGACTTTCAGCTCTTCCTCAAGCGCGCTGATTTGGCGGCTGACCGCTGATTGGCTGAGGTCGAGTTGCTCGCCCGCATGCGTGAGGCTTCCTGCCGTGGCGACGGCATGGAAGACGCGCAGGCGGTCGAGGTCCATTGTCATTCCGCGGCGGCTTTCATCGTGCCGTGGTGAGCGAGGTATTTCTCCGCCTCCAACGCCGCCATGCAGCCCATACCGGCGGCCGTGACGGCTTGGCGGAAGATGCGGTCCTTCACGTCGCCGGCGGCGAAGACGCCGGGAATGCTGGTCGCTGTCGAGTCGGGCGCGGTCTTGATGTAGCCGTCGGCGTCCATGTCGACTTGGCCCTTGAAGAGTTCGGTCGCCGGCACGTGGCCGATGGCGATGAATAGGCCGTCGACGCGCAGATCGGTGAGCGCGCCGGTGTTGACATTGCGCAGCTTCACGTTCGTGACCGACTTCGGATCGCTGGTGCCTTCGATGTTGTCGATGGCGGAGTCCCAGACGACCTTGACCTTCGGATGGTTGAGCAGTCGCTGCTGCAGCATCTTTTCCGCGCGCAATGAATTGCGGCGGTGGACGAGCGTCACCGTGTTCGCGAAGTTGGTCAGGAACAACGCCTCCTCAACGGCGGTGTTGCCGCCGCCGACGATGGCGACGTCCTTACCGCGATAGAAGAATCCGTCGCAGGTCGCGCAGGCGGAAACGCCGTGGCCCTTGAATGCTTCTTCGGAGGGCATACCCAGCCAACGCGCTTGGGCGCCCGTTGCGATGATCAGCGTGTCGCAGGTATAGACCGTGCCGCTGTCGCCGGTGAGCCGGAACGGGCGGCTGTTCAGGTCGGCGTTCACGATGACGTCATCGGCGAACTTCGTGCCGACGTGTTCGGCCTGCGCCTTCATTTGCTCCATCAACCACGGGCCTTGAATCGTTTCGGCGAAGCCCGGGTAGTTCTCGACGTCGGTGGTGATCGTCAGCTGGCCGCCCGGCTGTAGGCCGGCCACGAGCAGCGGTTCCAACATCGCGCGCGTCGCGTAGATCGCGGCGGTGTAGCCGGCGGGTCCGGAGCCCAAGATCAGCACTTTGGCGTGGGTCGTTTTGGTCATGCGGGAAATGGTCCTCCGCCCCCATATAGGAAGGCCGATTGCCGCGCCGCAAGGCTTGGGCGCAGTCACGGACTGGTTACTGCGTTTTGAGGCCTAATTTGTTGCGGATCAGTGCCGCAATTCGAGCCGTTTCGTTCAGGGGCTCGTACGTCCATTGCGCGATTTCGCCTGTGAAAACGCGCGCGATTCCGCGTTGCTTGAGGCTGTTGTGCAGACGGGTGAATTTCGAATCGCCGCCGGGCAGTTCGACGATATAGACGGGTTTGCCGGTGCCCGCCGCTTCGACCGCCATGTTCGTCGAATCGGAGGTGACGAGAATCACGTCGGCGAGCGCCAGCATGCCGAAATAAGGGTTGTCGCCGGTGCCATCCCAAACGAAGGCGCCGGTGTCTTTCAGTGCGGCCCTGATGATTTGCGTTTGCGTTTCGCCGGTTCGTCGCGACGTGGTGGCCATGAGGCCATGTCCGCGCATCACGAGGTCGCTGAGCTGCGCGCCGAGGCGTTGAGCGTCGACGTCTTCGAAGCGATGCGATTTAGATTTGCCGCCGATCAGTACGGCGACGCGCGGTTGCTTTAGGTTCCCCAACGTGGCGCGCCATTGCGTTGCGGCGGCTGCGAGTTTGGACCGTGTGACGGCGTTCGGGCTGCCGATGATTGCTTCGACGTTGGGGCCTTTGAGTTCGTCATGTTCGGGGGGCACGACGAGGTCGAAGTTCTTCGCGTCGATGCGTGGATCTTGGAGCTGGATCGTGAAGGTGCGGCCACCCGAGAGACGCTTCAGCGCGAGCACGTAGGGGATCGAGCGCCAGCCGCAGCCGATCGCTATTCGCGGCCAGGGCGGGGCGAACGGGGCGCTGCCAGGCTTCAGAGCACTGAACGGGGCAGGCCAGGCCGTCACTGGGAGCAGGGTCCAGGGCAGCCGCGGGTGGACGGTCTTAACCTCAACGGGCAGGCCGATCGCCTCTGCCAGGCCGCGGGCCTGGTTCAAGATCCCGGCGCGGCCATCGGTTATCGCCCAAGTGACGTTTTCCACCGCCAATTCATTCACAGTGTTTCGTGGTCCTGTAATTTTATTGCTGAAGTCGCCGGGGGATCGCGCTAAAACCGGTCTCGCGACATTTTCTGACCCTGCTCTGGAACCATCATGCAGCGGATCAAGCTCGACGCCATCGACCGGCGCATCCTTCACGAACTGCAGGCCGAAGGCCGCATCACGAACGTCGAACTCTCTCAGCGCGCCAAGATCTCGGCGCCGCCCTGTTTACGGCGGGTGCGCGCTTTGGAGCAAGCGGGACTGATCCGCGGCTATCACGCCGATTTGGACCCGAAGTCGCTGGGGTACGAGGTGACGGCGTTCGCGTTTGTCGGACTGAACAGCCAGGCCGAGCCCGATCTGCGGGCGTTCGAGGCCCAGGTCGCGCAGTGGCCGATCGTGCGCGAGTGCTACATGATGTCGGGGGAGATCGACTTCGTCCTGAAGTGCGCCGCGCGTGATTTGAGCGAGTGGCAGAGCTTCGTGACCGAGCAACTGACGGCGGCGAAGAACGTGGGCTCGGTGAAGACAGCGCTTACGATCCGGGCGTCGAAGCGCGAGCCGGGCGTGCCGGTGGAGGTTTAGAGCAACCGCCCCGCAGTGGGGGCGGTTTTCTCTTCTTGCTTAAGCTTCGACCTCGCAGTTCGGTCTACTTAAACTCCACCTTCGTGATCTCGTAGGAGCGGCCGCCGGAGGGTGTGTTT
>CAZJOM010000072.1:17395-20541 GCA_964547645.1 uncultured Flavobacteriaceae bacterium
CTACTTAAACTCCACCTTCGTGATCTCGTAGGAGCGGCCGCCGGAGGGTGTGTTTACCTCGACCGTATCGCCGTTGGTCTTGCCGATGAGGGCGCGGGCGAGGGGGGAGGAGATCGAGATGCGGCCTTTGGCGAAGTCGGCTTCGAGGTCACCGACGATTTGGTACTTCGCCTTCTGATCGGTGTCCTCGTCGACGACGGTAACCGTCGCGCCGAATTTCACGACCTTGCCGGAGAGTTTTGAGACGTCGATGACCTGGGCGCGCGAGAGTTTATCCTCGAGTTCGAGGACACGGCCTTCGATGAAGCTTTGGCGTTCCTTGGCGGAGTGATACTCGGCGTTTTCCGACAGGTCGCCGTGGGCGCGCGCTTCGGAAATCGCCCGGATCACGGCCGGACGTTCCACCGACTTCAAGTGCTTGATCTCCGTTTCCAGGGCCTGGAAGCCCTGCGCGGTCATTGGAATTTTTTCCATAGTGAGGTGCTCAACTCTTCCGTCGTACCAAGGGACAACAAATTCGAACGGCCTTGGTGGTGCGACCGCCCAAGGCCTGTCAAAAGGCTTCAAAAATTGCTCGCGAGAGTTCGCTTCTCGAGCTTGCGCGGGAGACGCATCCCCCTCAAACGCCGGGGAAGAACATAAGGGAAAACCTTGAAAATTTCAAGGTCGGAATGCAGCTGGTCCCCCGCAATGAATCCTTTGGAATCAATGCGTTAACGAGCGAAAGCTTGCAAAGGTGCTACGTCGAGGGTGGAGGTGCGAAGGGCAGCAATCGCCTGCACGGCGGCCTGCGATCCGGCGATGGTGGTGTAGTAGGGGATCTTCTGCATGAGCGCGGTGCGGCGGATGGAGAGCGAGTCTTTTAGCGCCTGTGCACCCTCGGTCGTGTTGAAGACGAGGTCGATGCTGCCGTCCTTCATGGCGTCAACGATATGTGGGCGGCCCTCGTAGACCTTGTTCACGCGGGTGATGGGAACGCCTTGGTCTTGCAGATAGGTGGCGGTGCCGCCGGTGGCGACGATCTTGAAGCCCATGTCGATCAGGCGGCGGGCGGGGGCCACGATCTTTTCCTTGTCCGCATCGCGCACGGAGACGAAGACCGTGCCGCTATTCGGCAGGGTAAGGCCGGCCGCGATCTGGCTTTTGGCGAAGGCGCGGTCGAAGGTGATGTCGATGCCCATGACTTCGCCGGTAGACTTCATTTCCGGCCCTAAGATCACGTCGACGCCGGGGAAGCGCGCGAACGGCATCACCGCTTCCTTGACGGAGAATTGGCGGGGCTTGGCTTCGGAGAGTTTGAAGTTCTTGAGCGCTTCGCCGGCCATGACGCGCGAGGCGATGGCGGCGACGGGGATGCCGACGGCCTTCGCCACAAAGGGAACCGTGCGGCTGGCGCGCGGGTTCACTTCAAGCAGGTAGATCAAGCCGTCCTGAATTGCGAACTGGATGTTCATGAGGCCCACGACGTTCAGTTCGCGAGCGATCGCGTTCGTTTGGCGCTTCAGTTCGTCGATCGTCTTTTGATCGAGCGACCACGGCGGGATCGAGCAGGCGCTGTCGCCGGAGTGCACGCCCGCTTCTTCGATGTGCTCCATGATGCCGGCGACGAAGACCGTGTCTTTGTCCGCGATGGCGTCAACGTCAACTTCGATGGCGTTGCGTAGGTATTGGTCGATCAGGACCGGATTGTCGCCGGAGATCTTGAAGACGTCGGTTTGCGCCAGCGTTTCCTTCATGTGCTCTTCGTCGCGCACGATCGTCATGCCGCGGCCGCCGAGCACGAAGGACGGGCGGATCACCACGGGGTAGCCGACTTCGCGCGCAGCCTGCAGCGCCTCGTCGGTGGTGAGTGCCGTGCGGTTGACCGGCTGCTTCAAGCCGATGTTGTCGATCAGCGTTTGGAAGCGCTTGCGGTCTTCGGCGATGTCGATCGCGTCGGGCTGGGTGCCGAGGATCGGGATCTTGGCGGCCTCAAGCGCGGCGGCGAGCTTCAGCGGGGTTTGGCCGCCGAATTGGCAGATCACGCCGACGACGTCGCCGTTCGCTTGCTCGGTGCGGATCAGTTCCACCACATCTTCGGCGGTCAGCGGTTCGAAGTACAGGCGGTCGGCGGTGTCGTAGTCGGTCGAGACGGTTTCGGGGTTGCAGTTGACCATGATGGTCTCAAACCCCGTCGCTTTCAGTGCGAAGGCGGCGTGGCAGCAGCAGTAGTCGAACTCGATGCCCTGGCCGATGCGGTTCGGGCCGCCGCCGAGGATGACGACCTTACGCTTCGCCGTCGGTTCGCTTTCGCATTCGACCTTGCCAGCCATCGGCGCTTCGTAGGTCGAGTACATGTAAGGCGTGATGGCGCGGAACTCGGCGGCGCAGGTGTCGATGCGTTTGAAGACCGGCGTGACCGCGAGACGGCGGCGGCTTGCCGCGACTTCGCTCTCGCGCTTGTTAGCGAGTTTGGCGAGGCGGGCGTCGGAGAAGCCCATCGCCTTCAGTTCGCGCATGCCGTCTTCGTCGTCGGGCAGGCCGTATTCGCGGATATGTTCTTCGGTTTTGACGATCTCTTCGATCTGATCCAGGAACCACGGGTCGACCTTCGACGCGGCGTGGACCTCGCCGACGGTAAGGCCGAGGCGGAACGCTTGCGCGATGACGCGGATGCGGTCGGGGGTGGCCTTCGCGAGGGCGGCGATAACGGCGTTCTTGTCGTCGCCGGAACGCAGGCCTGGGATTTCGATTTCGTCGAAGCCGGTCAGGCCGGTTTCGAGCGAGCGCAATGCCTTTTGCATGGACTCCGCGAACGTCCGGCCGATTGCCATGGCCTCGCCGACGGACTTCATCGAGGTGGTCAGGATCGGCTCGGCGCCGGGGAATTTTTCGAAGGCGAAGCGCGGGATCTTTGTCACCACGTAGTCGAGCGTCGGCTCGAACGAGGCGGGGGTTGCCTTCGTGATGTCGTTGATGAGTTCGTCGAGCGTGTAGCCAACGGCAAGGCGGGCCGCGACTTTGGCGATCGGAAAGCCGGTCGCTTTCGAGGCCAGCGCGGACGAGCGCGAGACGCGCGGGTTCATTTCGATGACGACGAGGCGGCCGTCCTTTGGGTTGACCGCGAACTGCACGTTGGAGCCGCCGGTCTCGACGCCGATCTCGCG
>CAZJOM010000073.1:0-13094 GCA_964547645.1 uncultured Flavobacteriaceae bacterium
CGCATCGTCCACGTCGTGCATCCGCGCGTGTGCCCCGCCGTCTTGCGGGCCGTCAACGTCACGCCGCCGAGCGTCACAGTGCCCCCATCTTTGAGCACACGATCCACGCGCACAGGCGCGAACAACATCTTGGACGGCGGCGAAGGCGCGGTGAAATCTGTCTTGCCGCCGCTTTCGACCACGTCGACATCGCCGTCCATCACCATGTTCTGGGCCCGTGTTTCGCGGATGATCGCCGCCGCCCCGCCCATGTGATCGGAGTGCGCCTGACTGTTGAGCAGAATCTTGATGTCGCTCCAGCGAAAGCCGAGCTTCTCGACACTCGCCCTGATCTGTGGCGGCGAACTGTCGAGGTTCGCGTTGATGAGAATATTCCCGCCCGGCGTAACGACAAGAAAGCTCGCGAGGTCCTCGCTCCCGACGTAATAGAGGTTGTCGGCAATCTGAAAGGGCGCAACAGGCGTGGTCCAAGACGCCGGAGCCTCCGCATAAGACGGCCGGCAGATGCACAGCAGCACCAGCAGCCAAGAGCCAAGCATCGCGCGCATAGACTTACCCTCGCGGAACCTCGACCCGCGTTGGTGGGGGTGGGGTACCGGGGGCGAAATTCGAGCGAACAACCCCATGTATCCGAGAGATAGCTGGTAACCACGATCACGACTGAGCCTCCCGGCAACACCGTCCCAGAAATTCAAAGCGTTCGGCCGCGAACAACAGCCCCGACCCAGCCCCAAAAAAAGCGACTCTCACAGCGTCACATCCGCAGAACCCCGCCAATTCATGCGTCACAGAACCGTCAACGCGTGTACACACAACAAGGCCAAATCATCAGAAGCGCACCAACCAAAAACGCACTGGAACAAATAAAGAACTTCATTCCAGAAAGCAAGCAAAAAATGCGACGCCAAACCTGGTAAAGAGCGGGCGCAGCCAGCCCAAGCCTTGGCAAAGGCGGGTCATCCCCCGCGCGGGAGATGACCTGGCTCACAACCGTGGGCACATTCCGGGCATGTCATCTCGGAGGAAGACGTTATCCATGCCGCGCCCATTTCGATTTGCGATCGTCTTTGCCTGCGTCGCGCTCGTGTTGACCGCGAACGTCGATGCCAGAAACAAGAAGCCCGGGTCTCAGGCTAGCACCTGCAACTGCCAGTGCCAGTCGGACGAGAAGATGGAGAAAGGCGGCACCTTCCCGGCATACACCTCGTGGATTTCCTTCGAGGAGAAGAGTGCCAACGCATGCCATGGATACAGTGGCTTTGGCGGATGCCGCATCAAGAAGCCCGATGGAAGCTACGCTGCCGGCACGATGCGGTTCTGCTCGTTCAAACCGGCCGAAGCGGCGTCGATCGGCACAGGCGGCGTCGATCCCACCGGCGGCAACGGACCGACGCAACCCGCCTCCAAACCTTCCGGGTCCATTGACCGTACGCCATAGCGCTCCTCCTGCCGGATCGAACGGCAGTGAAGGTCAACGAGCCTCGCCGGATTTCGTAGGGCAACGAAGTTTGCGAACGAGCGCTAGCCCTGGGACCGCAAGCGTCCTCGCCTGCATCCGCCGGAGCGAAAGCGCGAAGGCGGAAGCGGCGGGCAACGTACTACCAACCAGCCACAGCAGACGATAAACTTCCAACAGTTACTGGCAAAACGACCATGCCCAGCCACACATTTGCATGCTTCGATTGTCGAACGACAGCGCGACGCCGAGTTGACCCTCTCACGCCACGGAGCACCGTGCTGTGCGTCGAGTGCCGCCGGTCCTGCACCTGGCTAGGAACAACAATTGCGGTTCCGCCACGTTCAAAGCCGCACAAATGGACCGAGTTGCAAACACAGATACTCAAGGCACGCGCACGCCGTCACTTGCTGGACCAGCGAAGCCGCTTCGCCCGAACACGCAGCTTTGACGACATGTATTGAACTTTGGCCCGCAGGCGCACGCGCACAAGGCTCTCACGGTCATCGGAGTTCGTTACGTGCGCCCGAATCGCAGGGGATTTCCGGGACACGTAACAAACTGAAGATCAGCCATCCGAGTTTGTCACGTGTCCCCTGAATTTCGCATCAGCGCAAGGCTCTCGCAATCGCCGGAGTTTGTTGTGTGCCCCCCCGGCTTCGACTAATTTACTCAGTCATTAGTGGGTTGTGCAGTTCACGGTATTGCCAAGCGCGCTGCAATTCGTAGTGATTGGCCGGTTCATGTTGTCGATTATTTGCTGTTGCCGAGCGTAAGCCGCCAGGGCATTCGCAGCAGCTTGTCGGCGTTGAAGCTCCGCCTCGTGAGACTGCTGCAACCCCGCATTAATTCTCTGATTCTCGGCCGCTAACTCAACACCCAGTTCCGCATCGCTTGTTTTGAGCCGTACCGTCCACTCGCCCCAAGTTATCTTTTTTTGCACCAACTCCACCAAGTCGGCATCTCTCTTCGCATAGGCGGCGGCAAGGATAGGCGGAATGCCGGGATGCGTGAGCGCTGCCTGGCTCATCAATGCTTGCCGACACTTCTGAAACTCTGGATGCACCAGAAAAATGGCTTTGATTTCACCTTCGGTCGCCTTGTTAGTGTTGGCAAGTTGCTCAATTGTCGTATCGCTCGGCTTGGACGGAAATCGTTGAAGCAACGGCGCGAAGGCTGGCGAGGCTTGGACGTTGCGCACGCATGCTTCGCCGGCGGCTCCTGCGGACTGCGCATTCTCCGCCATCGTTTGGGCTTGAATCTGCGCTTGCGTTGCGCACCCGCTCACCAAAAGCGCTGCCAACAACACCAATCCAGAACATTGCTTCATTGTTGCGCTCCGCTGATTCGCTTTCTAGAAGTGTAAGACGCAGTCAAACCGAAGTCGCGGGAGCACCGCCACGTTGCCCCTTGACGAGCGTGTTACCCCCCGGATTGATGCCCCCGCCCAGTGGGCTCGCCGATAGTTCTTGTTCTGTTCCTACGATCGGTCTATGAGCGGCGGGAATCGAACGGGGCTTGAGTCGTGGCGCGATCAGACAAACTTGTAAGGCTCATGCAAAAGAACATTTCCATACGCGGGGCGCGCGAGCACAACCTCAAGAATGTCGACGTCGAGATTCCGCGCGACCAGCTGGTCGTGATCACCGGGCTCTCCGGCTCCGGCAAGTCGTCACTCGCCTTCGACACGATCTATGCGGAAGGCCAGCGCCGCTACGTCGAGAGCCTGTCGGCCTATGCGCGCCAGTTCCTGGAGCTGATGCAAAAGCCCGACGTCGATCATATCGAGGGCCTGTCGCCAGCGATTTCGATCGAGCAGAAGACGACCTCGCGCAACCCGCGCTCGACCGTCGGCACCGTCACTGAAATCTACGACTATTTGCGCCTGCTGTTCGCGCGCGTCGGCGTCCCCTACTCGCCCGCCACGGGCCTGCCGATCGAAAGCCAAACCGTCAGCCAAATGGCCGACCGCGTGATGAGCCTGCCCGACGGCACGCGCATCTACCTGCTCGCGCCGATCGTCCGCGGCCGCAAGGGCGAGTACAAAAAGGATCTGCAGGACCTGCAAAAGCGCGGCTTCCAACGCGTGAAAGTCGACGGCGCGTTTTACGAGATCGACAAGGTCCCGACGCTCGACAAAAAGATCAAGCACGACATCGACATCGTCGTCGACCGCTTCGCCGTGAACAAGGAACTCGGCAACCGCCTGCCCGACAGCTTGGAACAAGCGCTGAAACTTGCCGACGGCATCGCGGTCGTCGAACTCGGCGACAAGAAGACGAAGGACGGCGAGCCGGAACGCATCTTGTTCTCGTCGAAGTTCGCCTGCCCCGTCTCCGGCTTCACGATCGCGGAGATCGAGCCGCGCCTGTTCTCGTTCAACAGCCCGCACGGCGCCTGCCCGAAATGCGACGGTCTGGGCACGCAGATGTTCTTCGACCCCGGCCTCGTCGTGCCGGACGAGACGCTATCGCTCAAAGACGGCGCGATCGCCCCCTGGTCGAAGGCAACGTCCACGCTCTACGGGCAAACGCTGGAATCGCTGGCGAAGCACTACAAGTTCTCGATGACCGCGCCCTGGAAGGACTTGTCGAAGAAAGCACGCGACGTCGTGCTGCGCGGCTCCGGCGACGACATCGTCGCCTTCGTCTACGACGACGGCCTGCGCCGCTATGAAACGAAGAAAGCGTTCGAAGGCGTCATCCCGAACCTGGAACGCCGCTACCGCGAAACCGACAGCGCCTGGATGCGCGAGGAACTCGAACGCTTCCAAGACCAAAGCAAATGCGAAACCTGCGACGGCTACCGCCTGAAACCGGAAGCGCTCGCAGTGAAAGTCGGCGGCAAACACGTGGGTGAGGTCGTCGAACTCTCGATCCGCGCGGCCGACGAATGGTTCAAAAACATCGACAAGAAATTCAACGCCAAGCAAAAGGAAATCGCGACCCGCATCCTGAAGGAAATCCGCGACCGCCTGCGCTTCCTGAATGACGTAGGCCTGGAGTATCTGACGCTCGCGCGCAACTCCGGCACGCTTTCCGGCGGCGAGAGCCAGCGCATCCGCCTCGCCTCGCAAATCGGCTCGGGTCTGACCGGCGTGCTCTACGTACTTGACGAGCCGTCGATCGGCCTGCACCAGCGCGACAACCAGCGCCTGCTCGACACGCTGCGCCGGCTGCGCGATCTCGGCAACACCGTCATCGTCGTCGAACACGACGAGGACGCAATCCGCACGGCAGACTACGTGATCGACATGGGGCCCGGCGCCGGCATCCACGGCGGCGAAATCGTCGCCGAAGGCACGCCGGACGAAGTTATGCGCGATCCGGCCAGCCTCACCGGCCAATACCTCGTCGGCATGCGCCAAATCCAAACGCCCGCCAAGCGCCGCCCCGGCAACGGCAAGGCGCTGAAGGTCGTCGGCGCCCGCGGCAACAATTTGCGCAACGTCTCGACCGAGTTCCCGCTCGGCACGTTCACCTGCATCACCGGCGTCTCCGGCGGCGGCAAATCCACGCTCGTCATCGAAACGCTCTACAAGGCCGCCGCGCGCAAACTGAACGGCGCCCGCGAAAACCCCTCGCCGCACGACAAGATCGAAGGCCTGCACCACCTGGATAAGGTGATCGACATCGATCAATCGCCGATCGGCCGCACGCCGCGCTCGAACCCCGCGACTTACACCGGCGCCTTCACCCCGATCCGCGATTGGTTCGCCGGCCTGCCGGAAGCGAAAGCCCGCGGCTACGACCCCGGCCGCTTCTCGTTCAACGTCAAAGGCGGCCGCTGCGAAGCCTGCCAAGGCGACGGCGTTATCAAGATCGAGATGCACTTCTTGCCGGACGTCTACGTCCAATGCGACGTCTGCAAGGGCCAGCGCTACAACCGCGAAACGCTGGAGGTGAAGTTCAAGGACAAATCGATCGCCGAAGTCCTGGACATGACCGTCGAAGCCGCCGCCGAATTTTTCAAAGCGGTGCCGAGCGTGCGCGAAAAAATGGAAACGCTCGAACGCGTTGGCCTCGGCTACATCAAAGTCGGCCAGCAAGCGACAACACTCTCCGGCGGCGAAGCCCAACGCGTGAAGCTGTCGAAGGAGCTGTCGCGCCGCTCCACCGGCCGCACGCTCTACATCCTCGACGAACCAACCACGGGCCTGCACTTCGACGACGTCCGCAAACTCCTCGACGTGCTCCACGAACTCGTCGAACAAGGCAACACGGTCGTCGTGATCGAACACAACCTCGAAGTCATCAAAACCGCCGACTGGATCATCGACCTGGGCCCCGAAGGCGGCGACGGCGGCGGCGAAATCGTAGCCGCCGGCACACCGGAAGACGTGGTGAAGGTCAGCCGCTCTTACACCGCGCAGTTCCTGAAACCGCTCCTCAAACGCCAACCGGCAAAAGCCGAACCACCCTCAAAAGCGAAACGGGCGCGAGCGGCGGAGTAGCCCCAGTTGGGAAATATTGTGACGGCCGCACGCCCCACCACCCTTGCCAGGCCCGCGTCGCTTCGATCCACTGCGCCAGCAAAACGGGAACGAGACATGAAGCTCACACGCCGCGACGCACTCATGTTGGCGACCGCGCACGCCGCGCTACTGGCCAGCACCGCCACCGCAGCTAACGGCATCGGTGCGGCTGAAACTGTCGTCAACGATGTCTGGGGCACGCAACCCGGCGCCTCGCGCACCGAACTCGCGCAAGCCGCCGCGATCTTCCAGAACCAACGCCTCGAAACCGGCGACGACAGCGGCGCTGCCGTACGTTTCATCGACGCCTCAAAACTGACCCTCGGCGCCAACGCCAACGCGATCATCGACGAATACGTCTTCGCCGGCGCGAACAGCCGTTCGGCCGTGACGCTGGCCAAAGGTGCGTTCCGTTTCATCTCCGGCCAGATGCCGGAAAAGAACATGCGCATCAACACGCCGACCGTCGTCATCGGCATCCGCGGCACGGAACTCAAGATCGACGTCTACGAAGATGGTTCGACCGAACTCAGCACGATCTCCGGCGCCGCCAACATCGTCTCGAACGCGACGAACGAAGCGCTCGACATCCTCGCCGGCCACTCCGTCTTGGCCGATTCGAACGGCGTCTTCGGCGCCATCCGCGACTTCATTCACAAATCGAAAGACGAAGCGATCGAGCGCGGCTTGAGCGAAATCCGCTCGAAGATCGACATCCCGTCGATCCCGGGCCTTCCCGGCATCCCCAATCCGTTCCGCTAATAGGCGCTACGCGTGCGGCTCACCGGCGAGTGCCGTATAGGCGCTCCCTTGCACGCCCGCCAGCAGCGCGATCTGGATCATGTTGGTGATGAAGCCGAAGATGCCGAACTGAACCCAGTGAAGCCGGATCGCGCCGGTGAACTTCAACTGCCAATCCTCCATCGCCTTCCCGAACGCTTCCGCCGCAACGCGGGTGGCCTCGGCATCCTGACCGGTCGCTGCCGGAAACTTCGGAAATGCCGGGAAGTCGGCACCCAAGATCGCGAACGCGATCAGCGCCGTCACAACCGCGAACGGCAACAACGTCAGCAACAGCACCAGAAACATTCTCAGCGCGTTGCCCTTCATCAACGCCCACGAGCGCTCGACCCCAAGCGACTTCTCGGCCACGACCACGGGCCCGATCAACGACAATCGCAGTGCCGCCCAAATCAGCAGCGGCACCAGCAGCACCCCGCCGATCCCGACCACAACACCCAGCGCCGGCATCGCTGCAGCCAACGCCCCCAGCAGCGCAAACACCAACCCTGCCGCAATCGCCGCCGCCATAATCGCCACGACAAGCAGCACCGTTACGATGATCAATCGAAACTCCGCCCCACCAAGCCAGAGATAAACGAACAAACCGGTCTTGCGATCGCCGAAGATCACGACCCGAAGAAGCGCGACGGTCGCCATGATCCCCGCAACAAAACCGGCGAGCCCCAGCAAAAACTGCATCGGCGCGTATTGCATCTGAATGTTCGGATCGCCCTTCGAGGCAATCATCGCGTCGATCGCCTGCCCGCCGTACATCAACGACAACCCCGCCGCCAACAGCAGTGGCGCCCAGGTCAGCCGAACGATCGTCCCAAACTCCCCCAGCACGAACCCGTACGCGCGCGAAACCGTACCCATCACAGGGATCTTGTTCATATGCCTCTCTCGCCAGTCTGTGGGCGTAGACTAACCCACAGAAAACGCGGCTCCTATGGCCTGAATGCCCCACCCGCCCGCTTTCGCCATCCGGAGCGCACACAAGGATGTTATAGCCTCGTCCGCCGAGTCACACTGTCGCCGGAAACCACGCACGCAAGTCCATGACCCAGTTCGACCGCCGCACCATTCTGAAGTCCCTCGCCGGCCTTGCCGGCACGTTCGCCGCCACCGCCCGCGCTCCGTTTGCTGTGGCCCAGCCACGCTCGCTGACGACCGGCCGCTTCCGCTTTCCGCAAGGCGTAGCCTCCGGCGACCCGCAACCCGACGGTGTGGTGCTTTGGACCCGTGTCGAGTCGAACGAAGGCGCCGACGGCCCAATCGACGTTCGCGTCCAGATCTCGCATAGCCCTGAATTCGGCGAGATCGTGCTCGATGAAATGCTGACCGCAACCGCGGCGACCGATCACACGCTGCGCCTCGTCGTGCAGGGCCTGGAGCCTGACTCGACATACTTCTACCGCTTCCTCGCCGCCGGCGATCAATCGCGGCTCGGCCGCACGCGAACCGCGCCGGCACCGAACACGGAGCGCCCCACGCGCTTCGCCTTCGCCTGCTGCCAGAACTACGAGCAGGGTTTCTACGGCGCCTGGGCCCGCATGCTCGCCGACGATCTCGCCTCGCCAACGGAGCAGCAAATCGACTTCGTGCTCTTCCTCGGCGACTTCATTTACGAAGTGCGCGGCGACCGTTGGGACGCTAACATGAAGAAGCCGAAGTGGTTGAAGGGCGCGGACGGGCGCGAGCGAATCTTCCCGCATTTGCCGGACGGCTCGAAACCCTGGCCCTCGACCGCCTGGAACAAGAACGGCGGCGCCACCAACGCGGTCTCGCTCGCCGACTACCGCTTCCTCTATCGCCTCTATCTATCCGACGCGAACTTGCAGGCCGCCCGCGCGCGCTGGCCGTTCGTCAGCATGTGGGATGATCACGAATTCACCAACGACAGCTGGCAGTCGCACGACACCTATTTCGATCAGCGCGGCGTGCCCGCGCAAAAGCGCAAAGTCGCCGCCAACCAAGCCTGGTTCGAGTTCATACCCGCGCTCCTGACCGGCATGCCCGCGACGGGCCGCGTGCAAAACCCGGCGCGCGACTTCAAATCCGTCGAGGTCGAGAACAGCCCCTACCTTGGCCCGCAGCAAGATTGGATTGACCCCAACGTCGATAACCGCGCCGCCCTCGCCTCGATGACCGTCTATCGCACGCTGCGCTGGGGCAAGACGATGGAGATCATCCTCACCGACAACCGCTCCTACAAGTCGCCGCCGCCAAAACCACCAAAGATCGAAGGCCAAGCACTGCCGGCCATCGAAACGGTGACGCTGCTTGACCTGGGCCGAACCGCCAATGACGGCGAAGCCCCCGCCCTCATCCCCGGCACCGAACTGCCGAACAGCCGCCGCCTCGCCCCCCGGGGCTCCGTCTTGGGCCCGACTCAGAAGGCGTGGTTCAAAGAAGTCCTCACAAACTCTGACGCACGCTGGAAGATTTGGGCGAACTCCTTCCCGGCCCTCACCGTCCGCATGGACCTCGGCAGCATCTGGTTCGCCGGCATCAAGGACTCATGCCTCGGCATCGACGGTTGGAACGGCTACCCGGCCGAGCGTCAGGAACTGATGGAATTCATCCGCGACAACGGCGTGGCCAACGTCGTCGCTTGCGCCGGCGACCACCACATGCACATGGCCGGCCTGCTCGTCGACAAACTCGAGGCGGATGCGCCGACACCTGTCGCAGTCGAGTTCGCAACTGCGGGCATCTCCTCCGAACCGGTCTTCACCGGCGGCGAGCGCGCCGCACGAGGCAACTCTGTGTTCCACAGCATCGTCACCTACCAAAGCGGTGACGAGGTGGTCGAGAACTTCAACCTCGCATTGCTCGGCGGCGTGAGCAGCGCCCTCGTGCGCTCATGGACCGGCTCAAGCTGGCTCTCCGACGCCTTCTGGAACAAGAAGGCAAACCCAGGCCTCACCTACGCCGACACCAACGCGAACGGCTACGGCATCATGAGCGTCAACGCCGGCCGCATCGAAGCAAACCTGATCACGACGGCCAACCCCGAAGTCGATCACGGCCCCCAAGGCTCGCCCATCGTACGCAAAGCCAAATTCACCCTCCGCGCCTGGGCACCAGGTCAGTCGCCGGAACTCATCGGCCCTACATTTCAGGGCAAGCCGGCGTTTCCGTTTGAGTGACAGCGGCGAAGGCCCACGCTAGGCTCGCCCTCAAGAGCAACTGAGGGACGAACATGGCGTTTGCACAATACGCGAACTACGATGCGCTGGGCTTGGCCGAATTGGTCGCCAAGCGCGAGGTCAGCGCGGCCGAACTGGTCGAAGAAGCGGTCGCTCGCATCGAGAAGCACAACCCGAAGCTCAACGCCGTCATTTTCAAGACCTATGACCGCGCCCGTTCCGCCGCCAAATTGCCGCTGCAGGGTCCGTTCGCCGGCGTACCATTCCTCCTGAAAGATATCCTCGGCGCGCAAAAGGGCGTGCCGTCCCGCCAGGGTTCGAACTTCATCCCGCCGGTCCCTGCGCCTCATGACGCGACGATCGTCCGCCGCTTCACCGGTGCTGGCTTGATCTCGCTCGGCAAAACGAACGTGCCGGAGTTCGGCCTCGTGCCAACGACCGAGCCCACGCTCTACGGCACCTGCAACAACCCCTGGGAACTCGATCACTCGACGGGCGGCTCCTCGGGTGGTTCAGGCGCAGCGGTCGCCGCCGGGATCGTGCCCATAGCGCACGCGAACGACGGCGGTGGCTCGATCCGTGCCCCCGCGTCAGCCAACGGTCTCGTCGGTCTAAAGCCCACGCGCGGCCGCAACCCGCTCGGCCCCGATCTTGGGGACATTATGGGCGGCTTGGTCTGCGAAGGCGTCGTCACCCGTACGGTGCGCGACACCGCCGCTGCGCTCGACGTGACGGCGGGCAACGAAGCCGGCGATCCCTACTGGGCCCCGCCGAAACCCAAATCCTATCTTGACGAGAGCGCAACGCCGCCCGGCAAACTTCGCATCGCCTTCGCGACGAAAAGCCTCTTCAACAAATCGTTCGACCCCGAATGCGTCGCCGCGATCAAGGAGACGGCAAAGACGCTCGAGTCCCTCGGCCATCACGTCGAAGAGGCAAGCCCCTCCGTCGCCTCCGAAATGCTGATGATGGCGTTCATGCCGATCTGGGCCTCGGGCTTGGCGATGCTGATCGACGGCACCGCGATGCTGACCGGCCGCACGCCGCACGAGTCCGATTTCCAAGGCCTGACCTGGGGCCTCTATCAGCAAGGCAAACAAATCACCGCCGCGCAGTATCAGATGTGCTGGTTCCAAGTGCACGCCATCGCACGTCAGATCGCACTGTTTCACGAAACCTATGACGCCTGGATGACGACAACGCTTGGCGCGCCACCGGTCCGCAACGGCACGTTCGACTTCCACGAGAAGGATCCGGTGAAGGCATTCGCACCCATCATCGATTACCTCCCCGTGACCGCGATCCAGAACGCCACCGGCCAGCCCGCGATCTCTCTGCCCCTCGCCATGGCCAAGAACGGCCTGCCGATCGGCGTGCACTTCGCCGGCCGCTTTGGCGACGAGACCACGCTTTTGCGCCTTGCAGGTCAGCTCGAAAAAGCCAAACCTTGGGCCAACCGCCACCCGCACATTTGGAATTGAGAGGACACAACATGGGCTTCCAACAATACGCTGACTACGACGGCTTGGGCCTCGCCCAACTCGTGCGCAACAAGGACGTGACGCCGACGGAATTGTTGGAAGCCGCCATCGAACGCGCGGAACGCCACAACGGCAAACTCAATGCCATCGTCTACAAGGCCTACGACATGGCCCGCGCTGCGGCGACGAAGCTGCCCGACGGCCCGTTCAAAGGCGTGCCGTTCTTGATCAAGGATCTGGGCGTTGAAGTGGCGGGCCTACCACGCACCGACGGCACCGCGTTCAACAAGAACCAGAACGATACCTACGACAGTCTTCTCACGCAGCGCTTCAAGGCATCGGGCGTCAACATCTTCGGCAAGACGAACACGCCGGAGTTCGGCATCACCGGCACAACGGAGAGCGGGCGCCTCGGCCCCTGCCGCAACCCTTGGAACACTGATCATATCACCGGCGGCTCCTCCGGCGGCTCAGCCGGCGCTGTCGCCGCCGGCATCGTCCCGCTCGCGAACGCATCGGACGGCTTGGGCTCGATCCGCATCCCCGCCGCCTGCTGCGGCCTCGTCGGCATGAAGGTGACGCAATACCGCGTGCCCCAAGGCCCGGAACACGACACCAGCATCGGCCACGGCTACGCGGTGCATCACGTCGTCTCGCGCTCCGTGCGCGACAGTGCCGCGATGCTCGACTGCATCGACATGCCCGAACCCGACAGCCCCTACCCCATGCCGCCAAAGACGCGCCCCTACGCGCTCGAAGTCGGAACCGCACCCGGCAAGTTGCGCATCGCCTTCACCGACGAAACACCAAGCGGCAAACCGATCGATCCTGAAATCGCCGCCTTGCTCCGCGAGACGGCGAAAAAACTCGAAGCGCTAGGCCACCACGTCGAAGAGCGCGGCCTCGGCATCAACTACCGCAAACTCTACGCCGCCAGCACGGCCGTCCTCGGCGCCAACTTCGCCGCCTCGATGCGCCACCGCGTGCAGGACATGGGCCGCGAACCGGCGCAAGACGAACTGGAAGCGCTCAGCTGGCGCAACTGGAAGGGCGGCGAACGCATTCCGGGCTACGAAACCATGCGTGGCTGGCAAACGCTGAAAGCAATGACGCGCGAGATCTTCCGCGTCTTCACGACCATCGACGTGCTGCTGACGCCGGTCTTGTCGACACCCGTGCCGAAGATCGGCTTCATCGATCCCGTCCGCCTCGACCCGCGCGAAGTCGACGCCCGCCAAGCCCAAACCTTCGGCTTCACGCCACCGTTCAATATGACAGGACAACCGTCACTCTCGCTCCCGTTAGCGCATTCGAAGAACGGCCTACCCGTCGGCATGATGTTCACCGCCAAATGGGGCGACGAAGCCACCCTCTACCGCCTCGCCGGCCAACTCGAACAAGCGCACCCGTGGATCGGAAGGAAGCCGGGGGTGTGGAACTGAGCAATGGTCTCCCCCGGCGGTTAGACGCGCGACAACCGTCTTCGGAGCCGCTCGAAATATGATTTGTCAGCGCTCACAACCGGCGCTGACTTCGCACCTTCAAGCAGCGCCTCGCGCATGCGATTGCGCGCTTGGTCCTTTCTGATCAGGTCGCGCAGGTATTCGCTTCTGTTGCGGTAACCGCGCGATGCCACTTGTCGATCAACGAACAACTTGAGTGCCTCTGCAAGATTAATCCTTATGGCCATCCGACCTAACCCTCCCCCGGAAAACTCTCCACGAACTCGATCGTAAAGTCGGGAAAGC
>CAZJOM010000073.1:13194-20361 GCA_964547645.1 uncultured Flavobacteriaceae bacterium
ACCTAACCCTCCCCCGGAAAACTCTCCACGAACTCGATCGTAAAGTCGGGAAAGCTCTCGACGTATTCGACGGTGAAGTCCGGAAAGCTGTTCACCCACTGCCACTTCCCGCAAGCGTCAGGGAAGCTCGTCACGCGCTGAACCTTCAGGTCCGGAAAGCTCCTCACGATCTGCACCCGGAAGTCCGGGAAGCTCTTGACCGCCTGCACCTTGCCGAACAGCGCCTTGCCGTTCAGCGTGCAGCCCGCAATCTTCGAAGCGGCCGTGGCCGGGCCAAACGCACCTGCCAGCACCCCAACCAACGCGAATTTGATCAGCCTATTCATCGTCACCGCCTACCACCCTGGCCGCCAAGACTATAGGCATTGCGGTCATGACGACCAAGACCGCCGGTCCCACCACCAATCCCGACGACGAACGCGCCATTCGCGATGTGATCGCCCACTGCGAAGCCGCCTGGAATGCAGGTGACGGCGCAGATTTCGCGGCCTGCATGCACCACGACGTGGATTTCGTCGGCCTTTTGGGTGAGCGCTACCAAGGCAAGGAAATCGTCGAAAGCGGCCACCAGCATGTCCTTTCGACCATCTACAAAGGCAGCAAAGCCTGCTATTCGGTGGAGCGTATCCGCTTCCTGAAACCGGACGTAGCAATCGCCGTGATCCACCAGAAGATTACCAGCCACCTCCCGCCAGCTGCTATCGCCTCGACCGCGCGTCAGCGCCAGCTGTCGGACGACCTGCACGACAGTGAACAACGCGCGACACTGACGCTGTTCAAGCAAACCGGCAGGTGGAAGATCGTGGCGTTTCACAACACGTCCGTCGCCGCCGCCGCGATCGGTCGCCCATGATGAAGCCCGTCCATGTCATCGGCGGCGGCCTCGCCGGCTGCGAAGCCGCTTGGCAGATCTCACGCGCGGGCGTGCCCGTCGTGCTGCACGAAATGCGCCCGGTAAAGATGACCCCGGCCCACACGGGCGAGAGCCTCGCCGAACTCGTGTGCTCGAACTCGTTCCGCTCCGACGACTGGGAGAACAACGCCGTAGGCTTGCTGCACGAAGAAATGCGCCGCTGCAACTCGCTGATCATGCGCGCGGGCGATGCGCACAAGGTTCCCGCCGGCGGCGCGCTCGCCGTCGACCGCGTTGGCTTCGCCGATGCCGTGCAAGCCGCAATCGAAGCATCCCCGCACATCACCATCGCCCGCGAAGAGATCACGGGTCTGCCCCCCGCGGAGTGGGACAGCGTCGTCATCGCGACCGGCCCCCTGACCTCAACACCGCTCGCCACCGCCATCGGCGCACTCAGCGGTGAAGACTCGCTCGCGTTCTTCGACGCCATCGCACCAATCGTACACAAGGAGTCCATCGACCTCACGCGCGCCTGGTTCCAATCGCGTTACGACAAGGGCGACGGCGCCGACTACATCAACTGCCCGATGGACGAAACGCAGTACCTTGCCTTCATCGACGCGCTGCTGACCGGCGAAAAAACAACCTTCAAAGACTGGGAAAAAGATACGCCCTACTTCGAAGCCTGCTTGCCCATCGAGGTTATGGCGGAACGGGGCGCGGAAACCCTGCGCTTCGGTCCGATGAAACCCGTCGGCCTCACGAACCCGCATACCGGGAAGCGCGCCTACGCCGTCGTGCAACTGCGCCAGGACAACGCGCTCGGCACGCTCTACAACATGGTCGGCTTTCAAACGAAGCTGAAGCACGGCGAACAAACGCGCATCTTCAAAACCATTCCCGGCCTCGAGAACGCGCAGTTCGCAAGGCTGGGCGGCCTGCACCGCAACACGTTCATCAATTCGCCAAAGCTTCTTGACGGCGAACTCAGGATGAAGCTGCAACCGCGCCTGCGCTTCGCCGGCCAAATGACCGGCGTCGAGGGCTACGTCGAAAGCGCCGCCATCGGTCTGCTCGCCGGCCGCTTCGCCGCCGCCCAACGTCTCGGCAACGCACAAACGCCACCTCCGCGCACCACCGCCCTCGGTGCACTCCTCGCCCACATCACCGGTGACGCCGACGCAAAGACGTTCCAGCCGATGAACGTCAACTACGGCCTGCTCCCCGAACTTCCGCCCCCGCCCGGCGTGAAAGGCAAAGACCGCGGCCGCGCCAAGAAACAACTGATGTCCCGCCGCGCCCTCGCCGACCTCGACGCCTGGCTCGGCATCAAACGCGAAGCGGCGGCGGAGTGAGCGCCATGGAAACCAAGTCGATCAAACTTGGCGACCTCACCTTCACTGTCGACATCGCGGGTGCCGCCGACGCACCGGCGATCCTCCTGCTCCACGGCTTCCCCGAGACGCGCCATATGTGGCGCCATCAGCTACCGGCGCTCGCTGCAGCAGGCTTTCGCGCAATCGCACCCGACCAGCGCGGCTACTCGACCGGCGCCAGACCCGCAGAGGAAAGCGCCTACGCAACACCCAACATCGTCGCCGACGCACTCGCCCTCATGGACGCGCTGTACGCACCGCGCTTTCACCTGATCGGGCACGACTGGGGCGGTCAAATCGCCTGGCTCATCGCCACACAACATCCCGGCCGTGTGAAATCGCTCGCCGCACTCTCGCGCCCCCACCCCGCCGCCTTCGCGCGCGCAATGCAGGAAGATACCGCCCAAGCGGAGCGCTCCCGCCATCACCGCGCTTTCCGCGAAGGCGACGCGCTGAAGCGAATGCGCGAGGCAGATCTCAAACCGCTCGTCACCGCACTTGAAGCACAAGGTGTCCCCGCCGCAGACGCCGAAGGCTACATCCGCACCCTTCGCGAACCGGGCGCCATCGAAGCCGCCATGAACTGGTACCGCGCCGGGGGTCTGCCCGGCCAGGACCTCAAACCCGTCGAGATCCCCACTCTCTACATCTGGGGAACCGCCGACGCGACCGTGGGCCGCCAAGCCGCCGAATTGACGAAAGACTACGTCCGCGCGCCCTACACCTTCGTCGAACTCAAAGACGCCGGCCACTTCTTCGTCGACCAGTTCCCCGACGAAACGACGAAGCACTTGCTCACCTGGCTGAACGCCGCCAAGCCATGACCATCGGCATCGTCTACACGCCTAAAGACCTAATGGCATCGCACCGCGCCGCGGTCGACGCGGTCATCGCCGAACGCATCTATCTTGGCCGCCTCTCACTCCCGCCATTTGATCCCGCGACAGCCTTCCTCTTGAAGCACATCGCCAACAACTGGCCGACATACTGCGCAGTCGTGAACAACGAAGTTGTCGGCTGGGCCGATATCACGCCCATCGACGTCCCGGAGTGTGCCCATCGCGGGATCCTCGGCATGGGCGTCCTCGCCCCCTACCGCGGCCAAGGCCTCGGCGCACGCTTACTTGCCGCATGCATCGCCCACGCCCCGCAAAGCAACATCGAGAAGATCGAACTCACGGTCTATAGCGACAACACCGGCGCCATCGCACTCTATCGCAAGCTCGGTTTTTCGGACGCAGGCATTTGGCGAGACTACCGCCGCGTCGACGGCAGAACGCAAGATGCGCTGCTGATGGAACGCAGCGTCTAGCAAAGCAAAAAGGCCATATTTCGGACGGCGGTTGCGCCGCTGAGCCCCCTCCCGCATCCTCATTCGAACTGATTCTCCGCGCCCCAGCTGCAGAAGACGGAACAGGTTCATGAGAAATTTGACGGTTCTTTATGCCGCGTTCAGCGTCGCGCTCGCATCGCCCGCGCTCGCGCAGATGATGCCGGCAAACCAGCCACCTGCTTCGCCCGTGATCGTGACTCCGCCGCAGCCGTCAACCTGCGACGACGGTACGCAATTGCCGTCATGTCCTCCTTCACACCCGCCGCCGGCACCCACGCCCGCGCCGCGGCCCGGCCTCGTCAGCGGCTTCTCCGTCGGTGGCAGCACGGCCGGTATGCAGAAAGTCGTCAGCTACTTCCAGCGCGGCAGCGTGCGCATCGACACGACGAGGGCGTTCGGCTTCGTGCTGATGCCGCGCGCCGCCGTCACCGCCGAAGACCGCGCCGTACAACGCCGCTTCTGCGAAGTTACACTGGCCTCGCTCGACTACATGGCGCCCGACAGTGAAACGCGCGAGCAAGTGCTGATGACCTATTGGCCGATCTCGACCGTCGTCGAGCGCTGGCAGATCGACTACGCTTTTCGCAACCGCCGCTGCGACGACCTGATCGATTGGTACGACCACAGTCTGGCCCGCTCGATCGCCAACAAGGCCGACATCGCGCACTTGAGCGGCCCCCTCCTCATCACATGGCCGTCGCAAGACCCCGACAACAGCGAGGCGCGCTCACCGCTGATCGTCGACTTCGCCCGAGCCGACGACGCGCACGCAACCAAAGCCTTGAAGTACTGGTTCCGCCAACTGAACAACGCCCCCGAACTCTGGACGAACCGCATCCGCGAAGGCACCATCCGCGCCGAACTCGCCGACGCCATCAACGACACCGCCGGCGTCGTGCTCGCAGTCCTCCATGGAAAGTGGGAGAGCGTGGCGGCAGTGAGCGAAACGCCGTAAGAAACCCGTCACAATCGCGGCTACAAGATCGCCAGCACCAAGGTCAGGAGGCGCACATGCTCAAACCAGCACTCGGCACGATACTCGCTGCCGTTGCCATGTTCTTTTGGGGCTTCCTCTATTGGGGCTCGGGGCTGATCGACCCGTTCTCGCACATGTCCGCAGAAGGCGAGATCGCCATTGGCGACACACTCAAGGCAAACCTTCCGGCGGACGGTGTCTACTTTGTGCCCGAGCCGAAACATGGAACGCCGGAAGAGTGGCAAAGCCGCATGAGCGTCGGCCCCGTCGCGATGATCAACTTCCGAAATGGAGGCACCGCGCCCATGGCTCAGACGATGGCGTTAGGCTTCCTCCACATGCTTGGCACCGCGATCCTGTTAGCCTTCGTGCTTCAGTTAGTCCTGCCGGTGGCGCCGGCCTATGTCGATCGACTGAAGATCGCGGCCTTGATTGGCATCCTTGGCGCATTCGAAGCGCATATCGGCCAACCAATCTGGTGGCACTGGCCGTGGAGTTACGCCCTCATCGCAGCCGGCTACACGTTCGGATCTTATCTCATCGCCGGCCTGGTACTCTCGTACTTCGTGACGCCGCCAAAGGCCTAGCCAACTCAACGGACGAGCGTGCCCCTACTTTCAGCGCGGCATCGCGGCGGCGTCACGCGCTGCGGGCGCGGTCCTTTCTACATGGCAAGTGGGAGAGCGTGGCGGCGGTCAGCGAGGATACGCCGCAGAATTTCAAGCCGGTCCAATCGCTCGGCACCACAGCTTATCATTCGCCGGGACCCGGAGCTGGGCTCTTGAGCGCCCCCCTCATCAACAGCACGATGATAGCGATAACGAAGAACAGACCGCAAAAAACGCTGCCCTCTGGACCCTCCGCACCTCCGGTTAGATGCACGGGACCGAGCGGCGTGAGCCGAACCAGCAACGCTGACACGTCCAGATCGAGACCCGTTATGGGCACCTCGAAGCCGACGCCAAGCAGCCAGTTCCAACTGGCATGCCATCCCATAACACCCCAAATGTTCCGCGCGTTCAGTGCCCAACAGCACGCGAACACCGAGAGCAAAATCGTGTTGCCCGCGGTGAGCAGCGTCGTACCGCGGCCCAGGTGCAACAGCGTAAAGACAGCCGACACAATGACGATCGCACCGATGACGTTGATCCGCCTTGCGAGCGCCGATAACATCCACCCGCGGAACAAGATCTCCTCGGCGCCGGCTTGAACAGCAAAACACGCGAGCAAAACGGCGATGTAGATCAGCGCATCCATCGATGCGAAAGCAGGGGCAATCGTCATCACCTCATATCCACCCGCCGCCCAGATCGCCGCCACAACTCCGGCCGACGTGAGGGCGCCGATCAACAGTCCGAAAGCAAAGATCGCCCCCGCTCCGGCGTCCACCAGACCGATCGACGCCAGTGACCGTCTCTCGACCATCCAGGCCCATCCCACGACGAGCAAGCCCATAGAGCCAAATGGAAGCAACAGCAGCGCGATTAAGCCGAGCCGCCCAACTGGTTCTTCTTGAGCATCCATGAGCCCCCACCGCTGAAGCGGCAGATCGGAGGCAAGCGCTGTTGACACGACGAAGGCGAGGCCGAGAAACGGCACTACCAGCGCCCACGGCACCCAACCCCGATCGGCGTCGACGTCAAAGATTTCATATGGTTTCATCATGGACGCGAGTTGACGCGTCAGCGCGGCACCGGTCTAGAACGATCGTGCAGCACGCACCCAGGCTTGCGGCGAAAGCCCGAACGCCCGCTTGAAATGACGCCCGAAGTGGCTCTGATCCGCAAACCCGCAGGCATAGGCCGCTTCGCCGGGAGACGTACCACGCAGCATCAAGCCGCGCGCCTTGTCCAAACGGCGCAACACCAAATACCGATACGGGCTCGTACCAAACAGCGCCCGGAAATCGCGGGAGAGTTGCCACCGGTCTTGGCCCGTCGCACGTTCCAAATCGGCAAGCGTCACCTCGCGCGCAAGCCGCGCGTCGATGTAATCGCGCGCCGATAGTGCTGCGCCCCGATTGACCCGCCCAAGCACGCGCGATCCGCCGCTAACGTCTTCAAGCGCTGTGACCAAGTCGAACAGCGCATCTTCCCATCCAAGCGGCGACACCACATCGGCGTAGTCTTCAAGCAACGCGCTCACCGGCGCGCGAAGCCGCGGATCGTCCGAAACGCCGCCCTTCACAAAGGGAAGCGCCCGCCCGCCAAGAACCCTCTGAAAGTCGCGCGGTGCCAGATAGGCCGTTCGATACCGGAATGCACCATCATCGCCCGCATACCCGTCATGCACTTCATCCGGATGAAGAACCAAAATCTGCCCTGGCAACGAATGCCGCGCCTCGCCGCGATAACGAAAGCTCTGCACCCCCGATAGCGTGACGCCGATCGCATAAGTGTCATGCCGATGCGGCGCAAAGGCCCGCCCCGAAAAGCAAGCCTCAATCCGCTCCACCGGCCCCGGCGCGCTGATGATCCAGTTCTGAGCTTTTGCAGCCATCTCAGAACCATAGTGGGCAGCGCCGCCCTATGCCAAGGCGGCGGCGTTCACAGTGGCGCGAGCCGAACGCGGCCTTAACCCTTCGCCGCCTCCGGCAGCACCACGCGGATGTTCGCCTCGCGCAGCTGCT
>CAZJOM010000074.1:0-20190 GCA_964547645.1 uncultured Flavobacteriaceae bacterium
ACTACTACGGCCCCGGCCCCGTGAACCGCATCGAATGGTGCACATCCCTATTCGTCAAAACCGCCGATGTCTTCCGCGACAGCGTGGACAGCCCGCAAGGCGATTGCGACTTAGGTTGGTAGCGCGCGTCCCCTACTACTCCGCCGCCTTCGTTTCGATCATCGCGATGTGCGCGTTCGCGAGCTTGGCGACGTTGGAGTAATCCGTCTTGCCCGTGCCCAAGACCGGCACGCTGTCGACGTGCACGATCCGCCGCGCAACCGCGAGCTCCGGCACGCCATGGTTCTGTGCCCAAGCAAGAAGCTCTGCACGGTTCGCTTGCTTGGCGTCCGTGATGAGCAAGATCTGCTCGCCCTTGCGCCCGTCGGCGACCGACACCGCCGCATGCATGTTGTCCGGCCAGAGCGCCGAGGCGCAGTTCTCGACCACAGCGAGCGACACCATTTCGCCGCCGATCTTCGCGAACCGCTTCACGCGGCCACGGATCGAAATGTAGCCCTCGTCGTCGATCGTGACCACGTCGCCGGTGTCGTGCCAACCATCGGCGAGCGGCTGCAGCACGCCAGGTTGGTCGGGCTTCAGATAACCCTTCATGACGTTCGGCCCGCGCACGAACATGCGCCCAGCATTGGGAATGCCTTCCACCGGCTCAAGCTTCGATTCCATCCCGGCCATCAACTTGCCGACCGAGCCAAAGCGGTTCGCGCCCGGCTGGTTCGCCGCGACGACAGGCGCCGCCTCCGTCACGCCATAGCCTTCCAAAATCTCCATGTTGCAGCGACGGCGCAGCAATTGCCGCGTCTCGTCGCGCACGCGCTCGGCACCGCACACCGCCAAACGCAGGGATGCGAGGTCGCCCTCATCGCTCGCCCGCGCGTATTGCGAGATGAACGTGTCGGTGGCGAGCATGATTGTCGCCTTCGTCCTGCGAATGCGCTTCGTGATCTCCTTCACCTGCAACGGCGAGGGATGGCAGACCGTCTTGATGCCCACCATCAGCGGCATGATCGCCCCGACCGTCAGGCCGAAGCAGTGGAACGTGGGCAGCGGGTTGAACAGAACATCCGTCTTCGGAAACAGATCGATATGCGCGCGAATCTGCTCGACGTTTGCCAGGATGTTCTGATGGCTGAGCACGACGCCCTTCGGGTCGCCCTCGGTGCCGGACGTGAACAGCAGCACTGCCGTGTCGTTATGGTTCGGCCACTTCTTGATCGCCCAATGCGGGATGAACGAGCCCACCACCGCCGCGATCTTGTCGATCGTCGAGAGCTTCTCGCGCACGTCCTCCAGATAGACGATCTTCGCAACCGTCGAGAGCTCGGCGATCAAATCCTCAAGCTTCGCGAGCTCGACAAACTTGCGCGCCGTCGCGATCACCTTAACCTGACCAGCCGCACAGGCCGCCTTCAGGTTCCGCGCACCCGACGTGAAATTCAACATCGCCGGCACGCGCCCGAACGCGTGAATGGCGTAGAACGCCAGCACGGCGCCGGCGCCGGTCGGGAGCATCACGCCCACAGCGTCTTTCGCCTTCGCGTGTTTGCGCATCGCGCTGCCCAACGCGAACGCCGCGCGCACGATCTCGTCATAGGACAGCTGCCGCTCGTCCGCATCCCACAGCGCAATCGTCTTACCGCCGAACCGCTTACGCGCTTCAAGCAGAGCGGAGATGATCGAACGCTCAGTCCGTTTGATGTCGAACGGCTGGCGAATTGAACCTGGGGCTACAGCAACGGCAGACACGAGCAGTCCTCCCGTGCGGCTTAAAGCCGCTCACGTTTTGTTTCAGATAAGGTAGCGCAAGTGATCGCTCAAGCAAGCGAATGGTTAGCCGGCGCGAAATATCAGTTGAATCAGGGGCTTGATTTTCACCGGAGGGTAGGGGGGGCATGCTTAGCTTCCGGTGTGATTCCACCCCGTCCACGCTATATCTGTGACGCATGACCACCGTTTTCGACCAAGCTGGTAAAGACCGCCGCGCGCTCCGCCATCCGGAAAAGCGCGAACGGCCGGTCAACCCCGTGCCCCGCAAGCCCGAATGGATTCGTGTGAAGGCGCCCGGATCGAAGGTCTTTGCCGAGACCAAAGAGATCGTTCGCGCCCACGGTCTCGTCACAGTCTGCGAGGAGGCCGGCTGCCCCAACATCGGCGAGTGCTGGTCGAAGAAGCACGCGACCTTCATGATCATGGGCGACACATGCACGCGCGCCTGTGCGTTCTGCGACGTGAAGACCGGCATCCCGGGCGCGGTCGACGTGGCAGAGCCGGCCAAGGTCGCCGATGCAGTCGCGCAGCTGGGCCTCGAACACGTCGTCGTCACCTCCGTCGATCGCGACGACCTGGAGGACGGCGGTGCGGAACATTTTGCGCGAACCATCCGCGCCATCCGCGCCGCGTCGCCCACCACGACGATCGAAGTGCTGACGCCGGACTTCTTGCGCAAACCCGGCGCGCTCGAGGTCGTGATCGAGGCAAAACCCGACGTCTTCAATCACAACCTGGAAACCGTGCCGCGGCTCTATCTGAAAATCCGCCCCGGCGCGCGCTACTTCGCCAGCCTGCGCCTGTTGCAGCAGGCGAAAGAGATCGACCCCGCGATGTTCACGAAGTCCGGCATGATGGCCGGCCTCGGCGAGACGCGCGAAGAGGTGATGCAAGTGATGGACGACATGCGCGCCGCCGGCGTCGACTTCATCACCATCGGCCAGTACCTCCAGCCGTCGCAGCGCCACGCCGCGATCGACCGCTTCTGGACGCCGGAAGAATTCGAGCAATTGGCAGAGATCGCTCGTGCAAAGGGCTTCCTGATGGTCTCCGCCTCGCCGCTGACGCGCTCATCCTACCTCGCGGGCGACGACTTCGAGCGGCTGCGCGCCGCGCGCCGTGCACAGCTCGCTAGGGCTTAACCGCCACTTGCCCAGCCACAGCGAAAAGCGCCAAGTCCCCTACAGCGACGAACAAATGTTCGCTCTCGTCGCCGACGTCGAGCGCTACCCCGAATTCTTGCCGTGGTGCGCCGCCACCCGCATCCGCTCCCGCGATGGCGACGAGTTCGTCGCAGACTTGCTCGCCGCCTTCGGCGCCTTCCGCGAAAAATTCACCAGCCGCGTCCGGTTGGACCCCACCGCGAAGGTGATAACCATCGACTACATCGAAGGCCCATTCCAACATCTAACAAACCGTTGGCATTTCACCGCGACCGAAACCGGCAGCGAAGTAGCCTTCGACATCGACTTCCGCTTCAAAAGCCGAACTCTCGAAGCCCTCATCTCCGGCATGTTCACCAAAGCGGTCGAGAAGATGACAAGCAGCTTTGTCGCGAGAGCGCACGCGCTGTACGCGCCCCCAATACCCAGCCCTTCTATCGGGACGGGAGAAGGTGGATCGGCGTCGTAGACGCCGAGACGGATGAGGGGACGCCACGCTCCGTGCCAGCCACTCAAGCGCGCCGTCTCATAACGCTGAGCGCAGTGTCCCCTCATCTGTCACGCCGCTTCGCGGGCGAGCCACCTTCTCCCCTTCCGGGAGAAGGGCTAGGTGGTCGGGGTAACCACCCGTCTCAACAACGCCAACGCCACGCCCACGCTCGCGAGCCTAATCTCCTGCCGCCCGACATCGCCGAAACGATGCTCGAGCGCGATCGTCTCGCCGCCTTTGCGCGCCGCCGCGAAATGCACCAGCCCGACCGGCTTCTCCGCCGTGCCGCCGCCGGGACCCGCGACGCCTGTGATCGCCACAGCCACATCCGCATGCGAATGCGCGACCGCGCCCTCCGCCATCGCCCGCGCCGTCGCTTCGCTCACCGCACCGTGCGCGTGGATCGTCGCCTCTGGAACGCCGAGCTCTTCTTCCTTCGCTTTGTTCGAGTACGTAACGAACCCGCGCTCGAACACATCCGAAGACCCCGCAATCTCCGTCAGCGCGCCTGCAACGAGCCCGCCCGTACAGCTTTCAGCAGTCACGATATGCAAGCCTTTCGCCCGCGCCTCAGCGAGCACGGTTTCGGCGAGCTTCAGTGTCGTTGCGGCAAACAGCGTGCTCAAAAGAACCCCATGATGTTCAAAGCCGCGAGCGGCAGCAGCGAATGCGCGCCGGCGAACAAATCGTCGAGCATCACGCCCGCGCCGCCCTCAACCTCGCTGTCTGCCCAACTGGCCGGCCAAGGCTTGATCGTATCGAACAAGCGAAAGACGAAGTAGGCCGCGACCAGCCCGCCGAGCGTCATCGGCACCACCGTCATCGCCAGCCACTGCGCGGCAACTTCGTCGATCACGATCTCTGGCGGATCCTCGCGACCCGTCGCTTTTACGTATTGATCCGACGCGTACCACCCGATCGCAAAAACGGCGATCGCGCCGATCAGCAGCAGCGGCCACCCGCCTACGATCGCAAGCAGCCATCCAAGAGGCACCGCCGCCAGCGAGCCCCAACTGCCTGGCGCGAGCGGCATCAGCCCGACACCGAACAGCGTCACGATCGCGGTCGTCGGCTCGCGCAGGCTGCGGCCCTCGGGCAGGCGCGCGAACTTCATTTCCGTCATCATGGCAGCCGCACCGTTGCCACGGCCTGCGCCGCGATCCCTTCGCCTCGCCCGGTAAAGCCGAGCCCTTCCGTCGTTGTGGCTTTCACGCTCACATGCGAGACATCGAGCGCCAGCAGCTCCGCAATCCGCGCCACCATCGCCGCACGATGCGGCGAAACCTTCGGCCGCTCGCAAATCACCGTCACGTCCACGTGCTCGATACGCCCGCCGCGCTCCGCGATCAACTTCGCGGCGTGGCTCAAGAAGATGTGCGACGGTGCTCCGCGCCATTGCTCGTCGCTTGGTGGAAAGTGCTGTCCGATATCGCCCAGTGCCGCGGCGCCCAATAGCGCATCCGTCAAGGCGTGCAAGCCGACATCGGCATCCGAATGCCCGATCAAGCCCTGGCCATGATCGATCTTGAGACCGCACAGCCAAACATGATCACCCGGCCCGAAGCGATGCACATCGAACCCCTGGCCGGTCCGCGTCGTCCCCGTACCGGCAAGCAGCGCCTCGGCCATGGCAAAATCCTCTGCCGTCGTCAGTTTGAAGTTCGTGCGCGAGCCGGCGACCGCCGCAACGCTCATCCCCGCCAGCTCCGCGACAGCTGCATCATCGGTCACGCTCGTATCACGCGCTGCGCGATGAGCCGCTAAAATCTTGTCGAAGCGGAACCCTTGCGGTGTCTGCGCGAATCCAATCCCCTCTCGCGGCACCGTGCCCTCAATGCGCTCCGAGCGGACACGCTTGAGCGTATCTGCCACCGCCAGCACCGGCAGCGCACTGTCGGCACCACTCAGCGCCTCAACGGTTGCCGCGATGATTGACGGCGATACGAACGGTCGCGCCGCGTCGTGAATCAGCACCAAGCGCGGACCGCGCGGCGCGAGTGCTTCAAGCCCAAGCCGCACCGACTCTTGCCGCGTTTCGCCGCCGGCGACCGGCTCCGGGAGTGTGAGGCCCACGACCGTCGAGTCGTAGACCGGGCGATGCTCGGGGCTGATCACGACCTGAACGAAGTCGACGTTGGCTAGACCGAGGAAGGCTTCAATCGTCCGCCGTAGCACCGGCTTGCCGCCAATCGACCGATATTGTTTCGGCAGACCCTCGCCAGCGCGCGTGCCATGCCCGGCGGCAACGATCAGAGCAGCGCAGTGTGGGGCAGGGGGCATCGCGGAAAAGGGCCCCTGCCTGGCGTGTCCCGTCAAGCGGTTGACCATGCTGCAGCTGCGAAATGTCCCTTGCCCTTTGCAGCGGAGCAACCTAGGGTGGCTACAGATTAGGCATCGATAGATGTTGCACAGAATATGGGCATAGCGCCAATCATTCGAGACAATCCGGTCGTGCTGGCCCCGATGGCCGGCGTCACCGACGCGCCGTTTCGCGCGGCGGTGAAGCGCTTCGGTGCGGCGATGGTGTACTCGGAAATGGTCGCGAGCGCCGAACTCCTCCGCGACCGCCGGAGCGCTGCCCTGCGCCTCAAGGCCGACCGCGCCGAAGGCCCTATCGCGATTCAACTTGCCGGCCGCGAACCGGGTCCTCTGGCCGAAGCCGCCCGCCTGGCCGAAGCCGAAGGCGCACTCCTCATCGACATAAACATGGGCTGCCCCGCGAAGAAGGTCGTTGGCGGGCTCTGCGGTTCAGCGCTGATGCGCGAGCCCGACTTGGCAGCAAGCCTGGTCCGCGCCGTAGTCACCGCCGTCACGCTACCCGTCACTGTGAAGATGCGCCTCGGCTGGGACGACGCCGATCGCAACGCACCTGAACTGGCGCGCCGCTTAGAAGGAGAGGGCATCCGCGCCGTCTCCGTCCACGGCCGCACGCGCGCGCAGTTCTATGAAGGCGCCGCCGACTGGAACTTCATCGGAGCGGTCAAAGCCGCTGTTTCAATTCCGGTTTTCGCGAACGGCGACGTCCGCAATCTCGACGACGCGCGCCGCATCCGCGACGTGTCTGGCGCCGACGGCGTCATGGTGGGACGTGGCGCGTTCGGCCGCCCGTGGACCATCAATCAAATGCAAGCCGGTATCGACGGCACCGCAATCCCCGCCGATCCCTCGACCGCGCAGAAATGGGAAACCGCGCTCGAGCAATACCGCGCATCGCTCAGTCACTACGGCACCGAGCTCGGCCGTCGCGTCGTGCGCAAGCACCTCGGCTGGTACGCCGAGAGCATCAGCGGCGACAAAATCTTGCGCGATGCGTTGGTCCGCGCAGCCGACCCCGAACCGTTACTCGAACGCCTCGCGCGTGGCACCCAAGCGGAGGCCGCATGACCGCGAAAGTGAAACCCGCCGAAGAACGCGTATTGCTCGCGCCAAACTTCGCCGACGGTCTGCTCGCCGCCGTGCCGCATCCGCTGATTGGCGTCGGCGCCAAGGGCACGATCATTTTCGCCAATCCGCAGGCCGAACAATTCCTGGACATGAGCGCCTCGATGCTCCGCCGCCAGGCACTCTCGGCACTGATCCCGTTCGGTAGCCCGATCCTGACACTCGTCGACCAAGTGCGCGATTTCGGCGTGACGGTCAGCGAATACGGGCTCGAGATCGCAACGCCGCGCCTAACGCCCCGCACGGTCGACGTTCACCTCTCCCCGATCACCGATACGACCGGCGGCGTGTTGGTGATGTTCCAAGAGCGCTCGATCGCGCAAAAGATGGATCGCCAGCTGACGCAACGCCACGCCACGCGCTCGGTCACCAGCATGGCCGCGGTCCTGGCGCACGAGATCAAGAACCCACTCTCCGGTATCCGCGGCGCGGCACAACTGATTGAACAGAACGCCTCCGAATCCGACCGCACGCTGACGCGTCTGATATGCGAAGAAACCGAGCGCATCCGCAAACTCGTCGACCGCATGGAAGTCTTCACCGACCGCCGCCCGATCGACGGCAATCCGGTGAACATCCACGAGGTCCTGGACCACGTGAAGCAGCTCGCAAAGTCGAGTTTCGGTCGCGACATCACCTTCGTCGACAACTACGACCCGTCGCTGCCGCCGGTGATGGGCGAGCGAGATCGTCTGATCCAAGTGTTCTTGAACCTCGTTAAGAATGCCGTTGATGCCGTCGCCGAGCAAGGCGATGGCGAGATCATCCTGCAAACCGCCTATCGCCCTGGCATTCACCTCGCGGTTGGCGGTTCGCGCGATCGGCTCGCGTTGCCGCTCGAGATCAGCGTCCGCGACAACGGCCCCGGCATCTCGCCGGAGCTGCAGTCCTCGATGTTCGAACCGTTCGTGACGTCGAAAACCAAAGGCGTGGGCCTGGGCCTAGCCATCGTCGCTAAAATCGTCGGCGACCACGGCGGCACGATCGAATGCGAATCCGAAGCCAGACGCACGGTCTTCCGCGTGCGGCTACCGATGCACCGTTGAGGAGTTGAGCTGTGAACGCCGGAACCATCATCGTAGCCGACGACGACGCCGCCATCCGAACGGTCTTGAACCAAGCGTTGGGTCGCGCCGGCTATCTCGTGCGTACGACAGGCAACGCCGCCACGCTCTGGCGCTGGGCCTCGGCGGGGGAGGGCGATCTCGTGATCACCGACGTGATCATGCCCGACGAAAACGCGTTCGAATTGATCCCGCGCCTAAAGAAGCTGCGCCCCGAACTGCCCATCATCGTCATGAGCGCGCAGAACACGCTGATGACCGCAATCACCGCCGCCGAACGCGGCGCGTACGAGTATCTGCCGAAACCGTTCGACTTGAACGAGTTGACCGGCGTCGTCCAGCGCGCTCTGCAAGCTCGCGGCGAAAAGAAAGCCGTTGCACCCGAGGTTGCGCGCGAAGACGAACTACCCCTCATCGGCCGCTCGCCGGCGATGCAGGAAATCTACCGCGTCATCGCCCGCCTGATGCAGACGGATCTCACCGTGATGATCACCGGCGAATCCGGCACCGGCAAGGAACTCGTCGCCCATGCACTGCACGACTACGGCAAGCGCCGCAACGGTCCCTTCGTCGCCGTCAGCATGGCCGCCATCCCGCGCGAGCTGATCGAAAGCGAACTATTCGGCCACGAACGCGGCGCCTTCCCCGGCGCCAATACCCGCGGCGTCGGCAAGTTCGAGCAAGCCGAAGGCGGTACGCTGTTCCTCGACGAAGTCGGCGACATGCCGCTCGAGGCGCAGACCCGTCTCTTGCGCGTGCTGCAGCAAGGCGAGTTCACCCCCGTCGGCGGGCGTCAGGCGATCAAGGCAAACGTGCGCATCATCGCCGCCACACACCGCGACCTTCGTCAATTGATCCACCAAGGACTCTTCCGCGAAGACCTGTTCTTCCGCCTCAACGTCGTGCCGATGCGCCTGCCGCCGCTGCGCGAGCGCTTGGAGGACATCCCCGACCTCGTCCGCCACTTCCTCGGTCACGCAGAGCGCCAGGGCATGCCGCGCAAAGCTGTCGACGCGGGAGCCTTCGAGGCGATGAAACGCCACCGTTGGCCCGGCAACGTGCGCGAGTTGGAAAATCTCGTCCGTCGCCTCGTCGCGCTTTACACCGACCAAACCATCACGACCGAGATCGTGGAGGGCGAACTACGCGAGCCGCTAACGACCGTCGTCCCCTCAGCCGACGAGGCAAACGAAACTCTCGCCACCGTCGTCGAGAAGTACTTGACCAACCACTTCGCCCAAATGAACGGCCGCCTGCCACAGCCCGGCCTCTACGACCGCGTGCTGCGCGACGTCGAGCGGCCGCTGATCTCCATGTGTTTGGGGGCGACCCGCGGTAACCAGATCAAGGCCGCCGAGATCCTCGGTGTTAACCGGAATACCCTCCGGGCGAAGATTCGGAGCCTTGACATTCCCGTGCTACGCGGGTTCAAGTGATGTATCAGCGCAACTAAAATCGGCAACACTGTAGTTGGTCGGGTACATTGGCACCCGAATAGCACTATCGTGTTGCTGAAACCCTACGTTGCAGATTTCTCACACAGGGTAGGTCGAGCCCCCACGCATGACCCTCTCCGCGGCACCCGAGCAAGGCCAAGACTGGCTGCAGCGAAACCTGTTCCGGGTCGCGCGGACCTCGACGCTCTCATACGTCCTTCTCGCCGCATCATTGGTGGCTGTCGTTGTCACCTATCTCATTCTGACCGGCTCGACACCGATCGAGCCGACGGCGCCGGGGGTCCAACTTTATCTCATCATCATCGACGCGTTCTTTCTGCTCGCGTTGGCGGCGCTCGTCATTGGACGCTTGGTGCAGATGTGGATGGCGCGCCGCTCGAGCGCGGGCTCGCGGCTCCACGGCCGTCTCGTCAGCATCTTCAGTTTGATTGCCGTCATCCCGGTGGTGCTCACTGCCGGCGCCGCCGCGGTCACAATCAACCTGGCAATGGAGGCCTGGTTCAGCGGCGGCGTTCGCTCGGTCGTCGACAACTCAATCGCGATGGCCGAGGCGTATCAGCGCGATCAAAAGAAGATCGCACAATCCGATACACTCGCGATGGCGTTCGATTTCGGCAGCACGTTTGGAATACTCGGCTCCGAGACGGACCCTCTCAAATTCGATGAATTTCTGACCCGCCAGATTCGCGCGCGGCAGCTGCCCGGTGCCTCTATCTTCGATGCCGCCGGCAAGGAAGTCTCAAGCGCACGACTGATGGTCATTGCCATCGACCCGCCGACACAGGAAGAAAAAGAAGGCTCCGGGTCGGGCGATCCGGTTGTGACCATCTCGCCTGAAGGTGCCCGCGCCGTCTCGCGTCTCGACCCCGCCGGAAGTCTTTTTCTGGTGACGATGCGCGACGTCAACAAGGAAGTGCTCGAGTATCAACTCAGCACGCAAGAGGCGGCCGCTAATTACAACAAGCTCCAACGCGACCGCGACGACGTGCAGGCGACGTTCGTGCTCATGTACGGCATCGTCGCCTTCCTCATTCTCTTTGCCGCCATCTGGATTGGCCTTGGCGTCGCGAACCGCTTGGTAACCCCCATCGGCCGCCTGATCGGTGCCGCGGAGCGCGTGTCGGAGGGCGATCTCGCGGCGCGCGTGATGCTCGCCGACGATGATGACGAGTTGGCCTCGCTGGGACGCGCCTTCAACCGCATGACCTCGCAGCTGCAGAGCCAGCGCAACGAACTGGTAGAGTCGCATCGCCTCGCCGAGCAACGCCGGAACTTCACCGAAGCGGTACTGTCGGGGGTTTCCGCTGGGGTTGTCGGCCTGGACGGGCAGGGCAAAGCCGACGTTCTCAACCGCTCGGCGCTAACGCTGCTCAGCGCCAGCCGCGACGACGTCGTCGGCCACGACCTCGGACAAGTCGTGCCCGAAGTCGCCGACCTCGTTCACCAAGCGATCAACGGCATCGAATCCCGCGTGCAAGGTCAAATCGACATCACCCGCGGCGGCAAGACTCGTAACCTCACCGTCACCGTCACCCGCGAGCGCGCCAGCGAGGACGAACGCGGTTACGTCGTCACCTTCGACGACATCACCGACCTCATCATGGCGCAGCGCACGTCTGCCTGGGCCGACGTGGCCCGCCGCATCGCGCACGAGATCAAGAACCCGCTCACCCCCATTCAGCTCTCCGCCGAACGCCTACGCCGCAAGTACAAGAAAGAGATCGCCACCGATCCGGACGTCTTCGAGCAATGCACGCAGACGATCATCCGCCAGGTCGGCGACATCGGCCGCATGGTCGACGAATTCTCCTCCTTCGCGCGGATGCCGCAACCGGTCATGCGGGATGAGGACATCGGCGAACTGATCCGCCATGCGGTCTTCCTGCAGCGCGTGGCCTTGCCCCAGATCACCTTCGCGTTGCTGACGCCTGATGAGCCCACGCAAGTCGAATGCGACGGCCGCCTGGTCAGCCAAGCGCTGACGAACGTACTGAAGAACGCGGGCGAGGCCGTGCGCGCGAAATTCGGCCGCGAGGGCGACGAGGAACAACAACTCTCGGAAGGTGGACGGATAGAGATTCGTTTGCTTCAAGACGCGGCCCGCGTCTCGATCGAAATCGTCGACAACGGTGTTGGCTTACCCAAGGAAGACCGCAACCGCCTGACCGAACCCTACGTGACGAAACGCGTCAAGGGCACGGGCCTCGGCCTGGCGATCGTGAAGAAGATTATGGAGGACCATAAGGGCGCGCTGACTCTCGACGACGCGCCGCCTAAGGATGAGACCGGAGCTATCCGCGAAAGCGGCGCCCTGGTCAGGCTGACCTTTCCGCGCCACATCAGCGCGGTCAAACTCGCAGGTGAATGACAATGAGCAAGAACGGCGCGCTGCAAGCGCTTGATATTTTGATCGTGGACGACGAAGCGGATATCCGCGAACTCGTTGCCGGTATTCTCTCCGACGAGGGCTACAACACTCGCCTCGCCGGCGACAGCGATGGCGCATTGCGCGAGATCCGCTCACGCCGCCCGGCGCTCGTCATCCTCGACATCTGGCTTCAGGGCAGCCGCCTCGACGGCCTCCAGGTCCTGGACGAAATCAAGAAGGAGCATCCCGATCTGCCGGTTCTGGTGATCAGCGGCCACGGCAACATCGAGACGGCAGTCACGGCAATCAGGAAGGGCGCATACGACTTCGTCGAAAAGCCCTTCAAAGCGGACCGCATCTTGCTGACGGTCGAACGCGCCCTGGAGGCGCAACGTCTTCGAAAAGAAAACGAATCCCTAAGAGACCGCCTCTGGGACGACTTCGATCTCGTCGGTCAAAGCCATGCGATTAGCCAGCTGCGCCAGCTTCTCGAAAAGATCGCGCCCACGAACAGTCGCGTTCTCATCACCGGCGGCCCGGGCTCCGGCAAGGAAGTCGTCGCGCGCCTGTTGCACGCGAAGTCGCGCCGGCAGAAGAGCCCGTTCATCACCATCAACTGTGCCACAATTCAGCCCGAGCGCATGGAGATCGAACTCTTCGGCGTTGAAGGCGCGGGCGGGGAGGGCGGTCGTAAGGTCGGCCTGTTCGAACAGGCTCATGGCGGCACGCTGTTCCTCGATGAAATCGCCGACATGCCGACCGAAACGCAAAGCAAGATCCTGCGCGTTCTGGTCGAACAAAACTTCCAACGCGTCGGCGGCGCCGCCCGAGTGCAGGTCGACGTGCGTGTGATCTCATCGTGTTCGACCGATCCGCGCACCGAGATTCAAGACGGCCGCCTTCGCGAAGATCTCTATCACCGTCTTAACGTGGTGAGCGTGAAGGTCCCGGCCCTCGTCGAACGCCGCGAAGACATCCCGAATCTGATCGAACACTTTATGCAGCGCATCGCCGCCGCCACCGGCTTGCAACCGCGTAAAGTCGGCGACGACGCGATGGCCGCGCTGCAAGCACACAACTGGCCCGGCAATATTCGCCAGCTCCGCAACAACGTCGAACGTCTCATGATCCTGGCCGCCGACGACCCGGAAGCGACGATCACCGCCGATATGCTTCCCGCCGACGTCGGTAACTCAACGCCGGCGGTCAGCCAAGGCGCCGGCAGCGAGCGCATCATCGCGCTCCCATTGCGCGACGCCCGCGAAATGTTCGAGAAGGAATACCTCCTCGCCCAAATCAACCGCTTCGGCGGCAACATCTCCCGCACGGCAGCCTTCATCGGTATGGAGAGGAGCGCTCTCCACCGCAAGCTAAAGTCGCTCGGCATCAACACCGGCGGTCGCGGCGACGATATGATTGGTTAAGCCTTATCCCTCCCCCGCTCGCGGGGGAGGGATCGCATCACTTCTTGACGTACTTCGTCCCGTTGTAGCGGAACTTCGGAAACGGACCGGCGCCTGGGCCGCCGACTTCGATATCCTTCCAGCCGCTCTTCGCTTTCGTTTCAAGCACGACTGCCATGCCGACCTCGTCGAGCAAGATCGTCCACGCGCCCTTCGCGTTCTTGGCCACCAGAACGAACGCTTCGGCCGTGTTGCCGTAGCAGAACGAACTGCTCTCGCGTACGAACGCCTCGTTTGCGCCATCGCCGTTCAGATCGTCGGCTTCGATGAAGCCCGCCATGTATGAGGGTGCGTCGTCCTCGCAGCGTACATATGTGCCGCCCTTCGACTTAAACCCCGCCGCCTTAAAGATTGCGGCCTTGTCGCTTGCTGAAAACGCGTCGGCACCCGCCGCCGGCATGATCGCGAGCGCGCCACACAAACCGAACATTATTGTCGTTTTCATCGCCGTTGACTCTCGTTTGGTGAACGTAGCTCTACCGCGACGCGAGGACTGAGGGCAATGCCGCCCAATCCCGGCGGAATCTCAGCTGCGTTCGACAAGCTCGCCACCTCCCTGCTAATCTCTCCGGATGCGCAAGCTCGCCGCCTTTGTCCTGATGTCTCTCGTCGCCGGCACGGCCGCCGCCGAGCCCGTTTGGACGACACCGGGTTGGTACCAAGTCGCCGACACGATCGTCGGCCCCTTCGTCTGGAAGGGACCGTTCGAAAGCCAAGCACAATGTGAGGCCGTCCTTCCCCCTAACGAGGAGGAAGCCGATTACAGCTGCGAATACCTCACCGAACGGCCGTCGTGGGATGAATAGGTTCGGCCGCGACTCGTCGCGTTAGATCGCGAGTCCCGGATCGCCCTCGACGACCTCCTGTACAAGCTGCGGCCGTTGACCGGGGTGCCAGAGCTGCACACGGTGCCTGACGCGATAAACCAGCGGCCCGCCGTCGTCGGTGGCGCTTCGCTCGAGCGGACGTGGGATGCACACGAACTCCGTCACAAGTTCTTGCGGCGACGCCGTGACCGTGGCGTAACCATGCCCGCCGAGGTCGACGAACTTCAAATGGGGCGAGAGGTCCGGGTTGCGCGCAGCCCGCGCGCGCGCCGGGTCGTGCGTTTCTGCGAGCGTCAGTGACGACTTCACACCGTGTAGCAAGGTCATGCCGTACGTGCTCTCCATCGACCCATCTGGCTTGTCGTGGATGTAGAGCGCGCGCAACGGATTGTCTTTCTTCATCGTCAGTTCCTGCACCTCGGCCGCTCCCTGCGCGGTGATCGAGCCCGTGACGAATTCGACGCCGACCGGCTCGAAGGGGCGCGGTGGAAGCGTGTTGCTGGGATAGCCGGCCCAGAACGAGTGTTTGTCGCCCGCGACGATCGCAAGCCCCGTGATGCCCTCTTTCTGCAGCATCCCAAAGATATCCGAGTGCTCGACGACGTTGCCGCCGATTTGGACGCCGTACCCGTTGCTAGGCCAAGTCTTCCTGAGCGGCATCGGTGCGTTCTGCGGATCCAGGCGCCACGTGAGCGTTCCGAACGAATGGCCCCAAATCTTCCACGGCGCCTTCGCGTTGCGCAGGCGATCCTTGAGCCAAGCAATCTGCTCGAGGCCCAGATAACCTTGCGGCGGCGCATCCTTCTGCGTATTTGCGACGTCCGCAGTCCCGATCCGCATCGTCGCCGGGGGCGAATTGCCGTTATAGGCGCGACCCATGTCGAGGATTTCGTTGATGTCTTCGGGCAGTGAGTCGAACCCGATTTCCGGAAGCGAGCTGCCGTCGGCGGGCGGTGACGCGTAGGATCGGTTGTCGGTCAAGATCATGTCGATGTTCTTGCCGAACCGGAAGGCGCGGTAAATCTTCAGCGCATTGACCGCGGTGAGGTTATTCGGCTCCAGGCCCAAGCCGCGGTCATCCAGCTTCGTCAGCGGCGCGTCTTGAACTGCAGGCGCCTCGAACACGTCGCCGGCGCCGGGCTTGCGCACGCGTGCCGGCTGAAACTCGTACCAAGCCTGGCTCGCGGCGACTTTGACGCGCTGCGCCGGGCGGACCTTGCCGCCGAACACCTGCTGGCTCTGATAGCCTTGCCAAGAGAACTCGTGATTGTCCCACACGGGAACGAACGGCCATTGCGCACGCGCGTCCTGCAAGTCGGGGTCCGTTAAATAGCCGCGGTAGAGCGCACGGTAGTCGGCGAGGTTCACCGGCACATAGAATTTGCCGATCTTCTCACCCTTAGGATAACGCACCATATCTCGAAGTCGCCGGCCGCGCAGAATGCCGCCGGGCGTCTCTTCCGGATACCAAACCATCTCGTAGACGAAATCGCCGAGATGCAGCACGAAGCCCAGCTGCTCCTCGCGCGGACGCCGTTCGTCCTCGTACTTCATGCGCCGATAGGCGTTGCCCGCGCCGATCGTCACGTCGTGGCAGCTCACAAAAGCGAAGCGAACCGGACGATCATCATTCTCAGCCGGCGCCGTCAGCGTACGCCCAACACGGCTCGCGTTTCCGTGCTCGTCGATGAAGCGATACCAATACTCGCGCGAAGGCTTGAGACCAGCGGCCAAGAACCGGCACGTCCAATCGGTGTTCTCGGCAACGGCTGAAACTCCGCGCGCGACAATGCTCCGGAATTGAGGATCGCTTGACACCTCAACAACAAGCCGCTCAGAACGCACTACATCAGGCGGGCGCCGCGTCCAGAGAATGACGCTGGTCGAATCCGGATCGCCCGAAGCGACCCCCTGCGGGTACAGGTCGCGCCGCTCGGTCGGCGTGCGCGTGGGACTGGCCGCCGAGGCCGTTCCAAGCGCGAGTGCCGCCCCAAGACCGGCCGCGGTTGCAATCAATTGACGTCGGTTGAGACGAGAGTCTGACATGCGCTAAAGCCCCCTGGCAAATTAGGAGCATTAGAGCGATCGCCAGGAAAAAGATGGATCAACACTTCGTGCGAGACCCACCTCAAACTGGAGCGTCCCCGAATTCTCCGCTTGCATTCCAACCCGAAGCGTTCCATATTTGTTCCAATTGAAAGTCAAAGAGTAGATCCCGTTTCGCATGCCCCCCGCACACACTTCCACGTTCCACGACATGTCGCGCCTCGATGTGAACGTCCGCGCGCAATCGCACCGCGGCGTCAGCGCTGACCCCGTGACAAGTTTCATCGATGGAGCGGCGAAGTTACGGCGTTTTTGGCGCGATCCTGCCCTTGTTACGCTGTGCCACAGCGCCGAAAGGGTACCGAACTGATGGCGCGCGTCGCTTACGTCAATGGCCGTTATGTTCCGTTCGCGCAGGCGACGGTGCACATCGACGATCGCGGCTATCAATTCGCCGATGGCGTCTACGAAGTGTGCGCCGTGCGGGCAGGGCGGTTGATCGACGAAGACCCGCACATGAAGCGGCTCGAGCGCTCGCTTGGCGAATTGAAGATCGGGCGCCCCGTCGGCGATGCGCAGCTGCGCCTTATCATGCGCGAAACCGTGCGCCGCAATCGCGTGGGCGATGGTCTTGTGTACGTTCAGATTTCGCGTGGTGTCGCCAGGCGCGATCATGGCTTCCCGGCGGCCGGCGTGAAGCCGGCGCTGGTTGTAACGGCACGAAATCTCGACATCTCAAAGTACGACAAGCTCGCCGCCACCGGCGTCACGGTCGTGACCCAGCCCGAAAGCCGCTGGGCCCGGTGCGATATCAAATCCACCGCGCTGCTTGCCAACGTCCTCGCCAAACAGCACGCGCGCGAGTCGGGCGCATTCGAGACTTGGTTCGTCGATCGAGAAGGGTTCGTGACCGAGGGTGCTTCGACCAACGCCTGGATCGTCGATGCGCAAGGCGTACTCAGAACCCGGGCGCTTTCGAACGCGATCCTGCCCGGCATCACCAGGGGCGAGATCATCCCGCTCTGCCGCCAGCTCGGGATCAAATTCGACGAACGCGCCTTCACCGTCGCCGAGGCCAAGGCCGCCCGGGAGGCCTTCATCACCGCAGCTTCCCTGGGCGCGATGCCTGTCACCGGAATTGATGGCCACCAGGTGGGCGAGGGAAAGCCAGGGCCAATTTCTGCCAAATTGGGCAGGGTTTATTGGGAAAGTCGTCTGGAAACCTAAGGAAAGCAGCGATGCGACGGTCGTCACGCCGGTTCGGGCTTGCCCCTAAATGAACTCTCCGTCATCTTCCCAAACGTTGGTGTACGGATGATTTGAGTCGCCCTTCGTACACCTGTCATACCGACCTGTTAAGTCGGGCGGCTCACCGAATGCCCGCGTGTTTCGGGCGGACCAGTAACAAAGAATGGGGCCAACCCATGAATGAACGACAGCAAAACCTCCAGGACACGTTCCTCAACGCCTGTCGCAAGAACAAAGCCCCGCTGACCATTTTTCTGGTCAACGGCGTCAAGCTTCAGGGCATCATCACGTGGTTCGATAATTTCTGCGTGCTTCTGCGCAGAGACGGCCACTCCCAGCTTGTGTACAAGCACGCTATATCGACGGTGATGCCGTCGGTCCCGGTCCCGTTGTTCGAGCAAGAAACACCGGAAGCCGAAGCGGCGCATTGAACGAAGAAGCAGTCGAATTTGATCGAACCGCCACGCGGACGTTCGTACGGTGATTGGAACCAAGGTTCGCGCCGCGCGATCGTCGTTCATCCGTACCTCAAGCGCGCCGACGAGCCGCGCTCCCTAAACGCGCGCCTGGAAGAGGCGACGGGCCTCGCCCACGCAATTGACCTCGAGGTCGTCGCCACCCTCGCCGCGCCTCTTGCCGAACTGCGCCCAGCGACACTGATTGGCAAAGGTAAGGTCGACGAACTCCGCGCGCTGTGCGAGGCGGAGAAACCCGAACTCGTCATCTGCGACGGCCAACTCACGCCCGTGCAGCAGCGCAATCTCGAGAAGGCTTGGAACACCAAGGTGCTCGATCGCACCGGTCTGATCCTGGAGATCTTCGGTGAGCGCGCCCGCACCGCAGAAGGCCGCCTGCAAGTCGAACTCGCGCATTTGAGCTACCAGAAGGGCCGCCTCGTCAGATCGTGGACCCACTTGGAACGCCAACGCGGCGGCTTCGGCTTCTTGGGCGGTCCCGGCGAAACCCAGATCGAAGCCGACCGGCGCGCGATCGGCGACCGCATTGCCAAACTCAAACGCGAACTCGAAGACGTCAAACGCACGCGCCAACTCCACCGCGAAGCGCGCCGGCGCGTTCCGTTCCCGGTCGTAGCCATCGTCGGTTACACGAACGCCGGCAAGTCGACGCTCTTCAACCGCCTCACCAGCGCGGAGGTGCTCGCCAAAGACCAACTCTTCGCGACCCTCGATCCCACCATGCGCGGCCTCGCGCTGCCGTCGAAGCGCCGCGTGATCCTCTCCGACACCGTGGGCTTCATCTCCGATTTGCCCACGCAACTCGTCGCTGCGTTCCGCGCGACGCTCGAAGAAGTGCTCGAAGCCGACATCCTGCTGCACGTCCGCGACATCAGCCATCCGGACGCGCAAGCGCAGAAGGACGACGTCTTAAGCGTCCTCACCGAGCTCGGCGTCTCCGATCAAGCCCAAAGCGCCATGATCGAAGTCTGGAACAAGATCGATCTGATCCCGCCGGCCGAACGCCCGACCGCCGCGAACGGTAAGCGCGAACCGCGCAGCGTCTCCGTCTCCGCGCTCACCGGCGAAGGCTTCGCCAACCTGCTCGCGATGATCGACACCACACTCGCCGCCAACGCCATCGAGGCCGAACTGAAGCTCGAACCCGACGCCGGCGCGGACTTGGCATGGGCCTACGAGCACGGCGACGTGCTCAAGCGCACGAACGACGCCAAGGGCAGGGTAAAACTCCGCGTCGCCATCGTCGCCGACGCACTCCCCAAATTCGAACGCCGCTTCGGCGCGCGCCTGGTGCGCCACTAAGGCTTGGAAGGCTCCAGACGCTTCGCATCGTCCCAAGCCGCATCCATCTCCTCGAGTGACACCTCACCGAGCTTGGCGCCGCGTGCGAGAATGGTCGCCTCCACGTGCTCGAACCGCCGCACGACCTTCGCGTTCGTGCCGCGCAGCGCTTCCTCCGGATCGACGCCCAGATGCCGCGCCAGATTCGCGCACACGAACAGAAGGTCGCCAAGCTCGTCCGCCAGTTTCGCCTTCGGTGCGCCGGCGGCAATGGCATCGTTCAACTCGCCGATCTCCTCCTGCAGCTTCGCGAAGATCGGTTCCCGCTCGCGCCAATCGAAGCCGACGCTCGCCATACGTTTCTGAAGTTTCAACGCGCGCGTCAGGGCAGGGGAGGCGAGCGGTACATCGTCCAACAACTTCCCAGCACCGCGCGCCGCGCGTTCACGCTTTTTATGCTCCTCCCAGGCGATAGTTTGAGCCTCGGCCGTCTTCACGTCCGCATCCCCGAACACGTGCGGGTGGCGGCGGAGCATCTTCGTCGTGATCGCCTCCACCACATCCGCGAACGCAAACGCCCGCACCTCGCTCGCCATCTGCGCATGGAACACGACCTGGAACAGGAGATCGCCCAACTCGTCCTTCAACGCCCCAAGATCGCGCCGCTCGATCGCGTCCGCCACCTCATAGGCCTCCTCGATCGTGTAGGGCGCAATCGACGCGAACGTCTGCTCCAGATCCCACGGACACCCACCCTCAGGCTCCCGCAGCCGACGCATGATGAAAAGCAGCGTCTCAATCCGTTGAAGCTCCTCAGGCGTGTCCATGGCAGCGCTCGCAAGTCGGAATGTCTTGTCCCACACGGTCTATCGGACCCCCGCCATAGGGACCAAGGACGAAGCGGCAGGGCGCAGGATTATCAGCAGATTTGAGCCAATTTTGGTCTACAATTGTCGTCTAATATGTATTATGGGAAATAAGACGATTGCCGAACCGTCATGGGGCCTTCTCTCTGCCGGCGACCGTCAGTCGGTGCCCTGACCCTCGACCGTCATCGCTTCCAGTTCGGCTTGCACCGGGGTTTCGTCGCGGCGCGCGA
>CAZJOM010000075.1:0-1168 GCA_964547645.1 uncultured Flavobacteriaceae bacterium
CCCGCCGCGTCGGCATGGAGTGGTTCCAGTCGGCGAGGAGGGCGCGGAGTGCGGCGACGAACGCTAAGGGTTGGTCGAGCATGACGTGGTGGCGGGCTTGGGGGATTTCGATCACAGGCGCGGCGTGGCCGAGGAGGCTGAACATGTATTCGCCGACTTCGGGCGGCATGAGGACCGACATCTCGCCGCGCATGATGGCGATGCGGCACTTCGTGGCGCGCAGGCGTTCGGCCGTGTCGCCGATCGAGAAGCGCGAGGTCCAGATCGAGGGGTCGAACTTCCAGGTCCAGCCGCCGTCGACTTCTTTCAGCGAGTGGCGGGCGATGAAGTCGACGATATAATCGTTCTCGCAGGGTTGCTCGGGTGCCAAGCGAAAGCGGGCGAGTGCTTCGGTGAGCGTCGCGTAGACTCTGTGCGGGCGGCTCTCGCGGTGCGGCGGGCCGCCAGGGCGACCGGGCGGGTTCACGGGCGAGTCCACGATGACGGTACCGGCGAGTTCCTTGCCGTGCAGCGCACCGGCCATGATGGTGGCGAAGCCGCCGAAGGAGTGCGCGACGAAGACCGGTGGTTCTTCGTGGTCAAACATGCCCGCGGCGCGGGCGACGGCGAGTTCCTCCTCGACGAAGAGTTCCATCGTGTAGGTTTCGCGGCGATCGGAGTCGCCCATGCCGGAAAGGTCCATCGCGGCGACGTTGTATTCGCGCGCGAGGAAGGGGGCGATGAAGCTCCACCAATAAGCATGCGCGCCGTTGCCATGGATCAGAAGCAGGCCCGGCTTGTCGCGATTGCCCCAGCGCAAATAGTGGATGCGCGCACCGTCGACCTCGACCCAGTTACTTTCGGCGGGCGTGGCGATCGCGTGCTCGAACCAGGCGGGGCCTTTGACGGGAGCACCTTCATAGCGCGCGAGGGGGCCGCGGGTGGATTGATCGGACATTAGGCGGGGAGCTCTCTCATTGATGCTGGAGAGGCGGCAATACTGGAAGAGATTGAACCACCAAGAACACCAAGAGCACCAAGCCGCTCGTTTGACAACGCCGACGTGTGTGTCGTGCGTTTCTTTTGGGCGCGAAGCGCCCGATTTGTTATCAGACTCATAGGATGAAGCGGCGGACGCCGTCCTTGAACAAGCGTACATTGAAGTTCATCAGAAGTCCGACGCGGCACT
>CAZJOM010000075.1:1268-3966 GCA_964547645.1 uncultured Flavobacteriaceae bacterium
TTCATAAGCAAGGCAGGCTTCATACGCCGACTCCAGAAGGCCCGGACCGAGCGCCCCGGTGAACCTTCAAGCCGCAGTCAACAATGAGCGACGCAACGCGATCCGTGTCCTTCGGAACCGCCTCGTTGGCCTGAGCATCTTGGTGCTCTTGGTGCCCTTGGTGGTTCAAATCTTTTTTTGTCTCGTCCGCCAAAGCACGCCTCAGGGTTTGCGCTTCGCCGGTCGCACGCCTAGGGCTTTGAAGACGCCGGTGGCGGTCATGATGGTGCGGTCTCCCGACCAGATGCGGCCGGTGACGGTGTAGAAGTCGTGATCGCGGCCGGTGATGAGGCCGGTGCCTTCGACCCAGTCGCCGATTTGGGCGGCGTCGATGAAGTCGGTGACCATGCGCACCGTCACCCAGTAGCGGTTCGCGTCCAGCGTGATTGCGTGGCCCAGGGCCATATCGGCGAAGGCCATCAGCATGCCGCCGTGGCAGTTCTTCATGCCGTTCGTGTGCGCCTCGCCGACCAGGAACGCGCGCGTGTAGGTCTTGTCCGGATTAACGCGTTCGTAGAGCGGGCCGATCTGGCGCCCGAAGCCCTGGAACCAGTTCATGCGCGAGAAGCCCTCGGGGATCTCCGGGGCGTATTCTTCGAGAAGATCGTCGGTCATGCGGTCCACTCTAGCCAAGAGCCGTGCGGGTCGCATAGGGCGATGGTGCGCTTCGTGCTCTTGCCGTTTTCGTAGCGTCCGATGTTGATCGGGTAAGCACCATGGTCGAATTCGATCGAGACGCGGTAGATCGGACGCGCTTGCGAGACCTGTTCCAAGATGGCGTTCAGGCGGTCGCGCATCTGTTCGCTGAACTGATAGGTGACGTGGCTGTGATAGACGACGGCGATGCCGTCGGCTGGCAGCGCGCCCACCGTCGCTTCGAGATTGGCGAGGGCGTCGCCGACGATGATGCGCTGCGGATAGGCAAGCGCGGTGCCAAGGGCCGCGTCGAGGCGCGCAAAGCGCGGCGTGAGTTCGGGCCAGATCAGCGCCTTCAGCCAGAGGCGGTCGGCGGCGCTGTGCAGGTCGACCGGATTCAGTTCGAGACCGACGCGGCTTGCGACCGACGGAAACTTCTCGGCAAGGTCGGGCAGCCGTGTGCCTTTGACTTCGGCTTCCAAATTGAGGCGCGCGTTCGCGGAGCCGCGCTTCAGTGACTTCTCCGCCGAGCGATAGGTATAGCGGTAGCGATCCCAGTTCATGTTGAAGCCGGCGCTGGGGCCGATCTCCACCAAGTGCAATGGCTCGCGGGCTTCGCGGCCGACGGCGTCGAACGCCGGATAAAGCGAGGTGGATCGCGCAACTTCGTTGGTATTCGTGACGCGCGCTTCGATGACGGGCACGAGTGCTGCTTCATGCGCGAAGCAGAAGTCACGAAACAGCGGGAAGGGCTCGCCCTTCGGCGTCACGGCGGGGCGCACGCTTTTGTAGTGATCGGCGAGCGGGTGGTCGGTGCCGTTCAACAGCATCGCGTGGACTGCGGCCAGGATGATGTTTGCTTGCGGTTGGCCCGGCTTTACACGCGCGGCCATCGCGCGGAGGCGATCGTCACCTCGCATGCCAAGCGCCAATTGTTTGTAGAGCGGCGAGTGACCGCGTTCGGCTTCGCTGGCGAAGAAGGTCCAATAGTCGGCTGGGACGGGTGTCGCCATGGCGCTCAAACCGGCAGCGGCACTTTGGCCGCTTCGAACGCCGATCTCTGGCGCTTCGCGACGGCGGCGAGCGTGAAGTGCTCGATCTCTTCGTTGAAGAGTTTGTGGAAGTTGAGTTCGGCGGCGAGATGCAAAAACACCGCGCCGAGGCCGATCGCGGCGCGGTCCATGAAGACGAATTCGCGCGGCGGCTTGACGGGGCCGAGTTGGCTGAGGCGCTTGTGTACTTCGAACGCTTCCTTTCGTCCGTAGGCGGACGGTTCGACGCCGTTTGCCACCGTGCGGACGCGGTTGTCGAGCATCGGTGCGTAGATGAAACGGGCCCAGATGTTCAGCGTCTCGATCACTTCTTTCTTCAGGCCGGCAAAGCCCCAGGTCTCGTACGCGTGAACGGCGAGGTCGGGCTTGTTCTGCTCCAGCGCGTGATAGAGATCGATGACGCCGCCGATGAATTTCGGGCGGAAGGTGCGGATGCAGCCGAAGTCGAGCAGGTTGAGCCCCAGATCCTTGCGGATCGTGTAGTTGCCGAGATGCGGGTCGCCGTGGATCGCGCCGTAGTGGCTGAACGGGTGCCACCAGGCGCGGAACAGCGAGGTTGCGATCTTGTTGCGGTCGGCGAGCGGGTGCGATTTGAAATCCAGGATCGGACTGCCCTCCTCCCAGCTCATGGTGAGAAGGCGGCCGGTCGACAGCTCTTCGACGACATCGGGCACGCGGACCGTGTCGATGTCCTTGAGCATCGTGCGATAGAGCGCGATGTGAGCGGCCTCGCGTTTGTAGTCGAGCTCTTCGCGGAGGCGGGCGCCGACTTCCTCGCTGATTTCGGAGGGGTCGATCGCGCGATCCATGCGCCGGTAGAGCGCGAAGATGAGACGCAGCTGCGCGAGATCCGCTTCAACCGCAGACGCCATGTCGGGGTATTGAAGTTTGCAGGCGAGCTTGCGGCCGCGCTTGTCGACGGCGCGGTGGACTTGGCCGAGTGAGGCAGCGGCGGCGGCGTCGCGTTCGAA
>CAZJOM010000075.1:4066-13393 GCA_964547645.1 uncultured Flavobacteriaceae bacterium
GTGTTGCGTTCATCGCTCATCGAGTGCTCACAGAGCGCTCTTCTCGCATGAGGCGAGTGCTTCGTCGAAGTTCTTCGCTGCGGCATCGAAGCGGGCTTGGGCCGTAGCGCAGGCGCAGGTGCGCTTCTCAAATGCCACAGGGGCGCCGGGGTTGGGGGCTACCAACACACCTTCGAGGGCGGCGCGGCCCTTGTTGGCGAGTCTGGTCGCGTCACCCCAATCGCGGTCTGTGCGTATCCGGATTTTCGCCTGGAGTTGGTATTCGCGGGCTAGGCAGGCCCGCCAGGTGTCCCCGGTGATTTGCTCTTTCAGGAAGGGGCCCACGTCGAGCGTGCCACAGGCGGAAAGAGCGCAGAAAGCCGCCAGAAACAGCAGCGGCGTACAAGACCCCCCCGAGCCCTGCACGCCGCGCTTCACCCCCTCGATGCGCTTTCCGGTGCCCCCATTCGCTCGCTTACGTAGCAGAGCAACCCCCGCGAGCCGGACATCAGTAAAGCGAGTGAAACTTTCCATTAACCCCTGCCACATGCAAGACGAAGTGGCCGCTGCGTGTCGGAATCGGAAATCACTGTAGCGGCAAGACAACAGGGGATTGCGCCAGGCCCGCAGATTCCCCCGATTTGCTGCCAAAATCGACCCAAAGCGAAACACCTTAAACCGCACCTTTACTGGGCCTGGGCCATGGTGGCGGCCAGTTCGGCATCCACTCTCACCCTGCACTTCTGAGGCCCCATGGCTCACCTGACCCTGATCGTTGACGACGACCCCACCCAGCGCCGCCTGCTGCAGGCGCAGGCCGAAAAGTGCGGATTCCAGACGCTGTTGGCAGCCTCGGGTCAAGAGGCCTTGGACGTTTTGGAGGGGCCGAAGGGAGCCGGGGTCAGCCTGATCTTGCTCGACATGGTGATGCCCGGGATGGATGGGCTGGCGGTATTGCAACGTATTCGGCCGACGCATCCGACGTTGCCGGTGATCGTGCTGACCGCGCAAGGCGGGGTCGACATTGCCGTGGCGGCGATGCGGGCGGGCGCCGACGACTTTCTGGTCAAGCCGGCGAGCCCGGAGCGGATTCAGGTTTCGATCCAGAATGCATTGAAGCTGAAAGCGCTGACCGGCGAGATCCAGCGCTTGAAGAAGGTTTCCGACAACAAGCTGACGTTCGGCGATCTGATCGCGGAGAGCCCGTCAATGCGCACAGTGCTGCGCATGGCGGAGCGTGCGGCGCAGTCGAATATTCCGATCCTGATCGAAGGCGAGAGCGGCGTCGGCAAGGAAGTTCTGGCGCGCGCGATCCAAGGCGGGTCGGAGCGTTCGGGCAAGCCGTTCGTGGCGGTGAACTGCGGCGCGATTCCAGACACGCTGATCGAGAGCATTTTGTTCGGCCACGAGAAGGGCGCGTTCACGGGCGCGGTCGACAAGCACATCGGCAAGTTCCAAGAGGCAAACGGCGGCACGCTGTTCCTCGACGAAATCGGCGAGTTGCGTCTCGACATGCAGGTCAAGTTGCTGCGCGCGATTCAAGAGGGTGAAGTCGACCCCGTCGGCGCGAAGCGGCCGGTGAAGGTTGACATCCGTTTGATCTCGGCGACGAACCGCAATCTGCAGCAGCAGGTGGCGGAGGGTAAGTTCCGCGAAGATTTATTCTATCGCCTGAACGTGTTTCCGATTGCGCTGCCGCCGTTGCGCGAACGGCGCGAAGATATCCCGGCGCTGGTCGCCTATTTCATCCGCCGCTTTGCGGTGGAAGAGAACAAGAAGCTGGTGGGGATCGAGCCGGCCGCGCTCGACATGCTCACCAGTTTTGCTTGGCCGGGTAACATTCGCCAACTTGAGAACACCGTGTTCCGCGCGGTCGTGATGTGCGATGGCGATTGCCTGCGCGCGGGCGACTTCCCGCAGGTGGCGAGCCAACTTGGCATCGCGGTGCGCTCCATGCATCACGACGACGAAGAAGCCGAAGGCGGTACGCGGCGCTATGTGTCGATTGCCCCGCCCCACGCACCGGCGCTGGAGCCGGGCGCGGGAAAAGGCGACGGACTCAATGTCGTGGGCGTCGACGGGCATTTGCGCAAGCTTGAAGAGATCGAGTTCGAACTGATCCGCTTTGCGATCGAGAAATACGAAGGGCACATGTCGGAGGTCGCGCGGCGGCTGGGCATCGGGCGGTCCACGCTCTATCGCAAGCTGCGCGAGATGGGGATCGACGAGCCAAAGGCTGGGGCGGCGTAGGGGCGCCGTTCAGCGGAAGGACCGATGTTCGGGCTGTTTAAGTCTCAGCCGCACGACGACGCCACACTCGGTCGCTTGGTGCGCTCGTGGGGTCATTGGCGCGGCGCGATCAATCTGGATGGCAAGGGCGCCATCCCGCTTGTGATCGCCGGCTCACGCACCGCGCCAAACGCCAAGGCACTCGACATCGCCCGCCGGTTGCCTGCGCTTCTCAACGAACTGCGCCCGGCGATTGAGCGCGAACTGTTTGAGCATTGTTTCCCTTATCTCGAAGCGATCCGCAGCGGCGAGCTTCCCGAGCCCGCATGCGTGGACATCCTGGCGATCGTGAAGCCTGAGGACACGTGGGCGTTCATCAAGCTCAAGTCGGTTACCATCAAACCCTTCTTCGGCGTACTGGCCACCGAAGTCGCACTGGACTCTGCCTGGGATATCGAACACACGCTCGGCGCTTACATCCGCGACGGCCGTATTATCGAACTTAATGGAAGCGTCTGACGCTCGGCGGACTCTGTGTTGCATCGCCCAAATAGCTCTACTGATGTCTGAGCGCATCGTCGTTTAGAAACTCGACCAGCCGGCGTGGTCGCCGCCGCCGCTCGAGATGGTGTAGCCGCGTTTCGCTGCCCACTTGCGCGCCGCCTCTTCGAGTTCCGGTTGGTGGGAGTTGAGCAGCGCCGTGGCGAACCTCGCGGAGCCCTTCCGTTCAAGCACGTCGAGGATTTCATCGACGAGATCCGTCTGGCCGAGACCGATCAGGGCCGAGGCCGCCGTTTCCAACACATATGGATCGCTGGACTGAAGATCGGCGACCAGCACCGACCTCGCTTCTTGCACGATGGCGCGAAGTGCGGTGCCGTCGCGTCGCGCGACGAGGAAGTGCACACGCTCTTCCATCGTGCTTGGTTGCCACTTCAGTTCGACAAGCGCTGCTCCCACCGTACGGCTCATGCGCCAATTGCTCATTGTGGCGAGGAGCGGCCCCGTCGCTGCCGCATTGTGCATGTGGCCAAGACTTTCGGCGGCGACCTCGCGTAAGCCTGGCGTGTATTTTTCGTCTGTTACAATTCGACCGAGCCACGGAATCAGCCGTGCATCGGCCACCTCGCCAGCGACACGAAGAAGAGTGAACACGTCGAGTTCACGGTAACTATGATACTCACCTTGGTTCGCAAGCTCCGCCTCCGCCTTCCTTGGCAATTCGGTGATCAACGCGTCATGGCCACGCCGGTCTCCGAGCCGAAACAGTTCGATCGCAGCCATGAGTCTAGTGTCCGGATCGACATCGTGCAGCAGTGGCACGAGGAGCGCTGAATGAGTCACGTCGTGTAGCGCGCCGATGGTCCGGATCGCTTCTCGACGAACGGCCGGTTCGCTGTCGGAGAGAAGGGGCATGCAAATCTCAGGTGACGTGATGCGCGCGGCCTCGTTGAGGAACCGTAATGCCATCTGCCTCATCTGCGGGTTGGTGCTCTTCAATGCGCGATGCACCTTGGCGAGCGGCGCCTCATTGAATTGCCGCAGCGAACTACTCGCGCGCTCAAACGTGGCAGGTCCATACGCGAGTGCCTCGACCAGCGGTCCGATGGCGCGTTCGTCCCGGATGCTACCCAATGCCTGCGCGGCTGTCGGACCGTGCACACCCCGTAGTTTGTGGATCAAGGCCGGCACTGCGACCGGGTCACCGAGGTCGCCAAGTGCGTCGATGGCGGCATCGACGCACGCGTCAAACCGCACTTCTTCGCTGAGCGGCATCTCCGGGTCAGCAGGGGGGGCGGGCCCGTCAACAATTTCGAGGAGTTTGGGAACAGCGCGGCGGTCATGGATCCGCCCCAACACATTGGCGATGTCATGGCAGTTCGCGCGATCTGACCTGATATGCCCGCGATCTGTTTTGGAAAGTGCGTCGAGCAACGGCAAGGTCGCCGCATCGCCTACCCGTCTGAAGTGTTCGAAGAGTTCTGGATCGCCATTCAGCTCACCGGCTGAAAGCCGCGCAACGAGTGCCAAGGCTTCGGGCGATGCCGGCGTGGTGGAGATAGGGGGCAGAGGGTCGCGCCGTTGCCATATCTCCGGTTGGCGGCGCGGCGCGACCTGAGCCTGCTCGGCGGCTGGCTCGGGTGCAGTCGGGTGGTCCAGCCACCAGGTTGCCAATCCCAGCAGCGCGACTCCTGCAGCAACGAGTGCCACCCATCTCTGCATCTATCCCTCCACGTCCGCACCGATCATCATCCCTCGATCGGGATTCTGCGGAAATGACGGCGTGATGGTACGGATTGCGCGTGCCTTCGCAAATCCGGCGGATTGCCGGCGTTCTAATACCGCCCGTATCGCCCCCTCACTGTCGCGAGGAGGGCTGACGGGTTGTAGCCGGTACCGTCTTTGAAGACGGTGATGATGTTGCGGATGGTGGTGATGTCCGTTGAAGGATCGCCTTTGACCAGCAGCAGGTCGGCGTTCTTGCCGGGTTCGATGGTGCCGATTTGGGTAGCAAGGCCTAGATAGGTCGCGCCGTTCAGGGTTGCGATCTTGATGGCTTCGACAGGCGTGAATCCTGCTTCGACCAATAGTTCGATGGCGCGGTGGTTGCCGAAGCCGGGCAGGACGTGGCCGCTGCCGGTCGGATCGGGGCCGGCAATCAACAAGCCGCCGGCGGCAACGAAGGCGCGTTCGAGGCCGAGGGCGTTGCGCCAAGCCTTGATCTTGGCCGCGACAGCTTCGGGCTTGCGCTTGGCGCGCAGTTTGAACAGGCGGAGATAGTCCGTTCGGGCGCTTGGGTTCAACATCGCCAATTGGTTGGGCGGCAGTTTGCGGTAGGTGGGCGACCAGGGTTCAAACACCGGCAAGGTCGACGTCACCGCGACGCGATGCTTGACCAAGGTCGCGATCAACGCGCGGGCGTCGTCGCTTGCCGGGTCCATGTTCACGAGCGTCGGGTCGCCTATGGTCTTTGGGCAAAGGTCGGGCGTCTTGCCGGGATCGTTCTGGGTGTTGACGACGAAGCCGTGCTCCAGATCGTCGATGCCCATCGCGGCCGCTTCCGGATAAGTGACCGAGCACAGGTGGCCGGTCAATTTCAGGCCGCGCGCATGCGCCGCGTCGATCGCCGCCTTCAGTTGGTCGCGCGTGATGTTCATGTAGGCCTTGAACGAGGTCACGCCTTGATCAGCCCAGAAGTTCACGGTGCGCGTGGCGTCGTCGGCATCGCGCAACTGGTGCATCTGGATGAAGGGGCTGTTCGGCCCTTCGAGATAAGGTCCAGTTACATCCATGTGCGGCCCTGGCATTTTGCCGGCGTCTATGGCCTGCTTCAAGTTCAGGTCGGTGTAGGGCTCGACGCTGCCGGTCGTGCGCAATGTGGTCACGCCGTTCGCGAGGTACATGCGGGGCGAGCTGAACGTCATTTGCGGGATGACGAGCGGCGCGTCGGAGTGGCCGTCGTCATCGAGATTGGGCCTTGCGATGTAGTATTGATGATCGTGCATACCGACGATGCCGGGCAGGACGCTCAAGCCGCGCGCGTCGATGGCGCGATAGCCGTCGGGGAGCACGTCCGCGCCCGGCTGGACGGCGGCGATCTTGCCGCCGTCGATGAGCACGGTACGGTCGTCGCGTGCGGGGCTGCCAGTGCCGTCGATAACGCGCACATGGGTCAGCGCGATTTGCCCCGCCTGCTCCTTCACGAACGGCCGGACTGCTTCGCCGGGCACCGATGGCGGCGGCAGAATTCGTGCGGCCACGTCAACTTTGTCGGCGGCGAGGCTGGGGCAGGCCGGGCCGGTCAGAGCCAAGGCGCTCAATGCGGCTAGAAAAATCGAATGACGTGTCATCGCGGCCCCCTAGGCGTTAGGGCAGACCTTAGCTGAACTTTCGGCTGCAGCAATCGAAGCGGCGGGCGTCAGGGCGTCGGCGCTGCCCGCGAGGAGTGGAAAAAGGCGATGCGCCAGCGGTCGGTGTCGTAGCGCAGTATTGCCGATTCCAACCATGTCACAGGCTTCGTGCCGGACGCATCGGTGATGGAGCCGCGGTTGATGTAGGTGATCCACGCCCAATCGCATTGCAGGTGAACCTTCGGCTCGTTGACAGTCCACACGAAAGTGCTCCCGCCCTTGTGCGCATCTTTGACGAGACGCGCGAGCGACGCGCCGTCGAAGGGCTTGCCGCCGTCGATCGCGTAGAAGTCCGGCGCGAAAATCTTTTGAAGCTTCGCATCGTCGTCGACCATCAGCGCCGCGTACATGTCACGCATCGTTTCGGCGACGGATTCGGGTGCCGTGGGCGCGCATTGCGTCTTCGGCGCGGCGAGGGACGCTGGCGCAACTGCGATGGACGCTGCGAGCAGAGTCGTCATTCCCAAGAAGCGTTGGCTCATTGTTGTCTCCCGCGCCTCCGAACACAAACGCCGACGCCCGCGCGTTGATACGTGAGCCGTCCTCTCGGATGCAACCGGTTCGTTTCGCACCCGGACGGCTACAGAGCCGCCGAGGCCTCAATGCTTGCGCGCGGGCAGCGGGACTTTCGGTAGGCCCCCGTTTAGCGGGAACATTTGCAGACTGAGCGCCGGGCCAACGCCGAAGCGGACGCCTTCGCGAACGAGGGCTTCCGCGACTTCTTCGAACACCACGCCGTCAACGTAGGAGATTGCGCCTTGCGAGGCGCAGAGGTTGGTCAGCATCTGCGCCTTCTTTTGCGCACTCTCGGCATCGTCTTGCAGGCTGAGCGTGATCCCAAGGCCTGCGGCGCCGATCGCGCCGGGGCTCCACATCCGGTCGCGACTGTCCGGAACCGTGACGAAGACGTGGCGGACAGCGGCGCGCAAGGCGGTGACGATTTCGCCGAGACGGGCCGACGGCGCGCCAGGCGGGATGAGATCGACCTTGACCACCAACGGCGTCTTCTGCTCGCGGGCCGCGTTCAGCTTTTCCAGATAGAGCGTGCGACTCTGTGCGCGGGCAATGGTCGAGAACGAGACCGTCGTCCCGATCGCCGCCATGATGTTCTGTTCGGCGAAACGCCGGGCGTAGGCGATCGTGTCGTCGAGGAACGCGAGGTCGATCGAGGCTAGCGATGCCTCATCGTGCTGAGCCAGGATCCAGTGCCCAAATTGATTTCCTGCCGCGCCAATTCTTGCAGGGACGCAGAAGAAAGTGCTGGCGGTGCCGCGGCGCAGGTCGAAGACTGGAAAGGCGCGGGCGGTCGCGCCGATGCCTTTAAGCCGGTTTGATAGCGCAGTGCCAAGATCGCTGCTGATGGGCTTGCTGTCGCCGTCTGACACCGAATGCACCGCACGTTCGAGATTTCAGATATTGCCACGTTTGATATAGCCGGCAATTTCCAAATTCGCGTGAGAGTTGTTTTTCCGGAGGAGTACGATCGTCGCACACGCGAATATTCGAAGAGGTGGCGCAGGCGGCAGACTTTTTCGCGATCATCCTGCTCGTTGGCGCACCGTCGACGACGTGCGCGGTCAAATGTCTTGGTGATTCGCGGTTAGTTGATCAGCCCGCCCTGTTGAAGGCGTGACCCTTGGGGATTTGTCGCGAAGTCTCTGTGCGACTGACCGGGCTTGTTGTTCCGGGTGCGGCGCTTCAATTGGCGAGCGCTTTTCGTACGGATGGCGCAGGCTGACATGATCGGGAAGCCCGCGTATTTCTCAGCGGACGATCCTAGTGAATGCCGCTAGCGCCTTTGCGCGCGCGGCGCCGTGGTCAACGATGGGCGGCGGGTAGTCGAGCGCTTTAGCGTTTGTGGCTTCCCAGGGGCGGTGAACGAGGCGTGGGTCGCTGTGGGTGAGTTCCGGGATCCATTGGCGAACATAGGCACCGTCAGGGTCGAACTTTTCGCCCTGCAGAACCGGATTGAAGATGCGGAAATAGGGGGCGGCGTCGGCACCGGAACCTGCGACCCACTGCCAGCTGGCCGCATTGTTCGCGAGGTCGGCGTCGAGCAGCGTATCCCAGAACCAGTCGGCGCCACGGCGCCAATCGATCAGCAGGTGCTTGATCAGAAACGACGCCGCGACCATGCGCACGCGGTTGTGCATGGTGCCGGTTGCCCAGAGCTCGCGCATGCCGGCGTCGACGATGGGGTAGCCGGTTTGGCCCCGCATCCAGGCTTTGAAGGCGCGGTCGTTTCGCTCCCAGGGGAAGCGATCGAAGGCGGGGCGGAAGTTCTGCTCCGGCAATGTGGGGACATGGTAAAGCAGATGATGCGAGAACTCACGCCAGCCGATTTCGGAGAGGAACTTGTCGACGTTCACTCCGGCGTTGCGGTCCTGCCGGGCGATCTGCAGAGCGTGCCAAACCTGGCGCGGGCCGATCTCACCAAAGTGAAGATGGGGCGAGAGGCGCGAGGTGTTTTGCTGGTCGGGGCGGTCCCGGCCGCCGGCGTAGTGTGCGAGCGCGCGATCGATAAAAGTTTCGAGGCGCTTGCGGGCGCCCGCTTCGCCTGGGGCCCAGAGTGGTTCGAAGCCTCGCGCCCAGTTGGGGTTCGTGGGTAGAAGCTTCCACGAGGCGAGCGTGTCGCTGCGCGGCCACTCCGACAGGCTCGCGAATTTCTTCGGTGCGGGAAGCGGTGCGGTCTCGTCGATCGTCGCGGACGCGGCGCGCCAGAACGGGGTGAAGACTTTGAACGGACCATCGGCGCCGGTCTTGACCTGCCATGGCTCCTTCAGCAGTGCGGCGTTGAAGCTCTCTGCCTTTACGTTTTGACTCTTCAGCGTTTCTTTCAACGCGGTATCGCGGGCGATGGCCCAGGGTTCGTATTGGCGGTTCCAGTAGACGGTTGTGGCGCCGGTTTCGCGTATGAGCGCGGGAATGATCTTGTGGGCATTGCCACGGCGAAGGATCAGCCGGCTGTCGCGCTTGGCGAGGCTGGCTTCGAGCGCTTCGAGGCTTTTGTGCAGCCACCAGCGTGATGCGGCGCCGGGCTTCCACTTGCCTGGGGTTTCGTCGTCGAGGATGAAAACCGGGATGACCGCCCCCTGCCCCGCTGCGGCGTGCAGCGCGGGGTTGTCGGCGAGGCGCAAGTCCTGACGGAACCAGTGGATGGTGGGGGACATGGTGGGAGTACGTTGGGTGCGGCGCGGTGGATCAGTAA
>CAZJOM010000075.1:13493-17777 GCA_964547645.1 uncultured Flavobacteriaceae bacterium
CCTTCGCGATGGGCACAGCGGCTTCGTGTGCTTCGTGGTTCAATTTCTTCTCTTCGCGGCTTCGCGTGAGATTCCCTAGTTCAGCATCTCGAACGTCAAGCCGGCTCGTTCGACCAACCTTGGGATGAGGCGCTGGCCCATGGCGGAGGCTGGGGTCCATAGGCCGCCCGGCACTTGGGCATGGTCGGTTTCGCCGAGGCAGATCGCAGCTTCGGCGATCATCTTTGCGGTTGAGCCGTAGCCGGGGTCGCGGTCACCGGTGACGCGGGCTTTGTAAGCGCGACCGTTCTTTGCGACGGCGATGAAAAGGAGATCGTAGTTACCCTTTTCGCGTTGCTCGGGGGTCGGTCCGTCACCCGGCTTGGGCAGGACATAGTTGTTCAGCAGGCGGCGCACGGGTCCGACAGCTGCGGCGAGGCCGAACGCGCCCATCCCGCCGGCGACGGCGAGCGCGGCCGGTGCGCCGAGGAAGCTACCGCCGGTCAGCATCGCTTCGTCGTATTTGAAGTCGCGGCCATAGGCGTAGTTCATCAGCGCGTTCGAGCGGTGCACGACCCGGGTGTTGATCGCGGCCATGATGAAGGGCGCGGTCCACGACTGTGCGTCGCCGTCATAGGCGACGGGGACCATGCCGGGTTGGCGCGGGCCCTTGCGTTCGTCCTTCGGGTTCAGTGCGTAAGGATTGCCGAGTGCACTGCGCACGGCCGGGTCGCGCGTTGCCTCTTCGACCATGTTCATCATGCTGGCGATCGTGCCGCCGCTGGCGCCGCCGCGCATGGACTTCACGCGCATCTTGATCGCTGCGGGGGATTCGCCGGTGCGCTTTTTCACTTCGTCGTGCAGGAACAAGACGCCGAGGTCGGAGGGGATCGAGTCGAAGCCGCAGCACGGCACGATGCGTGCGCCGGATGCCTTCGCCGCTTCGTGGTGCTCGTCGATCATGCGTTGGATCCACGGTGCCTCACCTGCGAGGTCGACGTAGTCGGTGCCAGAGCGGGCGCAAGCGGCGACGACCTCTGAGCCATATTTCGCGTACGGGCCGACGGTCGTCAGGATCACTTTCGTTTGCGCGACGATCGCGTCGAGCGCCTTCGCGTCGGCGGTGTCGACAACGATCGTCGCCACGCGCGCGCCGCGGTCGCCCAGCGTTGCCTTTACGGCGTCGAGCTTCGCGGCGCTGCGCCCGGCCATCGCCCAGCGCAGTTCGTTGCCGCTATAGTTCTTTGCCAAGTATTCCGCAATCAACGCGCCGACATAGCCGGTCGCGCCGAGAACGATGACGTCATAGGGTTTTTCCTGGGGCTTGGGCATTGTGGTCCTCGGCGTGATGACGCCAACTATAGCTTAGTCCTTGGGTGCGAGCAGCAGGTACATCACCGGCGTCACGAGGCGGGAGAGGAAGGTGGAGGAGACGAGGCCTCCGATGATGACGATCGCGAGGGGGCTATAGAGGCCCGAGGACTCGAGCGCGAGGGGGAGCAGGCCGCCGATCGCGGTGGCGCTGGTCAAGAGCACCGGCAGGAAGCGGATTTCGCCGGCGCGTTCGATCGCTTCCATCAGGGGAACGCCTTCGGCGCGCAGCTGTTCGGTGAAGTCGACGAGCAGGATCGAGTTCTTGATCTCGATACCGATGAGCGCGATGAAGCCGATGACCGCAGTGAAGGCGAGCGGGTAGCCTGCGACCCAGAGGCCCACGAGGCCGCCGATGATGCCGAGCGGGATGACGCCTGCGACGACCGCGGAGGTTTTGAACGAGCGGAACTCCAGGATCAGCACCGCCATAATGCCGAAGAGCGCGAGCAGGACCGCGTTGCCCAGACTGCCGAAGGAGCGTGCTTGCGCTTCGGCTTGACCGCCGGCGGAGAGACGGTAGCCGGGCGGCAGCTGCAGCGTTTTCAGTCTTTCGAGCGCGGCTTGAGTCACCTGCGATGTAAGGAACCCGCTTTCGGTGCGGCCGGTGATCGTAACGGTGCGTTCGCGTTGGAAGCGGTCAATGCGGGCGGGCTCGCTTTGCAGTTTGGGGCTTGCGATCAAGCTGAGCGGAACGCCGGGACCTTGCGTCACGGGGACATAAATGCTGTCGAGCGACGTTAGCTCGTGGCGGCCCGTGAACGGCAGGCGGAGCACGATGTCGAACTCGTCGCCGTCGGATTGGCGGTAGCGGCCGACCGTTTCGCCGGCGAGCGCGATGCGGACGGTTTGGTCGACGGCGCCGGCGGGGATGCCGAGCGCTGCGGCCTTCGAGATGTCGACGCCGAGGTTTAGGTCGGTGCGGTCGAGGCGAAGCGGGTTCACGACGTCGCGGGCGCCTGGGACGCTTTCGATAAGCGCGGAGGCGCGGGCGGCGAGGTCTTTCAGCGTGGCCATTTCCTTGCCCGAGATACGGACCGCGATCGGGGCTTCGAGCGGCGGGCCGTTCTCGAAGACGACGATGATGATCTGCGCGCCAGGGATTTTCGCAAACTCGGCGCGCCAGGCGTCGAGAATTTTCGGCGTCTCGCGCGTGCTCCACTCCTTCAGACCGACGAAGATGGAGGCATGGTTCGCTTTCTCCTGCTCGGGACGGACGTTGTAGAAAATTTGCGGGTTGCCGTGACCGAGGTTCGACATGAACCAGCTGGTGGCGGGCGAGCCGCCGACAATCGCCTCGACGCGGCGTAGCGCCTTGTCGGTCTCCGTCATCGCGGCGCCGTCGGGGAGTTCGATGTTGACGAGCACCTGGGGCACCTCGGCGGGCGGGAACAGGCTGAAGCCGAGCCGCGGGATGATGAGGAGCGAGAAGCCGAAGAGAACAGCGGCGATCAACAACGTGAGGCGCGGCCGGCTGAGCGCGACGTGGAGCCACGGACGGTAGAAGCGGTGGATGCCCGACATCACGGCGCGGAGCAGCCAGTTGCCTTCCGGGTGCTCACGCTCGGAGAGCATGCGGCTCGCCAAAAACGGGATCACGGTCAGCGAGACGAAGAGCGAGGCCCCGACGGTATAGAGCACCGAGGCCGGGAGCGAGCGGATGAACGAGCCCGCACCCTCCGGCATGAAGAGGAGTGGCGTGAAGGCAAGCATCAAGGTCGCTGTGCAGCCGACGACGGCGACGCCGATCTGCTGTGACCCGGCGACGGCCGCTTCCATGCGCGACATGCCTTCGCGCAGGTGGCGGGCGATGTTTTCGGTCACGACGATCGAGTCGTCGACGAGCAGGCCCAACGCCAACACGAAGCCCGCAATCGAAAGCTGGTTCAGCGTGAAGCCCGTCATCTGCAAGATCGCGACGCCAATCGCGAGCGAGAGCGGGATCGATATCATGACGACGAGGGAAGCTCTGAAACCCAGCGGCAGGAGCGTGATCAGCACGAGGGAGAGCGCGATTGCGAAGTCGCGCACTAGGCCTGAGAGGCGGTGGTACACGTTGTTGGACTGATCGAAGCCGCGCTCGATCTTGATGCCCTGGGGTAGTTCCTTCTCGAATGCGTCCACCGCTTGGTGGATGCGGTCGCGGACGTTGAAGACGTTTTCGCCTTCCTTCTGCGTGGCGGTGAGGTACACGGCCGGTTTGCCGTTCCAGCGGGCGACGTGGCGTTGTTCGTCATAGGACCAGGAAACATCGGCAACGTCGCCGACACGCACGGTGCGGCCGTTCGCCGAGACGAGGACGGTCTGGCGCACCTCGTCGAGCGAGTCGAAGGCGCCGGTGGCCTTTACGTTGAAGCGACGATCGCCCGCATAGATTACGCCGGGCGGGGCGTCGACGCTTTCCGACTTCAGCGCGTTCGCGACCGCGGTGATCGGGATCGACCATTGCGAGAGCTTGCCCATGTCGACGGCAACGCGGACTTCGGTTTTGGGCGCGCCGAAGACGCGGGCGTCTTTGACCCCAGGAATACGATCGACGATGTCGCGCAGGTCGTCGGCGGCGTCTTCGAGTTCGCGGTAGGACGCGGTCTCGCTGACGAAGGCCATCTGGACGATGTTCGTGAGCGCGGTCGATGCCTTTTCGATTTCGACGCGGACGATGCCGTTGGGCAACGTCGGTCGGATGACGTTCACCTCGCGCACCACTTCGTCGAACTTGCGGTCGACGTCGACGTCCCAGGAAAATTCGCTGGTAATGACGGCGACCCCGTCTTGCGAGGCGGAGCGGACTTCTTTCACGTCTTCGAGCGCGTCGATCGCGTCTTCGATCGGCTTAGCGACGAGCTTTTCCATCTCGGTCGGGCTCGCGCCGGGCAGGATGACGCGCACGATATAGATCGGGATCGGGAACGCGGGGTCTTCGGCGCGCGGAAT
>CAZJOM010000075.1:17877-20168 GCA_964547645.1 uncultured Flavobacteriaceae bacterium
TCGTCAACGCGGGCTTGGGAGGCAAAGCCTTTCGCTTGCAGCTCCTTGGCGCGGCGGAGGGCCGCTTCGGCGTTGTCGAGCGTCGCCTGCGCGTCGCGGTCTCGAGCGCCGACTTCGGTTGGATTCAGTTGGGCCAAAACGGCGCCGGCTTTCACAGCGTCGCCGGAGTCGGTGGTGAAGCTCTTAACGATTCCTGACGCCTTGAAGCTCAGCGTGATTTCGCGTTTGAAGGCGAGCGTACCGGTGGAACGGATCTCACCCGCGCGGGCTGCGGGGGCAGCTACTGCGACGCGAACTGGGACGGCGTGGTTCTCGGGCTTCGCGGCCTGGGTCGGGGCGAGCAGGAGCGCCACCGCCGCTGCTGCGACCGCAAAACCGGCGGACAGGAAAGCTAAGCGCAGCCTCATGGCCGGCCTCCGCGAAAAGTGAACGCTGTACACTTTGTTCAGTCTCATACCACAAGTGGACGGTGTCAACTTAAATTCAAGAGGTGAATTTCCATATTCCAGACGTGGTATAGAGGGCCTCGAAGCGGGCGAAGCATGACGAAACCACAGAAACAGGTTCAAAAAAGGATCGGCGCCGAAGCGCGGCATGCGCAGATTCTGCGCGTGGCCAGCGACATGTTCTCGAAGCAGGGCATCGACGCGACATCCATGCGCAAGATCGCGGGGAAGGCTGGCGTGTCGACCGCCCTGCTCTACAAGCATTTCGCGGACAAGGACGCGTTGCTGCTGGCGATCGGGGAAGCGTTCTTCCGGAAACTCGCTCGCTATCTCGATGAGGCGGTGGAGGGGGTGCACGATCCGGTCAAGCGGTTGCGCAACTCAATGCATGCCTACGTCCGGTGTGGGATCGAGAATCCACGCGAGTACCATCTGACGTTCATGACCGCCCTACCCCGGCTCCGGCGCGCCAGCGAGATGAAAGCGTTTCGCGAACGGGCGCGACGCGGCGAGGTCGCGCCCGACGACGAGGTGATGATGGGCATGCGCTGCTTCGCACGGCTGGAGCGTTCCGTGGCCGACGTGGTTGGAGCAAAGCGCGCACGGCTCAAAGACGTGCCGGCACTCGCGGAGACTGTCTGGGCCGGCGGACACGGACTCGTGTCGCTGATCATCACGCACGAGGACTTCGGCTTCACGGAGACGAGGCGGCTGATCGACACGTCGATCGATCTGATGCTGAATGGTTTGTTGAAGAGCTAACGCTGTTCGCCGGTCTTGACTTCAAAGGTGTAGGTGCCGCGGGTGTGATGACCGTCAGTGGAGACGACGCGCCATTTGACTTCGTAGGCGCCCGGTGTGAGGGCGTGGGCGAAGGTGCGGACGACTTTGGTGCCGGCTTTCGCTTCGTTCGAGACTTTGTCGAGCGGAACATCGGCACCGGTCGCGTCGCTCAGCGACAATTCAACGGCGGCGAGATCGATGTCTTCGCTGAATTCAATGCTAAGCACGGCGGGCGACGCGTCGATGATCGCGCCCGCCGCAGGGCTTGCGTGCCGTAGGGCGGCATGCGCGAAGGCGGGCGCGGCGGCGGCTAACGCGCCGGCCAATGCGAGGGCGCTAATTGAAAATCGGTTTGCCGATCGTATCCGGGAAGATGTCATCGAGATAGAAGTGTAGTTGCGCCGAAATGCCTACGTCATCGCCGCTGTCCCGGTTCACCGGGAACACGGCTTCGAGGCCGATCTGAACGCTTTGGCCGGACCAGATCAAGCCTGGGTTGATGGTTCCGGTGGTGCGACCGTCACCCTCCAGCGGGGTTTCGAACTTGAACTCGACCAGCGGCGTGATCTCGTTCACGAAGTCCGGCAGGCCGATATCCTTCACGTGCGCGTGAAGGTACGGCAGGCTGTATTGGAGCGCGGCACCGTAAACCAAGTTACTGTCGCCGTGCTCGGGAATCGCTATGCCGAGCGAGCCCGTGGCCGCGAACGGGCGCAGGTAGGTCGGGTTCGAGGCGGCGCCGAAGCCTTTGCCGAACAACAGCGTGGGCTCGTAGGTGTTGAAGTCGTCGACGTCGAGATGGCTTGAGCCGGTGCCGCCGAGTTCGACGTCGAGGGCTGCCGCCAACACGGCCTCTGCATCTTCGTCGACGAGGAGCTGGTATTTTGCGCCAAGTGCGATGTTCGAGAATCCGTCGATCGCGCCTTCCTCGCCGCCCTGCTCACGGGACCAGCCCGCTTCGAACGAGAGCGCGAGTTTGGAGGTGATACGCTTGGCGAACTCAAGCTCGAATTCGTCTTCGCGCACGCCGGGCTCTTCGCCGCCGGTGCGCTGCGTGTAGGT
>CAZJOM010000076.1:0-19667 GCA_964547645.1 uncultured Flavobacteriaceae bacterium
CCGTCAACGACACGGCGGGCGTGGTGTTGGCAGTCCTCGCCGGCAAATGGGAAAGTCTCAACACGGTGGCGCAAACGCCATAACGGCGACTAAGCCTTGCCCCAATCCCGCGTACGGGCCAGCTTGATGAACGCGTCGCTGGCTGGAGAGAACCGGCGCCCGGCAACCGTACCCAACGTAATCGCGCGCTCGATGTTGAGCCCTTCGATCGGCAGCGCCACCAAGCCTGATCCCGCGGCCAGCGTTTGCGGCAGTGTCGCGATCCCCAGCCCCTCGCGGATGAGCGCCACAATCTGCTCGCAGTTCGCGACACGCACGTTGAAAACCGGTTTTACGCCCGCATCCAGACACATCTGCCGAATACGTGCCGCGATCGGGCAGTTGTTCAGCTGAATCATCTCGACGCCGTCCAAGTCGCCGATCGCGACCGACGTCTGCCCCGCCAGTTTGTGCGCCTTCGTCATCACGGCAAGCACTGGCTCGCGATGCAGCGTCCACGACCGCACGCGCTCGGGTAGTTCATGATCGTCGCCGACCAGAATGAGATCGAGATCGCCTGCCACCGCGTCGTCCAACAGCTTCGTGTCCGCGCCGCCGTCGAGCGTGAGCTCGAAGCCCGGCATCGACTGCCTGACGCCACCCAGAACGCTGGTCACCGTGTCCGAGGGGACGGTGGCCGACACGCCAAGCCGCAGGTGGACGACATCGCCTTTCTTATAGGACGTGGCGAGCTGTTTCGCCGTTTGTGCCGCATCGTACGTGCGTTCCAGATGCGGCTGCATCGCGCGGCCGAGGTCCGTCAAGTGCGTGTTCGCACGCTCGCGGTGAAACAGAAGCCCGCCGAATTCTTCCTCAAGCTTCTGAATGGCGCGCGTCAAAGACGGCTGCGCGACATTGCACTCCTCGGCCGCCTTGGTGAAATTCAGCGTGCGGCACACGGCCAGGAAGTATCGGACTTGGTGCATTTCCATGGGAACACTCTAGCCCGTTCGGCCTCTGACAATCCAGCCCCAGCCCGCTATAGTCGGGGCCGCTATCCCATTGAGAACGTGATGCCCCGAACCGAACTGCTCCGGCTTTTGACGGAACTCGAGAAGAAGATCCTCTGGCTCGCGTCGTGGACAATCCACAGTGCGAACCACCTGCGCGACAACGGGGACGGGTTGAAGGTCGGGGGCCACCAAGCCTCCTCGGCGTCGCTGGCCTCGATCATGACCGCGCTCTACTTCGCCGTGCTGCGGCCGCAAGACCGCGTTGCCGTCAAACCGCACGCTAGCCCGAACTTCCATGCCATCCAATACCTGCTCGGCCATCAGTCCTTGGACAAGCTGCAAAACTTCCGCGGCTACAAGGGCGCGCAGAGTTACCCTTCGCGCACGAAGGACACCGACGACGTCGACTTCTCGACCGGCTCGGTGGGCCTGGGCGTCGCGCAAACGCTGTTCTCGTCGCTGGTGCAAGATTACGTGCATGCCCACGGCTGGGCAAAAGACAAACCCGAAGGCCGCATGGTCGCCCTCATCGGCGACGCCGAGATGGACGAAGGCAACATCTTCGAAGCGCTGCTCGAAGGCTGGAAGCACGGCGTTCGCAACACCTGGTGGATCGTCGACTACAACCGCCAAAGCCTCGACGCCGTCGTACGCGAGGGCCTCTGGTCCCGCTTCGAATCCATGTTCCGCAACTTCGGCTGGGACGTGGTGATCCTGAAACACGGCTCGCTGCAGGAAGCGGCCTTCAAAGAACCGGGCGGCGAAAAGCTGCGCGCCTGGATCGACAGCTGCCCGAACCAGCTCTTCTCCGCACTCACCTATCAGGGCGGCGCCGCCTGGCGCCGGCGTTTGCTCGACGACATCGCAGATCAAGGACCGGCCACAAAGCTGATTGAGAAGCGCAGCGACGCCGAACTCGCGGCCTTGATGACGAACCTCGGCGGACACGACCTCCCGCATCTGCTCGATGCCTTCGAAGCGATCGATCACGACCGCCCAACCTGCTTCATCGCCTACACGATCAAAGGTCACGGTCTGCCGTTTCAAGGCCACAAGGACAACCACGCCGGCCTGATGACACCTGCGCAAATCGATGGCTTGCGTCAGTCACTCAACGTCCGCGAAGGCCACGAGTGGGACAAGTTCGAAGGGCTAGGCCTGCCGGAAGAAGCGCTCGTCGAGTTCCTCGCCCAAGTGCCGTTCGCTCGTGAGGGCCGCCGCCGCTTCGCAGCCCCGCACATCGACGTGCCGTTGGCGTTCAAAGTTCCGATCTCCGGCGAAATGTCGACGCAAGCCGGATTCGGGAACCTTATGAACGAAATCGGCCGCGAGAAAACCGAACTCGCCTCCCGTATCGTCACATGTTCGCCCGACGTCACCGTGTCCACGAATCTGGGCGCTTGGGTCAACCGCCGCGGCCTGTTCGCTCGTGAGACGCTGGCCGATACGTTCAAGAAGGAACGCATCCCCTCGACCTTCAATTGGGAGTTCGGCCCGAAGGGGCAGCACATTGAACTCGGCATCGCGGAGATGAACCTGTTCATCTTGCTCTCTGCGCTCGGACTCTCGCACTCGTTGACCGGTGAGCGCCTTATCCCTGTTGGCACGCTCTACGACCCCTTCATCGCCCGTGGCCTCGATGCGCTGAACTACGCCTGTTACCAGGACGCCCGCTTCATCATTGTGGCGACCCCGTCGGGCATCACGCTGGCGGGGGAGGGCGGTGCGCACCAATCGATCGCCCAACCCCTGATCGGTATGTCGCAAGACGGCCTCTGCTCGTTCGAACCCGCTTACGTGGACGAACTCGCGGTGATGCTGCGCTTCGCGATGGACTACATCCAGCGCAACGGCGACGGCGATGCGGACGAGCGTACGTGGCTGCGCGATCAAACCGGCGGCTCCGTCTACCTGCGCCTCTCCACCCGCCCGCTCGAGCAACCAAAACGCGAGATGACGGCAGAAACCGCGCAAGGCATCATTGACGGCGCCTACTGGCAGCGCAGACCGGGCGCCAACGCCCAGATCGTCGTGGCCTACAGCGGCGCTATCGCGCCCGAGGCCATCGAAGCTGTTGGCCTTATGGCCGAAGATCGCCGCGACGTCGGCTTGCTCGCCGTCACGTCGGCCGATCGTCTGAACGCCGGTTGGACCGCCGCGCAACGAGCGCGGGAGCGCGGCCTCGTCGGTGCACAGTCACACGTCGAGCGGCTGCTCGCCGAAATCCCGACGGACTGTGCACTTGTCACAGTGCTTGACGGGCATCCGGCCACGCTTGCGTGGCTCGGTTCCGTGCACGGCCACCGCGTCCGCGCCCTCGGCGTCGAACATTTCGGCCAGACGGGCTCGCTCGCCGAGTTGTATAAGCACTACGGAATCGACGCCAACGCCATCATCCGCGCGGCCCAAGCGATAGCCCCCGGCCGCCCGATCCGCCACCTCAGGGTGGCCACATAGCAGGAGAAGATAATGCGCAAAGCTCTACTCGTATCGATGGCCGTCACGCCGTTGCTCGCCGCCTGCGGCGGCGGCCTCTCCGTCGGTGTCGGCGTCGGCGGCACTTCCGGCAATGTCGGCGGTGGCGTTTCGGCAAACATCCCCATCACGGGAAACGATCAGCGCAGCGGGCCGCCGCAACTCACCGTTTCGATCTTCAAGATCGACGCGAACGGTGTCGGACCGGAGATCGGCACGCTCATGCTGCGCGACGGCCGGGGCGGGTTGCGCATCGAGCCTGCGCTTGGTGGCTTACCGCCGGGAGAGCACGGGTTCCATGTTCACGAAAATCCGAACTGCGGCCCCGGCATGAAGGACGGCAAGATGCAGGCCGGTATTGCGGCAGGCGGCCACTACGACCCGAATGCAACCGGCAAGCATGATGGCCCCTTCGCAAACGGCCACCGTGGCGACCTTCCCATGCTCGTCGTCGATGCCAGCGGTAATGCCACCGCCGCTATGAACGCGTTGCATCTCACCGTCAACGATGTGCGCGGCCGGAGCTTCGTGATTCACGAGAATCCCGACAACTTCTCCGACCAGCCCAAACCCTTGGGCGGCAGCGGCGCTCGCATTGCCTGTGGCGCGGTCAGCGCGCAATGAGTCTGAAGATCTACGGCTACGCCGCGTCGCGCGCGATCCGAACACTTTGGCTTTGCGAGGAACTGGGCGTTCCCTATGAACACATCGAAACCTCAGCCGCCAACGGCGGCACGCGCACGGCGGAGTTCCTGGAGATCAATCCCACCGGCCACATCCCGGCGATCGACGACGACGGTTTCAAACTCTCTGAATCGATGGCGATCAATCTCTATCTCGCCAAGAAGCACGGTAAACTCTATCCCGCGGACCCGCACCTTGAAGCCAAGGCCTGGCAATGGAGCTTCTGGGCCGTCAGCGAGCTCGACCGGCCCATCATTCAATGGCTCGTAAACGCAGTGTTCCTGCCGGTCGAACAACGCTCCGCCAGCACGGCCCTCGCGGCACGCGAAGAAATGGAATGGCCGCTGCAGGTTCTCGATTCCGAACTCAAGGGCCGTCAATACCTCGTCGGGAACGCATTCACGGTCGCCGACCTAAACGTTGCCTCCGTCCTCTATCGCCTTCTCTTCGTCGACCTTTCGGGAAAGCCAAACCTCGTCGCCTGGCTCAATCGCTGCTGGGACCGCCCCACGGCCAAGAAGGCGAGGGCGTTGCGGGAGGGCTGATTACCTCCGGCGTAATCGACACGGGTGATCTTCTCCCATTTGGTGGACCCATGCTCACTGCTGACCAACTCAACGCCAACCCGCTGCCGTTCGCCAAGCTCATGGGCGTGCGCTTCGTGACCGTCACCAAGGATGAGGTGATCGCCGAACTCAAGGTGCGCGACGATCTCTGCACAGCGCCGATGCCGATCCTGCACGGCGGTGCAGCGATGGCGCTTGCGGATACCGCAGGCGCGGTCGCAACGTTCCTGAACTTGCCCGAAGGCGCGAAGGGCACAACCACAATCGAAAGCAAGACGAACTTCCTGTCGCCTGCGCAAAGCGGCACCACCGTTCGCGCCACGACCACGCCCGTTCACCGCGGCGGCAAAACGCAAGTCTGGCAAACGCGCATCACGCGCGAGGACGGGAAACTCGTCGCCCTCGTCACGCAAACGCAGATGGTGCTTTAGGCTTCGAGCTGCGCCTCGATGAAGGCCTCGGTGTCTTTCAGAACGCTTGCACGCCAGCGCCAACCCCAAAGGTAGGCTGCAAAGATTTCGAAGTGCCCGATGCTCGGATAAACCTTCGCGTCCGCCTTCGAGCCCGCGCTCGTAAGCGCGCTTGCAAGGTTCACGCTGGCATCACTCTTCACGATCCGGTCGCGCGCGCCGTGCAGCAACAACATCGGTGGCGCACCGTTGCGCGCCAGCTTGATCGGCCGCGCGCCGTGCGGCTCGGCGGCGGACGTCGCGAAAATGTCCTTCACCCCAGGCCACTTCAGCGGATCGAGTGTGTAGGGCCCCGCCAAACCGATCACGCCCTTGATCATCGCGGGCTCCAATCCGTGCGCGCGCAGATAGCGCGGATCGAGCGCCAGCAGGGCCGAACTGTGCGCACCTGCCGAATGACCCATCACGAAGATCTTCGACGAGCTGCCACCCCACTTCGACGCGTTGTCCCGCGTCCACTTGAGCGCCAGCGCGGCATCCTCGACGAACGCAGGAAACTTGGCCGTTGGATAGAGGTGATAGTCCGCGACCACGACGGCAAACCCGCGCGCCGCCATCGCCCGCCCGAACAGCCAGTAGTACCAGCGCGCGCCACTCACCCAGCCGCCGCCGTAAAGATAAAGGATGGTCGCTCGCACCGCGCCCTGACGCGGCAGGTAGAGGTCAAGCTGCTGCCGCCGCTGCGGCCCGTAGGGAATATGCCGGCGCGACGAAGGAAGCGCATCGCGCGCCAACGCCTTCGGCCGGACCCGGATATCGTCGATGGTGCTCATGGCTGGGAATGTAGCAGATTTCCGGTCCGCCGCGACTCCGCGCAAAACCGCCCCGCAGCGGGGGCGGTTCGCCAATCAACGAAAGCCAACGATTAATTCAGCGGCGTCGAGAACGTCAGCAGAAGCGCATGTCCGCCGCCGCGTTCGCGGCCACTCACCGGATCCTTGTCGCTGCCGTTGAGGTCGTAGCGGTATTCGAGCTTAAGCTTCGCATCGGGCTTGTTCAGCTCCTCCTGTGCGAACGACGACAGATCGACGCTGAGCTGCAGCTGCTTCGTTTTCGCGCGGGCGGCCAGGTTGTCGTCGACGATCTGCGATTGCGCATCTGCCGCGCCGAAACGCAGTTCCACCCTCGGTCCGCGTTCCGGCGCATAGGCGATGGACACGTGGGGGGCGATCTCGCGTTGCGCGTTGCGGTTCTCGAGCAGAGTGTCGTCGGTCTCGATCATCGAGAGGCCGGCCCCGAACTGCCAGTTGCCGCTGCGCACTTTGTGCGAGACATCCACGAACCGGTCGCGCGAACGCGACAACGGAATTTTGTCTTCGCCACCCGGCAGCATGATGTCGGTGGTAACGCGGCGTTCCCAGAAACTCGCGGTCGTCTCGCCAAGCCGCGTGTCCCACTGCATCGCGCCCGTGGCCGTCGCTACGCGATCGCGCGGGCCCGGTAGTAATTCGGAGCGGATCACGTCGCCCTTTTCGTAGCCGCCCGAAACCGATGTTGGCAGGAACGGCCGGATCGGATCGATCGCATCGGCGACGGCATCAGGCAACACATCGGCGACGATGACGTCGGCATTGATGCCGGAGAACGATGTCCGCTTCAGCCACTGGCCGCCTTGGGTCAGGTTGAACTCCATGCCTTCCTTGCGATAGACGGAAAGGCCCGACGAGCCGTAGCCGACGCGGAAGCCCGACCGGCGAACAGCTTCGCGGCTCGACACATAGTCCCGATAGTCCACGGCGAACCGCGTCTGCCCGAGTTCCAAACTCGAAGAGACATTCGACCACGATTCCGGCAACACCAGCCGCCCCGTGGGCAGTTCGCGCATGCTCGCGGCAAAGCCCTCCGACGTTTGGCCGAAATCGCCGTCCACCATCAGCTTCAGGTTCTCGGTGTCGATGAACTTCGCCGAGAAACGATGCCGCCGCGAAATATCGCTCAGTCGCGTTGCGCGCTCGCTCTCGCGCAATTGCGGATCGCGGAAATCGCGCGTGTCGGTCTCATCGACCGTTTGCGCGACATCGGTGCTGAAGGTGAAACGGCCGTTCAGAATCTGCGCGTCGAAACCCGCCGTCTTCGTCGGTACGCTCGAGAAGTGCGCGCCGTCCGCGAGTCGGTCGACTTTCACGTTCACCGAGGGCTCAAGATCGAACGTCCCGCCGCGCAGTTTGAGCGCGGCCGGCGCCTGGCGGAGCTCTTCGTCCGTAAACGCGATAGGGGCCTCGTAGCCGGTCAGCGTGGGCGCAAGGCCCTTCCAGTCCGGCTCTGGCGCAACGAATAGGCTAACCGCCTGCTGTCCGAATGCCCTCGACCGCAATGTCTTAATTTGCTGCGCTGCGGTGGAGCCCTCGAGTCCCAAATTGGCGGCGACCATGGTGGGGGCAAGCCAACTCGCCTGTATCGGTTCGGCACTGGCCGTTGAGGACGCGCAAAGCGCGGTGCCGGCCAAAAGCAAGGTGCTCAAACGGCCTGGCGTCAATCGAAGTGGTGAACGATGTTCCATGGCGATCTTGTGCTCCGCAAGAGTCGCGCCACAGAGGGGATACCGTCCGTCAGCGCGAAAGAGAAACCACGCCGCGGTAATGAAACCGCGTCGTTAAACCTTCTTCTCGTCGCTGCAGATGACACTAGATAACGCGGACCACCGCCCGATGGTGCCATACCGGCACCGTTGCCCCTTACGCATACTAGCCGCCCTCCCTAGGCGATCGCCGCGCAAGTCCCCAAAGCACTCACTGACGTTTGGTTGCGAATCGCGCGACTACTCGAACAAGAAGCGTATGTCCACTTTCGAGTTTGCAACAGAGGGATTCGAAAATTTTTCCGCATGCGGACTAATTTCCCAGGCAAGCGTGTTGCAACACGCACGCATGCGCGCTGGCGCTCTGTAACTCTTCGTATCAGTGAGTGATCGTTGACATGGTTACGGCGTGTACTGACGATCAGATCGAGCGACTAACTCGCATGCACGCCAATTAACGCTGAACGCGAGCCCCAAGACTCATCTCCTGATCGCAGAACGTGTTTCCGCACTGCAGCGAGCGCAGAACGATTAGTTTGATAACGCTAGAATGACAAAATGTCGGCGCTGCTTACCAAGACCTCAGCGCACCCAGCTGTGCGCACGAAATCTTGTGCTGGCGGCATTGCCAGCGCGACACGCGTGTGAGTTACTGACATAAGAGTCCGGTCCGTAAAGTCAGGTGGCACCCCCTATGGGACTTCAAACCCTCCCGCTCCAGTCGACTGAAAGCCTTAATCCCTATGCAAACTTGGCTGAGACGCTCTCCCGGGTGACAAGGGCCTCATCTCACGCCGCGCTCTGGGCGAGCGTTAAGGATTTCGTCGGTCACCTGGGCTACACGAACGTGGTTGCCGTTGATGCTGCCCGGCTTGCGGCCGGGGTCGGTGGCGCCGTCCTGTACAGCGATACGCCCGCAGAGTTGTTGAAGGCGATCGACAGTCAGCTGGTCTACGCTGAACACCCGATTGTCCTGCGCAGCTTACGCGATCCGACCCCCTTCCTAATTTCGGAGCTTCGCGACGACCCGGCCGAGCGCGGCAAGCCTTGGACTGAACTGTTGGCTGATGTGGTTAAACGTGGTGACGGGCTGACCGTTCCCGTTTTCCAGGGCGCGGAACCTCGTGCCGGCATCAACTACGGTGGCCTGACGCCGGATACGTCGCCGTTGGCCCGCGGGATGATCCAGGTGGTAAGCCACGCCGCGATTGATCGCGCATTCGAGCTGCGCAGCGGTCAACCGGCCTTGTCACTCCAGGGGTTGTCGGTTCGGGAGGCGCAGTGCCTCCGCCACGTCGCAATAGGTCACCCCGACGCAGAAATCGGCCAATTGCTGGGGATCAGTCCCCGCACGGTCCGCTTCCACGTCGACAGTGCCAAGGCGAAACTAGGCGTTTCAACCCGCATTCAAGCCGTGGCCAAGGCGCTGCGCGAGCGGATTATCGCCGTCTGATCGCACGCAGCCGAGATCGCGCTGCCCAAAACTCTGCTAGAAACTCCTTAAGAAGGGGGGGCAGAGGTGCTGCGCTGGTTCTGGCCATACGCGATACTCGCGATTTTCTTGTTGCTGCTTGGGCTCTTCGCGCTGTTGACCGCGTTGACGGGCATCGGCCCCGGCCGCATCGACGCCCAGATCGCAGTCGCTGACGCGACCGTCATCGAACCCTCGAAACGCTTCCTGGTTTCCATGCTCGACATGGTGGCTCCCTTTGATGTGCCGCCATGGGCGAAGAACCTCTACGCCGTCTTGGTTCTGGTCGCACTCAGCGGCATGGTCCTGTCGACCGTGGTTGGAGTCCTGTTGCTGCCCGTTTTCTACGCGCTCTACCGCAGCCGCGAGTAGTCGCTCAGCCCAGCGTACGCCCGATCCAAATCACCCGGCCCAGCGCCTCAAGGGCGTCGGGGTCTAGATTCTCGTACGGCTGATAGCGCGGATTGTCCGACGAGATTGTCACCCGCTTCGTCGCCGGATGCATTGTCACCCGGCGCACCAGCAACGTGTCTTCCAAGCGCAGAACAAAGATCCCTTCGCGCCGGAGGTTGAGCTGCGCCGTGTCGACCAGCGCATGATCGCCGTTCGCAAGCGTCGGCTCCATCGAATCTCCGGACATTGCGATCACGGCGAGTTGCGAGAACGGCGTGGGCGTCAACGCGCGCAACCAAGAACTCGCAAACAAACTGAAGCTCACCGCATTGTCGAACTCGCCGAACGGCCGCCGCCCCGCCGAAGCGCGCGCGTCGAACACCGGAATGCGCTCATAGTCGGCAAGCTCCTGCACGCTCTCTTGCGGCTCCGCGCGCGCTTGACGCTTCGCCCGGGAAGGTTCGCGCATCCGCCCTTCGCCCGTCTCGAGCCATAGCGGATCCTGCCCCAGCGCCCGCGCGAACTTCGCCGTATGCTTCGTACCCTTTGCGCGCCCGGACTCCAGTTCCATAACGGCTTGCTGACTGATCCCAACCGCGTTCGCGAGCGTGACCTGAGTCATATTCACCGCCTCACGCGCCTTTTTGATCCGCGTGCCGACACCCGACATCGAGAATTCCTCCGCGCCGCCGATTCAAGGGGAGTGTATCAGCAACACGCACAAAACCGATCTCGGTCCGCAGCGAGACATTTCTCTGCCGCCCTCCCTCCCTCATCAGCGCCATCGATGCGATCGCGCAGTGTGTGAGCGAATGCCTTTTCTGCTCCCTTGCGCGACATTCTGCGCGGACCTAGGCTCGTTATGCACTCTCTGTCAGGAGGCGAAAAATGCGCACGCAAGCCACAGGATCGCCGCGCCCTCAAACCGGAGCGGGTCTCATGCACGACATCGTCTCCGCCGCGGCCGCCCTTCTGCTGGTTGCGTGCATGGCCGCGCCCGCTCATGCGACCGGCGACGACGATGTCCATGGCATTGTGCACCTCACCGTGCCTTACGACATAGCCGGCCTACCGCCCAGCACGACCGCCGTCGACATTGAATGCACGCTCTTTGCTGAGACCGAGTGGACGGAGCGCGGGGCCAGACCTTCGATTCCAGCCACATGGCAATTCAAACACCTTGCCAATCGCGCGATGGAGCGCCGTGACGTCGTTACGCTCGTCTTCATGCTCCGCCCGTACAGGATCGTGCCACGCCCCACACAATTTCGCTGCGACCTGAAAGTAACCGCGCGCGAAGGCTCGGAAACGCGCGTGTTCCTCCCGTACTTTGTGGAGCATCTCGTCGCGGGCAACGCGGCCACCGGCCGCAAAATCGTGCCCGCCGTCAAACGACTGAAACCCAACCGCACGCGTGTCGAAGGCGCGCTAACGGACGCAGCCTTCATCGCCGACGAAGCCCGCCCCTCGACGGAGACGGAGTGTCCCTGTGGCTGCGGCGGCAACCCATCGCACGGCACTTCGGCTTGCACGACCGGCACACCGGCGCGAACGCCGTCCGGCCCTAAAAACGTCGGCCCCATCGTCGGCCGCAACCCGGACGGTAGTCCCGCCGCGCCACCGCCGTCGCCCTATGGACTACCTTATGTGGCACCGGGCCAAACCGTCCCCACAATCATTTTCCGCGGCGCCGCAACAATCGGCCCAGCGTCATAAGTGGGGTGGCCCGCAACGCCCCGCGCTCCGGCGCCGCGCGTCGCTGTCCGGAAGACCCCGCCGGAGCGCCGCCACGCCCGCTTAGGGCGAACATGCGATGCGAGAGGGTATGTCAGGCCGCCGATTTGTGCGATTTGCCGTCCCCAACCCGCGCAAATGTGAGCCAGCCGGGCTTGCGTAACGCCGGCTTATGGGGCTCTTTGGAGTACGCATCAAACGGTGGGGCTTGATGCCTTCAGCATGTGACTCCGGCAGCATCTTCGGCTGCGCGATTTCGAGCTTCCCGTGGATCATCGCGGTGCTGCTGGGCATCGTGGTGTTTCTGGTCGCGTTCCGTTTCGCGCTCCAATTCCTGGAACGCTGGCGTCGCAAACCCGCGCCCGAGCCCACTCCCGCCCCGCCGCCGAAGGCTGTCGCGCCGGGAAGCCCGCTGCAGCCAACCCCGGTGCCGGCAAAGAAAGACCCGAAGCCGCCGCAGCCTGCGAAGCCTTCGCCGCTGCAACTCAGCTTCGCCGACCGGCCCGACCTCAAGGCCGTCGACTTCCGGGATGATCGCGTGCAGGGCGACTTCGGCGAAACGCTAACGAACATCATCCTCGCGCAAGAAGGCTGGAAGAAGTTGCCGTCGAAATCTGTGGGCGGCCGAGGCCTCGACGGCCTCTTCGTCCGTGAGGTTCGCGGTGGCGGCGGCTTCGAAGCGCTCGCCGTCGAGACCAAAACGAACAACGCCGTCTTCGACCACGCCGCGATGGCCGATGATAGAATTGGTCGCGTGATCGGCGACCTCTATGAAGCGGGCGCCCTCACCAAACAAGCAACCGACGAACTCATGCGCGGGCTCGCCGGCGGGGCGCCCTTCTTCCGCAAAGAACTTTGGCGCCACGACCTGTCAAGCGGCGTCACCGCGATCATGCAACTGGGCCCCAAGGGCGAACAAAAAACCGGCACCTCGCGCTCCTACGCGCGCCTGATGGCCGCGCTCCACGCCTCCCTCAAACAACTCGACCGCGCCGCCGTCTACGTGGGCGACAAACCCGTCGATCAGTCGGACCACTAAGCGGCGACCGGCGCCGCCCCGGCGACGCTCGTGCGGAACATCTCGCGGCGCTGGCCGTGATAGTCGTTAAGCGCATTGTGCTGCGTCGCCCGATTGTCCCAAATCGTCAGCGTGCCCTTCGCCCAACGCACGCGGCAGGTCAGGTTCTCGTTCGTCGCATGGCGATAGATGTGCTGCAGCAGCGCCTGGCTCTCGGCCATGGTCCAGCCTTCGAACCGCATCGTGTAGACGGCATTCAAATAAAGCGCCGCGCGCTTCGTTTCAGGGTGTCGGATGACGGCCGGATGTAAACACTCCTGAAACGCCTCAGCCGACGGCACGATCTCCGTCGACATCTTGTCCTTCACCCGGTCGAGATAGCCGCCGGTACCATACGCCGCTCCCGCCGAATGCACGGCGCGCAATCCGCGTAGCGTTGTCTTCAACCCGTCCGACAAGCTCTCGTAGGCGAGATACTGATTTTGAAACAATGTGTCGCCGCCATAACTCGGCACCTCATTCGCATAGAGCAGCGTGAAACTCGGCGGTTGCGGTAGATACGAAAGATCGGAATGCCAAGCGTTCGCGAAGTTCAGCTTATCTTCACGCTCCTTAAGTACACGAATAACATAAGGCCGGTCGGGCAGGGGCTTCACGAACGGCGTCACCGCCCGCCCGCCCAGCTGATCCGTCAGACGCTCAAGATCGTCGAGCGTCATCGCCTGATCCGGAACCGTGACAACGAGGTGCTCTGCCAGAGCCCGTTGCAGTTCCAAAACCTCAGCCCGCGTTTGCTCCCGCGTAAGATCGAGCCCTCGGACCTCGGCACCAAGCGCTCCAGCGATCTTCGCGACATTGATGCTCATGACACAGGCTCAATCTTCAATACTTTGCCCGACTCATCGTCCGTCGTCACATAGATGTAGCCGTCCGGACTGACACGCACGTCGCGAATGCGCACCTTAAGATCGGTAAGCAGACGCTGCTGGCCTATGACGTTCTCACCTGAGTCGTCCAAATCGACCCGCGCCAGGTACTTGAACGCCAGCGCACCAACAAAGGCGTCGCCGTTCCAGGCCGGGAACTTATCGCCGCGATAGATCGCAAGCCCTGACGGCGCGATCGACGGCGTCCACTGCAGGATCGGCTGATCCATCCCGCGTCGCGCCTTGTAGGGCGACACGTAGGCACCGGAATAGTCCATGCCATACGTGATCACCGGCCAGCCGTAGTTGTGTCCCGGCCGGATGATGTTGAGTTCATCGCCGCCCTGCGGTCCGTGCTCATGCTGATAGAGCAGACCTGTCTGCGCATCGAACGCGAGCCCTTGTTCATTGCGATGGCCAAGCGAATAGATCTCCGGCAACGTGCCGGCCCGGCTCACAAACGGATTGTCTTGGGGCACGCTTCCGTCGTCGTTCAGCCGAACGGTCTTGCCCAAATGGGTGCCTGGGTTCTGTGCCGCCTCGCGATACTCGAACCCGTCACCGACGGTCAGCGCAAAGGTCCCGTCGGCCAGGAACGCCATCCGCGCGCCAAAGTGGTTGCTCGTGTCCTTCCAGGGCTTCGCCTCAAAGATCACCTTAAGGTCCTGCAACGCGACGCCGTCGAATCGTGCACGGGCGACCCGCGTGGCATTGGCGGCGGCGGTGCCGCTGGCATAGGTCAGATAGAGAATCTGATTCTCCTGGTACTTCGGATGCAGCACCACATCGAAGAGGCCCGCTTGGCTACTACTCTTGGTGTGCACCGGCGGTACCCCGGTGATCGGTTCTGCGAGAAGCTTGCCTTCCTTGATCAGTCGCAGCCGTCCGGCGCGCTCCGTCACTAGCATCGATCCATCCGGCAAGAACGCGATCGACCACGGATGGTTGAGCCCCGTCGCTACTTCGGTGACCTTGTAGCCAGTCTTAAGCTCGTCCCCGGGCGCAGGAGGCGGCGGCGGCCGCTCACTGATGGGCGGCACATCGGTCAGCGCCGGTCCCGACAAAGCAACGAACATGGCGGCGCCGAACAGGGGCGACAAAGTGCGCATCAAGCCCAATCTCCATCAATTGACGGACAATTCATCGATAGAGACATCTGACCCTATTTCAGGGCATAAGCAAAGAGCGTGAAAGGGGAGGTTCGTTTCGATGCTGCGGAGACTGATCGCGTTCGTCGTGGCCCTCATTGTTATGGTGATTTTGGGCTCGATCGCCCACTCGCTTTTCGTTCAAGCCGCTTGGTCTGAAGCCGCCGGCATGGCCGAGGGTGCGCCTGCGACACTCGCCATGGGCGACCGAATCGAGTGGATCACACATGACCTCGTGGGCCTTCAACCGCTCTTCGGCGGCCTGAGCGCGATTGCTCTAGCCGGCGCCTTTCTAACCGCCGGTCTCGTCGCCCGCTTCACCGGCCTGCGCACAATTGTCTTCGCCGTCGCGGGTGCGGTCGCCATCTTCGCTCTGTTCACGATCCTAAAGATGGTCCTGGGCACAGTCGGCGTCTTCGGTGCCCGCGGCATGTTCGGCCTCGGCGTGCAGATGACGGCGGGATTGATCGCGGGCTTCATCTTCGCCGCGATGACGCGCCCGCAACACTAGAGCCCTCATGCCGCAAGATTCCCCTCGCGCAAAATTTGTCAGCACGCTGAAGATCGGCGCTGTCTTCGTCGTCGTCTCGCTCTTGGGCTTTGGCCTCGCACGCTACTTGGAGGAGGGCAAGCGCTTCGATTTCGGCTCGTGGATCGTCATCGCCGTATTGGCCGCCGCAGTGCTGATCACTGCAGTGATCCGCGCACTCGCTGCCGCTCGAAAGAACTAGCGCGAGCGCCCGGCCATATTTACCCGCAACCTTCTCCTTTTTCTTTCGGGCCGCCTCGCTGGCACGATCGCCATGCAAGTGCAGTCGGTCGCCGTGGGCGTGCAGCTCTACGAGCTCACGAACGATGCCATGACGTTGGGCCTCGTGGGCCTCGCTCAGTTCGCGCCGATGTTTGCGTTCACGCTCTATGCCGGCGACGTGGCCGACCGCTACGAGCGGCGCCGCATCCTGGCTGCGAGCTATCTCGTCGAAGCGATTTGTTCCGCCATCTTCTTGGCCTTGACTCTGTTCGGCACAACGGACGTGTGGCCTTTCTTCGCCACGCTCGTCCTCTTCGGCACGGCGCGCGCCTTCTCGGCGCCTGCCTCTCAATCCTTCTTGCCGCAGATTGTCTCCGCAGAGGAACTGCCGCGGGCCATCTCGATCTCCTCCACCGTCTTTCAAGTGGCAGTTATCTCCGGTCCCGCTCTCGGCGGTGCCGCTTTGCTGGCGGGGCCAGCGGCCGCCTACGCGATCTGCCTAACCCTCTTCGTCGTCACGTCGGTCACGATCTTCGCGATCGCGATGCGCCAAGCGATCGCGCCGGTCGGCGGCACGATCTACGAGCGCGTCGTCGAAGGCATCGCCTATGTTCGGCGTCGGCGCGAGATTTTGGGCGGCATCACGCTCGACCTGTTCGCCGTGTTGCTTGGCGGCGCCGTGGCGCTGATCCCGGTCTTCGCCAAAGACATCCTGCACGTCGGCCCGTTCGGCGTCGGCCTCCTGCGAGCCGCACCGGCGGTCGGCGCGGCCGTTATGTCGGTTGTGCTCACCATGCGCCCGCTGAACCGCGGCGCGGGCGTCAAGATGTTTGCCAGCGTCGCTGCTTTCGGCGTGGCCACGATCGTCTTCGGCCTGTCTGAGAACTTCTACCTCTCAATGGCCGCGTTGATCGTCGTTGGCGCCGCCGACATGGTGAGCGTCAATGTCCGTCACGCGCTCACGCAGCTGGCCACCCCCGACCACATGCGCGGCCGCGTCAGCGCCGTAAACATGCTCTTCATCGGCGCCTCGAATGAGCTTGGCGAGTTCGAATCCGGCGTGACGGCGGCCTGGTGGGGCGCGGTCCGGGCTGTCGTTTTCGGCGGGATCGGCACCCTGGCGGTTGTCGGCGCCTGCGTCTATGTGTTTCCCGAACTCAGAAAGATCGATCGTCTCAGCGACGTCAAACCCGAATAAGCGAGGCCACCATGCATCGCACTGCCAGTTGCTGCTGCGGCTCCCTGCGTCTGAAGATCAACGGCGAACCCTCACACGTCGAGGTCTGTCATTGTTTTCAATGCCAGCGCCGTTCCGGCAGCGTCTTCGGCGACAACGCGTTCTTTCCGCGTGCCGCCCTCACCGCCGTCGAAGGCGAGTCGAAGGATTTCGTTCGTGCCACCGAACGCGGCGGTCGCGTCACGTTCCACTTTTGCCCGAAGTGCGGCTCGTCCGTGTACTGGGACCTGTCGCTCGATCCCGGCATCATCGGCATCGCCGTCGGCGCCTTCGCCGATCCAGGCTTCACCAAGCCCACACGCTCCGTCTTCGGCGTCACGCGCCATCACTGGGTCGCGCCGATCGACGCGGCGGACGCGTTCCTCGCGCATCCCTCCGGCCCACGCGAATAGTTATCCGATAACGATCGCGGCGATCCGCTCGTTCTGCATCTCTGTTGAGCCATCCGTGTAGCTCGCCACCCGCGCCGATGCGAGGTGCCGCAAGAACGGATAGGTCTCGCGCAATCCCGCCGCACCCATCAGCTGGCAAGCGTCCGAGATGCGCTGCACCGCCATGCGCGTCGCAAACTTCTTCGCATGCGCCGATGCCAGCGCCGCATCTTCGCCGGCGACGATCTTTGCTTTTGCTACTCGAACGAGCTGCCGCGCCGCTTCCACGTCTGTCGCAATATCGGCCGCCATCCAGCGCCACCCTTGCTTTGCGCTGAGCGCCGACCCGAACGCCTGCCGCTCCTTGCCGTAGGCGATCGCCGTGTCGAGACAGGCATCGACCATCGAAACGCACATTGCGGCCACGTAGGTGCGAGCCTGGTTCACCCCCGACATCGCCCGGCGGAACGCCTGGCCCGGCGGCGCCACCACCTCGTCCGGCCGAACGCGATAGCCATCGAGGTGAAAGCCGCCGGCCCCGATCACGCCACCGCCGGCCAGCGCTTCCGCGCTCGAGCGGCGAAAACCCTCGCGCTGCCCATCGACCAGAAAGCACCCGATGCCGCGCCAGCCCTGCGCCGGATCGGTCTGCGCATAGGTGATAAAGACGTCGCCGAACGCCGCATTCGTGATCCACCCCTTCTCGCCGGTCAGAATCCACGCGTCACCATCTTTCATGGCGCGCGTCTTGATTCCGGCAAAATCGCTTCCCGCGCCAGGCTCGCTGAGCGCACTGCCGCCGAAGCGCTCGCCTTTGAGCATCGCAGGGACATAGCGCTCTGCGACCGCTCGCGGCATCACCTCGGCGATATGCGCGGCACACCCCGCCGTATTCGTGAGGCTGAATGCAAAGTCGTACGAGTGCCGCGATAACACCTCCAGCAAGCTGACCTTCGCGTCGAATCCGATCTCCAAACCTCCCCAAGCCCTCGACGTCTGAAACGCAAGCAGCCCCTCCGCCGCAGCCGCTCGCAGCGCCTCCACCTGCATCCGCCCTTCGCGATGCCACCCCGCAGCCCGCGGCTTCACATAAGCCTCAGCAAACCGCGCCGCCCGTTCAACGATCTCACTCACAGTGTCACCTCAGTTGGAAGAGAATGAACCACCAAGGGCGCCAAGAACACCAGGCTGTCCCGTCGCACCCTCGGCGCGCAGCGCCATGGAAACGCTCGACTGCGCGCTACGCGCGCAATTTGTTCATGTGCATCTTGGTGTTCTTGGTGCCCTTGGTGGTTCAATATTTTCAAACGTTCAACGAACGCCGTGCATGCTCGGTAGCCGCCTTGTAGTCGGCTTTGCCGTTCGGTGCGCGGAACATCACCGGTACCGGCAATATCCGCTTCGGTGTCTTGTAGCCGGCCAGGTGTTCGCGCACATGCGCTCTAAGTGCGGCCTCGTCGAACCTGGCGCTTGGTGCCAGTTCGATCACAGCCGTAACCGCGCTCCCCCATTTCTCGTCCGGCACCCCAACCACCAACGCGTCTTCGACCGATGGGTGCAGTTTCAGCGTCTCCTCGACTTCCTCAGGATAGACCTTTTCGCCAGCCGTGTTTATGCACGCACTTCCGCGCCCCAGCAGCGTGATAGAGCCGTCGCCATGCAGCAGACAGAAGTCGCCCGGGATCGACCAGCGCTTGCCGTCGATCGTGAAGAACGTCCGCGCCGTCTTCTCCGGGTCCTTCCAGTAGCCGACTGGAATGTTGCCGCCGCGCGCGATGAAGCCTGGCTCATTCGATCCCGGTGCCACCGGCTTGTGATCCGGCGTGAACACCGCAACGTCCGCGCCCAGTGTGAACTTCGCTGTCGCCACCTCGCCATCCTTCGTCGTCGCCGACATCGCAAAGCCGACCGCCTCCGACGATCCGAACGAGTCGAGCAGCGCCGTCTGTTGCAGGTGTTTGATCATGCCGTGCTTCACCTCCTGGCTCCACATCGTGCCCGACGAGACGATCATCGCAACGGACGACAAGTCCCAACGCCCCTCGTTCTCGTCGAGCGCGCGCAGCATCGGCCGTGCGAATGCGTCCCCCACGATCGCCATCTGCGTCGCTTTGCGCCGCGCCGCAACCTCCCACAGTTCGACCGGATCGAATGTCGGGTTCTCCAGCGTTACCACGCACCCGCCGCCAGCCAGCGCACCAAACGACGTCAGCAGCCCCGTGCCATGCATCTGCGGACACACGGGTATGAAGCGGTTGCCCGGTGTCGACCGCACGATATCGACATGCTCGGCGATCGTCGTCGGGATCACCGGCATCAGTGCCGGGTTCATCTGTGCCGCGCGCAGGTCGTGCTGCCGCCACATCACGCCCTTCGGCATGCCAGTCGTGCCGCCGGTGTACAGAAAGAAGAGATCGTCAGGCGACCGCTTGATCTCCAAATCACCCGACCCATGCGCGGCGATGAACGCCTCATAGTCCTTCGCAAAGCTGGGTAGGGGCGCATCGTCGACCGCGACCTGCAGCCACGTCTTCACCCCCGGCAAGCGGTCGCGGATCGACGCGACCAGCGGCGCAAACTCGCTGCCATAGACGACGACCCGCGCATCGGAGTTGTCGAAAATGTAGTGCAGCTCCTCCGCCTTGTAGCGATAGTTCACGTTCACATGGACGAACCGCCCTTTGAACGCGGCGATCGTCGCCTCCATGTACGCCGGACTGTTACGGATCAGAATCGCAAGCTTGTCGTCGGTCGCATGTCCGGCCGCGATCAGCCCTCGCGCCAACGCGTTCGTGCGCCCTTGAAACTCAAGCCAGGAAACGACCCGCTCCCCATGCATCAAAGCCGGCGCCCCCGAAGGCACCACCTTAGCCACGGCATCAATAATGTCGCCGTAGTTCCAAACACCCATGC
>CAZJOM010000077.1:0-19429 GCA_964547645.1 uncultured Flavobacteriaceae bacterium
GGATGCGCTTTTCGCCCAGGAAGTCCGCGCCGTGGAGTTCGATGTTCACGCCGACAGGGATCATCCCGATGATGTTGGCGGTGCCGCCGCGGCCCAGCATGCGGAAGGACTGTTCGGCGGTTTGTTTCAGGCCAATCGCTTCGAACGAGTGATGGACGCCGCCGCCGGTCATTTCCATGACTTGCTTCACGGGGTCGCCGTCTTTCGGGTTCACGACGTCGGTGGCGCCGAAATGTTTGGCGAGGTTCAGTTTTGAGCCCTGCATGTCGATCGCGATGATGCGGCCGGCACCGGCGATCGCCGCGCCGTTCACCGCCGCGAGGCCAACGCCGCCGCAACCGATGACGGCGACGGTTTCGCCGGGCCGCACGTTCGAGGTGTGGATCACGGCGCCGACGCCGGTCATGACAGAACAACCGATGAGTGCCGCGCGATCGAGAGGCATGTCTTTGCGGATCTTCACGCAGGCATGTTCGTGGATCAGCATCTGTTCGGCGAAGGACGAGAGGTTCAAGAACTGGTTCATCGGGTCGGCGTCTTTGGCGAGGCGCGGGGCCTCACCCTTCTGCCGCTTCGTTTCCGGGCTGACACAGCGTGACATGTGGCCTGTCAGGCAATGGTCGCAGTGGCCGCAGAATGCCGAGAGGCAGGTGATCACGTGATCGCCGACCTTCACGGTGCGGACTTCCGAACCAACCTGCTCGACTACGCCGGCGCTCTCATGGCCAAGTACGGCTGGGAGCGGATACGGGTAGAGACCGTCGACGAAGTGCAGATCCGAGTGGCAGACGCCGGCGGCGGCGGTGCGGATTAGGACCTCGTGCGGGCCGGGCTTGTTGATCTGGACGTTTTCGATCGACAGCGGCTTCTTTACTTCGCGTAGGACGGCGGCTTTCATGGGGCGGCTCCGACGGTTTGAATGGCTGGACGGGCGGAAACTACGCCGCCGCCCCGCCCCGTGTCAGCCCCAATTAGAGCGTCGGTTTGCGGGTAAACCCCGGCGGCGGTGCTTCCGTCTCATTGATGATGTCGATGTCGGTCACCTGGGCGGCCTGTGGGCCCTGCGTGGCGGCCCGGAGCATGTCTTGGACCTTGGCGTCGTCGCCGGCCATCAGCAGCTCCACGCTGCCGTCGGAGCGGTTGCGCACCCAGCCGGCAAGACCACGGGAGGTCGCCTCCCCAATCGCCCATTCGCGGTAGCCGACGCCTTGGACAGAGCCCTTAATGCGGAGACGGAAAATGGTCGTTTCGCGGGTCATTCGTTTCGCAATGGTTACGGCAATCTGGACAGAATTCGCGCTCGGACGACCGATTGCTTAACGCCGACCGGCGAGAATTCCCATTGGTATTTTCTGGGTTTCAATATCATGGCGCGGGTTGCGCAAATCGGGGCTAAGACGTCTGAGGCGCCGCAAGCGATCTTGCTTGCGGTCGGCTCGCTTGTGGCTCCGCACAAAAAGCATGGCCGGCTCTCAATTCGCGTGGAGCGGTTGCCGCAGGGTTCACGTCTTACGCGCGGAACGCGGAACAACGACGGGTCTTGGTCGCTCCAGTCCGACGAGTTGGAAGATCTGGGCTACGTGCCGCCTGACGGGTTCGACAAGGCGCACACGCTCGTCTTGAGAATCATCGGCTTGCAAACGGGCGCCACGTTGGCATTGGCGGACTTGCCAGTTACGCCGGGTGCGGGACTGTTGGAAGTACGAGCGCCGGCGCCAATCGCGCCGGGTACCGACGGTGCCGACTTGCGCATGCTGCGCGAGGAATTGGCCAAGGCGAAGGAAGCGCTCTCGGCCCGAGATGCGGAGTTGACGGAGCGGCTGGTGTCGGCGTCGGCCGAAGCTGCGCAGCAGTTCAAGGCGACACTTGCGAAGGCGGAGGCGGCGTGGACGGCCGGCGAGGCGGCGCGCTTGGCAGCGGCCGAGGCGCAGTGGCAGGAGGACTTCGCGCAGGCTCTCGCCGACGCACGCGCGGAAGCGGCCGGTGCGGGCGCGGAGGTTCTTCAAGCCGAACGGCAGGAGTGGCAGGAGAAGTTTGCGGCGCTAGAAGCTACCGTTGCCGAGCGCGATGCGGAGCTGGCGCGGGCCGTTGAACTTGGCGACGCGGCGCGCGAGCGGGGGCAGAGCGAGGCGCACGGTGCGCGCGCAAAGCTGGCAGCCCTTGAAGCAACGCTCGCCGAGCGCGAGGCCGCTTTGGCGCAGGCCAAACGCGATGCGGATGCGGCCAACACGGCAGCTGCGCGCGATGCGGCGTCGGCTTTGGATCGCGCGGAACAGGCTTGGAAGGATGCGGAGGCGGTCCGGCTAGCCGCGGCGGAAGCTCGCTGGCGCGAAGCGTCGGCGAAGGCGTTGGCGGATGCGCGCGCAGATGCCGCCGCCACACAGACACAAGGCCACAGCGAAACCGAACGCGCCCTGCTTGAGCAATTGACGCAGCTTCAAGCCGCCATCGGCGAACGCAATGCGGCATTGGCGCGGGCTCGAGCGGCGTCCGAGGAAGCGCGCGCGCAGGCGACGGCGGATGCGGAAGAACGCATTGGCCGGGTCGAGCACACGTTGAAGGCGGCTGAGACATCTCGCGTTGCAGCGCTTGAAGCCGATTGGCAAGCGCGCCTGGCGAAAGCCGTCGCCGACGCGCGGGCAGAGGTCCCCGCCGTGCCGGTTGAACCGAGCTGGAACAACGGCGAACTTGACGCACTGCGCGAGAAGCTCAAGAGCGCGCAGAAGAAACTCTCCGAACGCGATGGTGCACTATCGCGGATGCGGCAGTCGATGGACGAGGAGCGCCGGCGCTGGCAGAAGGACGCGCAGGATGCGATCGCCAAAGCGGCGCGCGACCGCAAGGGTGACGACGCCAAGAAGGTTGCCGCGGCGCAGGCTGACTTGCGCAAGGAATCGGCGCGTGAGCTGGCGCTGATCACGGCGCGCGCGGAAGCGGCAGAGGCGGCCCTGGCGCATGTGCGCATGCGCGCCAGCGATGACACGCGCCTGCACACCGAACTCTCGTCTGCACGGGCGGCGCTGGCGGCGAAGGAAGCCGAACTCGCGTGGGAGCGCGAACGGCGTTTGGCCGAGCATCCGGTCGAGCCGGTCGAGCCCGTTCCTGCCAAGAAGGTGCGAAAAGATGCCGAGGAGGCAACGGCCGGCTCGACAATGTTCCGCGACACTGTCATCGCCGCCTGCGTCGGCGTTGTCGGCGTCATTTTTTGGCCGGACATATCGGCCCTAATTTGGGGACCACCGGCGCCCGTGGCGAAGCCCAAAGTTGCTGCCGTTGCGGCGATCGAAGCGCCTGCACCGGTGTTGCCACATGCTGTCGTTGCCAAGTCCGCAAAGCTGCGCGCGGACTCGAAACCGAACGCCGCGGTCGTAGGCAAGTTGGCTACGGGCACTGACGTTGCGATCCTTGAAGAACGCGACGGTTGGAGCCATGTCCGCTTCGGCGCGGCCGGCGAGGCGCCGCAGGAGGGTTGGGTCAAGTCCTCCACCCTTAAGGCCGACGCCGCAGGAACCACAACGCCCATCCGCCACTAGCACAGCGCCAGGGAGCACCGGGTTCGCGCGATCCGATCGTTCAAATTTTCAATGGAGTTGATTCAAAGGCGGGCACCGGTCTTCGCACTACCTTAGAGGGCATGCGCAATGATCGGGTTTGTCGAAAAACTCTGACAAGGATCGCGTCATGAGCAAGGGGAATGTTTACCACGGGGTCGAGGGGCGCGAGGGTACGCATGCCGTTTCAGCGAGGTTCGATTCGGGGATTCCGCGCCGGTTTGAGGATTTGGTGGCGGAGTTTCCAGAGGATGTCACTTCGTTCTTCTTCGATTTGAAGTTGATGCTGCCGGCAGGCATGACCGGCTCCGACTATCACCGGGCACGCGAGGCGGTGGAGCGCCGCTTGCTTAGGATTGTCCGCAAGAAAGATCGCGTGGTTTGGACCGCCGACGGGTTCTTCCTTTTGGTCGCCACGACCGACGTTGCCCGTGCCGGCGCGGCGGCGGAGCGAGTCGAGCGCGACGTGTCTACGTCGCTCGGCTTGCGTGCCGGGGCGGGATAATCGGCGCTAAAGCGCCAGAAGCCCGTGCTGGCGCGCATGGACGCAATGGCCTAGACTCCTTGCGTCATTGATGCCGAACGAAGGGTTCGGCCTGAACTGATCACACATCGTTGCAACTTGCATGTCCGCACGCCGCACCAGCGGTGTCGCGGCGCTGTTGCGCGTTTTGCCTTTGCCTCGCGAGCTTGAGTCTGTTGCGTTCGCGCCTCGGACTTGCGCGCGAGGCGGCGGCGGCTGGGAGTAGCGCCGGTTCCCGCGCGTTTCGCGCACCGGTGCGGCCTCGGCCGCCGCCACTTTTTGCGCTTCAACCGACAGGGAGAACGACCGTATGCAGGACGTCACGGAACGCAGCCACCGCTTTAAGGTTGGCAACATCGTCGATCTGAAGGCCGACACGCATCGCCGTGAAGGCGCGCCGCACGGCGTTTACAAGGTGGTGCGCCTGCTCCCGGCCGAGGGGCAGGATTTTCAATACCGGATCAAGGACAGCCGCGACGGACGCGAGTATGCCGTACTTGAAAGCCAACTCGCCTGAGCGAGAACCGCGCCGGCGGTTGATCGAACTCTATGCCGCGCTCTCGGCCCTGACGGAACCGGAATGCTCCAGCCGTTGTGCGCGGCCGCGCACGTGCTGCGAGGCGCAATACTGCGCGTTCGCCATCGAGCATGCGAGGACGCATTGGCAGGTTGAGCTACAATCGACCTGGCATGGGGCGCTACCGTTGATGGGTGACGACGGTTGCACAGTGGCGCCGCACTTTCGCCCAATCTGTACAGCGCACACGTGCGAGATGTGCGAGCACGGGGTCAAGCGGAGCGATCCTGTTTGGACGGCGCGCTATCACGAGATCATGGCTGCGATCGGTGCAATCGAGGCAAAGCTGTTCGAGAGCCTTTGACGCCTACTCGAACTCTAGGATCACTGCATCAACCGGCAGGCTGTCGCCGGGTTTGCAGGCGATACGCTTGATACGGCCGTCGCGTTCGGCGCGTAGCACGTTTTCCATTTTCATTGCTTCAACGACGGCTAGCGGTTCGCCGGCCTTGACCTCTTGTCCGAGCTGAGCGGCGATCGAGACCACGAGGCCGGGCATCGGACAGAGCAGCAGTTTCGACGTATCCGGCGGCGGCTTAAAGAGCATATGCGCCGCGAGTGCCGCAATGAGCGGCCGGCGGACGGTGATGGTCGCGCTGGCACCGCGATGGACGATACGGACGGTGTCACCTTTCTTGGTCACTTGCATGGCGACCGCCTGGCCCGCCACGTCGCCTGTGAAGACGACTTCGCCGGGTTTCCAGGAGCTTTCAACCTCAACCATGCGCGAGGCCTTGCCTTCGCCCAGGCGTACGGCAATCACGTCGCGACCTTCCGTCATCGTCTTGACCGAAATCACATCGGCGCGGTTCAGCGTGACGGTCCACTCGCGCGGAACCTGGCCGACGCCGTTCAGCTGACCGGAGATCTTGCGGCGGCGTTCTTCTTCGCGCAGGTGCATGAAGACGGCGGCGGAGGCCATGCGATCTTTCAGCTCCGCGGTCAGGTCGGCGCCATGGAAGCCTTCCTTGAATTCTTCGGCGATGAAGTTCGTCGAGAGTTTGCCGGCACGAAAGCGGCTGTGCGACATCACGGCCTGAAGGAACGGAATGTTGTGCGCGATGCCGTCGATCGCGAAATGATCCAGCGCATCGCCCATGAGATCGATCGCCGCGTCGCGGTTGGCGGCATGCGTGCAGAGCTTCGCGATCATCGGGTCGTAGAAGATCGAGATCTCGCCGCCTTCGAAGACGCCGGTGTCGTTGCGGATCGTTTTGCCGGCAACCGTCGCCTCCGCCGGCGGCCGGTAGCGTACGAGGCGGCCCGTCGAGGGCAGGAAGTTGCGATACGGGTCCTCCGCATAGATGCGGCTTTCCATCGCCCAGCCCTTGAGCTTCACGTCTTCCTGCTTGATCGTGAGCTTCTCGCCGTTGGCAACGCGGATCATCTGCTCCACGAGATCGAGGCCGGTTACGAGTTCGGTGACGGGGTGCTCGACCTGAAGGCGGGTGTTCATTTCCAGGAAGTAGAAGTTCCGGTCCTTGTCGACGATGAATTCGACTGTGCCGGCGCTTTCGTATTGCACGGCCTTCGCTAGAGCGACGGCTTGCGCGCCCATAGCAGCGCGGGTCTTTTCGTCGAGAAACGGCGACGGGGCCTCTTCGATGACCTTTTGGTGGCGCCGTTGGATCGAGCATTCGCGCTCGCCCAAATGGATGACGTTGCCGTGTTTGTCGCCCAGAACTTGGATCTCGATGTGGCGCGGCTCGGTGACGTATTTTTCGATGAACAGGCGATCGTCGCCGAACGAGGCATTTGCTTCATGCTGTGAGGACTGAATCGCCTGAGCCAGTTCGGCTTCCTTGAAGACGATGCGCAGGCCCTTGCCGCCGCCGCCGGCGGAGGCTTTGACCATCACCGGATAGCCAATGTCGGCGGCGATCTTGGCGGCTTCCTTCAGGTCGTGGATTTCGCCGATGTAACCGGGCACGCACGAGACCTTGGCCGCAGCGGCGAGCTTCTTCGACTCGATCTTGTCGCCCATCGCCGCGATCGCATGCGCGTTCGGGCCGATAAACGCGACCTTTGCTTTGGCAAGTGCTTCGGCGAACGATGTGCGCTCCGACAGAAAACCGTAACCGGGGTGGACCGCTTCGGCGCCCGTCTTCTTGCACGCGTCGACGATCTTTTCGATCGAGAGATATGACTGCGCCGAGGCGGGTGGTCCTATCAGTATGGCTTCGTCCGCCATCTCGACATGCAGCGCCGCGGCATCGGCTTCGGAATAGACTGCGACCGTCTTGATGCCCATCTTGCGCGCGGTCTTGATCACCCGGCAGGCGATCTCGCCGCGATTGGCGATTAGGATTTTCTTGAACATCAATTGCTCCAAAGCGCCTTGCGCCAGATGGGTTCGCCCGGAAACGTGAACCGGTACGAGATCGCCCATTTCTTCCCAGCGAGTTCGACGGCGCCTTTTTCCTTTTGTGCTGCGATGAAGGCGTTCAGCTTTGGCAGCTGATCGCCGTTGAGAAAGATCGAATACGCGTCGCCGCGTTTGAGCGCGCGTTCGGACGTGAGCCCCGGCCATTCCTTGGGCCAGGCAATCGAAGCTGCCGGGGCGTTGGAATAGTCCCACAGCATCACTTCGACATATTTGGGGGTCCACTCCCGGCTGCTTGCGAAGTCGAACGTGCAGAATGTCTTGTGCAGTTCGTAGAGCGCGGCCGGGGGCGCGTCATCGCCTTTGGGATTGGTCGGCGCTGGCGGTGTTGACGTGCAACTCAAGCCGTAAACGCTGAGACCCGCGAAACGATCGCCGTTCGCGAGGTAGAGGACGGCCGTCGCCTGATCCGTTGCGCCACTGATCTCAAAACGCTTTTTCGCTGGCGGGTGGTCGACGAGCGGTGTCCAGGTGCGCGCGAGGGCGGCAAGGTCGGCGGGCTTAAGCGTCGTGTGGTGATAGACGAGGCGGTTGTCCGCTGCTTTCTTTGTGAACACAACATCGCCGTTCTCGTAGACGGCCACGCGGGGTGTGTCAGAGCCGATCACCATCAACCACGGGTTCTGTTCGATAAAGATGGCGAGCGGCTTTGGCCCGGCGAACGGATCGAAGCCAGCGGCTGCCGCGTTCGCAGCAGCCGCTACGGCCCAGGACAATCCGATCGCCCAAAGACGCATGACTATTTCGCTATCAGACTCTTTTTTCGGATTGCATAGAACTCGTTGTCCTTGTGCCAGGTCGGCCAGGCAGAGCTGTTTGCGATCTCATTGCCGACTTCGTGCATGACGGTCATCGTTTCGACTGGGCCGCGCAGGTCCCAGTCGTCTTTGAACTCGTCCGAGGGCTGATGATAGCGGTTCTTGGTGTAGTCCTGGCGCTTGGCCAGGCCTGCCTCCTTGCCGCCTTCGACGAGGTCGATGCCTTGACCGGCGTAGAGCATGGGCACGCCGACCTTAGCGAGGCTGATGTGGTCCGAGCGGTAGAACGAGCCCTTTTCGGGTTCGGGATCGGGCGAGACCGTGCGGTTGCGTTTCTTCAAGGCTGCCGCGAGCAAGTCTTCGAGTTCCGATGCGCCGGATCCGACGACCGTCATGTCGTGCGCGGGGCCTGAAGGGCCAACGCCGTCGAAGTTCATGCCGGCTACGATCTGCTTCAGTTTTACTGGCGGGTTCTTGGCCAGGTACTCGGAACCCAAGAGCCCCTGCTCTTCCAACGTCACCGCCGCAAACATCACAGAGCGGCGCGGCGGGTTCGCGGCGAAGGCTTCGGCCATCTCAAGGATTGCCGCGGTGCCGCTTGCGTTGTCGAGCGCGCCGTTGTGTATCTTGTCGTTGCCGGGCACGTCGGGCTTTATGCCGAGATGATCCCAGTGGGCAGTGTACAGCACGTACTCGTTCGGCTTGGCCGTGCCGGGCACGACGCCGACGACGTTGCGCGTCTTCATCTTCGTGACCGTCGAGTGCAACGTTGCGTTCAGTTTAAGTCCCTTCATCGGGACGGCTCTGAAGCCGCGCTTGTTCGCGGCGAGGCGCAGCTTGTCGTAGTCCAAGCCCGCACGCGCAAAGAGCGCTTTTGCCGCGTCGGTCGTGATCCATGAATGTACGACGGCGTAGTCTTTGTTGCCGTTCGGGCGGTCCAGAAAGTACTTCGCGCCGGTGTTCGAATTGCGGACGACGTTCCAACCGTAGGCTGCGGGTTCCGTCTCGTGAATGATGATCACGGCGGCGGCGCCGCGGCGGGCGGCCTCTTCGAACTTATAAGTCCAGCGGCCGTAGTAGGTCATCGCCCGACCCTTGAAGAGGGTCTCGTCGCGGGTGATGAAGCCGGGGTCGTTGATCATGAGGACGATCGTCTTGCCCTTCACGTTCACACCCTTGAAGTCGTTCCACTTCGCCTCCGGCGCGTTGACGCCGTAGCCGACGAAGATGAGGTCGGAGTTCTTGACGGCCTGATCGTTCTTATCGAAGCGCGGCGTCCAAAAGGCCACATCGTCGGCGAACTTGAGTTGGGTACCGCTGATCTCGAAGGACGACTTCGTGGGATCGAGCGTGATCGAGGCTGCAGGTACGTCTTGGAAATAGCCGCCGTTCGCGCCCGGCTTCAGGCCGATGCGCTGCATTTCGGCAGCGATCCAGTCGGCGGCCGTTTCGCCGCGCGCCGTGCCGGGGCCACGACCCTCGAAGCGGTCGTCGGCCAGCGCTTTGGTGCGCGCTGCGAAGTCGGCGCCTTCGATCGTGGGCTTCGTGGCCGTGTGACCAGGGAAGTCCATGACACCGGGATCTTTGGCCGGGCCACCGGTCTCGATATCGGCGCAGGCGGCGAGCGCGAGGGCGGCGGTGAGTGCGAGCGTGCGTTTCATTAGATTGATCCTAGAGCGGAATGTTGTCGTGTTTTTTCCAAGGCATCTCCACGCGCTTGTTCTTGAGCGAGCGGAGGCCGCGGGCGATGCGGCGGCGGGTGCCGTGGGGCATGATGACTTCGTCGAGGTAGCCGCGTTGGGCAGCGACGAAGGGGTTCAGGAACGCCTCTTCGTATTCCTTCGTGCGGGCGGCGATTTTGTCCGGGTCATTGATGTCGGCGCGGAAGATGATTTCGACCGCGCCCTTGGCACCCATGACCGCGATCTGCGCCGTCGGCCAGGCGTAGTTGATGTCGGCGCGCATGTGCTTTGACGCCATGACGTCATAGGCGCCGCCGAAGGCTTTGCGCGTGATGCAGGTGATCTTCGGGACCGTTGCCTCGGTGAACGCAAAGAGCAGCTTCGCGCCGTGCTTGATCAGGCCGCCGTATTCCTGCGCAGTGCCGGGCAAGAATCCCGGCACGTCGACGAACGTCACCAGCGGGATGTTGAAGCAATCACAGAAACGAACGAAGCGGGCGGCCTTGCGGCTGGCGTCGCTGTCGAGCACGCCGGCAAGCACCATCGGCTGGTTGGCGACGAAGCCCACCGTCGAGCCTTCGATGCGGCCGAAGCCGGTGATGATGTTCTTGGCGAAATTTTCCTGGATCTCGAAGAAGTCGCCTTCGTCGGCGACCTTCAGGATCAGCTCCTTCATGTCGTAGGGCTTGTTCGGGTTTGCCGGGACAAGCGTGTCGAGGGAGATGTCGTCTTTTTCGACTTCTTGGAAGCTCGGCACGGTCGGCGGTGGTTCGCGGTTTGAGGACGGCAGGAAATCGATCAGCCGGCGCATCTGCGTCAGGCACTCGATGTCGTTGTCGTAGGCACCGTCGGCGATAGAGGACTTCGTCGTGTGAACCTTCGCGCCCCCGAGATCCTCAGAGGTGACAACTTCATTCGTCACCGTCTTCACGACGTCAGGGCCGGTCACGAACATGTAGCTCGTGTCGCGAACCATGAAGATGAAGTCGGTCATCGCAGGCGAGTAAACGTCACCACCGGCGCATGGGCCCATGATGATGCTGATTTGCGGGATGACGCCGGAGGAGAGGACATTACGCGCGAAGACCTCGCCATAACCGGCCAGCGCGTCCACACCCTCCTGAATGCGCGCACCACCGGCGTCGAACACGCCGATGACGGGGGCGCCATTGCGGAGCGCCATGTCTTGAACTTTGACGATCTTCTGGGCGTGCGCGGCAGAGAGCGAGCCGCCGAAGACGGTAAAGTCTTTCACGAAGAGGTAGACGAGGCGACCGTTGATCGTGCCCCAACCGGTGACGACGCCGTCACCGGGTATGCGCGTTTTCTCCATGCCGAAGTCGGTGGAGCGGTGCTCGACAAAGGTATCGAACTCCTCGAACGAGCCCTCGTCGAGCAGGATTTCGACGCGCTCGCGGGCAGTGAGCTTGCCGCGAGCGTGCTGAGCGTCGATCCGCTTTTCGCCGCCGCCCATGTAGGCGGCCGCGCGGCGGCGTTCGAGCTCCTTGATAATGTCGTGCATACGTGGGGCCCCAAGCGCGTGGAAGAGTCGCTTGGCCGCGAATCTGCACAGTTCCGCCCCTCACGCAATGGCGGAAATCCGGCTTTTCCTGCGGCGACATTGATGTATTGCCGCGCACCAGCGGCCATGTCTTGATGGGCTCAAATCACGACCTAGGGGGCCTCATGCGCTGCGCGTTGCTTTATGTGGTGGTGTCCATTTCCGTAACGGCTTCGGCCATGGCTGCCGATTGGGCCCAGAACACGGTTGGGCGTTTCCAGTTTTCGGGCACTTTTCCAAGCGAACCAAAAGTCGAAGAAAGCGTCGAAGACGGCGTCAAACTGACCACATATCTCAGCGCGGTTCCCGGTGTGCTTTGCCTGGCAACGATTGGTGACTATCCCTCAATTCCGAGCGTTGAGGAGGAGCTCAATGCCAGTCGCGACAATTTCATCAAAGCGATGAAGGGAGAGATCACGTCATCCGTCCGGAGTTCATTCTTCAGGGGCACGACAGAACTGCCGTCATTGAAGTTCGAAGGCACCAGCGAGACCCTTCGCTTTCAGTCCATCATCGTGGTTGAGAAGGCGAGGGTCTATATGATCCTTGGTGGCGTGCCCAAGGACGGAGGCGCCCAGGGCGACATCGACCGTTGCGTGGGTGGGTTTGCGCTCACGCCCTAGCTTGAAGCAGAACCAACAGGCGTTCCGCCGCTTGAATTTCGCTTAGGCGTCCCGCGCGGGCGCGCTCGGCCTCTGCGTCTCGCCCCCAGTGTTCGGCTTGATAAGTCTCGTCGATCTGCGAGAGTGCGAAGGCTTGGTCGGCTGTGAGCTCGCGAGCAGCGAAGGCGAGGCCTAGGATGGCGGAGCCGGTGATGGTGATCGCAGGGTGCAAAGCGGTGAGCGTAAGGTCGTCGTGGGCTGCGATCGCTGTGCGTAGGCCTTCAAGCGCGTCAGCAGGCTGCGAGGTGTGCGCGACGCCGCTCACGACAGTGAGGCGAGCGTTGTGGCGCTCGGCGGCCCAAGTGAGCCAGGGGTCCCAAGCGGCTGCTTGTCTGCGTACGAGTTCGGCGGGAGCGTCGGCGCGATAGCAGAGAAGGTCTGAGCCTGCGTAGCTCGCGAGGTCTTCGATGATGGCCTCACGGTTCACCGGAACGCGATCGAGTGCGGTATTGACGAGTTTGGTGAGCGGCATCGTGTCGGGGACGATGGTCTCGCCTTGTGTGCGCCATTCGTCGGCGAGCGCGGTGGCAAGCGGCTTTGTGGGCGTGGTCAGTGGGCGCCCACCCGGTGTCTTAATGGCGCGACCGTCGAGGAGAATGGCGAAGGGCGCCGTATCGCCGACGGTCACCTCTTTGTAGAAGCGCTTGATGCCGGTCTTCATGTTCGACGATGTTTTTTCTTCAATGCCGCGCGGCGAAGATCGGAAAAGCCATCGTGCGGCCCGAGCCTGCGCTTGGGCGCGTTCTTCCAAAGGCCTTCGCCGATTTCTTTGTTGCGCTTCGGATGGAGCGGATAGATGCATTTGGCGCGGCGGCGGCTCGCTTCGCCGACGGTGACCAGGCGGACGGGTTTGTCGGTGTTGTTGATGAAGCAGTGCGCGATGCCTGTGCGATCGGGAAAGCCAGCAGCGTCGCCCGGCTTCAGGCGGTGAAGGTGGCCGTCGATCCAGGCGTCCGGTTCGCCCTCGACGACGTAGACGAACTCTTCTTCGTCGAACTCCGCGTGCGGCCAGGAGGTTCGCGTGCCGGGCGCGAGGACGTCATGGCTGACGCCGATGCGGGTAAGGCCAAGTTCGACGGAGATGTGCGACCAGACCGACATCAATTCGTCGTCGCCGGGGTAGCAGTGAGGTTCACGTTGGCATTTTCGCCAATCGACGACGCAAGCGGGCTTCCGCTTCGTGCGCCAAGCGTCCGGCGTGACGCGGCCGCGCTTCGCATCCGGCAAGCCGTCATGCGGTCCGAGTTTGCGCTTCGGCGCGTCGCGCCAGCGCTTGCCCTGTTGGTCGAGCCAGCCATCGGTGTCGCGCGTCAATGGAAAGTGGATCTGTGAATTGTAGCGCGACGCCTCGCCGATCGTCAGCATACGGACGGGCTTGTCGGTGTTGTTGATCAGGCAGTGCGCCTGACCGTCGCGGCCAGGCCAGCCGGCGGCGTCGCCCGGCTTCAAGCGATAGATGTAGCCGTCGACCCAGAGATCCGGCGCACCCTCCAGGACGAAGACCATCTCCTCTTCGTCGCGCTCGGCGTGCGGCTGCGAGGAGCGCCAGCCGGGCATGATCGTGTCGTGGCGGATGCCGAGACGGCGTAGATCGAGGCGGTGCGAGAACGGTGCCGGGCGCACCATCGGTTCTTTGGTGTGCGGATGGAGATGCGGCTCGGCGCGCTCGATCTCCGACCAATGGCGGATGAAGGCAGGGCGTTCGGGCGCGCTCTGGTTGCCGGGCCTTGCCATGCGCTACGCTTTCTTGTTTCGAACTTTGCCGCGCTTCGGCAAACGCTCTTTTGCACGATCGAGCGGACGGTTCTCGCGCGAATAGTCCGTCCGTGGCGCTTCGGCTTCGAAATCTTTGAACGGGTCGCGCTTGTCGTCCTTGTCGAAGCCGAACATGTCCCAGAGTTTCGCCATGTGCGGCGGCAGTGGTGCGGTGACTTCCAACCACTTGCCGTTCGGGTGGCGGATGCGAAGGTAGCGCGCGTGGAGCATCAAGCGGTTCGGGATCTCGCCATGGCTGCGCGCGGGCTCTTTGCCATACTTGCCGTCGCCTACGATCGGGGTTTCGATCGCAGCCATGTGCGCGCGCAGCTGATGCGTGCGTCCGGTGAGCGGCATCAGCGCGACCCAAGCCATGGTGGTCACATGGTCGATCGTATCGAAGAGGGTGACGGCATTCTTGGCGTCGTCGTCCTCACCCTCTTCGGCGAGGCGCATGCGTTCGCGGCCATCGGCGGCCGCGCGCTTGATGAGCGCACCGTCAATCTTGCCGCGGCGCGGCGTGGGCACACCGGTGGTCAGCGCCCAGTAGATCTTGCGCGTGTCACGCGCCCGGAAGGCGTGCGCGAGTTGCGCGGCGGCACGGGCATTGGCGGCTACGACCATCACACCGGAGGTATCGCGGTCGAGGCGGTGGACCAAGCGCGGGCGGTCTTTGCCCTCCTCAGCGAGGGCCGGAAGCAGGCCGTCGAGGTGGCGCTCCGTCTTCGTGCCGCCTTGGACGGCGAGGCCCGATGGCTTGTTGAGGACGATCACGTCGGCGTCGCGGTACAGCACCAGGCCTTCGACGAACGCGCGATCCTTCGCGCTGAACTTCGGCTTCGGTTTGGCTGCCAGGAGTTCGGGGGCCGCCACCGGGATCGGCGGTACACGAATGGTTTGCCCAAGCGCGATGCGGTGGCCGGCCTTCACGCGAGCGCCATCGACGCGCACTTGGCCGGTGCGCAGGAGTTTCTCCAAGCGGCCGTGGGTGAGCTGCGGGTAGTGGCGGGCGAACCAGCGATCGAGGCGCAGGCCGTCCTCTTCCGGTTTGACTTTGCGTTGGACGACGGCGGTCATGGCGTCACTGCCCGCACGAGCGCGAGGCCAAGGAAGAGCGCCGCGACCGAGCCCAAGACCGAGGCTGCGACATAGAACGCGGCGCCCGTGAGGTCGCCACGTTCGGTCAGCACGGCGGTGTCGAGGGCGAAGGCTGAGAAGGTCGTGAAACCGCCCAGAATGCCCGTGGTGAGGAACGCTCGCATCTCCGGCTGCATGTTCCAGGTGAGCGCCGCGAGCTCGGCGATGACGCCCATCGCAAAGCAACCGATCAGGTTGACGATGAGGATGCCCCACGGAAAGCCGGCGCCGGTCCAATGCGTGATTTGGCTGGACAGCGCGTAACGGCCGACAGCGCCGAGCGCTCCGCCGACTGCGATTGAAAAGATCGTTCCCATGGGGCGGGGTATGGCACAGGGTGCCGCGGTCCTCAAAGGCGGAAACTGGCGCAGCCCGGCAAGGTTACCGGGTGCCGGCTATGCGGTTCCGGCAAGGCTCTCGCCGAAATAGTGCCAAGCCCAAAGGAAACGGGCTGCGCCCGCCACGGTGGCGCTGATTTCGTCGTCCGCGTTGTCTCCTACAAATAGGGCTTGGCTCGCCGGAAGACCGTGTTGGGCCAACAGTGTGCAGGCGGCTCGCCCCAACGAAGCGGTGTCAATGTCGTTGGGCACGACTTGATAGGCTGCGATACAACCGCCGCACAGCTCGTTGACACGTTGAAGGGCCGCCACGGTTTGCTCGGACGCGTCGCTGCGGGCGATCACAAGGATAAGGCAATTTCCGGCGAGCCGTTGCAGCTTCTTCTCGACGCCAGGCATGAGAACGACTTCAGCCTTGGTGTTCTTCCGAAACCGAATCAGCGTTCGCAAAGTGAACACGACAGCGCTGGGCCGTCGGCCGCGGTCGAGCAAGATTGAGGTGTAATCGCGATAGCTCAGGCCCACCTTCTCTGCTGCGCGACTTCGCAGGCGAACGATTTCTATCGGCGGCGTGCGCCAAGCCGCGGCGTGAGCCTTGCGCCAGTAGTAGCGGCGCGCAACGCCCGGTGCGTCGCTAACATCGCCGATCGGGGGGCCATTGTTGTGGCCGATCATCGCGTGGTTCGACATGGCTCGATGGGACTAACACAGCGGCAACGCCTCGTGGTGCCGCAAATTCAGGCGGTGGTGACCGAAGTACGGGCACTCAAAGCGGAATTTGGACGGCGCCCCTGCTGCCGCCTTGGAGGAACGCTTCGACAAGGTAACCGAACCGCGGCGGGAAAATTGTTTCGGTTGCCGCGATCAGTTCCGGCACCGTCCACCAACGGTGCGCACGCATGACCTCTTTCTCAAGATCGGTCCAATTGGTCGTGCCTAAAGTGGCGGTTGGACTCTTCACCAGGAAGAAGCGTTCGAGCGTCTTCGTCGGGTGGCCGTTGAAGGTGAGTTCGTTCGAGCCGAACCAGAGTTCGGGGCCGAAGATGCAGCCTTGGATGCCGGTTTCTTCCTCGACCTCACGGCGGATCGCGTCGTGCACGTCTTCGCCCGGTTCGATCGCACCGCCGGGCGTCGCCCAGAAGCGTTTCGGCCCCTCCGCGATCATGCCGGCGTGGAGGTGGAACTCGAACAGCAGAACGCGGTTCGCGGGGTCGAGCATGACGGCGCGGGCGGTGTTGCGGGTTTTCATTCCTGAGTATCCGACGACGTTGTGCGGCCTTCCCCCCTTGCGGGGGAAGGTGGCTCGCCGCGATAGCGGTGAGACGGATGGGGGGAGCGCGCGAAGCGCGCGTTCCGCGCGTTCCCCCCCATCAGTCGCGCCTTCGGCGCGCCAGCTTCCCCCGCAAGGGGGGAAGCCTGGAGTTACGATTTCCCAGACTGACGAAGTTTTCCCCATTGGTCGAGGCGTGACTTGATCTCTTTCTCCAGGCCGTTACCTGCCGGCTCGTAGAAGGTCTCGCGCGCCATGCCGTCGGGGAAGTAGTTCTGACCTGAGAAACCTTCCGGCGTGTCGGGGTCGTAGACATAACCTTTGCCGTAGCCCAGATCCTTCATCATGCGCGTCGGCGCGTTGAGGATATGCATCGGCGGATTGAGCGAGCCGGTGCGCTGTGCCGCTTCCATCGCGGCCCCGTACGCGGTGTAGGCCGCATTGGACTTTGGCGCACAGGCGAGAAAGATCACCGCCTGTGCGATGGCCAGTTCGCCTTCGGGAGAGCCCAAGAAGTCGTACGTGTCCTTAGCGGCGATTGAAAGCGTAAGGCCCCGTGGGTCGGCAAGGCCGACGTCTTCGATCGCCATGCGCACGACGCGCCTGGCGATGTAGAGAGGGTCTTCGCCGCCCGCCAGCATGCGCGCGAGCCAGTAGAGCGCCGCGTCAGGGTCGGAGCCACGCACGGATTTGTGTAGGGCGCTGATCAGATTGTAGTGCCCTTCCCTACCCTTGTCGTAGATCGGCGCGCGCTTTTGGACAGTCCGGGCGAGGTCGGCGGTGGTGAGCGGTTTGATCGGCTTGAGCGCAAGGATTTCTTCCACGAGGTTGAGGAGAAAGCGGCCATCGCCGTCCGCCATCGCCTTGAGTGCCGTCCGGGCGTCGTCGTCGAGCGGGAGTTTCTCCTTCGTATGCGCCTCGGCGCGGGCGAGAAGTTGCTCGAGATGCTCCGTGGTCAGACGATTGAGCACCAACACCTGCGCGCGCGAGAGCACGGCGGCGTTGAGTTCGAAGCTTGGGTTTTCGGTCGTCGCGCCGACGAGGATGACTGTGCCGTCTTCCATCACCGGCAAAAACGAGTCCTGCTGGGCGCGGTTGAAGCGGTGGATTTCGTCGACGAAGAGCAGCGTCGCCTTGCCCTGCGCGCGGCGGGCGCGGGCCATCTCGAACACTTTGCGCAGTTCCGCGACGCCGGAGAAGATCGCCGAGATTTGCTCAAACTGCAGGTTCAGGCCTTGGCTGAGCAAGCGCGCGATCGTCGTCTTACCCGTGCCGGGAGGGCCCCACAGGATGATCGAGGACAAGCGCTTGGCAGCGAGCATGCGGCCGATTGGGCCTGTCTCCGCAAGGAGATGATCTTGCCCGATGACTTCTTTGAGGGTCTTGGGGCGCAGGCGGTCGGCCAACGGCCGCGGCCCCGCGCCATCATCCAGGCCTGCGGCTTCGAAGAGTGACATACGGGTAGTATAGCGGGCGGACGCTAGTTCCGCACGCTTAGGGTCAAGGTGCTGCCGTTGCGGTCGACGGCGATGTTCCAGACCCGGCCGCCACGCTTCAGGACGTCTTGTAGGGTCGAGACGTTCGTAATGTTGCGGCCGTTGACGCCGACGATGACGTCCCCAGGCGCAAAGCCGAAGCGGGCGGCAACGCCGCGGCTTGAGACGTCAGTGATGACGACGCCCTTCGTTTGGTTCAGATCGAGGTCCTGGGCCAGTGCGGGCGAAAGGTTGGCGACCGTCACGCCCTGCAGCGGATTGCGCCCGTCGATCACGGTCTGCACCCGGCTCGCCCCCTCCGGCGCGGCGATCACTCGCAGGTTTGCCGTGCGGGTTTGCCCACCGCGAATGAACGTCAAGTTGGCGGTGTTGCCGATGCCTTTGGTCGTGACACGAAAGTTCAACGCCTGCTCGTCATTGACGGCGACTTCGTCGACCTTTGTGATGATGTCGCGCTGTTGCAGGCCGGCTTGCGCGGCGGGGCTGCCCGGCGTGACGTCACGAACGAGGACGCCGATCGGGCGATCGAGGCCCAGGCTTTCGGCAATCGCAGTGTCGACCGGTTGCGTTTCGATGCCGAGCCAGGGGCGCGCGACTTCCTTGGCGCCGCCGAGTGCCTGGTTGACCACGATCTTGACCATGTTTGCGGGGATCGCAAAGCCGATGCCGATGCTGCCGCCGGAGCGCGAGAAGATCGCGGTGTTGATGCCGATGAGCTCGCCGTTGACGGTCACGAGCGCGCCGCCAGAGTTGCCGGGGTTGATCGCGGCATCGGTTTGAATGAAGAACTGGTGGTCGGAGACGCCGACTTGCGTTCGCGCGAGCGCGGAGACGATGCCGCTGGTCACGGTTTGGCCGACGCCGAACGGATTGCCGATCGCGAGCACAATGTCACCGACCTCGGCATCGTCGCTGTTGTGGAATGCGAGGGTCGGCAGCGCTTTGCCCGCCGCGTTGACGCGCAAAATCGCGAGATCGGTGCGTTCGTCAGCGAGGACCAGCTTCGCCTCAAACTCCCGCCGGTCGGCGAGCACGACAACGATCTCATCGGCGTCGGCCACAACATGGTTGTTCGTCACGATGATGCCGTCGGAGCGGACGATGACGCCTGAGCCAAGCGCGTTCTGTACCCGGTCGCGGCCGGCGAAGAATCGGCCGAAGAAGGGATCGTCGGCGTACGGATTGCGGACCCGGCGTTTCGAATAGATGTTCACGACCGCGGGCGCTGTGCGCTTCACCACGGATGCGAACGACAGCTGCATCTGTTGCGTCGAAGTCGGGACGACGCGGGCAGGTTGGGGCTGGGCGGAGGTTGGCGCGATTGAGAGGGAAACAGCGGCGACAACCGCCGCAATCGAGAATAGCTTCGTCTTCATGGCGTGCGTTCGATCCTTCCCGGCCCCAGCAGCCGGAAAGATGCGCGAAACGCGGCGCTTTTCAAGGCGCCGGATGTCTCACGGGCGAGTGAAAAAGCTTACAGAATTGTCGGAATTGCGGCGGAGATGGCCGTCGCCGTCGAGGACTTGAGTTGCGCAGGATCCCGTACGCTAACTCAACCACACCCCGCTCTTATTCGAGCGGTAGCCCAAGGCTTTGTAGGCTTCGTCGACCAGGCTTTGGCCGCGGTCGTTGAGGAGGAGGCCTAGGCCCATTTGGTTCATGGTGTAGCCGAAGCTCATGTGGGTTTCGGGGCAGGCGAAGCCGATCGAGCCGCCGGCGCCGACGTGGCCGAAGGC
>CAZJOM010000078.1:0-19069 GCA_964547645.1 uncultured Flavobacteriaceae bacterium
TCCGGCCACTTGATCGCGGTGCGGTTCCCGTTCGCGTCGAGAACATAGTCGACGTTCAGGTTCCAGTCGTTGCGCCGCTCGCGCGTGAGGCGGCCGGCGGTGTCGTAGACGTATTGCGTTTCGGCAACCGTCGTGGCGCCGTTCGCATCTTTGACCGAGAGCGCGCGGCCGGCGAGATCGTAAGTGAAGCTGCGGTCCGGCAAACCGCCGCCGGTGCGCGAGACGACGCGGTCGAGCGCGTCGTAGCCGTAGCTCAGCACTTGGCCGCCGCGCCGGCGTTCCGTCAGCTTGCGCGAGCCGGCGTCGAACGTGAACTGCTCGTAGAGATTGTCGCTGTCGTCAGCGGGCGTCGCATCCGGATAGAGCAGTTTCACCGCCCGGTCGAAGCCGTCATAGACCGTTTTCGTGACATACCCGCGCGCGTCGGTGACTGTGAGCGGCTTGTTCCAGGCTCCGTCCCCCGCTCAGTTCGTCGATGGCCTTAGCTGCCTGATCGGCTTCTGCGACGCCAAATGAATAGGCCGAGACCGCCGAACAGCACCATAGTCAACGCTATCAACGTCCAAGGCTCGGTAGTCGGCGCTTTGGTCGCGGGTTGCGTCAGATTCTCGCTGGTTGACTCGGATGTCGTGGCCGGAAGCCCCAGCATGCCGGCGCCAGCGCTACTTGACGTTGGACTGCTGACAGTTTCATTCGCTGTCGATGCCGGTGGTGGCGGCGCTGGCGGGCTTGGTGCGGGAGCCACTGTGACGCCACCAGGCGTCCTGACCACGACACCGTCGGACGGATAGGCGGGCGCAGCCGGACCCTGCACCGGCGGCGGGCCGCCTGCGCCCGGTGTGCTTCCGACCGGGGCAGTCGCTGCCCCAGATTGCGCAGTTGGCTGCGCCGCCGCTGCAGTCGCTGACACGCTTTGATGCATCAGGTAGCAAGCGAAGATCAGTACCGTCGAAAATGTTCTCATTGGTTGGCTTCTTCCCATTGCGACGGCGGCGGGCGCATTGCCCGCAAACGCATCAGACAAAGCAATGAGCCCTACAGAACTAACCAACAGACTTGCGTTCGGCGAACCACGCAAGCCATCTGATGAGCGTTGACAGCCCCGCGCACAATCGGATCGGTGACAGACGAGACCCGGTCCAATGGACCGTAGTTGGTGGTCTAAGACACAACCCTTACCCGCCATCAAAGTCCGTCGGTTAGCGGCAGAGGTCACGGGGCAGCCCATCGACTGGCTCATCAAGTACCGGCAGTCGTTCAAACTCAAGCATGGGCCACGACCCTATCGCAATCCGATTTCGGATTCGCTCCGACACAATCAATGTCCCCAAGCCTGCATACAAAACATCAACCGAAGGTGGCGGCGGACAAAGGTAGCGCTTCCCTTCCGCATAGTAGTGGCAGCGTCCGCAAGTATTGCATCTTCGGCTTCCCGCGCGTTCTTCGCCGCGAACGATCACCCGAGGGTCACCGTGCACCGATCGCCACTCATTAAGTGGTGTGTTGCCTGGCCCAAGTACTCGCCCGATCTTTAGAGCCTGCCCACTGTCTCCCGCCGCCTCGATCAACACTGCGAGGAAAGCTGTTTGTATCACGCCGACTCCGCAACCACTCACCATGTTCAACGGTGTTTTCTCCGGTCGACTCTCCTGAACGAACAGATCAACACCCTCCGTCCCGGAACGAACCTCACCGCATTCGACACACATCCAGTCGGGCCTTTGCCCCCAAACCCAATCGCGAATAAGGGTGCATGGGTTCATCGATGAAGACGAAAGAAAGGTGCGCGGCGAAGTGCTCATGGGTAAGGCGTAAAGTTTCCTTCCATTATGTTGTACCAGATATCTTGAGTCATTGTCGTCCCGTACCTTTGATCGTACTGGCGCGCAGTTCCAAGTAGCGCATCGAATGCGTCGCGTTGAGCCCCAGGACTCTGATTCATATAGCGCGCCCAGTCAACGGTACTACCCCCTCGTCCCCCGACCCGAGGCAACCCCGAATCTTTCAAAGCTGCCATAAGGTCAACATGAAACTCAGAGTGCAAGTCCGAGGGCAAGTTCGTGTACTTCTGACCATCTTCAAATCCTCCCATGAACTTTGGTATTCCATGGTGCTCATTGGTGATAATCTTCTTCGTGACTTTCGAGCCAGTTGCCAGCATACCAGCGACTGGGACCACTGCTGCCAGGGAAAGGCCAGCGTCCGTGTAGTTTCCTCGCAGTGCGCTGATACCTGCATTTGCTGCGTCAAATGGCTCTCCCGCGCCTGGAAACATTCCGCCGGCGTCTAAGCCCAATTGAATCCGATCAAGAAATTCGTCCCACGGAACTGCGTGCTCGCGGGCATACATCATCCCCTCATAGTAACCGGGGCCTGTCTTCATCCCCGTCGGGTCCGCCTTGTTCACCGGATCATTCCCGACATAGGTGTACAAATTTATCTGATCCTTCGTCCCGATCGGGTCCGTCTGCAGGAACCGCCCAAGCGCCTGCGAGTAGACGCGGGCCTTGTAGAACATGAGCCCGGTTTCGGGGTCGAGGCGTTGGCCGGTGTAGCGGAACGGATAGCCGCTTGCGGTGTTGTTTGAGCGCCCAAAGCCGTCATAGGCGAAGCGTTCGGTGACGGCGCCGGTGCTGCTGGTCACCGCGACGACGGAGCCTTGACGATCCGTATGCGGATACTTGATCGCGGTCGCCGGCGGTGCGAGCGCACCGGAGTCGATAAACGCCGCCCGCTCGTCCGCGCCTGGCGCCGGCACGTAGCGCCGCAACAGCACGCCGGCGCTCGAGTACTCCGCAATCTCGTCCGAGCCCGCGTGCAGGAACCGCGTCGTGACGGCCGCAGCGGTCTTCTCCGTCCGCCGGTCGAGCGCGTCGTAAGCATAGGAAGCGTTCGCTGCACCCGCGACCGACAATAGCCGGTTCGTTGCATCGTACGTGTACGTGCTCGCTCCATCACCGGTGAGGTTCCCGTTCAGGTCGTAGCTCAGCGTCACCGATGACCCGCCGATCGGCGTGATCCCCGGATACTGGTTCAGCGGATTGGCGGTGGCGTAGGTCTGCGTCCCCAAGGGCGCGGGGTTCGTGTAGCGGTTCAACGGCTCCGACGCCACGGCGGTCAGCACCTGATGCGCCGCCGAGTAGGTGTTCGTGTAGACGAGATCGGCCGTCGACCCCGGATAGTTGTGCGTCAACGTCGAAAGATCGTCGTCGATCTCGAACACATAGGAGGTCGCGGTCTGGTTCGTCCCCGGCATCGCCACCTGACCCACCCGCCGCGACAGCACGTCGTAGCTATAGGTCCGGTAAACCGTCGCCCCGTTCGCGACCTGCGTGATGCGGTTCAACCCATCATACGTGTACGTCGCCGCAAACGTGTCCGGCCACGTTATGGCCGAGCGGTTTCCTGACGCATCAAGCGTGTAGTTGACGTTCAGGTTCCAGTCGTTGCGCCGCTCGCGCGTCAATCGGCCGGCCGTGTCGTAGACGTATTGCGTCTCTGCAACCACCGTCGCGCCGCTCGTGTCCTTGACCGACAGCGTGTTCGATCCGAGGTCGTAGGCAAAGGTGCGGTCGGGAAGGCCACCGCCGCTTTGAGCTATAGGGCGGTCGAGGTCGTCGTAGCTATAAGCAAACGACTGACCAGCACGCGTGCGCCAAGACACTTTTCGCGAACCAGCGTCATATGTGAACTGCTCGAACAGATTGTCCGTATCGTCGGCAAGGGTCGCGTCTGGATAGAGCATTCTCGACACGCGGTCGAAGCCATCGTAGACGCTCTTGGTAACGTAACCGCGAGCATCGGTGACCGTCAGCGCCTGACCGTTGAGCGAGTAGGTCGTGGTCGCGTAGTTCTGTTGCAACGACGTGCCGAACGCCCGGATCAGTTGCACCACTTGCCCCGCCGCATCATACAGCGTCTTGACCTTGCGGCCGATCGGGTCGGTTGTGACGGAGGCCCGATCAAGCACGTCATAAGTCGTCGATGTCGTATTGTTCGACGGGTCCTTGGCGGTCGCAACTTTGCCGGTTTCCGTATAGGTCAGCAGCGAACGTGCGTTCGTCGTATTCCATGTCACCGTTGTCCCGGAGATCGATGACGGTCCTTCCGCTCTCACGACACGGCCGTTCAAGTCGTACCAAGTACGCGAAGCCGTCAGGTATCCCGTGACGGCGCCCGTTATCAGTGAGAGCGCGTTTGACGAATTTTTCGCTTCCGCGAGCCTGCGCGTAATGCCGGTCGCGCTGTTCGTCGTCGCGTTCTGCCAGTACGTGAAGTCGGTAGAGTACCCGCGAGGATCCATGACGCGCGTGACGTCGCCGTAGACATTGAACTGGGATTCCGTCTTCAGCTTCAATCCGGTCGCCGTGTCATCAACGACGGTCTTGATGCGGTTACCTTTCGCATCGTAGGTGTGGTTCGTTGTGATGAACGTCGCCTGCGTCGCGCCGATCGGCGCAGTCTCTTGCGTCAGCAGGCCGGTCGAGGCGGCATAGGCATAAGTGTACTTCGGCTGCACGCCGCCTATCGTCGCCGCGGGCCGCAAGACATCCTTCACCATCCCCGCACCGGCGAGGCCCGCACCGTAGTAGGTGAGGGTCGTGACCTTCCCAAGCGCATTCGTAACGGTGAGCGGCTTGTTCCAGGTTGGGTCCCACGTCGCCGAGACCACGATGTCCGCGAGCCCGGACGCAGGCTTTGCCTTGCGCGTCATCTGCGTGACGTTGCTGGCGAGGTCGTATTGGAAAAGCTCCTGATCGCCCTCGGGATAGGTGCGCGTTTTTACGCGGTCGAGGCCGTCATATGTGCTGACAACGGCTCGCCCCAGCTCGTCGATGTTACGCACCCGGCGGCCCACATCGTCGTAATAAACGACGTACTGACCCGCCGGTGTCATCGGATCGTCACGCTCGCCGCGCGTGCCGTCGGCAATGAAGAACTTGTACGGCCCGCGCACGGCGTCGCCCTGTGCGAGCGACGTCGCATCGCGCACTTCCTTCACGCGCCCAATGGCGTCGTAGGTGAAGCGGATCGCCGGCACCGCGTTGTTGATCGGCTCGTACACCTCCTTGAGCACCGGCCAAGGAATCGGCCGCTGCGTCGCCGAGCGCGGCACCGCCGGCTGATACACGAACTTCACGTTCCCGCCGTCGAGGTTGACGACCTTGTTGGCGCCGATCGTGTCGTGCAGCACGCTACGCGAGTTTTCGTCGCTGATCGTATAGGTCAGTGATTCCGTTGTTATGAAGTCCCAGATCGCGCCTTCCGACGGCGTGGTGGTCAGCGGACCGGCAAATGCCATATTGATGAACCGTCCGAGCGTGCTGGTCGCGCGCGTGACGCGGCCCCTGGTATCGATCGTGAACGTGACCTTCGGCCCGGTCGGCAGAGCCGTTTCCGTCATGTACCAACCACCCTTGACATTGCAGTTACCGGGCGGGTTGTAGATCCAGCGGTCGAATTTCTGTGTGCTGCCGTCCTTGTTGGTCAGAGTGTACTGAACTCGATTCGCCACATTTCCCGCACCGTCGTAGTTGTAGCCCGGATACTGAGAGAAAATCGGGACGTCGATCGGTCCGCCTGGATTGCGCAACCCGCAGAATTTATACTCAATGAAGAGCTGTCCGGCTTGCGTGAGTACGGCTGCATCGCCCTTTGGCGGCAGAAACACGTTGGAGCTTCCCACGCGCACGAACCTGCGGTTCGACGCACCCGCCATCAGGACGACAACGTTTTGAGTCACCGTGTTCTGCCAGAGCGAATAGATCGATGGCGCAGCGCCCTGGGCAATCATCAAGGCTTCCGTCGCGCCGGAGGTGATGCCGCTTCGGTAGAGATCCTGCGCGACGACGACCGCCGCCAGCGTAACAACAGCGGCCTCCGCGGTTTGCGACCCCATCGCCTCGAGCGCATCGGAGTTGACGGTGACCCGGCTGTCCCAATTGTTGATGAAGCCTCGATAGGGACTGGCGAAGTGATTTGCCGAATTGAATATCGTCAGCTCGTTCGCGCCCGGCCCTGCATAGCTAATCGCTGAGGAGAGCTGGAAGGGCGTGGAGCCCGACCCGGTCGTCAACGTCGTTGGAGCCTTGTAGGTGACGCGGCCGGTTCGCAGGTCAACGCCGAGCGCATTGCTGCGGTCGACGAAGCGGCTGCGGAGTGAGTCGGCAACGGTCTCGTTCGAGAACGCCGCTTTCGATGCCGCGGAGCTTCCCGCGCCGCCACCCTTGAATGAATTTCGCAAGCTGGTGACGATATGCGCGATCTCCGTGGGGTCACCCGAAGCATCCGACTTCACGGCAACGAAGGCGCCACCACGGCTCTTGCTCTCCTCCATGTACCAATTGGCGCCGGTGCCGTAGTCGATGCGCGTGCCGTCGACTTGACCGGGCACGAGATAGGTCTCCGCTGGCACGTAGACGGAATATCCGCCGTTCAAATACGGCAGAACATAGTTCTGCAGCGCCGCCTTCCATGCCGGTGGCTTCGCGGCGGGTATATTAGATGGATAACCTGACGCGAGACCGGCGTAGGTAAATGTCGTCTGAAAGCTCGAGCTGTGCACCGATTCAAAGCGGTAGAACGGGAACGGCCCAAGCCCCTGATACTGAACCGGATTGGTATTCGGGATCGGGTAGTAGTCGTTGTTGGATGGGGCGATCGCTGTTGGCGTATTCGCCGCCGTGAACCGACGTGCGGTCGAAAGTGTGTAGGGCAGATTCAAGAATTGCTCGGCCACAACGCTCTCAAGCGACGAGGCCGCCGACGCCATCGAAAAGAGAGCCGCGCGCCGCGTTGTGGCGTCGGCGGTCTTACTGACGATATTGAACGTCGAATCGACATCGATGATCGTCATTTCATCGGGCAGGCCCCAGATACAACCTGCGCCACAGGGAGTACCACGAGCGCCATTGACGACTTCACTCCATGAGTCGGAATAGACGAAGCCGATCGAGTTCAGATGTTGACCGCGGCCTTTCGCTACGCGCGCTTGAATGTCGAGCATGCGCGAAAACTGCGCGAGCCACGTTGCCGCCATTTTCTCACGGCCGAAGTCGGTGGCGGGGGCCAGCACACCGGCGCCGCACAGCCCCGCTGGTGGCTGCGAACCGTTTGCGCAAACCATCGAGAACGACTGCCGCGGCATTGCCTTGTCGTCGGCAACTTCGCCAGCCCACTTGCCCACTAGGTCGGGAGAAGTATCACCCCAACCCACCAGAATGGCCACTGGGGTAATCGCGTACACGCGCGTTGTCACACAGCGATCGCCGTGCGTTCCCTGCGCATTAGTGCCGATTGCATCTGTGCAAGTGCTGCCGCCGAACGTGCCCGGCGCAAACGTGCTCGGCGCTGCTGCCGCAAAAGGATGGTTCGCGACCAAGGTGGCGTCAAGTTGACGCTGATAGCGGCCCGCGACCTGAGTAATCGTCGCGCGATATGACTGTAGCGCCACGCCATCCACCGTCAGCGAGATCGTCATGCCCGATGTCGAGGACGTAGCGACAGTCTGGTAGAGCGGGCTGCTCGTTTGCCGGGCCGTGTCCCAATCGAAGTTGGTTTCAATCCGCATCCGCCGCCCGTAGACCTCGTCGGCGAAAAGCGTTTGATCGAAGACGAGTGCGTTCGCCGCAGACGGATCGGTGGCGCGCACTCGAAGCGAGGTGCGGTACTGATCGGGAATGTCGCCCGTCCACGTCGTCGTCAGGGCGGTCGTGTAAGGAAGCACCGTGAGTCGGAATCCACCAGGCGGAACCGTTACCGTGTCGATCCTTTCGCCGCCGATAATGTCGTCGAGCTGAGCATCCTTCGCGTTCAGCTTGACGTAGTCCCACAACGCCTGGGCATAGTTGCCGAGATTGACGCTCGAAAAGCCCTTGACCCAGTTCGCCGGCCCGCCCGCAATCGCCGTGGACCCTTGGCTGAACGTCCCGCCCTGCGCCGCGGTCTTCGTCGCTTCCGTGAATGGCGCGCCAGGGGTGAAATTCATCACCGTGTTTAGGTTGAGGCCGGCTTTCAATGTGTGGGTTTTGTAGCTTGGATCAAAAAGATGGGTCTGACCGGCAATTGTTGCTTCGACCCAAACATGCCCCACTTCAACACTGCTGATCGCGCCCGTGTAGTTACAACTCGCGTCAGATGTGCCGTTAATAGCCGCAGGCATGCCGCCGCTCGACAGGAATTGGCAAGCGGCCTTCGCGTCGCTGAAACCGCTCCAATCGAGAAATTGCTGCGCATTCAAGACGATAGTGCCGACCTTGTAGTTCACCGCGATGCCCGATTGGCGCAGAAGCTCGACCATTAGTTGAGCCTGATCGAAGGAGGTCCCAGAGCGGTCAATCAACGCTCCCAGTGCGCCTTTTTGCAGGCCGTACTGGAAGTTCACCTTTATGTTGTTGCGCACATACTCATAGATTAGGTCGGGATCGTTCTTAAGTGCCCGTGCAAGCTCGACAATTTCGGGCGGCCGTGGATTTGCGCTGCCTGTGCCATAGCCAAACGTCGCATTGTAGCTGTGGGTTGTCGCCGCCCCATAATAAATGTTCGCCGACAATGGCGACAGCAAAGGTGCCGTCGCGATCTTGACCGACGGCAACGGCGCCGCCTGTAGGAGAGAGCCGCCAAAAACCGCCGCGAGCATGATCGCACCGAACCGAAGCCGCGCCGGCAAGACAAACCGTTGGTTGAAAATCGAGAGAAGCACGCGCGCACCTCTTTGGGGGGGAAGAAGGACAGCGAAAACGACGCACAAGACTCTTCAATCACACTCCTCTCGTACTCTCTGTTCGTCAATGAAAATTTCCGATGCAATCCACATGTCTCTAGAACTCACAGGCTACACGCACCTGCACTGAAACAAACGTTGGCACACGCAAGACGAAGTCGATGTTCTTTGCGGACAAAGTCGCTCACCGCGATACTTTTCTCATAAACGTGATTGCAAAGACGGCATTCAGGCATAAGCTCGCTCATGCTTCGTCATATCGAACGCAAGGAGGCGCCGAATGGCCAAAGTGAAAATGATCGGCGCATCCTTGGCCGTTTTGATGGGTTGCGTGCTTGCCAAACCGGTCGCGGCAACGGTCACTTATGCGTATGACGATCTGGGGCGCGTGACCTCGATCGTCTATGACGACGGTAAGCAGGTCAGCTACAGCTACGACGCTGCCGGCAATCGGACCGAACACACGCTGGGCCCCGGACCGAACAATTTTCCGATCGCCGCGAACGACGCCCTGACATTGATTTTGGCAAGCGGCAGCTTCGACACGGTCTCGGCCCTTGCCAATGACAGCGACCCCGACTCCGATCCGTTGCTTATTCAAAGCACAAGTACGCCGCTGCGCGGAACGACGTCGATCACCGGCGGCGGGTCGTTGATCACATATACGTACACGGGCACCGGCACGCTACCGACGACCGACAGCTTCACCTACACGATCTCGGATGGACGCGGTGGGACGGCGACGGCGACCGTCAATGTGCTGATCGCCGCAACGAATACGGCGCCAGTGGCAAATCCCGACAGTGCCTCCAAGGGCGCGGTGGGGCCTGTTGGAATGTGGGTTACGCTCAATCCGCGGGTCAACGATACGGATGCGGAAGGCGACCCGCTTGTCATCACAACGGTGACGAACGGGACATTTGGCACCGTCACCATCCTCAACGCGGGAACGCAGGTGAAGTATCAGATGACGTCCGGCTATCCGGGTCCCGGCGGCAGCGCTACCGACACGTTCACGTACACAATCTCCGACGGGCGGGGCGCAACGGCCACTGGCACCGTCACGGTGACGATCACAAATACGATTCCCACTTGCGGCGGTGTCCCGTGCTAGAATTTGGACTATCGCCGCCAAGCATGCACCCGTCGTTGCCCCCAACGCCGCGGTGTCGGAAATCTTTACAGGACGCAGACTCCCAAAAATGATTCCCTAGACGAAGGCGAATCAAGTTGGAGAGTTGTTATGCGTCGCTTCTTGAACACTGTTGCTTTGGCGGGTGTGCTGTCCGTGGCTGTTTGCGGTTCGGCGAATGCGGGGGTCATTCTTTCCGACAACTTTGACGCGGCGCCGCTTGCGCTCAACTGGCCGGGGGACGCGGTGTTTACGTCGCTGGGGACCGGCGGGGCGACCACGGACTTGATTGGCGCCCCTGGGTTCTTCGACATGTTGCCCGGGAACGGGCGCTATGTGGACATGGATGGATCGACCTTCGTTTCGGGCATTCTTCAATCCGTGGCCTCGTTCGGACCGGGCGATTACACGCTTTCGTTTCGGCTCGCGGGCAATCAGCGTAACGTTGCGCCGCGTGCGGTGAACGTCTTACTCGGCACCGATTTGATCGCTTCGGTGACGCTGGCGGCGAATGTGCCGTTCACGCTCTTCACTTACAACTTCACCTCGACGACGGGCGGCAATCTGACCTTCGCGCAGCAGGGTCCTGGGAACAATCAAGGCTCGTTGTTGGATGACGTGACGCTCAGCGTGCCGGAGCCGACGACGCTTGCGATGGCGATAGGTGCGTTACTGTCGATCTTGGGTTTGAGCTTCTTGCGCCGGCGCGCCGGCGCGTAAGATGGCGAGCGTCTCTCCGGCGGCCGCGGTTGGGCGCGAGATCTCGTTTGAGAGCGAGAACTATCTGATGCGCACGCTGAAGCCTGCGGACGCGACCGACCGTTTCTCGGTGTGGTTCGAGGCCGAGGACGTGCGCGAGATGCTCAACCTGCCCCGGCAGAAGCGAACCAAGGCCGATATGGAGGCCTATATCCGTTCGTTCGATCAGCGCATGAGCTTGCTGCTCGGTATCTTCGCCAAGGCGGATGGTTTGCTGGTCGGGATTTTCTCGCTCTATGTGGATTGGGCGAAGCGCCACTTCATCGCCAACACCGTCGTCGGCGAGCCCGCCTATCGCCACAAAGGGTTGATGATGGAAGTGACGCCGCCCTTCCGCGCGTACTTCTTCAACACTTGCGGGCTGAAGGTGATGACGGCGACCGCGCTCGCGCACAACGCGCCGATCCGTGCCTATCTCGAAAACACCGGCTGGACGCTCGACCGCATCGTCAAAGGCGAGGTCAAACCGAACGCCGGCGGCGCACCGATCGACCTGTGCCACTACAGCCTGACCGCAGACGCCTGGAACCAGTGGTACGCCAAACACGGCGGCGCGCGGCGGACGGTGTAGGCGCGCGACTCCGGCCGCTAAACGCGCAGTCGGCGCAGACCGCCGAGCCAGCACTCAGTATTTCGGCTCAAGCCTTCGCGTCGCGGTCGGCGACAGCGGGTTCAAACCGCACGCGCACGAGCCAATAGAACATCAAGCCGAGGACGATGAACATGGACGCCAAGAGCGCCGGCAAGCCTATGCCGGCCGGCAAGGCCTTGGCGCCTTGCGCCGCAAACGAGCCGATGGCGATGAAAAAGCCAAAGCTCATACGCCAAAGGTGCCGCGCGATGCGTTGTGCGCCGCTGAGGCCACGGCGCAGGACGACGGCCAGGTCGGCGGCTGCAGCGAGGGCGAGAGCGAAGCTGATGCCGTAGAGCACATAAGGGAAGATCGGGTTCGGCGCCTTCGTGGCGCCAGTAGCGAGTTGGTAGGCGCTGATCGCGAACGAACCCGCGAGCGCGAGCGCGACGAGGAAAGCGGCGATTTCGAAGACGCCGGATTCGCCGTCCTTGCGGCGGCCGGTCATCCAGGCGGTCGCGATGAAGTAAATCGTCATGAGGCCGCCCACGGGCGAGCCGGGCTCCGGCTTCATCGTCTCGAGAATCGACGCGGTCGCCGCCATGAACACCATGGCCAGAACGAAGACCGTGCCGATGGCGCGGTGGGGTCCGCTGCCTTTCTTGAACAGAAATGCCGCCGCTCCGCACAGAACGCCCAACGTCCCCATGAATACGTGAACGGCCAGAACGACGGCGTGAATCATGACGGCCCTAAATGTGCTACGTAATGCGGGGAGGCTAAGCTGAAAGTTGGGCGAACGATATTGCTCTAGGCGTCAAAACTATGGCCGCTGGTAGCGCGATTGGGCGGGACGATGTTTGAGCCGACGGTCGCTGCGGGTCTGGCGCGTGGGTTGCTGCAATTTGCGGTGACCAAGGGCGCCGACGAAGCGACGTTATTGGCGCGCACCGGTATCCAGGCGAGCACGCTCGCCGATCAGGACAATCGCGTTCCACTCGCAAATTACATCGCCCTGATGCGCGCCGGCCAGGACCTGTGCCGTGATCCGGCGCTCGCGCTTCACTTTGCCGAGAGCGTCGATTTCAGCGAGCTTTCGATCTTGGGTTTGATCGGCCGCGCTTCGGAAACGATGTTGGATGCGTTCACGCAGTTCAACCGCTACCGTGGCCTTGTCATAGACGTGGACGTCGGCGAGGGCGAGCGTTTTCGCTTGAGCCAAGAGCCGGATGGGCTTTGGTTCATCGACCAGCGGCGCAATCCGAACGACTTTCACGAGCTCACCGAATCGACGTTCGCCCGCATCATCTGTAGCGGCCGCGAGTTCAGCGCGGACAATTCACTTCTGAAAGCGGTTCACGTCACGCATCCGGCGACGTCGTATCACACCGAATACGACCGCATTTTCAAAGCGCCGGTCGTGTTCTGCAGCGATCGCAACGCGATGCTGATCGACGCCGCCACGTTGACGGTGAAAATCGCACGGCTGCCGCGCTATGTCTTCGGCGTGTTGACAGAGCATGCTGATGCACTGCTTGAGACTCTGGAGAAGTCCAAGACGGTGCGCGGCCGCGTCGAAGGCCTGCTGATGCCAATCCTCCACACCGGCGACATCGGGATGGAAGCGATCTCTGCGAAGCTTGGCGTGAGCAGGCAAACCTTGTTCCGCCAACTAAGGACAGAGGGCGTGACGTTCGACCGGGTGCTGGACGAACTCAGACACAAGATGGCGCTCGACTATCTGCATGCGAGGAGAGTGTCGGTAAACGAGACGGCCTATCTCGTCGGCTTTTCGGATCGCGCCACGTTTTCCCGGGCGTTCAAGCGTTGGACGGGCGTCAGCCCAGGCGGCCGATCGCCGGCGCGGCCGCGCTCATGATGGTGCCTCACATTCCCCCGTTGCCCTGCGGCTCACCGATCAAGTACGTTAGCGTCAGTTTCAGCCGCGGCAGAATAACCACGCGCTCGCCGGCGTCCCATGTGTAGTTTGGTGCCACCTCTTTGCCCATTGCCAAGAGTTCATCCGGCGAATAGGCGCGTAGGCACGAGACGCAGCCGTCCCAACCGAGGATGAATGGCGCGATGGGAATCGGATAGGTCCACAAGAACCGGGCCACCGTCATGCGCCCCATGAAAGGCGTGCGCAGCAGCCCAAGCAGAAATCCGCCGATCGTCGTGGCGACGACGGCCTTGCGGTTGAACGGCTCGATCACCGCGATGGTGCGGCCCTTGGCGGCGGCGTCGGCCAGCACACGTTTCGCGTCGGCAGGCCGAAAGTGATGCAACGCCGTGAAGATGGTCTGAAAGCGCCCAAGCTCGCGCGGCACATCGAACGCACTCACCGACGAGAGTTCGCCGGTTGCGGCGCCCGCGGTTTCTGCCTCGATCGCCCGGAATGCGTCAACGTTGGGGAACAGATCCGTCAACCGCGCCGTCACAGGTTGGGTCAGCCGCGCGCTCAGGTGCGGCAGCACCGCGATCAGCGGCCCGCCGCCGCCCGAACACACGTCGACGATTCGCGTTTCGCCCGTGCGTTTCAGCGGTGGGATCAGAATGTCAGCGACCGCCTCCCGCAACGGCGCGGTCGCGGGGACCGAGAACGTGAACTGAAGATGATGGGTGATGAAGTCGCGCAGCGCGCGCGGCAACCACGGCTGATCCTCCCACTCGAAAAGATGCAGGCGGGACATCGACTCAGTTCGTCGCCATGCCGGCTTTGAAGGCTTTGATCCCGATGGTGGCGAGCGTCGATGAGGAGAGTTCGTCGGAGTTCACGAAGACAAGGACTTCATGATCGAGCGGCAGGCGGACGATCGCGGTGTGTGCGCCCTGGCCCGTGGCGTAGGGTTGGTCGCCACCCGAATAGATGATCGGATCCATCGCGAACCTGCTCTTGATCGTGCTGTCCGATGTCGAGAACGACCATACCAACCGGTCGTCCGGGTCCATTTGCTCGTTGTACATGAGGCGCCGCGTGCGCGGTGAAATGAGCTTCTGGGAATGCAGCGTGGCGGCCGCGAAGGCTGCAAAATCGTGAACCGACATCCAATAGCCGCCGGAGCCGACGCAGGCCTTGATGTCGTCGCGAAGGCGGCTGGTGATGATGCCTTTGCCGGTATCGTTCTTGGAAATGTAGGTGTAGGCGGCAGTCGCTTTGTATTCGTTCGTCGCGTCGCAGCTGGCCGAGATGTTGCCCGGAACTTTGGGAAACACTTTTTGGCGAATGAACGTGTTCATCGTCGCGCCGGCGACTTTCTGGAAGAAGAGGCTACGGTCGCGCGCCGAGGTCGTCGCCGGCGCGCCGTTCGCCGCGGTGACAAGCGAGGGCTTGGTGTAGATGCCAATCAGATAGCCCGCGAGCGCGAAATTGATGTTCTCGTAAGCGCGGCGTCCGATGAGGCGCGGATCGTAATCGCCGCTCAAGCACCCCAACACGTCGTCGCCGCTGCAATCGCGATATCCCGATTTGTGCTGCAGCAAATGGCGAAAGGTCAGCCCCCTCATCCGCGGCGACGACATCGCCGCGTTCCAGACTTGCGGATAGAGCAGTGCAACCGGGGCATTGAGGCGCGCGTCGAAGGAGTTCTGGCCGCCGGCCGATCCCGCGGGTGGACGCTCAAGAATATGCAAAAGCGAAACGCCGGAGATGAACTTGAAGAGGCTGCCCAGATTTTGCGGCGTGCGCGGGGTCATGGCCTTGAACCCGTCGGCGGCGTTGCGCGCGGCACCGCCGGCGCCTTCGGATATCAGCTTGCCGTCCTTCATCAGAAGGAAGCTGTAGCCCATGACCTTTCCTTCGAGCTGCTGATGCATGCTGAACTCGAAGGCGGTCTTGCGGATCTCCGGCTGCTGACCGGCGGCGAATTGCGGGGCGCCGAACGCGGGCAAGGCGGATGAAAGTGTCAGCGCGGCAATGGCCGGCATGAGGCGCGAAAGCCAGGTTCGTTTGCTGGTGATTTGCACGTTGTGCACCCTCTCAGCTTGATCGCCAGACTGGCCGTGCGGCACACGATCGTTGGCGAAAGGTCCGGCGCTTGTGTCTCGCCGCATTACGCAGGGTAACGCTACGCCCGCGCCGGCCACGCAGCAAGGCGACGCTCATCACACATCGCGATTGGCGGGAGACAGAGTGACCTGTCGCGGTGTTTCTCCGTGGAGCTGAACCCCGTGCGGGCGAGGTTGGCTGTGCATCCGGCCGACTGGCCGTGGTCGAGCGCCGCCGCCCACTTGTGTGGCAAGGCCGATCACCTCGTGCGGCCGGGCGCCTGGATGGCGCGTGCCGGCGATTGGGCGACACATCTCGCCGCGCCGTCGGGAATCGGCGAGGACGATGCGTTCCGTGCGAGCACGAGCACCGGCCGCCCCTTGGGCAGCAGCACTTTCGTCGCTAAGCTGGAAGCCGAACTCGGCCGCAGGCTCGGCAGGCGCAAGCCTGGGCCAAAGCCGAAAACCGCGGAAAGTGTTCAAGCCGAATTATTCTAGTTTGTTACGTGTCCCCGTAATTCCATGGAAGACGTCCTCCCGGGAGTTGAGCCGCCATGATTCTGAAAGGCATGTTGCTGATTGCGCTCGTTGTCCTTGCAGTCGGTCAGGAGCAGTCGCTGACATATGTGCCGATACACTGGAAGACAGTAGATCGTCCAAAGCAAGCGCGGATCGAAGTCCGATTTGTGAATAGTTCGCACCAGACCCTGTGCGTCTCAAGTTCGGATCTGCCCACAAAGGTGGGGGCGATAGGGTACCGCAGAGATCTTGCATTGAACCTGGGATCGCGGCGTTTCCCGATAACGCGTGGTGCCACAGGTTACTGTGTCGGAGACGAATGCACAGTGAGAGTGCCACATGGAATGAGCATCAAAGCGTTTATTCGGTACTCGGAGTTTGGCCTTCCCCGGCGATATTGGTCGCGTGCAAAGAGGCTTATCTATCGCATCAATGCTTGGGTATGTGGATGAGAAAATATGGGGACGGGTTATGCGTTTCCTCGTTGCGGCGCGCCCAGCATCAGACCCCGACGTGCGACCAAATCGACCTTGATTTTCCAGAATTCCGGGGACACGTAACAAACTTGATTGACACCAACGCCGCGTTCCTATAATGTTCCACGATGGCTCGTTTGGCAAGAGCGGTTGCGCCGGGCGTGCCGCACCACATCACGCAGCGCGGCAACCGTCGCCAGCAGGTGTTCTTCAACGCCGAGGACTACGCGGCCTATGTCGCAAACCTCGCGGCCCGATGCCGCGCCGAAGGCGTCGAAGTGCTCGCTTATTGCCTGATGCCGAACCATGTACATTTGATCCTCGTGCCGCCGCATGAGGACGCGTTGTCTGCCGTGCTGAGCCGCCTTCACCGCGACTATGCGCGGCGGATCAATTTTCGCGAGGGCTGGCGCGGGTTTCTGTGGCAGGGCCGGTTTTCGTCGTTCGCGATGGATGACGACTACCTCTTGGCCTGCGCCCGTTATGTGGAGTTGAACCCCGTGCGGGCGCGGTTGGTTGTGCATCCGGCCGACTGGCCGTGGTCGAGCGCCGCCGCCCACTTGTGTGGCAAGGCCGATCACCTCGTGCGGCCGGGCGCCTGGATGGCGCGTGCCGGCGATTGGGCGACACATCTCGCCGCGCCGTCGGGAATCGGCGAGGACGATGCGTTCCGTGCGAGCACGAGCACCGGCCGCCCCTTGGGCAGCAGCACTTTCGTCGCTAAGCTGGAAGCCGAACTCGGCCGCAGGCTCGGCAGGCGCAAGCCTGGGCCAAAGCCGAAAACCGCGGAAAGTGTTCAAGCCGAATTGTTCTAGTCTGTTACGTGTCCCCGGAATTCCATAATTTCAAGACCAAGGAGTTTCTGGAAATTACTCGCGACACCGGACAAGAGTGCATAATCAACATAGGAAAACTCGCGAAACCAAGGATCGCGCGCATCGTTGACGGCAAGAAAATCATTCAAGCGGCGTTCAATGGGATTAGGAAGAAAGCCTACGGCTTCCTCGCAAGCGATTTTCGCAAGGCAGTTGACGCGACAAAATAGCTTCGTCGTCCTTCCAGTAGCTCGTTAGAGCGAACTCACGAAACGGTGCGCTACGGTCTCATATTGGCAAAGCTCGATGTCCTGGGGACATCCTGTGCACAATCTTGTGGACCAAGCTGTGCAAACCACACCAAGTTGATTGCACAGCACTTATCTATGCAGTCAAATGGTGGTTCAGGCCAAAGAAAAAGCCCAGGGAGGTAAGCCCCGGGCCTTTGGTGTCATCGGGGGACGAAGCCGCCCCGACGACGGTGCAACGCAGCGCGTTACGGCGGTCACAAAAGCCGTAACAGGCATTCCTGTCAACCCGGTGCTTCATCACAATTCATGGACAAACCCATGAAGCGAAGAAGCTCGCCGTCAGTAGACGGCAAGATGGCCGCGCTCATCAAAACGATGCTGAAGCTCGGCCACCATCAACATCAGATCGCGGCGCACTTTAAGATCAATCAGGGCCGCGTGTCTGAGATCAAGACCGGCAAGACGCACGCGAGCGTTGCGCCCGCGAGTGAACGCCAGTTGAAGCTCGACATATGATCCTTGGGCGCGCGCACACGCGGCGCGCGCCGTCCTCACACGCAAAGCTCGTGAGCGTCATGAGCTTGGGCAGAAGAGAATGAGCACAGCCAAACACATGATCCTCGCCGAGAAAGCGCTGCACGCCTGTATCGCCGCCATCGAGGTCTATAACAAGCCGGCATTCAAGTATCGCGAGGAAACATTCGCGATCCTGATGATCAACGCGTGGGAGTTACTGCTGAAGGCGCGTGTTCTAAAAGAAAATGGAAATCGCATGCGTTCAATCGAGATGATCGAGACGAAGGCGCGCAAGGACGGAACTGCGGGCAGCCGAAAGCAAGTCAAGCGGGGCCGCTCGGGCAACGCCTTTACAATCGGCCTGCGCAGAGCGAGCGAGTTGGTCAGGCAATATGAGAAGGACGCGATTGACCAGCGGTGCATCGACAACCTTGAGCTGCTCGTCGAAATCCGTGACTGCGCGGTGCATCTCTACAACAAGACGCGATCACTCGCCATGCGCGTTCATGAAGTCGGGACCGCCTCGCTCCGCAACTTCGCGCACGCGTCGAAAACTTGGTTCGGGACCGACCTCAGGGATCACTCCCTGGCGCTAATGCCGATCAGCTTCGATACGCCGGCCGGTGCAATCGAGGCGGTCGTGCCCGACGACGAGAAGACAGCTGTTGGGCGGTTGTTACGGCGCATCATGGCGGATCAGTCGGCGAACCCCTTCGACGATAGCGCGCCCTACAACGTCGCGATACGCGTCCAAGTTCAGTTCGTGAGAAAGGCGACAGACAACGCAACGCCCGTGCAGGTCACGCGCGGAGACGCTAGTGCTGTCAAGGTCGTAATCTCGGAGGAAGAGGCGCTGAAGGCATTCCCCTGGAACTACAACACACTGTGCCGCGAAGCGCGAAAGCGCTACGCGGATTTTAAGGAGGACAAGAAGTTCGTCATCCATCGGCGAAGGCTCGAGAAGGACGAGCGTTTCTGCAAGACGCGGCACCTCGATCCTTCAAGGCCGGTGAAATCGCTCGAAAAGAGGTTCTACAGCGCGAACATCATGCAGGAGCTTGATAAGCTCTACTCGCGCAAGGCGGCATGACCAAACTGCACGCGCGCCGCGCAGGGCTCACACGTTACGCACTTGCGTTTCCGCGATGCGAGGATCATAAGACGCGCCCCGCGCGACCCGGCGCGGCCCGATGGAGTGACGTGTCTTGGCGCGGCGTGCGACGAAGTTCATAGACATCTTGAGCCAGCCGTATCGCTGGCCGAAGGCGTGAATTCCGGGGACATGTAACAAACTCGCTCCCCGAACTTGGTGCCGATCTGGCGT
>CAZJOM010000079.1:0-18708 GCA_964547645.1 uncultured Flavobacteriaceae bacterium
TTGGTGCCCTTGGTGGTTCAATCTCTTTTCTTCTTCGCGTCCTTCGCGCCTTCGCGTGAGGCATTCTTTGACTGCGGCTTCTCCGACATCTTCGCCGTCGAGCGCGGCATTTCGAGGCCCATCAAACTTCCGCCGAGCGACCGCCATCCGATAGCCGCACTGACGGCAAAGCCGAAGAAACTCGAACGGCTCATGCCCATCTCAGCCGCCCGCTTGTCCGCGCGCACAATGAGACTCTTCGGAAGATAGACGTTCACCCGCTCCGACGGATCTGGCGGCTCCACACTGACCAAGAAGAACGCAATGAACCGCGCCCCCTTCGGCATCTCGATCCGCTCCAAGGGTGTCGGATCGGGCAACCCAAGCTCGCGCTCCGCCAACTTGTCGGCCTCCTGTGCCACCAGAAGTTCCGCCTTCTCGATCGCCTCTTCGCGCGAGTGCCCGCCGGCAACGCAGTTCGGAAAGTCGGGGAACCACACCGCAAACGTATTCCGCGCTCCGTACTCAAGAACCGCGGGGTAAAGCCTTCGCGCCATCTCCGAACTCCTGGTGTGCGATTTGACACACAGAACGAAGTGTGTCATTTCGCACATCATAACCTGTGTACCGGGGCTCACAAATGTCCGCAGATCGGCAATTGGGGATTGTTCGCACCGCCTACGCCAAGAACATCATGGCAGCCGCTGGCGCGATCGATCGGCGGGTCGAGGCCGCGTTCGCGAGCGTACCTCGCGAAGACTTCTTAGGCCCGGGCCCATGGCCCATCTTCCGCGGCATCGGCGACTACGAGCTAACCCCGGATACGGACCCAACCCACCTTTATACCAATAATCTCGTCGGCATTGTGCCCGAGCGGGGCCTCAACAATGGCCAACCGACATTGCACGCCTTTCTCCTGGCGCAAGCCAAACCGGCGGAAGGGGAACATATCGTTCACATCGGAACCGGCACCGGTTACTACACTGCGATCATGGCCGAACTGGTCGGTCGATCCGGCCGCGTCACCGGCATCGAATACGATCCGGAGCTTGCCGCCCGCGCAAAGGCAATCCTCGCGTACCGTCCGCGCGTTCGAATCGTTCAAGGCGATGGCGCTACTGCCGCCTTCGATCAGGCCAACGTGATCTACGTCAACGCCGGTGCAACGCGACCGGCGGACGCTTGGCTCGACCGCCTTACCGACGGCGGTCGCTTGATCTTGCCGCTTACGACCGCGAGAGGATTCGCCCAGCCCGGCGTCGGCACGGTCGCGATGCAGGGATCGGTCTTCCTTATCGAACGCTCAGGCGACGACTTCCACGCCAAGTGGATATCACCCGTCGCCATCTTCCCGTGCGCCGGCGCCCGAGACGACACCTCCGAACAAGCCTTCGCGAAAGCGCTAAGCACCGGCCGTTGGGGCGAGGTTACCCGGCTTTATCGCCGCGATGACCTCCCCGACGCCCAGTGCTTCCTCAAGGCACCCGGCTGGTGCCTCGCCTACAGCTAACGCGGTCGATCCTGCACGCCCGGTGCAAAATTGATCCGGCGCACCTCGTGGATCTCGCGCGCGCCGACCTCGCCCTCGACAAGCTCATACCCCATCAGAGCGAACGTGCGTTTCCCAAGGAAGATCGGCCGCGCATTGCCGTACCAATCGACGCATGAGGCCTTGCACTTGTCGTCCACGACGCGCTCCTCCTGCGCGCCGAGTTCGCCGAGCCCCAAAAACTTCCGATCTGCCCGCCGGATAAAGAGGATCGCCGCCGAATTCTCGATCAACTGATGGAACCCGGGCCGCGCAGCGCGCGCAACCGGCAGGCCGAGCACGCCGGCACTCGTGTCGCTACCATTGGCTTCCGGCTTGAAGAAGAAGCCATGGCTCCGCGTTTCGCCCTGCGACGCACCCTGAAGCACGTATTGATCGCCAGTCACCGGCGCGCGCCCGAGCGTGAGCTCCACCGCGCGGAAGTGCAGATCCTTCGAATCCGCACCCACCACAACCGCGTCACCACCCATCGCCTCAATCCGATCGACGCCGTGATCCAGCGCAACCTGATCGACGCCCTCGCCCTTCACAGACGCGACGACGAGATTTGACCGCCCGTCCGGCGAGGATCCCCAGCTGCCACCGACGCCGTAGAGCACATAGTCGCCGACATAGCGGTTCTGAAAGGCATAGCCCTGGCCCTTGGGCAGCGGCAGTTCGCGATAGCGCCGCCACGAAACATCGTCGTCGCCGTCGCCGAAGTCGCTGAGGGAAAAGCGCAAGAGCGCCACATCGCCCGACGCGAACTCCGGCCGCCACATCGCATCGCCGCCACCCTCGCTCCGCACGAGTACGTTGAGCTTTCCGTCCTCCCAATCCTCGCGGAACGAGAACTGATCCGTCGGCGCCCCATGCACGCCAATCGCCGACGGCGCGCTACCGTCGAGCGGCAGGCGATAGAGCATCGATGTCGCCCGCGGCGACTCGCGCCTGCCCCAACGCGGCTGCGACACCCAAACATAAACCGCATTCGCCGACACATAGAACGTGCGCCCGTTCGGGCCCAACACGCTCGTCGCGTCGCAATGCAGAACCGGCGCCGTCAGGTCGCAATCGGTGACGGTGTGGATAGCATCGATCGGCGCCGCCTCCGCGTCGCGCCACTTGCGCGGCAGATAAATGTGGTTCGCGCTAACGATCCGCTCGAACCCGGCCTTCGGGTCGCCGGTCCACTTCCGAAGCGCCGGCAGCCAGTTCACCGACACGGCCGAATCGTACGGCACGTAGAGCGGCGAATAGACCACCAGCCGTGTCCCGATCAACCGCGAGGCAAAATTCCGCGACGAGTAGTAGTCGTTCGATCTGAGATGATAGGCATCTTCGAACGAGAGCTTACCCTCGGCGCTCAGACGGAAGCGATTGATCTCCGTGCCGCCACGCCCATAGCTGTAACCGATCACGATCACCCGGTCGCCCGAGATCAACATCTCGTCGTACCAATCGCCGCTTGGGTTCACGCCCGGCGGATAGGCATCGATCGCATCGATCGGCCGAAGATCGCCGTTGCGCGTGGAGACCGTGAACAAACGCCCGCGGCGCAAGACAACCAGCATCCCAGCACGAACTTTGACGATCCCGCCTTCGTCGACGTCCGCTTCCTGCGTGTTCGTGATCTTGTCGTCGCTTGACGACGCATTGGATGCCGGCGCCGCAGCCTCTTGCGCAGGCGCCGCATCTGCAGGCGCAGCAGGCGCTGGAGACGGCGGCGGTGGCGCCGGCACCACCCCGTCAGCCATTCCGACCGCACGCCGCTGGGACTCTTTGTGCAGGCGCTTCAGAAATCGCTTGAACTGCCGCTCGGAGCGAAACGGCACCAGTGTCGCTTCCGGTGCATTCTTCGCCGCCGTCTCGCGCGGACCGGCCGCCGCCCCTCCAGCACCCGCGCAAAGCGCAATCGCGGTCAAAGCTCCGGCGGCGGTCCACTGCAACAAGCGCATTTCGAATCTCCTCATGAAGGCGTCGGTTCTCAATAGCGAAGAACACCGCAAACTCGGCGACAATGTGTCGGCTTTGTGCCGAACGCACGAGCCGCTTCGCCGCAGCCGAACGAGCTGCTTGACAACATACCAACCGGTCGGTATGTCCGGGTCATGTTGAAACTCGATGCCCGCACCAAGCTCCTGAACGCCGCGATCGAAGTGGTCCGCGCGCAAGGCTATGCCGCCACCTCGGTCGACGAACTCTGCAAGAAGGCCGGCGTCACGAAGGGCGCCTTCTTCCACCACTTCGAAACCAAAGACGCGCTCGCCGTCGCCGCCGCAGACCACTGGTCTGAGACAACCGGCGAGCTGTTCGAACAGGCGCCCTACCACGCCCCCGCCGATCCGCTCGATCGCGTGCTCGCCTACATCGACTTCCGCAAGGAACTCATCCGCGGCACCCCGGCCGAATTCACCTGCTTCGCCGGCACCACCGTGCAGGAGGCCTTCGCCACGAACGACGACATCCGCGCCGCCTGCAAGCAGAGCATATTCGGCCACGCCGAAACATTAGTGGCCGACATTTCCGAAGCCATGCGCCGCCACAACATCAAAGGCAGCTGGACCGCCCAAAGCCTCGCCCTGCACACTCAGGCCGTCCTACAAGGCGCCTTCATCCTCGCCAAAGCATCGGGAAACGCCGCCACCGCCATCGACAGCGCGAACCACCTGCGCCGCTACATCGAACTTCTGTTCAACAGAGCCAAAAAGAGGGAACGATCGAAATGAAGAAGTTTCTAGCCGTATTCATCGGCACAGCCGAAGGGCGCGAACGCGCGGGCTGGGATCAAATGGACGAGGCGAAGCGCAAGGCGCTGGAGGCCAAGGGCATGAAAGCCTGGGGCGATTGGGTGGCAACCCACGCCAAGGTCATCGTCGACCACGGCGGCCCACTCGGCAAAACGAAACGCGTCGGGCGGAGCGGCGTCTCCGACATCCGCAACAATATGGCGGGCTACACGATCGTGGAGGCCGAGTCGCACGAAGCCGCCGCCCGCCTCTTCGAAAACCACCCGCACTTCACGATCTTCCCCGGCGATGGAGTGGAGATCATGGAGCGCCTGCCGATCCCCGGCCAATAACAGCAGCCAAGAAAGGACCGTTCAGATGAGCAACACACAAATCACCGTCGAAACCAAAGTCGCCGCCCCGATCGAGAAGGTCTGGCACGCTTACGTCACACCCGAAGACATCAAGCAATGGAACGCGGCCTCCGACGACTGGCACACCACAGCCTCAACCGTAGATCTACGCGTCGGCGGCACGTTCAGCTCGCGCATGGAGGCCAAGGATGGAAGCTTTGGCTTTGACTTCGCCGGTACTTACACCAAGATCGTCGAGAACAAGCTCATCGAATACGAATTCGGCGGCCGCACCGCGAAGGTCGAATTCCTGCCGGGCAAGTCTGCCGTCGCAGTGCGCGTCACCTTCGACAGCGAACCGACACACACCGTCGAACAGCAACAACAGGGCTGGCAAGCAATCCTCGCCAACTTCGCCCGCCACGTCGAAACCAAACGGTCGCACTAGCGCCGCAGCTGGAAAGGAAATTCAACATGTCCACGAACACCGTCCGCCTCCACCGTGTCCTGCGCGCGCCGGCCGACCGCATCTACCGCGCCTTCCTCGATCCCGATGCAATGGCCAAGTGGCTCCCACCGAACGGCTTCACCGGCAAAGTCCACCACATGGACGCCAAGGTCGGCGGCACCTACAAAATGAGCTTCACGAATTTCTCCAACGGCAAAAGCCACGCCTTCGGCGGGAAGTACTTGGAACTCTCGCCGAAAGAGCGCATCCGCTACACCGACGTCTTCGATGATCCGAATCTGCCGGGCGAGATGATCACCTCGGTCACGCTGACGAAGGTCTCGGTCGGGACCGAAGTCCACATCGAGCAATCCGGCATCCCCGCTGTCATCCCGCCGGAAGCCTGCTACCTCGGTTGGCAAGAGTCGCTCACCCTCCTCGCCAAACTCGTCGAAGCCGAAATTCCCGAGTAAGGAGCAAGACCATGTACGTCGATGGATTCGTAATTCCAGTGCCGAAGGCGAACCGCGAGGCCTACCGCAAGGTCGCCGAGATGGCGGCACCGATCTTCAAGGAATACGGCGCGATCAAGGTGGTCGAATGCTGGGGCGACGACGTCCCTGACGGTCAGGTGACCTCCTTCCCGATGGCCGTAAAAAAGAGCGACGACGAGGTTGTCGTCTTCTCCTGGATCGCCTGGCCCTCGAAGGCCGCGCGCGACGCGGGTAACGCCAAAGCCATGGCGGACCCACGCATGCAAATGCCGCCCGAGGGCATGCCCTTCGACGGCAAACGCATGGTTTTTGGCGGCTTTGAGGTGTTGCTGGACGCTTAACCCTTCGCTAACCACGCCAGGTAACGCCCCCTTCACCACGCTTTCAAACAGACAAACGCCGTTCGCTCTTTGAAGAGGGGCGGCGGTGTTTACTGCACGCGGGTAAACACGAAGCCCGGGCGCCTTAGAACAAGGTCATACGAAAAATGGAAAGCGTCGAGGCAGATCTGCTGAAGCGGGTCATCGAGCTGCAGCACGGCGGCACGGGCACGTTTGTTCAGTCTGTGCGCGTGCATAAGGCGACCGCGAACAACCTGCAGTGGGACGGCATGGTCCACGTGTTCGACCTGAAGGGTCATCCGAAGGCCAAACGCGCCTACGCTTGGGCGTCGCCGATCAACGGCAGCAAGTCGCCGCGCTATTTCGCTGTGCTCCAACAGGCCCGCATCAACAGCCCGGCAGACGCCGTCAAGGCCGCCGCCGCCGCCATCAAGCGCTGGGGCTAACGCCGCCCGGCCGCCTTCTTCTTCGCGCTACTAACGCCCGAATGCGCTTCGAGGCTCGACGTATCGAAGCCGTGATAAAGCGACAAGAACCGGAACGGATGCGCCTGATACGACGCGTACATCACATTATTGATGTCGCTTGACGTGTCGAAGTAACCGATCCGCGCCTTCGCCTTCAACGCCAGATGATGGCGCGCCATCAAGAGCCCAAACTGATCGATCCAGCGCGACACTTCCGCACCGCTGAGCGCCTTCTCCAGATAGCCCTTCAAGAAACGCAAGAACGTCGCCGCATTTCGCGTCGGATTCACCAATAGTAGATTGGCCGTCAACCGCGAGCCCGCATTCGTGTTGCCCGCATTTTCGTTCAACACCACGTCGTCGCCCGCGCAACGGTCGAGCAGATCCGCGACGCCCCGCTGCAAGATCAGATCGATATCAGACACGAACACCGGAAGCTTCAACTTGTTCAGCAGCGCGCCCAACCGCAGAAAGCGCACCGACTGGAAATGCGCCACCGGCTTTGCGATCAGCCCCTTCGGCGGCGCGTCATAACATTTCGTCGTGACCGCGCTCGCATCGAACGTATCGCCCGCAAAGATCAAGCGCTCGTCGTTGATTCCGACCGACTTCGCGATGCTCTTCAGTGAAGCGGCACCGCCGATCACATGCACCACAATCAGCGCGTTGACGTCGCAGTACTTCAAGATCGATTTGACGTACCAACCCGCATAGAGATCGACATAAGCCCGATCGGCCGCCGCAAAAAACACGGCGCGCGCCTTAAGCCGCTTCGCCCGTGCCTGCACGCCGTCCCAATCGAGCGCAACACCCGCCGCCGTCACAAACGCGGCCGGTGTCTCTTTCGTCGCCGCAGGCGTCTCGGCCGCGACCATCGGCAGATCGAGCGCCTGCACCGCCAGGCGATAGTGCTTCGCCCACCCTGCCCACTCGCCGCCCGCCGGCACGTCGACCACAAGCTCCCGCGCCGCGGCCAGCTGCACATCGACCGCCGCCAACTGCGGCGCATCCAGGGCGCCGCACAACGTCGCGCTCGCCGCGTCGTAGATATTGCGCAGCCTGAGAAGCGGATGCACGTCGTTTGCCGGTTGCGCCTCGGCCATCACAGCGCGCGCCGCCTCGTGCGCTGGCTCAAGCTTCAACACAGCCGTTGCATAACGGGCAGCCTCATTCTTCCGCCCCAGCGCCACGTTGCACGACAGCGCCGAGTTCAAGAACGCCACATTCCCCGGCGCCAACGCCGCCAACGCCGCCGCGTACTTCTCCGCCTCGTCGATCCGGCCCGCCGCAACAAGTGCGTTAAACTGGTCGAACGCCGCCGGCATTTGCGTGCGAATGTCCTCGACCAAAATGTCCGTGTTCGGTTCGACCGCCTTCAGCAGCGCCAACTTCTCAATCGCCTTCAGCGTCTGCCCATCCGCGCCCAACATCCGAACGATCTGGCGCAATGTCTCCGCTTGAGCCCCCTGCAACGCATCGACATGCTCAAGCAGCGTCAAAGCGTCTCTGTAGCGGCCCTGCTCGCCAAGCGTTCCCGCAATCGCACGCAACCGCGCCACATCGGCAATCGGCGCCGTCGCCCGGCGCGACCGGCGCTCGAACAAGAAGTCCATCTGCAGCAGCGCACCATTCTGCACACCCGAGAGCCGGTGGAAGTCCACCACCTCAACCGGGTGAAACCCAAGCCGGTCGAGTTCCGCAAACAGCGCCTCCGCCCGCGCCCCGCCGATATTGTACTCGACCATCGACACTTCCAAGAGCACGAAGTCGGCCGCGCGCAACACACGCTCGCCGCCGCGCAGCACGTCGAGTTCCGACCCTTGCGTGTCGATCTTCACAAAGTCGAACGTCCGGCCCTTGAACAAATCGTCCAGCCGAACTTTGTCGACGGTCCGCTTCACCACGACGTCGTCGCGGAAGAAATGCGTATTCTCGCGATAGAGCGAACTACCCGTCGACTGCAGCCATTCTTTGGTCAGGAACAATTCCGCCCGGCCCGCCGTATCCGATGCCGCCACGCCGTGCGTCTCGACCCCAAGCTTGGCCAAAGCTTCCGCACAAAACGGATTGGGCTCGATCAGCGTCGGCACGCAATCCGGGAACACACCCAAGAATTGCTGCGTAAAAGTGCCGACATGCGCGCCGACATCCAGCATCGTGCGCGGAACATAACCTTGACCGCGCAGTGCGTCGAAAACGCGAGCGTTCATCGTGTACCCGTCTTCTTCCGCTTCGCGACGCTCTCGCGCGCAGGTTTCTGAGTTTCAGTCTTCTTCGCGACGCCCGCTTCCGCTGCCGCAATATCGGCCTCGCTCCAAAGCCGGCCATCCGCTCGCATCGGCCGTGCCAGATGCCGCTGACTCAATGCCGCCTTGTAGAGCCCTTCATAGTCGGCGACCGCCAGCATTTCCTGCCGTTCATGGTCGATCGCGACACCCACATCCAAATAAGCCTCGAGGTTCGTAAGATCTGGCCGCGGCAACTGCCCCTTCCGGTACTCCGCCACCATCGTGCGATAGAGATCTTCCAACCGCGCCGTCAGCTTGTCCGTATCGAACAGCGTGCAGCGATCGCGACCCTGGCGAAGCTTCGCCTTATACGCATCGACTTGCGACCGCTTCAGCCCCAGCGCCACCGCGCGCTCGACATAGCTCCGCGGGTCCTCGACCACCAACTCCGGTAACCCCGCCGAACGCACCAAGCTGCCGCACACGCGTGAGGCAAAGCTGCGACCCGACAACGTCAACACCGGCACACCCATCCACAGCGCGTCGGATGCCGTCGTATGCGCGCCGTAGGGCGACGTGTCCAAGAACAAATCCGCCAACGGATAGCGCGCCAAATGTGCCGAGTTCTTCATCCGCGGCGCAAAGATCAAGCGCGAGCGTTCGATGCCCTTGCGTTCCGCGTAATCGCCAAGCCGGTCCTTCGTCGTCGTCGAACCGTCGAGCAGCCACAACACGCTCCCCGGGACACGCTTCAATATGTCCAGCCAACGATCGAACGTGAACCGCGAAATCTTATGCGTACCGTTGAAGCAGCAATAGACGAACGCACCTTCCGGAAGCCCGGCTTCAGCGCGCGTCTGACCCTGAGGCGCCACCTCCCGCTTGCGATCGTTCGGCTGGTAGCACGGCAACCGCACGACCTTCTCCGAATAGAACTTCTCCGACCCGTGCGGAATGATCCAATCGTCCGCGACAATGTAGTGATGATAGGGCGAGCCCATCGTGCCCGGAAAGCCAAGCCAATTCACCTGAATAGGCGCCGGCCGCCGCGCGAAGACACCCGCACGTGCATCGCGCGTGTGCCCGTTCACGTCGACAAGAATGTCGATCCCGTCCGCCGCAATCCGCGCCGCCGCCTCATCGTCGCTCATCGACCTGATGTCGACCCAATGCTCGACAGCCGCTTTCGTCCGCCGCGTCAACGCGCTGTTCGACTCCGGCCCGCAGTAGTAGGCGAACACCTCGACGTTCGACCTGTCGTGAACCTCGAAGAACTCCGCCATCAGATAGCCGACCGCATGATCCCGCAGATCCGACGACACATAACCGACCCGCAAACGACGCGACTTAATATCGATCGCCGCCGCCCGACGGTCCGAAGCGCCGACCTCGGCCATCGGCGTCGAATTGCGAACGTACTTCTCCGCGGAGCCAAGTTGCAGCAGCGGATCGTCCGTATAGACCGCCATCGACAGAGGATGGATACCCCGCATCAACGCCTTACGATCCAACCGCTCCGACGGCACCACCACCGGCCACTTGCACTGCGCCAGGCGCAGCGCCACGTACTGCTCGACCACTTCCGTCTGCTGCGGCGCGATCTCAAGGCATTGCTGAACCGCGGCCTCGGCCCGCTCGACCTCCTGCCGGTCCGACAGCACCCGCGCCATTTGCTTCAGCGCGATCGCTGTATAACCGACCGTGGTTCCCGTCACCGCCATTGGCCGGTTGACCGCCGACGTCCAAAGCTCCACGGCCTTATCGACAGCGCCGGAGCGCTCCAGAATCCCGCCAAGATTGATGTACGCCGGCAGGAAATCGCCGTTGATTGCGATCGCCTTCTGCAATGAGTCCGCCGCCGCCGCCGCGTCGCCTGCCTGCGAGTCCAACGCCGAACAATTGAAGAGCGCCACGTAAAGCAGCGGGTTCTCCGGGTTGCCACTGATCCAGGCGCGATAGAGCTGCCGCGCCGATCCGATTTGGCCCGCCGCCGTCAAACTTGCGGCCGTATCGATCAACCCTGTAAGCGCGAGCGAACCCGCCGCGATCTTTTGCAAAGCGTTAAGGAATAAATTCTCGGACATGGGGTCGCCTCAAGGACGGCCAAAGCGACCGTCGTCGACAACGAACCTGGATGATTATGCTTACAAATCCGCTAATGGCGCCGCATGGACAAGCCAAACCCCAAGCCCTCTTCGAAAGAGAACTTGGGGTTGCTCAAAAGTCTGCCTGCTAAGCGGCTAGCCGCTCGCCAACACGTAGGCCTCGACCTGCGCCGCGTCCATGCTCTGGACCTGCGTGGCGGTGAAGCCCGCAAGCTGCGTGGTGCTCATCAGGCCGATGTTTGTGGCGGTCAGCCCGTCGATCTGCGTGATCGTGAGCGCCGCCAGCTGCGTCGACGTGAACGAAGCAACCGACGTCTCGGTCAGCTCGGCGATCGCGGTCGTGGTCAGGTTGCTGATCTGCGTGGCTGTGAACACGCCGAACTGCGTAGTCGAGAACTCGTCGAGGTCCGTCGCCGACAAGCCGCGGATCTGCGTCGTGGTCAGGCTGCCAACCTGCGTCGTATCCAGCACCGCCACCTGCGCCGCGCTCAGGGCCGCGAAGTTGGTCGCGCTGAACGCCCCCAACTGCGTCGTCGACAATGCCGCGATTTGCGTATCGGCGAACTCGCCGATGTCGCTCGTCATCAGGCTGCGCAGCTGCGTCGCCGTCAGCACGCCGATCTGCGTCGTGCTCAAGGCGCCGATCTGCGTCGCGTTCAACGCCGAGACGTTCGTGGCGCTGAGCCCCGCGATCTGCGTCGTCGAGAACGAAGCCACTTGGGTGTCCGCAAACTCGCCGATATCGGTCGCGGACAGGGCGCGCAGCTGTGCCGTCGTCAAGGCGCCGACCTGCGTCGTCGTCAAGCCGCCGACCTGCGTCGCATCCAACGCGGCGAGGTTCGTCGCGTTCAGGCTGGCCATCTGCGTTGTTGTCAAAGCGCCCACTTGAGCCGTGTTCAGCGCTGCGATGTTCGTCGCTCCAAGCGCCCCAAGCTGAGTCACCGTCAGCGCGGCAATCTGCGTATCGGCGAACTCGCCCACGTCCGTCGTCGACAAGCCGGCGAGCTGACCCACCGTCAAGGCGCCGATCTGCGTCGTGGTCAACACGGCCACCTGCGTATCCGCCAGCGCCGAAAGGTTCGTCGCGTTCAGGCTTGCGATCTGCGTCGTCGTCAAACCGCCGAGCTGAGTCGCATCCAGAACCGCCAGGTTCGTCGGACCAAAGGCGCCCAGTTGCGCCGCCGACAGGCTGCCCAGCTGCGCCGCCGTGAACTCGGCGACGTCCGACGTCGACAGAGCCGCGATCTGCGTCGTGGTCACGCCGCGCAGCTGCGTCGTGCTCAAGCCGCCGATCTGTGTGGCATCGAGCGCCGCGAAGCTTGCCGTGCCCAGGCGCGAAACCTGCGTCGAGCTGAGTGCACCAAGTTGCGTCGTGCTGAACTCGGCCATGTCGGTTGCGTTCAGGCCCGCAATCTGCGTCGTGCTCAAACCGGCGACTTGCGTCGTGGTCAGTGCGCCGGCCTGCGTCGCATCGAGTGCCGACAGGTTCGTCACGCTGAACGCCGCCAGCTGTGTCGCGCTCAACGAGGCGATCTGCGTATCCGCAAACTCGTTCACGTCGGTCGTCGACAGCCCCGCGATCTGCGTCGTCGTCAACCCGCGCAACTGCGTCGTCGTCAGGGACGAGACAGTTGCCGCATCAAGCGACGAGAAGTTCGTTGCGCTGATGCTCGAGAGCTGTGTCGAGCTCAAGGCGCCGATCTGCGTGGAGGTCAACTCCGCGAAGTTCGTGGCGTTCAGCCCGCCAATCTGCGTCGTGGTAAGTGCGCCAACCTGCGTCGTGCTGAGTGCGCCGACTTGCGTCGCGTCCAGCGCGGCCAGGTTCGTCGCGTTCAACGTTGCGATCTGCGTTGTCGTCAAGCCGCCGATCTGCGTCGTGTCGAGCGCATTCAGCTTCGTCGCGCCGAACGAACCCAAGAGCGTCGAGGAGAGCGAGCCGATCTGCGTCGCCGTAAACTCTGTTACGTCCGTTGTCGACAAGCCCGCGATCTGCGATGTCGTCAGCCCGCGCAGCTGTGTCGTCGACAAGCTGGCGACCTGTGTCGCATCCAACGCCGCGAAGCTCGCCACGGCCAAATTCGACAGCTGCGTCTGAGTGAAGGCCGACAGCTGCGTCGTGCTGAGTTCCGTCACGTCGGTCGCGTTCAAGCCGCGCACCTGCGTCATGCTCAGGCTCGCCAACTGCGTCGTGGTCAGACCCGACACCTGCGTTGCGTCGAGTGCCGACAGGTTCGTCGCGCTGAACGCGGCGATCTGCGTGGTCGTCAACGCTTCGAGATGCGTCGACGCCAACTCGTTGACGTCCGTCGTCGACAGATTGCGCAGTTGCGTGGTGCTGAGCGCGCCAACCTGCGTGGTGGTCAAAGCGCTGACTTGCGTTGCGTCGAACGCCGACAGATTGGTCGCCGACAGGCTCGAAATCTGCGTCGTCGTCAATCCACCGAGCTGCGTCGCATCGAGCGCCGCGAGGTTCGTCGGACCGAACAGGCCAAGCTGCACTGTAGACAGGTTGCCGATCTGGGTCGCCGTGAACTCGTTTACGTCCGTAGTGCTGAGCCCGCCGATCTGCGTCGCCGTCAGGCCGCGCAATTGCGTCGTGGTCAGGCTCTGCAACTGCGTCGCATCGAGTGCGGCGAATGCTGTCGCCGTCAGGTTGGACACCTGCGTCGAGTTCCACGCACCGATCTGCGTCGTGCTGAACTCGCTCATGTCCGTCGCGTTCAGGCCGCGGATCTGCGTCGCCGTCATCACGCCGACCTGTGTGCTGCTCAAGCCCGCAACCTGTGTCGCCGCCAAAGCCGAGAAGTTCGCCGCCGAGAGCGCCGCAACCTGCGTGTTCGTAAACACCCCAAGCTGCGTGTCGAGGAACTCGCCGACATCGGTCGTCGACAAGGCCGCGATCTGCGTCGCCGTAATCGCCTGGATCTGAGTTGTCGTGAAGTTTGCGATCTGCGTGTCGGCGAGCGCCGAGAAATGTGTGGTCGAAAGGCTGGCGATCTGCGTCGCTGTCAGTGCGCCGACCTGGGTCGCATCGAGAACGCTGAGATTGCCCGCGCCTAGGGCCGCCAGCTGCGTGCCCGAGAACGAGAGAATCTGGCTCGCCGTGAACTCCGCAACGTCGGTCGCGTTCAACGCGCCGATCTGCGTGGTGTTCAGGCCGCGCAACTGTGTCGCGCTCAACGAACCAACCTGCGTCGCATCCAGTGCCGCAAAGCTCGTCGATGTGAGGTTCGAAATCTGCGTCGAGCTCAGCGCGCCAAGTTGCGTCGTCGAAAGCTCGGTCATGTCCGTCTCATTGAGACCGCGCAGCTGCGTCGCGCTCAATGCCGCGATCTGGGTCGTGGTCAACCCGCCGGCCTGCGTTGCGTCGAGACCAGACAGGCTCGTCACACTGAGTGCGCCGACCTGAAGCGTCGTGAGCGAGGCGATCTGGGTATCCGCGAACTCCGCCACATCCGTCGCGCTCAGCGCGCGGATCTGCGTCGCCGAGATGGCTCGAATCTGCGTCGTGTTGAACGCGGCGATCTGCGTGTCGGCCAGGGCCGAGAAGTTCGTCGTCGACAGGCCGCCGATTTGTGTGGCCGTCAAGCCGCCGACTTGCGTCTGATCGAGGGCCGCGAGGTTCGCCGTCCCGAATGCCGCAAGCTGCGTCCCCGCCAAGGCGCCGATCTGCGTCGCCGTGAATTCATTCGCGTCCGCCGTGCTGAAGCCCGCGATCTGCGTCGTCGTCATGCCGCGCAGCTGCGTCGTGCTCAGGCTTTGGACCTGCGTCGCATCGAGCGCCGCAAAGGCCGTCGCCGTCAGGTTCGAAATCTGCGTTGAGGTCAACACCGCAAGCTGCGTCGTGCTCAGTTCCGAAACGTCGGTCGCATCCAGACCGCGCATCTGCGTGGTCGTTATGCCGGCGACCTGCGTCGTGCTCAGGCCTGCGACCTGCGTCGCGTCCAGCGCCGAGAAATTCGCCGCGCTGAGATTGCCAAGCTGCGCCACGCTAAGCGCGCCGATCTGCGTATCGGCGAATTCGCTGACGTCGGTCGCCGTCAAACCGCGCAATTGCGTCGCCGTCAACGCGCCCATCCGCGTCGTGCTCAGCGCCGCGACTTGGGCCCCGCTCAGCGCCGAGAAATTCGTCGCCGACAGCGCGCCGAGCTGCGTTGCGCTAAACACCGCAACTTGCGTATCGGCAAATTCGCCCACATCCGTTGTCGTGAGATTGCGGATCTGCGTCGCAGTAAAGGCCCCGATCTGCGTCGTGGTCAGAGCGCTGACTTGCGTCGCATCAAATGCCGAGAGGTTCGTTGCGTTCAAGCTTGCGAGCTGCGTATTGGTCAGGCCGCCAAGTTGCGTTGCGTCAAGCGCATTCAGGTTCGTTGCCCCGAAGGCCGCCAGCTGCGTCGTCGCCAGCGAGCCGATCTGCGTCGCCGTCAGTTCCGAAACGTCGGTCGTCGAGAACGAGCCGATTTGCGTGGTTGTCACGCCGCGCAGCTGCGTCGTTGACAAGCTTCCAATCTGCGTGGCGTCGAGCGCCGAGAAGCTTGCCGCCGAAAGTTGCGAAATCTGGAGTGACGTGAAGGCGCCAAGCTGGGTCGTCGAAAGTTCGGTCACGTCCGTCGCGTTCAAGCCGCGAACGAGCGTCGCGCTCAACCCGGCAACCTGCGTCGTGGTCAGCCCGGACATCTGCGTCGCGTCGAGAGCGGAGAAATTCGTCGCGCTGAACGCGCCGAGCTGCGTCGTCGTCAAGGCGCCGATCTGCGTCGACGAGAACTCGCTGACATCCGTTGTGCTGAGGCTGCGCAGTTGAGTGATGCTCAAGCCGGAGACCTGCGTCGTCGTCAACGCGCCGATTTGCGTGGCGTCGAGCGCCGAGAAGTTCGTCGTCGACAACGATCCGATTTGCGTCACGCTGAGCGCGGCGATCTGCGTATCGACGAATTCGGCCAAGTCGGTCGTCGACAGGCCGCGCATCTGCGTCGCGGTCAACGCGCCGATTTGCGTGGTCGTGAAGTTCGAGAATTGGGTCGCGTCGAAGGCCGAGAGATTCGTGGCCGAAAGGCTCGCGATTTGCGTTGTGGCAAGGCCGCCGATCTGCGTGGCGCCGAGGGCCGCAAGATTCGTCGCGCCGACGGCGGCAAGCTGGGTCGTGGCGAGTGCGCCGATCTGCGTGGCCGTAAACTCGTTGACGTCGGTCGACGAGAGCCCGCCGATCTGCGTCGACGTCAGATTGCGCATTTGCGTCGTCGACAGACCGCCGATCTGCGTCGCGTCCAGCGCCGAAAGGTTGGTGACCGACAGAGCGCGCAGCTGCGTCGAATTGAAGGCGCCGATCTGCGTGTCCAGGAACTCCGACATGTCCGTCGCCGAGAGCCCGCCGATCTCGGTTGTGGTCAAGGCGCCGATCTGTGTCGTGCTCAAAGCGCCGATCTGCACCGCGTCGAGCGAGGCAAAGTTCGTGGCGCTCATCGAGCGGATATGCGTCGCGTTCAGTGCCCCGATATGCGTTTCGTCGAACCCGTCGAGCTGCGTGCTGGTGAGCGAAGCGAACTGCTGACCGCTCAGCACCACAAGCTGCGTCGTGTCGAAGACCACCGAGCTTGAGAACTGCGGGATCTGCGTCACCGTCAAACCGCGCACCTGCGTGGTGGAGAGCGCCGCGAGCTGCGTCGCGCTGATCACCGCGATGCCGCTGGTGTTGATCGCACCGACCTGTGTCGAGCTGAGTGACGCGATTTCGGTTGTCGATAGATTCTGGATGACTGTCGTCGACAGCGCGGCGATTTGTGCGGGAGACAGCAGTGAGATCGACATTGAAATTCACCTGGGCGGTTGAAGGCGCGGACACGGAAAGCGCCCCAGTACGGGACACTCGAACGTCGCACCGTATCATTCACCTTGTTGAGTATTGGTTACGGGCAAAACAACCATTACCGAAGTGTTGCCGGCGCCGAGCACAGTTGAGAATTTATTCGTATCTTGAAAATCGTCCGCGCCGATGGCGCGCGCACGTCGAAGCGGCGCCGTCACGGAAGCCGCGAAATATCAGGGGAAATCTCTTAGATACGCGCGCGCACGCCGGGGCTCGCAACTGCTAGAATCTGATTCGCATAAGAAGCCGACGACCTCTCGAACCCGCGCGGACCAAACCGATGAAAGCTTTTCGTAAGAGAATTCTTGTGACCGGCGGCGCAGGTTTTTTGGGTTCGCACCTCTGCGAGCGGCTCTTGGGCGCGGGCTTCGACGTGCTCTGCGTCGACAACTACTTCACCGGCGCCCGCGACAACATCGTCCACCTGCTCGACAACCCCTACTTCGAGGTCATGCGGCACGACGTGACGTTCCCGCTCTATCTGGAAGTGGATGAGATCTACAACCTCGCCTGCCCCGCCTCCCCCGTGCACTACCAGTTCGACCCCGTGCAGACGACGAAGACTTCCGTCCACGGCGCGATCAACATGCTGGGCCTCGCCAAACGCATCAAGGCCAAGATCCTTCAGGCCTCAACCTCGGAGGTCTACGGCGACCCAACCGTCCATCCGCAGAAGGAAACCTACTGGGGCCACGTGAACCCGATCGGCACCCGCTCCTGCTACGACGAGGGCAAGCGCTGCGCCGAGACCCTGTTCTTCGACTACCACCGCCAGCACAAGATGCGCATCAAGGTCGCGCGCATCTTCAACACCTACGGCCCCCGCATGCACCCGAACGACGGCCGCGTCGTCTCGAACTTCATTGTGCAGGCGCTGCAGGGCCAGCCGATCACCGTCTTCGGCGAAGGCCAGCAAACCCGCTCGTTTTGCTATGTCGACGACCTGATCGACGGCCTGGTGCGCCTGATGGAGTCGCCGGATGAAGTCACCGGCCCCATCAACATCGGCAACCCGGGCGAGTTCACGATCCTGGAACTGGCGCAAAAGGTGATCAACCTCACCGGCTCACGCTCCAAAATCATTCACGAGAAGTTGCCGGCCGACGACCCGATGCAGCGCTGCCCCGACATCACGCTCGCCCGGGAAAAGCTAAGCTGGGAACCCAAGGTCCCGCTGCAAGAAGGCCTCAAGCGCACCATCGCCTACTTCGACGAAATGCTCACCCAAGGCACCCACGCCGCGCTGAAAACGCTACGCACGGCCGGCAAAGCCCAAGCGGCAGGCTAAACGTTACGTATGCAGCCGCACCGGCAGAGTCTCATACCCCTTCACGAAGCTTGAGCGCACGCGCTTCGGTTCGCCGACCACTTCGACGAACCGCCAGCGTTTCATGATCTCTTCCCACACGATCTTGAGCTGCAACTCCGCCAGCCGGTTACCGACACAGCGGTGAATGCCGAAGCCGAACGAGAGATGCTGCCGCGGCCGCTCGCGATCGATGATGAAGGCGTTTGGGTTCTCGATCGCCTCGCCGTCGCGGTTGCCCGAGACGTACCACATCACGACCTTGTCACCCTTTTTGATCGACTTCCCGCCCAGCGCAATGTCCGACAGCGCCGTGCGCCGCATATGGGCCAGCGGCGTCTGCCAGCGGATGATCTCCGGCACCATGCTCGAAATCACGTCCGGATTGGCGCGCAGCTTCTCGTACTCGCCAGGGTTCTGATTGAGCGCCAAAACCCCGCCCGAGATCGAGTTGCGCGTCGTGTCGTTGCCGCCGACGATGAGCAGGATCACGTTCCCCAGATACTCGTCCGGCGTCATGTTCCGCGTCGCATCGCTGTGCGCCATCATGGAAATCAGATCGCCGCGCGGCGCCTCGTTCACCCGCTCGTTCCAAAGCCGTGTGAAATAGGCGAGGCATTGCATCAGCTCCGCCTGCCGCTCCTCCTCCGTCTCGACCAAACCACCCTTGATCGGCAACGCCGTCGCGATGTCCGACCAATGCGTGAGCTTGCGCCGCTCCTCGAACGGAAAGTCGAACAAGGTGGCCAGCATCTGCGTGGTAAGCTCGATCGACACGCGGTCCACCCAATCGAACGTCTCCCCCACGGGCAGCGCGTCCAAAATCTTCGCCGCCCGCTCGCGGATGATCGGCTCCATCTGCGCCAG
>CAZJOM010000080.1:0-18277 GCA_964547645.1 uncultured Flavobacteriaceae bacterium
ATATGCGTTATTGTGGCTGATCTGAGCCAAAAAATCCGTTCTGAATCCGTTATTTTGCCGTTCGGAATCCGTTATCGGGGAGCGCGAGCGGCAGGGTCGCCGCGGCCAACGAAGTCGCGTTCGCACAAGGGCAGGGCGCTCGCGCGACGGGCGATGATGGGGGCGGGCAGAGGGCGTCATGGTGCTGCCAAGCTCGATATCGGTATAAGAACAAAAATAGAACATTTGGGGCGAAAGTCAAGCCTGAAATCGTCGGGCACCGAACACCCGTCGCAGCCGCACCCTCAGCGCAGTCTGGGACCGCGGGCGTCCCGCCCGCCCTTGCGGCGCTGATGACCGGCTGAGTTTGTGACGTGTCCCTGGAACGCTTCCCCGAGCTCTGGTTGAGTACATGGCGCAACCGTTCGAACCGGTGGACGCAAACGATAAGGCGGCGATGCCCTATCTCGACGCGGCGCTGAGCTACACCGGCGCGCCCGCGACGGTGCTGTCGGGGTTGGGCCATTTGGAAGGCCGCGTGGTGAAGATCGTCGCGAACGGTGCGTTGCATCCCGATCGCACGGTGACGGCCGGCACCGTGACGTTGGAGGCGCCGGCGGCGAGCGCCCTCGTCGGGCTCGGTTTCACGTCGCTGCTGCGCACGTTGCGGATCGAAGGCGGCGCGTTCGGCACGGCGCAGGGCAAAGTGAAACGCATAGCAAAGGTGACCGTGCGCGCGCTGAACGGCATGGGCGGCAAGGTCGGCACCGGCACGACGTTCGCGGGTGCCGCATTGGTGGACGACCTGATCCGGCGCGACGCCAGCGACCCCATGGACGCCTCACCGCCGCTGCGCAGCGGCGACTTCGACGTGACGCTGGCCAGCGACTACGAAAGCGACGGACAGATCACGATCGTGCAGGACGAGCCGCTGCCGTTGGATATTTTGGCGGTGATGCCAAGGGTGGCGGTGGGGGAGGGGTGAGGGTGCAAGCGCCTTCGCGGTCAATCACGGATCCGCGATGTCGGCTTCGAATTTTGGACGCCGAAATATCAGTCAGACAGGCTTTTCGAAGGGTGTCTGGCGCCGTCGAGACACTGCCCGTCGAGCGTCTGAGCGTTGCTGCTCTCTGACAACTGAAACGCGGCGAAAGGGTTCGTGACGAGTTGACCTTTCTGTGCCCAAACAGAGACACCTTCTCGAAATGCAGATGCGCAAGTGTTTTGTGCAGATGCCGTTGCACACTTGGACTAGGCAAGGCACGCGGCGAATGCCCATGCTTCAAACGGGGATGATGTCGACGCTTTGAAGATCGACGCTGAATTTGGGGGCAATGATGGCGGTATCCGTGCGGAGTGCGCGGCGGGTTATTCCTGTTTGCGTGGCGGTTCTTTTGGGAATTGGCGTTTCCTCCTGCAGTACCGCCTCAATGGCTTGGCGGGCCGCAACTGGTGCCGGAAATGAGTACGATGCTGCCGATAAGAGTGCTGCATCATACCCGATCGCCGCACGCTTAGACGCCGCAATGGCGAAGCAGCAGGCTGCTGACCGCTTCGAGTTGGTGTTGCGAAAGGCCTATTTTGGCTGCGCCGCCGGCGGCGGCGAGAAGGCAGCCAAACAAGAAGAGGGGAAAGAAGGAGAGACGAAAGCCAAAGAAGGTGGCGATCCCTCGGAGTGTGACATAGATCATTTAGGGCTTAAACCCATTGATTCACAAGTCTTGCAAAGATGGATCGAGTTGCAACAAGAAGCGACAGAAGATCTTTGTGAAACATACACTTCGGGACTTGACGCCCTGGCAAATGTGTCAAGATATTCGCATGACTCCTCAACAAACCTGTTCAATGTGGCTCAGATCATTTTGGGGCTGACCGGGACTGCGGCTACCACGCTTGCGATGGTGGCGACGGCCGAGGCAGGGCTTGACACTCAGTGGAATGCGACTGAGCGGTTCATTTTTCTCGCGCCAGAGCCCTACTTGGTCAAGCAGGCGGTTGTTCGGGAGATGAAAGAGTATAAGCAACAACACCCGTTGTCATCGATCACGACATACGTCGGTGCACGCGAGTGGATGAGAGAGCACGCGTCGAATTGCACTCCGTCGGGGTTGCGAAAGGTTGTTGCAGATGGTCTGGCCGGAGCCGCTTCTGGCCCCGTTGTACGCGAGTCGTTGTCGCGCGCCGGCATTGTGTTGGACAGCGTTCGAAAGGCGATAGGTGGAACGTTCCACACTCAAGTGTTCGACGATGATCTTGTAGCTATCTATTGGTACTTTATGATTGCGGCTGATGCTTCAAAAGAGGAGCGGGATGCCGCGCTCGAGGAAATTAAGAACTTGAAGAATGCGCCATTGTCTAAGGCGGTCACCGCTCTCATCGGCAAATTCGACACCGCCACCACGGAATACAACACGGCAAACGAGGCGTATGAAAAGGAGACGGATGCCGATAAGAAAAATCCGCTGCGTGTTGCGATGCAAAGCAAAAAAGACACGTTGGACAAGATCACTGTCAATGTCGCATCGTTGAAGGCGAATTTGCAGATGCTGCAATCCGCTGATGTCGGTGGTGTCGATAGTCAGATCGTTGCGAATGCGAAAAGCAAGAGTGGCGCGTTCCGTACAGCGCATGCACCGAAAGATCCTCCTCCTCCCGCCGGTTAGAGAATTGGAATTCCGGGGCCATATGAGAATTCATGTGACCCCGGCTCTTACGTGGTTGGTTTGGTAGAAGGAACGAGCCGAACTTTGCGGAGTTCCACCCATGTGTCTGCAAACAGCGATCGCCGTCGCCAGCATCGGTCTGAAGGTCGTCGAAGGTGTGCAAGCGAACAAGGCAGCAAAACGCGATGCTGCGATCAGTAATTCCGGGGACACGCGACAAACTCTAGTGACGCTGGCGGATAGTAACATTAATTCTGGGGACATGTAACAAACTCAACTGAAGCCCGCGGCACTGGTCGGCGCGAGTCTCTGGGGTCGTTTAAGCGGAGTTCCTTGCCATGTGTCTTCAAACGGCAATCACGGTCGCCAGCATCGGCCTGAAGGTTGTCGAAGGCGTGCAAGCGAACAAGGCCGCGAAGCGGGAGGCGGCGGTCAGCGAGCAACAGGCGGCGCTCGCGCGGCAAACGGCGGAGGCAAATGCGCAGCGGCCGTTGGATGAAGGGCGGGATCGCTTGGGGCAGTTCCTCGCGCGAACCGGTGCCTCCAATGTCGATCCATCGCGCGGATCGCCCGTCGATGTCGCGGCGGATATCGCGTCGCGGGCGCAGCGGGAGCATTTGACTGCGCTGCATGGCGGCGAGGTTACGGCGTGGGGGCATAAAGTCGACGCCGCGAATGCGCGGGCGCGGGGGAAGGCGGCGTTGCAGGGGGCGGTCGTTGGTGCGGGGATGTCGCTGCTCGGCGAGGCATCGCGGGAAAACTGGTTCGCGCGCGCGGCGCCGCGTGGGCGCGGGTTGAATAGTTTTGTTGTGCCGTTTCAGCTTTGATGCGGGCGTTAGGCGTTTGAGGGTTTTGGCGCTAACGTCTGCGGGCGCATCGAGGCTCAAGTTTGAAAGGTGCTACCCATGAAGCTGCTCCCTCTCGCTGCACTTGCGGCTCTGCCGCTTGCTCTGACGCTGCCCGCCGTCGCCGCCGAGAAATGGTTGAAGATCGATCCCAACGATCCCTTCGCCAAGGAAGGCGTCTTCCACATGTTCGACGTCGACGGTGTGATCGAAGACAGCGCTACCGGGTTCGTCGCTGCGACGATGATCTATGTGAAGCCGGATACCGCGACGCCGGGCGTCGATACCTCACGCCATGTTTGGGCGTTCGATTGCACCGGGAACAATGTCTTCTATGTCTCCGTCGCCACCAAGGCGGACGGTACGAAGGTTGCCGCCGACTGGCAGACCAAACCTCAGTCGCTGGCCGAACCCGTCATGGGCGGTGTGACGAACTTGTTCGGCAAAAAGCTTTGTGCGCTCAAGGGTTCATGGCCGAAAGGTGCATTGCCGCTGAAGTAGGCGGCGCGCGGGTCGAACAGTTTGTTTTGCCGCTTCCGCTTTGATACGGGCGTTTGGCGTTGACGCATAATTATTAGTCGTCATGGCCGGGCTTAACCCGGCCACCCAGTGGCCGCGCGTCCGCGCGGCCGAGAGACTCACATTTTCGCCTCCCTTGCCGCTCGGCACTGGGTGGCTGGGTTAAGCCCGGCCATGACGAGTGAGAATTTGGCGGGTGAAGTTTGTTTGAAGGGGTTCACGTTCATGCCGGCAAAATCGGTCCGCACGCCGGAAGGCGACGCGAAGTTCTTTGCCGCGCTCGAGAACGGTCACCCCGTGCGCGCCGCCTGCCAGGCGGCCGGTTACGCGCGGCGCTGTGCTTATCGCTGGCGGAAGGACGATCCCGCTTTCGCCACGCAGTGGTCGGAAGCCATGCATATCGCCGGCGACCTTCTGGAAGAGGAAGCCGACCGGCGCGGTCGCGACGGCTACGACGAAGCCGTGTTCTATCAAGAAATTCCGGGGACACGTCACAACCTAGAACAATACGGCTTGAACACCTCCCGCACCGCTCGGCTTTGCTCCCGGCTTGCGCCTGCCAAGCTTGCGGCCGGGTTCCGCTCCCAGCTTAGCGCTCCCCGTCTAACTCACCCCTTCACCGCGCTCCGGCCCACGCTGTGGTACTCGATTCCCGCGTCGGCCATTTCGCGCAGCGTGTAGATGTTGCGCAGGTCGACGATCAGCGGGCGCTTCAGTTGCGCTTTCACGCGCGTAAGATCGAGCGCGCGGAATTCGTTCCATTCGGTCAGGATCACGACGCCGTCGGCGCCGTTGATGGCTTCGTAGCCGTTTTGGGTCCACTTCACGCCGGCGAGCATCTTCTCCGCTTCCTGCATGCCTTCGGGGTCGAAGGCGCGGACGGTGGCGCCAGCGGCTTGCAGGGCCGGGATGATGTCGAGCGAGGGGCTGTCGCGCATGTCGTCGGTGTTGGGTTTGAACGTGACGCCCAAGATCGCGACCGTCTTGCCCTTCACGCCGCCGAAGGCGTCGATGATTTTTTCGGCCATGCGTTTTTTGCGCTTGTTGTTGACGTCGACGACGGACTCGACGAGCCGCGACGGCGCGCCGAACTCGCCCGCTTGGCGCATGAGGGCGAGCGTATCTTTCGGGAAGCAGGAGCCGCCATAGCCGGGGCCCGCGTTCAAGAACTTCGAGCCGATGCGCCCGTCAAGGCCGATGCCGCGCGAGACGTCTTGGATGTCGGCGCCGGATTTTTCACAGAGGTCGGCCATCTCGTTGATGAACGTGATCTTCAACGCCAGGAACGCGTTCGCGGCGTATTTGATCAGCTCCGACGTCTCGCGCGAGGTGAAGACGAACGGCGTCTTGTCGTTCAAGAACAGCGGCCGGTAGAGCGCGCGCATCACGTTGCGGGCGCGCTCGCTTTCGGTGCCGACGACGACGCGGTCGGGGCGTTGGAAGTCTTCGATGGCGGAGCCTTCGCGCAGGAACTCCGGGTTCGAGGCGACGTCGAAGTCCGCGTCGGGGCGCTTCTCGCGGATGATCGTCTCGACCTTTTTGCAGGTGCTGACGGGCACGGTCGATTTGGTGACGACCACCGTGTAGTCCTTGAGCGCGCCGGCGATTTCGGCGGCGGCGTCGTAGACGTAGCTGAGGTCGGCAAAGCCGTCGCCGCGGCGGCTCGGCGTGCCGACGGCGATGAAGACCGCTTCGGCATCCGGCACGGCGGCCGCGAGGTCGGTGGTGAACGATAGACGCCCGGCCTTCACGTTGTCGGCGACGAGCGCGTCGAGGCCCGGTTCGAAGATCGGAATCTCGCCGCGGTTCAGCCGAGCGATCTTGCTCGCGTCCTTGTCGACGCAAACCACGTCGTGACCGAAGTTGGAGAAGCAGGCACCGGAGACGAGTCCAACGTAGCCGGTGCCGATCATCGCGACGCGCATGGGAATTCCTTGAGTTTGGCCGCGGCTTTAGAGCGGCAGGTTTTTCAAGAAGGCCTTGAGAGGGCCCGCAGTGTCCGGATGGCCGAGGCCGATGGCGACGTTGGCTTGCAGGAAGCCCACCTTGTCGCCGCAGTCATAGCGTTGGCCGTGAAAGCGGAAGCCGTGGAACGGCGCATGGCCGATCAGGCGGGCGAGCGCGTCGGTCAGCTGGATCTCGTTGCCGGCACCGCGCTCGTGGCGTTCGAGCTCGGCGAAGACTTGCGGCTGCAGGATGTAGCGGCCGATGACGGCGAGGCGGGACGGTGCCTTCGCGGCCTCCGGCTTCTCGACAATGCCGCGCACGGAAATGAGGTCGCCCTTCTCCGACACGGGATCGATGATGCCGTAGCGCTTTGTCTCCGCCTGCGGAACTTCGCGCACGGCGATGACGTTGCCGCCGACGTCGTTGTACGCGGCGGTCATGCGCGCGAGGCAACCGGGCTGATCGACCAGAAGCTCGTCCGGCAACAGCACCGCGAACGGCTCGTCGCCGATGAAGTGCCGCGCGCACCAGACGGCGTGGCCGAGGCCGAGCGGGTTCTGCTGGCGCGTGAAGCTGACCGAACCCGAGGGCGGCAGTGCTTCGAGAAGGCTGTTCAGCTCGGTCGTCTTCTCGCGGGCCTCGAGCAGCGCCTCGAGCTCATACGCGTGGTCGAAGTGGTCTTCGATGATGTGCTTGCCGCGGCCGGTGACGAAGATGAACTGCTCGATCCCGGCGGCCTTGGCCTCCTCGACGGCATATTGGATGACCGGCTTGTCGACGACGGTCAGCATCTCCTTCGGGACCGCCTTCGTCGCGGGCAGGAAGCGCGTACCCATGCCGGCGACCGGGAAGACGGCTTTGCGGACGGGCTTGATGGGCTTTTTTGTTGTCATTCTTCGAACCAAAACATCACGAGAACATCCGCAGCTCTGCCGGTTTATTTGGTGATACACACCACCCGCTTCCGCAGCGCAATACCGTTAGCCATATGGACTGTGCCCGAATCACTATATCCTGGGCGGTATGTTGCGGGTGGCGCTAGTCCTTGTAAGCATTGCTGTCTCTTGCGTTGTTGCCCAGGCCGGTGGCCTTGCGGATGCCGACGCCGGAATCGCGCGCCTGAACGCCGGTGACCCTGCGGCAGCCGCGGAATTGTTCACCCGTGCCATTCAAAGCAAGGAACTGAGCCCGGACGGCTTGGCGCTCACTTATCACCATCGCGGCATGGCTTTCTATAAGGAAGGTCAGACGGGCCGCGCGATCCTCGATTATTCGACCGCCCTCTGGAACGACGATCTGCCGAAGGAGTTCCGCCCGCGCACGCTGAACAATCGCGGCTTGGCGTTCGAGGCGATGAGCGACTTCGACTCCGCGATGACGGACTACAGCCTCGCCATCAAGTTAAACCCGAACTACGCCGAGGCGTTCGGCAACCGGGGCAATCTGCACCGAAAGTTCAATCGCCACGATCAGGCGATCGCCGACTACGACAGCGCGCTGCGGAATGGGTACCCCCATCCGCAGTTTGTGTTTGCGTGGCAGGGCATGTCGCTGGAGGCGCAGGGCAAGCGCCGCGAGGCGATGGACGCGTTCCGTCGCGCTCTCTCGATCGATCCGAACTTCGAACTGGCGAAGAGTCGGCTTGCGAAGCTGGAAGAAGGTCAATCGCTCGGCAATCTTTTGAACGGCGGCAAGAAGCCTGAGAAGGATCAGCCCGCGATCATGTCCGCGGCGCCGAGTTCGCGCGTGCGAACGGCAAGCGAGGGCGAAACGCAGCACGTGCCTTGGACGCCACCGTCGCCGGCTGCACCGTCCATCAAGGTCGCCCAGCCGGCGGCCGATACCGGCGGCGGCGTGGCGTTGCGGCCTGCGGTCGACGATCAGCCGAAGCTTCCCTCCTCGTTACCGCTGCTACCCGCGCCCAAGCCTGTGATGACCACGCCGACGGCATCGCTGCCCGGTTCTCAACCGCTCGCCAAGAAGCCGTCGATCGTCGCGTTGGCGCCTCAGACGGTTGTCGTCTCGGCACAATCCCAGGCGCCCGTCGTTTCGGCAGCCCCCCTCGCGCCGGGGCCGAAGATCCTCAACGCCAGCAACGCGACGGGTGAGGGCGGCAGCGACGTCGAGTACGCGATCCAACTGGGCTCGTTCAAATCGGAAGAGCTGGCGGAGTCGGGCTGGAAGAAGGCGCTGAAGGTTTCGGGCGACCTGCTGAATGGTCTCAGCCGCGTGATCGAAGGCGCGGCGTTGCCGGACAAGTCGACGGTCTTCCGGCTCTACGCGGAGGCGCTGCCCGACCGGGAGGCCGCACTCAACCTCTGCCGGACGCTACGGGATCGCGGCGCGCCCTGCATCGTCGTGCGCCGCTAATCGCGGGCCGATTGAGCGGCCGTTCCAAATCTGTTAGGCGACAATGAAACAGCGCGGCTTGCCAAGCCGCGCCATCGCCGCTTCTAAGACGCACAAACAGGATGGATCTCATGACGCAATCGGTCGGCATCACCGGCTTTGGCGCCTATCTGCCGCGGCTTCGGTTGCAGCGCAAAGCGATGGCGACGGCGAACGCCTGGTTCAACCCCAGCATCATGGGGCAGGGCAAGGGCGAGCGCACGATGGCGAACTGGGATGAAGACGCCGTCACCATGTCCGTCGAAGCCGCGCGCGACGCGCTGCCGGCGCACGATCCACTCTCGGGCCGCAAACACGTCGGCGCGCTCTACTTCGCCTCCACCACGATGCCGTTCGCCGACCGCCAAAACGCCGGTATCGTTGCGGCGGCACTGAGCCTGCCGGAAGAGATCCACACCGCTGACGTGACGGGCTCGCAGCGCGCCGGCGTCTCCGCGCTGATCGCCGCGCTCGAGAAGGTGAAGGCGGGCGGCGCCAAGACGGCGCTGGTTGCGTCCGGCGACAAGCGCAAGACGCGCGCGGGCTCCGCCCAAGAGTTTCAGTTCGGTGACGGCGCGGCCGCCCTCCTCATCGGTAGCGAAGGCGTGGCAGCGCGCTTCCTGGGCAGTCACTCGGTGTCGGTCGACTTCATCGATCACTTCCGCGGCGAGAGCGAAGAATACGACTACAATTGGGAAGAGCGTTGGATCCGCGACGAAGGCTACGCGAAGATCGTGCCGCGCACCGTCAAAGGCGCGTTGGAGAAGGCGGGCGTTGCGGCGGCTTCGATCGATCACTTCATCTTGCCCTGTCAGTTCGCAAAGCTCGATCAGCAGCTCGCGACGAAGTCCGGGATCGACGCATCGAAGGTGCGCGACAACCTTGCGGCCACGGTCGGCGAGTGCGGCACGGCACACGCGTTGCTGATGCTGGCGCATGCGCTGGAGGAAGCGAAACCGGGGCAGAAGATTCTGGTCGCGGCGTTTGGACAGGGTTGCGACGCAGCCGTGTTCGAGGTGACGGACGCGATCGACAAGGCGCGCCCCGCGCGCGGCGTAAAGGGTTCGCTCGCGCGGCGGAAGGAAGAAACGAACTACATGAAGTGGCTAGCCTTCAACGGGCTCGTCGAAATGGAAAAGGGCATGCGCGCGGAGAAGGACAACAAGACCGCGCTGACCGTCACCTATCGCAAGCGCGACATGCTGTTCGGTCTCGTCGGCGGCAAATGCGAGAAGTGCGGCACGGCGCAGTTCCCACGCACGCGCATCTGCGTCAACCCGAACTGCCGTGCGGTGGACGAGCAGAAGCCGTTCTCGTTCGCCGAGTTGAAAGGCAAGATCCTGTCGTGGTCGGCGGACTATCTGACCTACGCCCAGGACCCGCCGTCGCACTACGGCATGGTGACGTTCGAAGAGGGCGGGCGCTTTCTCTCGGACATCACCGACGTCGACATTGGCACGATCGACTCAGGGACCGCGGTCCGGATGGTGTTCCGGATCAAAGACTTCGACGACAAGCGCGGGTTTAGGCGGTATTTCTGGAAGGCAGCGCCGGTTTACTAAGGATTTTGACAGCGCGGAAACCGCGTCGTTAGATGCAATCGTTCAGTTATTCGGAGAAACGTCATGGCCTCAGGCATCAGAGACAAAGTCGCCATCCTCGGTATGGGCTGCTCGAAGTTCGGCGAGCGCTGGGACATGGGCGCGGAAGAGCTCATGGTCGAGGCGTACATCGAAGCGCTGAAGGATGCAGGCATCGAGACGAACCAGATCCAGGCCGGCTGGTTCTCCACGCATATCGATGAGATCGGTGTCGGCAAGGGCGGCACGCCGTTGTCGGTCGCTCTGCGCCTTCCCAACGTTGCGGTGACGCGGGTCGAGAATTTCTGCGCCGGCGGTTCGGAAGCGTTTCGCGGCGCCGTTTACGCGGTAGCATCCGGCGCCTACGACATTGCACTTGCGCTTGGCGTGGAGAAGCTGAAGGACACCGGTTACGGCGGCTTGCCGACCGGGCAGCCGGGCACGTTGCTGCCGCAGTGGGGCGCGAACGGCTCGGCGCCGGGGAACTTCGCGCAACTCGCCTCCGCCTACCGCGCGAAGCACGGCGTCTCGAAACAGGATTTGAAGCGGGCGATCGCGCATGTTTCGGTGAAGAGCCACGAGAACGGCGCGAAGAATCCGAAGGCGCATTTGCAGAAGCCGATCACCGAAGAGATGGCGCTGAATGCGCCGATGATCGCCGAGCCGCTCGGTCTGTTCGATTGCTGCGGCGTGTCGGACGGTGCGGCGGCAGCGATCGTGACGACGCCGGAAATCGCGCGCTCGATGGGCAAAAAGGACATCATCACGGTCAAAGCCTTGCAGCTGGCACTCTCGAACGGGCTTGAGAGCTCGCACAACTCTTGGGACGGCAGCTACTTCCACACCGCGCGCATCGCCTCGAAAAAGGCGTATGAGGAAGCGGGCATCCGCAAGCCGCGCGAAGAAGTCTCGATGATGGAGGTGCATGACTGCTTCTCGATCACCGAACTCGTCACAATGGAAGATCTGTTCATCTCGGCGGAAGGCCGGGCCGTGCACGACGTCATGGACGGTTTCTACGATGCCAGCGGCAAGGTGCCCTGCCAGATCGACGGCGGCCTCAAGTGCTTTGGGCATCCGATCGGGGCGAGCGGCTTGCGCATGCTCTACGAAATGTATCTGCAACTCCAAGGCCGCGCCGGCGCGCGGCAACTGCGGAATCCGAAGATCGGGCTCACGCACAACCTCGGCGGCGCGCCGTCGATGAACGTGTGTTCCATCGCGATCATCGGGGCACATGGGGCGTAGTAGGGCTCAGTTCCCTTCGGTGTCCGGCGGCGCCGTCTGCAAGTCGACGTTGTCGCCCTCTCTCGGCGGATCGGGGAGGCTCGCTTGGGCGGCGAAGGATTCGATGCGGCGGGCGGCGTTGTCCTTGATGTCGCCGAAGAACGGGTTGATGCGCGAGGGGAACATCTCGCGGTAGCGCGGCCCCGCCCAGAAGAAGATCGGATCCGGCGTTACATCGGTGAAGAGCAAACCGTTCCAGCAATCGGCGGAGGTGACGCCGCGCGTCACGATCGTGCCGCCGGTTGCGAACTCGGACAATTCGGCCGAACCGAGGTTCATATCGGAGCTGCCGGCGCGGCCGGAGATTGACCAGGTCAACGGGTTCACGCAGGCGAGATCGCGCCCGCGCGTGGCGTCGAAACCGCCGCCGGGCTTCCAAACGAGTGCGTTCTGCCGGGCGAGGTCGCCGCGGCCGTGCTGCGTCGTAGAACTCCAAATGACCATGCAGCCCGTTTGATCGGGTGAATCGCAGAGCGGCGTCGCGCTGGAAATGATTTCGACTGGGATCGCGACTTCGAGCAGGTAAGCAGCGACCATACGGCGGCGCACCTCGGGCTCGAGCTCCGTGACCAGGCGGAAGCCGTAGAGAGCACCTTGGCCGTAGCCGGCGATAATGAAAGGCCGGCCGGCATTGTGATCCTTGAGAAACGCTTTGAACGCTCTGGCGACGTCGCCATAGGCAAGCTCACGCGCATTGCGGCCGTCTTCGCTGGAGCCCATGAAACTGTACGGCGCGGCTTGACGGTAGAGCGGGATGTGCACGTTGCCGCTGGTCGCGAACGGCGCGGCGTAGAGCGGCCGGATCACGTGTACGAGGCGCTCGCGCACGGCGTCGTTATTGATCGGCGCGTTCCAGTATTCGCCCGAGAAATAGGTCGTCGGATAAATGAAGAAGACGTCGACTGGCTTCGACGCCGCTTGCGGGAGCAACGCCCACGAGACCGCGCTCGCATAGTCTGGCGCGGTCGCCTGCGCGCCCTCGCCAAAGCCGCGGCCGGGGTTCAACGTATAGCGAATGAGGTTGTCGCGGCCGCCATAGGCCGCCATAGCGGCAGCAACCACGACACCTAAGAAGATACCTACGCCGAAGAGAACTCTGCGACCCCTGGTCGCCATGGCGTCCCTCGATTCAAAGCCGAGAGGGGTCCTAACACGCGACAGCGCTGTGTCGGCGTGGCTGCAACAGACATCTTTTCAGCGTGCCTATTCGGCCACAGCCGGATTGGCCGGACGATGGGGAGAGTGTTGAAACCCTGAGTAATTTGGCTGATCGATTGCAACTTTCGCGAGTGTCGTCTGCCGCAGATGATCGCCCAATGACGGATTACCGAGCGCCACGGCGCCCGACCGGATGCGGCGACACAATTCGCGGTTCAGTTCGTCGAGTGTGCCGTCGGTCCCGAGCAGCTGACGCAGGCGTTGGTGTTCTGCGGCGTTGGCGGCGCCGCCTTGTTCCAACTCGCGCGCGACGATCGCGAGCGCGTTGGCGGCGACGCGGGCATGGAATGCCGTGTGGCCGGTCAGCGCCGGCATGGCGTGCTTTTCAATGAACTCCCGCACGGCGGTGACGAGTTCGGCGGCGGAGGGTTGGTCCATCATGGTCGGTTCTCGTGGTTCGGGGTTCGGTTTTCGGGATTGAACGTGGCGAGACTCCCGATACCCGAATCCCGAACCACGAATCCCAAACAACTACCCGCTCTTTCCATAAAGCAGATTCACAAGATCGATCTCAGTTTCCGAAGAGCGCCGGCCGATCGTCGCTCGTTCGACGCTGCGGTCGCTTCCGGTGGCGAACGACTGGTACATGGTCATGCACATGATGCCCCACTTCAGCGTGCCGAACATTTCCCAGAACTTGACGCGTTCGGCGGTCATGCCTTTGCCGCCTGCCTCGGCGTAGCCCGCAAGCAGGTCCTCGACATCGCCAAAGCCGCCAACGACTTTGTGCGTTTCGCCGAAGCGCCACGAGTTGACGCAGATCCAGCCCAGATCCTCGGCCGGGTCGCCGATGTGGGTCAGCTCCCAGTCCAAGACCGCGCGCACGCCGTCGGGTCCGATCATCAGGTTGCCGTGGCGGAAGTCGCCGTGCACGAGCGTGAGTTCCGGTGCCGCGGGTAGGCGCTGCTCCAGCCACTTGAACGCGACTTCGAACACCGGGTGCGGGTAGTCGTAGGTGTCGTAAATCGTGCGGTACTGATCGAACTGCGCGCGCGGTGGTACGACGGCGAGCTCCGGCATTTGCGCATTGTCGATCGCGTGAATACCGGCGAGGATGCGGCCGCATTGGCGGGCGAGCTTTGGGCGCGCGTCGGCGAAAGCGGCGTCGCGCAGAATTTTTCGGGCGATCGTTTCCCCCTCGACGCGGCCCATCAAGTAGCCGGGGCCGAGGTCGTCGCTGTCCTGCAAAACGTAAGGCACCGGCGGAACCGGCACCCCGCCGGCCGCCGCAAGGCGTATGGCCTTGGCCTCGGTGGCAAGGCTGACGGCGGTCGCAGAGCGTGGGATGACTTTGCCGCCGGGGGCGCGGCGCAGGATCAGTGGTGTCGTGCCCTTCGGGCCGACGCCGTCGAGCGACCATGTTTCCTGGCTCGCGCCGCCGGAGAGGCGTTTCAGGTTGGCGATCGATTGAACGCCGTCGAGCGCTCGGGCGACAGCGCGTTCCAGGAGCGGCGCAAAGTCTGGTTGGCTAGTGGACATGTGCCGCAGAGTGCGACGGGCTGGCCTGGATCGTCAATGCGCACCGGTGAGCCAGAGGTAGAGGCCTTGCGCTACGGATATCGCGCCGACGATGAGGACGATCGTCTTGGTCCAGCGGCGGAAATTCTCGTTCGACATCTTTTCGAGGATCGGCCCGGCAAGCGTGGTCCCGACCACGGCGGCGATGATTGCGGCGGCATAAACGTCGAGCCCGAGCGCGGGGGCTTGGGCGATTAGCACGCCGTAGTAGCCGACTTTCAGAGTGTGACTAAACGCTTGCGTCGCCGCCTTCGTCGCGACGACCGCGCGCCGGTCGAGTTTGGAGCGGACGAAGAACGTGTCGAGAAGAGGTCCCGCGACGCCGGCGACCAGCTGCAAGCCCGCGACGACGAAGCCACATGCAACGGCGTGCCAGGTCTTGGTGGCGTCGAGCGCCCAGCGCTCCGGGATCGCGAAGGCGAGATAGGGGACAAGCCCAAGGATGATCAGCATCACCGGCTTATCGGGCACGTAGGCGAAGACGAGCGGCACGATGATCGCGGGCAGCGCGCCCAGCGTGTAGAGACCGATGATCCGCCAGTCGATCCACTGCCGCCAAATGACCGCGCGCCAGCCGTTGGAGAAGAACTGCGTGATGCCGTGCAGGACCATCGCGGCTTGCACCGGCAGCAAGACCCCCAGCACCAGCATCAGGACCAAGCCGCCCGCCATGCCGAAGATGCCGGAGATGATGGAGGTAACGACGACGACCGCGCCGATCGGAAGGGCAAGAGACAAGGGCTACTCGCTTGTTGCTTTCACTATTTGCGTTCGTGGTCGACGTGTCGAGACATGATCAACAAAATCAACGTGTGACACGAGCGCAGCCGGGAGTTTGTGAAAGAAGGGCACGCGGAGTTGCGAAGGCGCGGAGGAGTAGTCAATTTCCGATAAACTCCGCGCTCTCCGCGGCTCCGCGCGGTCATTCCTTCACACCCTCGACGCGCGCGCTCAAGACTTAACCGGACTTAATCGTCTTCACCGCGTCGTCCTGCTCGAACAGGTAGAGCAACACGCGCAACGCCTCGCCGCGCCCCGTTTTGAGGTCGGCATCGCGGTTGACAATGAGGCGGGCGTCGTCGCGGGCGGGTTCGACGAGGTCGCCGTGGACCGAGAGATCGGCGAGGCGGAATTCGGGGAGGCCGGATTGACGCTCGCCCAACAATTCGCCGGCACCGCGCAGGCGCAAGTCTTCTTCGGCGATTTTGAATCCGTCCTCAGTGGTGCGCAGGCAATCGAGGCGAGCGCGCGCCGTCTCGCCCAACGGGGATTGGTAAAGCAGCAAGCAGGTCGATGGCTTCTCGCCACGACCGACGCGGCCGCGAAGTTGATGTAGCTGTGCCAGACCGAAGCGTTCGGCGTGTTCGATGACGATAATCGTGGCATCGGGAACATCGACGCCGACCTCGATCACCGTCGTTGCGACAAGGATGTGCGCGGCGCCGGAGCGGAAGTCGCCGATCGCTTGATCCTTCTCTGTTGGTTTCATGCGTCCGTGAATGAGGCGGACGTGGTCGCCGAACATGGCTTTGAGGACATCGAAGCGCTCTTCGGCGGCGGTCAGGTCAAGGTCTTCGTTCTCTTCGACGAGCGGGCAGACCCAGAAGATGCGCTCGCCGCGCGCGACGGCGCGTTCGACGGCCTCTGTCACCTCGTCCAGGCGGCTCAGCGGAATCGCGCGCGTCGCGATCGGCTTTCGGCCGGCCGGCTTTTCTGTGAGGCGCGACATATCCATGTCGCCGTAGGCGGTCAGCGCCAACGTGCGCGGGATCGGTGTCGCGGTCATCACCAAGATGTCGGCGGGGCGGTTGCCTTTGCCGGAGAGCGCCAAGCGTTGATGCACACCGAAGCGATGCTGCTCGTCCACGACGACCAGGCCGAGGTCATGGAAGACAACCGTCTCGCCGATCAAGGCGTGGGTGCCGATCAGAATTTTGAGCGAGCCCGATTGCAGGTTGTCCAGCAGGTCCTCGCGCTCGCGGCCCTTTTCGCGGCTGGTGAGGAGCGCCAGCGAGACGCCGGCGGCTTCGGCGAGCGGCCTCAGCGCGGCCGCGTGTTGGCGCGCGAGCACTTCGGTCGGCGCCATAAGAGCTGCCTGCGCGCCACATTCGATCGCGTTCAGCATGGCAAAAAAGGCGACGAGCGTTTTGCCAGCGCCGACGTCGCCTTGCAGCATGCGGAGCATCCGCAACTCGGTCGCCATGTCGGCGAAGATTTCTTCAAGAGCGACTGTCTGCGATTTCGTCAGCGTGAAGCGCAGTGCCGCCAACGCCTTCGCGCGAAGTTTGCCGTCGCCCTTTAGTGCCCGGCCTTTCACCTTGCGCATGCGCGCGCGAGCGAGTGCCAGCGCGAGCTGGCTGGCGAGCATTTCGTCGAAGGCAAGACGGCGCCGCTCCGGCGTGGTCGGGTCGAGATCGCTGAGGCCTTGCGGCGCGTGCAGCTTGGTAAGCGCCGCATGCCAGGCAGGCCAGGTTTGCTTTTTCAACCAAGCCGCATCCTGCCACTCCGGGAGTTCGGGCGCTTTCTCGACCGCCTGGCCGACCGCGCGCGTGAGCGTCCGCGGAGGCAGCCCTTCGGTTCCGCCGTAAACCGGTTCGATCGCGGAAGCGGTCTCGAATCCTTTTTCGTCGAGGATACGTTCGGGGTGGGTGAGTTGTGGCCGCCCGCCGAAACGTTCGACCTTGCCGCTGACGTAGCGCACCTCGCCGACGGGGAGTGCTTTGCTGAGATAATCTTTGTGCGCCCGGAAAAAGACGAGGTCAATGAACCCCGTATCGTCGGCAGCACGGATCTTGTACGGCGCCCGCGTAACGCGTGAGGGCGTATGCTCGACGACCGTCAGTTTCAGCGTGACGATTTCCTTCTCAGGCGCGTCACGGATCGTGCTCATCAGACGCCAGTCGTTGATCGAGACCGGCTTGTGCCAAATCAAATCGACAAGGCGAGGCCCTGCGACCTTGCCGATCAACTTCGCAAAACGCGGCCCGATCCCCTGCAACGAGGCGACGTCGGCGAACAGAGGAAAGAGAATCTGCGGGCGCATCCGCGGCACATTAGGCCGACCGCTATGGTCGCGGGAAGCGTCTAGGGTGCCTTCTTGCCCAGCAGGAGGCGGCGCGCCTCCTCAAGGGACATAAGCGTTGCCGTGCCGTCTTTGAGCGCATCGAAACGGGGAACGACAATCTCGTAGCCATGCCTCGAGCTCCGCGTCAGAGTCCGGCGCGTGAGGAGTGGTCATTTTCTTGTCACGTTTCGTCACAGAGCAAGTTCTCGGTTTTCACGCATGGCATTTCAGGCTCGGCGCGCGTTCAATCCCACCAAAAATGCCACCAGTCGTGCTCCAGCAGACAGGCTGCAAGAGTCTCTAACGTGCCGACCCCTTGGTCAACAGTGTCGGGACAGAATTCGTAATGCTCCGCCGCGAGTGAAAGCGCTTCCTCGCGTGACTTTGGCTTTGATGCGGCACGCAAATTGAGAACGTCTCCGGACATCCCCACCAGCTCAAGCTGATAGCGACCCTGCCAGTGTCGGAAGGCTGCAACGTGCGCTTCCGGTGCGGGACAGTCATTCCATCCGCCATAGTTGAGAAGGGCGAAGGCGTCTGTCCATTCCTTGATAGGCAAGAGCGCTATGGAGACTTCGGTACTCGGTCGAGTGATGAGTTGGTCGTTTTCGAGCGTGGCGGTCTGTGCAACAGACAGGCCAGCATCCGACGGTATTTCAACGGGCCACGGCCCCCGGGGAGGGGAGGCGTCGCCGCTTCCCGGAAACTGTAGCAGCATCGCGTCATAGGCCTCAGCGAAGCGGGGATCGGATTGTCGATCGGCGTCGATCTTCGCTTTGAGGCGCTCTTTGTGTTCTCGAAGATCTTGGGGGAAGCGGTACTTGGCCGCCGCCGCAAGGATCGCGTCGCTCTTCTCTCGTCGGGGACTTTGTTGTTGCTCGGCGATCTGAAGCAGATCGTCGTCGGCGCCGACGACAATTGGGTAGATGTCTGCGCGCCGCCTGAGCGCCTCCCATGTTGAAAGTGCGGTGGTGCCGGGCGCACGAACGACTTCGAACGGGAAGTTCTTTAGGAGCGCTGGCTTCATTTCGGCATACCGCGGATTGAGGTTGGCGATCCCGGGCGCGTTTGCGTTCGCCATAGCAGCACCTCTGAGCGTCAACGTTCCAACCGTGGCCCCAAGGCTCACCACAAACTGCCTGCGCTCCACGCTCGCCTCCTCGTCCAGAGACGGACCGACTGTAGTTCGCTGCCGCGAGCGACGGAAGGACGAACTAAGGCGCCCTCAAATCCCCGATGATCGCCTCGATGTAGTTCGTGATGATCGAG
>CAZJOM010000081.1:0-18052 GCA_964547645.1 uncultured Flavobacteriaceae bacterium
TGGCGATGGATCAGATGTATCGCCATCAGCGCTACATCTACGACCTGACGCGCAAATATTATCTGTTCGGGCGCGACAAGCTGATCAAAGAGCTGCCGGTAGGCGCGGCGGACCACATATGCGAAGTGGGCTGCGGCACCGCGCGCAATCTTGTCATGCTGGCCAAGCGCCACGCCAAGGCAACGTTCTATGGCATCGATGCGTCGAGCGAGATGCTCAAGACCGCGTCTGAGTCGGTGGCGGCCGCGGGTTTGAGTGCGCAAGTGAAACTGGCGACCGCGCTCTCGACGGATTTCACGCCGGCGCTGCTGGGGCACGACCGGCCGTTCGATCGCCTCATCTACTCCTACTCGCTGTCGATGATGGACGATTGGCGCGAGGCGCTGGAATACGGCTTCACCCAGATGAAGCGCGGCGGCACGATCCACGTCGTCGACTTCGGCGACCAGGAAGGCATGCCGCGCTGGTTCAAGAAGATGCTGGGCACCTGGCTCGATCAGTTCCACGTACGCTTCCGGCCGGAGGTCAAGGCCTGGTTCGAAGAACAACAGCGCGCCGGCCGCGGGCGGATGACCTATCGCCCCGTAATGCGCGGCTACGCCTATCGGCTCGATTTTCAGACGAACTGAGTGCGGGGCGCACCGCGGGAGGCCGCAACCCCGTGGCTTGCCTCAAGCGGTCCGGTCAGTTAAACCTCCCGGCCCTGCCGAAGACGCAGGGCTTAGGAGCTGTGGCCGAGAGGCTGAAGGCGGCGGTTTGCTAAACCGTTATACAGTTGAAAAGCTGTATCGAGGGTTCGAATCCCTCCGGCTCCGCCAAGCTTTCTTGGAATCCTGCTAAAGATCATACCCCCAATCGCTCGACCCAAGTTTGGGCCCAAGAAACCGGCCCTCTACGCCCCGAGGATCACCCACGAACGCCTTTCAGAACGCAGGAGGGCATCAGCCAAGCGTCGGTCGCGCAAAGGCTGGGAGGGAGGAGACGACGCGCACACGGACGCTGATTGAGGTGTCTCTAACGATATCCGAATCTCTCGCCGAGGCGTATCCTTGGTAACGATGATGCAAACCACGCGGTCGGTCCCTAGGTCACCGCAAACAGGTCTGACGCCTAACAGGGCGCGGGCGAGGGGTTACATTGGTCTGTGTCGTGTCCCCGGAATGCCCGCGACCTAATCGTCCACTGCCCGGACAATAGCGACCACAACACCGTCGTCGTCGAAGCCAAGGGTTACTGGAACCTGGAGCCGCGAGAACACGATCGCGAGAAGCTCTTGGGCTACTTGGAGACGTTGCAATATACCTTCGCGTATCTTGACGAGTTCCTTCCAGACCACGCTACCTTTGAGCGGGTGATGCTGGAGTAGCTACGCACCTACGCGGCAATTGCCGCTCCCGTGTCGTTCGCCGCGGGAAGGTTTGGAGGATTGGTCGTCCCTCTTGCCTTCTCGGCTTGCAAATCACTTAGCTTCTTTTCAAGTTCCTTGATCCGATCGGGCACACTCACCGACAGTCGCAGCAGCTTCAAAGAGAAGTCCTGTGCGAGCTGCAGCACGTAAGCAAAGGCCCAAAGCTTGTGTATCCAGAATGCAATCGACATGGGCGCCAGCTGAAAATTGTAACTGACGTCGAATATTTTCGCCGGCAACCAAACTCTAGCCACGTCATCAGGCACGAGCGATGTGATGAACAGCGAGCCCAGCTGCGCCAACGTGAGTTGGTCAAACGCATCTGGAGCGGCGCACATGCAATCCGAAAGTCTTTTAGAGTACGCGGGCCCAGCGAAGAACCAATTATAGTTCTGAGAAAAAAGCACCAGGCAGAAAGTCGGAACGATGATGCCCGCCACAAGCAGGAAAGTCACTTGAGCGCCCGCTTCCTTCCATTTCGCATCACGGAAGGACTTCGCGGTGGCCAGTTGTCGTTCCACTGTTGCGATCTTGCGCGCGCTGTTTCCAAGCCGCTCAGCGGAGAAGGACCCTCTTTCAAGAGCATCAATCCAAACTGCAGCGCGGCGAGCTACAACAATCGAATAGCTCAGCGTCGCGACTGCAATCAGGATGAAAATAAGCGGCTCGCGATAGTGCGCTATTGTTATGCCCCAGCCTGCTAGGACATCTCCCCAACTCTCCACGACTTACCCCCGAAATCTTGCCTGTACGCGCATACCTACCCGTTGCAGAGGGAAGCGTAGGGGACGATCACACTGCAATGTTCGGCAACTTGCGGAGGGTCGGGACCGACGAACTCACACCTCGCGGTTGTGTTAGGTTGTGCGGGTAATTCTATCGACCACAAAAAAGTGCGCGCAGAGGACTATCAAATAGCGGCGGGAAGCAATCGCGCGAACGCAAATTCACGTCGCCGTTCCGCATGTTCGCGCTTTGCTTTGAGAGCGCGCGCGCCCATCGGGAGCGATCTTGCCCTGCTACATACTTTGCAGCGCATTGCTCGCAAAGACGATAAATGCAGCACTCGTCAGCACCAATAGCATATCGACCGCAAGTCGAGTTGATCCAAACCGGAAGAAACCCGGGAGACGCATTGGCTGCCCCGTTTTCCCAGACCGCCGGTATCCCTCATCGAATTGATCCTGCAAGTCATCAAGCCGTTGCAGCCGATCAATGGCCAGCCACATCTGATGTAGAGCCACCGCCAAAATCAGTACGACCAGCAGCTTCAGGCCAGGAGCTGCAACCGACCCTCCGTTGGGTGCGTAACTGATGAAAAGATAAGTGGTCACGAGCGCCAATGTCGCTGGCGCAATGCGAACGCGCAAGACGCGCTTCAATTTCCAACCTAAGTCCGACAACCAATGGACGCCGCCTCGGGCCGAAACAGCGCGATTGTGCCAAGCCTGCGCAGCATCCAAGCCGACATCAAAAGCTATCACCGCGCAAATTGGCGAAAGCGCAGCTAGAACACCGAAACGACTGTCATCCAAAGGAGTGGTCCCAAAGAGAATTGCCCCTACAAGCGCAACTGCGCTGCCCCACATAAGACCAAATACCCAGGGACCCTCAGCATGTTTTACCAGTCGGATGACCCCGCTGAAATATAGCCACAAAAGGACGAATGCGTGTTTCCAATGAGGTTGAAGCTGCATGTCCAAACCGAAAAAAAGGTTGATCTGTTGGACGAGAGCGACAGCAACTGGTCTCAAGAAACTGAATGCTTGCTCGTACCGACGCTCAAGCTGTTCCAGCGTAGCGAGCAGCAAGGGGTCTAAGCTAATGCCAAACCCTTTCCACGCCAAAATCATCATTGAAATAATGCTGCTTACTATGGCGAGTAAGCTCAGTACTACGCCGAAACTCTTCCGCCAGCGTGTTGCTGGAGCACGAACAGAGAGGTCGCTCATCGAACTTTCCCGCCAGTTGCGGCCAAATTGATCTCGCAATGCGACAACATAATGGCGGATTGTATCACGTCGTCGGAAGACCAATCGCGCAGCGCGGCGGGACGACAGAGTTCCGGGGACACGTGACAATCTCAGGCGTCGGATCGACGTGCGACGAAATAGGACTTGAGTTTTTGTTGATGATGTTCTATTTTAGTTCTCATACGTTTCCAGCCCCGTTTCGGGCGGGGTTCGGCTGCAACTTGAATCTGTCAATCGACCACCACCAGCGTCTCGCCGAAAATCGGCGAGCGGCGCAATCGGCTGTGTCTCAGTCATCGTTTGAGACAGTTGATCCTGCGCGTCGTTGCGCAGGGAGTGCGGCTCGACAAGTAGCAAATAACGCACGCCGAACCGTTACATAACGGATGCCGAACGGATAAAATGGCTCAACGCTGCGGAAATAACGCATATAACGCATTGGCGGATATCATTTGGGCTCGCCAACCCACCTTTGGGCTATCGGCGCAACACCAGTCGCTGAGGGTCCTCACTCAGACTGGGGGCGCAAACCGTTTCTCCGGCTAAGCGCCGGGTACATGGGGTTGTTCGCTGAAATTCCGACCCGGGATCCCCTCCGCGTCTCCGCCCCCTCCGCGAGATTTGCCTCGCAAATCTAGCGGACTCCCGAGGCTCGCGCGGAACCCTGGTCCAGGCCAAGGGGCCACTCCACCGTGTCTCACTGTCTCGAATGTCTCACTTGCCACCTTGCCGCCAGCGAAGGCTCAGTCGCCCGGCGGCGTGTCGCGCCCCTCCGGGACGATGTAGATCACTTTGCCGGCTTCGTCGCGGATGGGGGTGAGGGAGATGTCGATCTTGCGCACGTCGCCTTCGGCGCGCTGCAGATCGGCGGTGTAGCGCACCGGCTCACCCGCCGCGGCCCGCGCGACGGCGCTGCGCAGGCGCTGCCTGGCGGAGTCGTCCGCGGTCAGGTCGCTGCCCGCCCACGGCAGATCCCAGAGCGGCAGTCCGATCAACGCTGAGCCGCCTTCCGTCATCATTCGCCCGGCGCGATTGATCTCCAGAACCGTTCCATCCGGCGCGAGGAGCCCGATCGCCTCGAACGCATGATCGAAGATCGCCCGGAACCGCCGCTCGCTCTCGCGCAACTTCTCCTCGCGCTGCTTGCGGCGCGTGATGTCGCGCATGTGCGCCGTAAAGGTGAGCGCGCCGCCGACGCTGACTTTGGTGATGGCAACCTCCAGCGGAAACTCTTCGCCGTTCTTGCGAACCCCCAACACGCCACCGCGCTCGTTCATTTGCCGCGAGGCCTGCTTGCCGGCGGCAAAGCGCTCCATGTCGCCGGTGTGGCGGGAGCGGTAGCGCTCCGGCATCAACAGCGACAGCGGCCGGCCGACCACCTCTTCGGCGCGATAGCCGAAAATCTCTTCCGCTTTCAGATTGAAGAACGTGATCGTCTGACTTGCGTCCGCCGACACGATCCCATCCTCCGCGATCTGAAGGATGCGCGACGCACGCAGGTGTGCTTGGCGGAAAGCGGCTTGCTCCTGGCGCCGCGCGGTGTTGTCGCGAAAAGTGATCAGATAGCGCCGCTCGCCGTTGATCTTCCGCTCCACCACGCGCACGTCGACCGGCATCTGCGCACCCGCTTTCGTTTGCGCGATGAAGTCGAGAAAGCGCGACTGAGTCTCGTCCGGCTCATGCGCCCAACGCTCCAGCCACTTCACCGCGTCCGCCCGCCGGTCCGGTTGTTGCGGGACGAGCATCACGATGTTGCGCCCGACGACGTCCGCCTGCGCATAGCCGAGCAGCTTCTCCGATGCCGGGTTAAAATAGGTGATCGTGCCGTCCGGCATGGTGACGATAATCGCCTCAGGCACACCTTCGACAAGCGCGCGGAAGAACGCCGGGGACGATGTGTCCGTCGGCGCGCTTGCGGGCTGGGTGAGTTTCGTCATCGCCACCCTCCAGGAGAAAGCGGAACCGAGCGCCGGGGCCGAGGAGGCGGCAGATCCGGCGCTTCGGTTCCCTCGAAGTCGCTACTCTGCCGCAGCTTCGAGATTGGGCGCGCCGCCCTCCATCTGATGGAGGACACGCAAGTCTTCGTGAATCTGGATGCCGGCTTCTTCGTACTTCTTGCGCACCGTCGGCGTCATCAGGCCGACGCGCGCAAGCGCCGGTAACATCAAATCGTGCAGCGAGTGGATTTGGCCGGGCGGGAAATCGGTCATGATCCCCATGTCGGCCGCCTCCTGCAGGCCCTTGAAGAAGTCCTCAGGGTCGATCTCGGAGTTCGCGAGCACTTGCATGAAGCCCGGATCGGCACGGCTTGCCAACGTTTGACCGCCGCCCACCTGCGTGCCTTGCACGATCAGGTAGATCGCGTTGAACGCAAAATCTGCGAGCTCTTCGCGCGCGGCTTCGTCGAGCTTTTTGATGACCGGCCCAAGGAAGATGTGACCGAATGAGACGTGGCGCGACTCGTCCCGCATGACGTTGAAGGTCAAAGCCTTCAATAGCGGACAGTTCGTCACATGATACATGTTGTTGAACGCGCCAAGCGCGAGTCCCTCGACGATCATGTTCATGCCGATCATGACCTTTTCATAACGGTCCGACTTCAGCGTGGCGTCGATCAACATCTTGAGCCACGGCGTCATCGGATAGACCATGGCGACCTTGTCGCAGTACTTCGTATAGACCTCGACGTGACGCGCCTCGTCCATCGTTTGCGTCGCCGCATAGAGCTTCGCGACGGTGTCGGGGACAGAGTGAGTGACGCAGGCCGCCGTCATCAAGGCACCCTGTTCGCCATGCAGGAACTGCGACAGCAGCTGCGCCGTCGAGTGGGCCGTGAATGTTTCGCGCTGCGATTTCGACAGCTTCGAAAAGAAGGGCATCTTGTGGTAGATCGACGAGCGATCCGCGATCAACGGGCTGGATGGATCAACCTTCGTATCCCAAGGCAGCAGTTGATCGGAATCCCATTGATTCTGCTTCGCCCGTTTGTAGAGGTCTTCGACCTTGCCCCGGCCGAACAGGTAGTCGAACGACCACGCGATCTCCATTGGATTGCGGTACATATCGTCGGGCGTCATGGTGACTTCCCATTTGCCCTTCTTGACGACCTTGCCGGTAGCTTGTGCGAGCATGTGCGATCCTCCGATTGCTTAGGTTTTGCATGATGACGCACACGTCATCGATCTGTGTTGATTCAGATCAAAAGTCAGCGCCTGAGAGCGCGTCGCAACATCAGTACTGCCGCGCCGGCATCCGCACGATCAGACCTTCGAGGGCCGGTGTAAGCTTGATCTGGCAGGCGAGGCGGCTGTTGTCCTTTACGTCGAACGCGAAGTCGAGCATGTCGCGCTCGAGGTCGTTCATTGGCGCAAGCTTCGCCATCCAACCATCCTCAACATAAACGTGGCACGTCGCGCACGCGCACGATCCGCCACAGTCGCCGTCGATGCCGGGGATCGTATAGCGCACGGCACCCTCCATGACGGATAACCCGTCCGGCACGTCGACGACGTGCTCGGTGCCCTCATGCTCGACATACTTGATCTTGGTCATTCGACCCCACGCTTAGCGAGGGGCGGCTTGCGCGCCTTGACCTGCGTCAACGCCCGACGACACGAAGCGCGATTAGCGACGATAGAGGGCGAACCGTCTCAATATGGGACCCGCAAGGGAGTCTGAATTGCCGCAGGCTCCCCTTGATTTAGGTCAAGGACCGCAACTATTCCAACTCTGATGTTCGGCCTGTCATCGACCGAGGGGCATATGCAGCCGGTTCCAGCCCAGTCCTCCATGCATTTCGACTTGTTCGCCGTACCTGCGCTTTTCATCTTGTTTCTCCTTCTGGCGCTCGTCGTCGTTGCGCAGACGACCGATCCGCTGATGTCGTTTCAAGCCTGGACCTTCATGGCAGGCGTCAGCTTGGCCTTGGTTTGGTTGGTGCGCCGGTATGCGGAAGGGCTTCCGGAAGACGACCGTCGGCCATACGCGGACGATATCGTCAAGGCAGGCGTTGTAGCCTCAATGTTTTGGGGCATCGCCGGGATGCTCGTCGGCGTGATCATCGCGTTGCAGCTCGCGTTCCCAGCGCTGTTCTACTTTCCGGACTTGCCGTTCACGAGCTTTGGCCGCTTGCGGCCGTTGCACACGTCGGCAGTGATCTTCGCCTTCGGCGGCAACGTGCTGATCGCGACGTCGTTCTATGTCGTGCAGCGCACCTGCAAGGCGCGGTTGGCCGGCGGGCTGTGGCCGTGGTTTGTGTTCTTGGGCTACCAGATATTCATCCTTGTCGCGGGAACCGGCTATCTCATCGGCGTCACGCAGGGCCGCGAATATGCCGAGCCCGAGTGGTACGCCGACCTTTGGCTGACGCTCGTTTGGGTCGCCTATCTGCTGGTGTTCTTGGGCACGATCTGGAAGCGCAAGGAACCGCACATCTACGTTGCGAACTGGTTCTACCTCGCCTTCATCGTGACGATCGCGATGCTGCACATCGTCAACAATCTGGCCGTGCCGGTGTCGTGGATTGGAATCAAAAGCTACTCGGCGTTCGCCGGCGTTCAAGACGCGCTGACGCAGTGGTGGTACGGGCATAACGCCGTTGGTTTCTTCCTGACGGCCGGCTTCCTTGCCATCATGTACTACTTCATCCCAAAGCAGGCGCAGCGGCCGGTCTATTCCTACCGCCTATCGATCGTGCACTTCTGGTCGCTGATATTCCTCTACATCTGGGCCGGGCCGCACCACCTGCACTACACCGCTTTGCCGGTGTGGGCGCAGACGTTGGGCATGACCTTCTCGATCATGCTTTGGATGCCGTCTTGGGGCGGCATGATCAACGGGCTCATGACGCTTTCGGGGGCATGGGACAAGCTTCGCACCGACCCGGTGCTGCGTATGCTGGTCGTGTCGGTCGCCTTCTACGGTATGTCGACGTTCGAAGGGCCGGTCATGTCGATCAAGGCCGTGAATGCGCTATCGCATTACACCGACTGGACGATCGGCCACGTGCACTCGGGCGCGCTCGGGTGGGTCGGGTTCGTGTCGTTCGGCGCTCTCTATTGTTTGACGCCGTGGCTGTGGCGGCGAGAGCGGCTCTACTCGCACGCCTTGGTCGAGTGGCACTTCTGGATCTCGACGATCGGCATCGTCTTTTACATCACCGCGATGTGGGTGTCGGGCATCATGCAGGGGCTGATGTGGCGTGCGTACAATGAGTTCGGCTTCCTCGAATACTCCTTCGTCGAAACGGTCGAGGCAATGCATCCGTACTACATCATTCGGGCGTTTGGCGGGCTGCTCTATCTGAGCGGCACGCTGATCATGGCCTACAATCTCGGGCGGACCGTGAAGGGCGACGTGCGTAGCGGCGAAGCCCTGGCGGCTAAGCCGCAACTGGCCACGGCGTAAGGGGGAACGATGTTCGATCACGGCATCCTTGAGCGCCACTCGCTACTGCTTGTTGTCGGCATTCTGATCGTCGTTGCGATCGGCGGTATCGTTGAGATCGCGCCGCTCTTCTACCTGGAGAGCACGATCGAAAAGGTGCAGGGCATGCGGCCGTATACGCCGCTCGAGCTGGCGGGACGCGGCATCTACATCCGCGAAGGCTGCTACGTCTGCCACAGCCAAATGATCCGGCCGCTGCGCGACGAGGTGGAACGCTATGGACCTTACAGCCTGGCGGCGGAGAGCATGTACGATCACCCGTTCCAATGGGGATCGAAGCGCACGGGGCCTGATTTGGCGCGCGTGGGCGGCAAGTACTCCGACGAATGGCATAGAGCGCATCTCGTCGATCCGCGCTCTGTGGTGCCGGAGTCGGTCATGCCGCCTTACGTCGTGCTTGAGCGGACGGAACTGCGTACGGAAGACATCGCCGACGCCTTGAAGGCGAACCGGATGGTCGGTGTGCCGTACACGGACGACATGATCGCGAACGCGCGCGCCGATCTTTTGGCGCAAGCGACGCCAGACGCTGACGGGGTCGAGGCTTTCCAAAAACGTTACGCGAAGGCCGAAGTGCGCGACTTCGACGGCGATCCAAGCAAGGTCACGGAGATGGATGCGGTGATCGCCTATCTGCAGATGCTGGGAACGCTCGTCGATTTCAAAACCTACAAGGCCGACGCGCCGGAAAATAGGCGGTGAATCATGAGCTACGAAGACATCTCGACCTTCGCGCGCAGTTGGGGAACCGTTTACTTGATAGTCCTCTTTCTGGTGGCGTGCGGTTACGCGCTTTGGCCGCGGAACAAGGCCACGTTCGACGCGGCGGCGCGCATGCCGCTCGATAAGGACAACGGCGAATGAGCAAGCGCAAAGAGATCGATGCAACCTCCGGCACCGAGACCACTGGTCACGAGTGGGACGGCATCAAGGAACTGAACACGCCGTTGCCGCGGTGGTGGCTCTGGGTGCTGTATGCGACGATCGTTTGGTCGATCGGTTACTGGGTGCTCTATCCTGCATGGCCGACCTTAACCGGCTATACCGCTGGCACTCTCAACCATTCGCAACGCGACGACGTCGCGCGGGCAATGTTGGCACTGAAGTCGCAGCGCGAAGAGCAAGGACGTATGCTCGCGAACGCGACACTGGAGCAGATCGAGGCGGATCCAAACCTGTTCCAGTTCGCACGCGAGGCCGGCAAGTCGGCGTTCGGTGACAATTGCGCAACTTGCCATGGCTCCGGTGCGCAAGGCTTCAAGGGCTATCCCAACCTGAACGACGACGTGTGGCTATGGGGCGGCAAGCTTGACGACATTAAGAAGACGATCACGGTTGGCGTTCGGTCCACTCATCCAGACACGCGTCTGTCAATGATGCCGGCGTTCGGGCGCGATGCTTTGCTGGAAACCAAGCAGATCGACGATATGGTCGAGTATGTGGTATCGCTTTCAGGCGGCAAGGCCAAGGCCGACGCGGTTGCGCGCTCGGCGACCTTGTTCAAGGAACAGTGCGCCTCTTGCCATGGCGAGGAGGGCCGCGGCTTGCGCGAGTTCGGAGCGCCCAACCTCACCGATAAGGAATGGCTCTACGGCGGCACGCGCGAGCAAATCAAGGCGCAGATCGTGAATGGGCGCGGAGGCGTGATGCCGACCTGGGGTTCGCGGCTCGATCCGATGACGATCGACGCTTTGGCGGTTTATGTGCACAGCCTGGGCGGTGGCGAGTAACAAGGAGGCGCTATGAACGCGCCGATCGTAACAACATTGAACGCTGTCGCGGCGGAGACGAATGCGCTCGCCGCGGACGGCGTTCAGCGTGTTGATGCACGGGCGACAAATAGCGCCACGCAGCGTCGTGACTATGTCGCACGCGTGCCGATCTATCCAAAACTCGTGCGCGGCCGGTTCCGCTTGCTCAAGTGGGTCGGCATGGCGGTGATGTTGGGTATCTACTATGTTCTGCCCTGGCTGCGCTGGGACCGCGGCGCGCATGCGCCGAACCAGGCGGTCCTCGTCGATCTTGCGCGGGAGCGGTTCTACTTTTTCTGGATCGAGATCTGGCCGCAAGAGGTTTACTACGTCACCGGGTTGCTCATCCTAGCTGCGCTGTTGCTCTTCTTCGTGACATCGCTGTTCGGGCGCATTTGGTGCGGCTACGCCTGCCCGCAAACCGTTTGGACGGACTTGTTCATCTTCGTCGAACGCTTGATCGAGGGCGATCGCAACGACCGCATACGCCTCGACAAGTCACCGTGGAGCATCGACAAGATTGGACGCAAGGCTGCCAAGCATGTCGCGTGGTTGCTGATTGCTGCGGCGACGGGCGGCGCGTGGATCTTTTATTTTCACGACGCGCCAACCCTCGCGGTCAGTCTCTTCCAAGGCACGGCGGACCCCACGGCCTACCTGTTCTTGGGCATCCTGACGTTCACGACCTATTGGCTGGCCGGCCATATGCGGGAGCAGGTTTGCACTTACATGTGCCCGTGGCCACGGATCCAGGCAGCTCTCGTCGACCGCGAGACGCTGATGGTGACCTATCGTACTGACCGGGGCGAACCTCGCGGCCCGCACAAAAAGGGACAGCCGTGGGAAGGTCGAGGGCACTGCATCGACTGCAACCAATGCGTGGCCGCATGCCCGATGGGCATCGACATTCGCGAAGGCGACCAGCTCGAGTGCATCAATTGCGCACTTTGCATCGACGCCTGCAACGGCGTCATGAAGCGCGTCGGCCTGCCGCGCGGTCTGATCGCCTACGACACGCCGCAGAACATCGAGCGGCGCACGCGCGGGGAGAAGGCGGGGTTTCGTTTTGTCCGGCCCCGCGTCGTGGTCTACGCCCTGGCGCTTGCCGCGGTGGCCGCCGTAATGCTCTTCGGGTTGAGTACGCGCGCGACGATCGATCTCAACGTACTGCGCGACCGCAATCCGACCTTCGTGAGATTGTCCGACGGGGCTGTGCGCAACGCTTACACTGTGAAGGTGATGAATAGGGGCGCCGAGCGGCGTACGTTCCAGCTCGCGATCGAAGGGCCTGCCGGGTTCGAGGTCAAGATTGTCGGCGTCGAAGGCGTTTCGTTGCCCATATCGATCGATGTGGAACCGGACCGGCTGCGAACGTTGCGCGTGTTGCTCACGGTTCCAGCGCGCTCGCTCGCGGCCTCATCGTTGCCGGTCGTCTTTGACGTCGGCGATGGCAAAGAAACGCGATCGAACGCTACTGTGTTCTTGTCGGATGGGGGCGGACGATAATGCGCGAACTCAACGGTACGCATGTATGGCTGATGCTGGGCGCCTTCTTCGGGATCACGATCGCGGTCAACGTCGTGATGAGCAGCTATGCCATCCGGACCTTCTCGGGTGAGGACGTGTCGACGCCCTATATGCGGGGCCTCGCTTACAACGAGACACTGCGCGAACGCGCGTCGCAGGCGGCATTGGGATGGAAGGTGACGATTGATACGGTGCGCGGCGATACGAAAACCGCGACGCTGAATGTGCGTATCCTCGACAAAGATGGGTCGGCAAAGTCTAGCCTCAACGTCACCGCAACGTTGCGGCGGCCCACCAATGCGGCACTTGATCGCAAAGTTTCGTTGAACGCGGCCGGCGATGGCGTTTATCGGGTGGACACGGCCGATGTCGAAGCAGGGCAGTGGGATGTTATTGTCAGCGCGAAGGACGGTGACGGCGCCGTGTGCGAGGCCCAGCGCCGCGTCGTGCTGAAATGACCGCGGCAACGTTCAGCCAACGTTTCAATATCGACCCGGGGCCGTTTGTACGCCGGGACGACAAGGGCGTTTCGCGATTGGAGCTTGCGGTTAAGGGCATGCGGTGCGCGGGCTGCATGGCCAAGATCGAGCGCGCCGTGATGGCGATGCCTGGGGTTGAAGAGGCGCGAGTCAATCTATCGACAGCCAAGCTTGCAGTGCGCTGGCGCGGTCAACGCACGACGGCGGATGCTATCGTCGCGGGCGTAACGGCGTTGGGCTTCGAGGCATTTCCCTATGATCCGGCGGCGATGCTCCGTGGGGATGACGAGGAGGGGCGCTTTCTGCTGCGCTGTCTTGCTGTTGCGGGCTTTGCGGCGTCGAACGTCATGTTTCTGTCGATTTGCATCTGGGCGGGCTTCGACGGGGAGATGGGCGAGGGCACGCGGACGCTATTCCATTGGCTGTCGGGCTTAATCGCGATTCCGTCGGCGCTCTATGCCGGCCGCCCGTTCTTTCGCTCGGCCGCGGCATCGCTTTCGCGCGGTCAAGCCAACATGGATGTGCCAATCACGCTCGGTGTCGTGCTGGCGCTCGCGCTTAGCGTTTGGGAGTCGGTGCAAGGGGGCCGCTACACCTATTTCGATGCGGCCGTTGGATTGCCGTTCTTGTTGCTGATTGGGCGTTACCTCGATCATCTTTTGCGTCGCAAGGCGCGCGCAGCGGCGCTCGACCTCGCGGCCATGCAGACGGTCACCGTCACGCGGTTAGCGGCGGACGGGCGGGCGGAGGTTGTTTCCGCGGGTGAGGTGGCGCCGGGCGATCGTCTGATGCTGGCAGCCGGGGATCGCGCACCAGTCGATGCGACGGTCGAAAGTGGCAGTGGTGAAGTCGATGTCTCGCTAGTGACTGGCGAGAGTCTGCCGGCGTTTGTAGCGGCCGGCGGTGCGCTTCGTGCGGGTTCGTTGCTGCTCGGTCAGCCGCTGACGGTGCGGGCAACAGCGCGGGTACAGGATTCACTGGTGGCGGAGATGGCGCGGCTGCTGGAGGCGGGTCAGCAAAACAAAGGACGGTATGTGCGCCTCGCCGATCGCGCGGCAGCGCTTTACGTGCCGACGGTGCATGGGTTAGCGCTGGCAGTGTTGCTGGGCGGCTGGTTATCGGGCATCGGTATCCACGATGCGTTGACGAACGCGATCGCGCTCCTGATCATTACGTGCCCATGCGCGCTCGGCCTTGCGGTCCCGGCCGTGCAGATCGTAGCCACGAGCCGACTCTTTGAATCGGGCTTATTGGTGAAGTCCGGTGACGCACTGGAGCGTCTGGCAGAGATCGATACGGTGGTGTTCGACAAAACGGGCACGTTGACATTGGGCCGCGCGGTACTTTGGAACGCGGACGACATTGCCCCCGGCGACTTGGAGATCGCCGCATCGCTCGCGCGCGCAAGCCGTCACCCGCTGTCGCGCTCGATCGTCGAGGCGGCGGGGTCTGGGGTGCCGGCCTCGGAGGTTCGGGAAACCGCAGGTCAGGGGCTTGAAGCCAACATTGATGGCGTTCGTGTGCGCTTGGGCAACGCGGAATGGACAGGTGCGACGTCCGTGGATGGCGACCCGCAGCAGCATCTTTGGTTGCGGAAAGGCGACGCGGCGCCTGTTCGCTTCGACTTCGTCGATGGCTTGCGAGCGGATGCAGGCGGAACGATTGCCGCGCTCCGGGAACGCGATCTTGCGGTGCAGATGCTCTCGGGCGATCGGGAAGCTCCTGCGGCCGCAGCGGCGCGGGCGAGCGGCATTGCGACGTGGCATGCCGCACATGATCCGGCGGAGAAGGTCGAGCATTTGGCCGGTCTGCACACCCAAGGACACAAGGTGTTGATGGTGGGCGATGGGCTGAACGATGCCGCAGCGCTGGCGCTAGCCCACGTCTCCATCTCGCCAGCCGCGGCGGCGCAAGTGAGTCAGGCGGCTGCCGACATGGTGCTGCAGAGCGCGGCTCTGAGCCCGATTGTGCTGGCGGTCGACGTTGCACGCAGCGCGCGCCGGCTCGTTTTCCAAAATTTTGCGTTCTCGATTGTCTACAATTTGCTTGCAGTGCCGCTGGCCGCAGCTGGGCAAGTGACGCCGCTTATCGCGGCGGTAGCGATGTCAGCGTCGTCGCTGGTAGTGATGCTGAACGCCCTTCGGCTTTCGCGCGGGGGGTACCAATGGACGCGTTCGTGATCATGACGGTCGCAGCGATTGTGCTAGGTGCACTGGGGGTATGGCTGTTCTTCTGGACGCTGAAGACCGGTCAGTACGACGACTTGGACGGCGCGGCGCATCGCATCTTGATGGACGATGACGCGGATTTACCGCGCCGATGAGCGCTCGCCACCGACGATCGATCGGTAGGCATGCCAACTTGCATGTCCGACCAACGGGAAGACGACGATCAGCCCGACGAACATTGTGGCCAATCCGATCGCGGTAAGCACGGCGATCAACCACGCCCAGAGCAGCATGGGACCCGGATGTTGCATGACAACTTGGGTGCTGATCCACATCGCCGTCAGAACATCGACATCGTGGCGCATCAGGATCGGCACCGAGATCACGCTGATCGCGTAAGCGGCAAAGGCGATGGCGCCGCCAACCGCGGTGCCAAGGACGACCATGATGAGGCCCACGTCCGTTGTCAGGGCAAATTTCATGAACTCCCCAATCGGTTGATAGCTGCCATAGCTGAACAAGGCATAGTTCAGCGTCGCGAGGCGCATCCAAACCAGGTAGAGGAACATCAGCGCGAAGGCGATGAAGGCGAACTGCGGCGGCGACGGCAGGTGCAACGCCGTTACATCGCGCAGGTAGACCGGTTGCCCCGCCTCGTAGCGTCGGCTCATCTCGTACAGTCCGACCGCTAAGACCGGACCCAAGAGAACAAAGCCTGCCGCGAGGGCGGGAGCGACCGACTCAAGCCCAACCAGCCAAAGCCCGGCGGTGACGAGCAGCCCCAAGGCTACGAAGGTCGCACCGTAGCCGAGGCTGAGGAGCGGTTGACGCCAGAGGTCGCGCCAGCCAGCGGCAAGCCAACGCCAAGGGTCGTCCATCCTGGGTGGATGGATGACGAGCGGTGACCTGGTTGCCCAGGCTGGTATCGCGTCCGTCCCGGCCATCGTGTTCTCCCTCCAAAACCGCGCCCAGCCGACAACATGGCGAAACGCCAGCCAAGAGCGTTGATCTGGATCAAGGCGCGACCCGGCCCCCCTCGTAGTGCCGAGGGTGGCCGATAGTCGAACGAGACCTACATTACCGCCGCCTTAGAAGTCGGTGCTGACCCGTATGCCGTAGGTCGCCGGCTCGCCGGGGACGGCGAAGTCGTCGGTGGCACCGACCACGAAGGTGTTGCGGGTTTCGTCGTAGGCTTGGTCGAAGATGTTGCGGCCCCAGAGGGCAAACTCGAACGGCGAGCCATCCGGGCGGAATGCCACGAACGCGTTGGCCACCCAGTAGCTGTCGAGCGTGAAGGCGGGCCCGAGCAGCGGGAAGCTTTGCTCGTCGCGGTAGCTGTAGTCGAAGTGCGCCGTGTACTCAAAGCCGAGGCTCGTATGGCGTTGGTAGTCAAACGCGCCACTGTAGCTCAGTTCAGGGAAGCCGATGTCTTGGCCAGCCCGGCTCACTGGCGCGAACGGATACACGGGACCTGCATCGAGGAACTTCTTAAATTCGCCGTGCTTGTAGCCAAGCGCTTGCGAGATCGTTAGCTCCTGTGTCGCTTTCCAGATGAACTCCAACTCGCCGCCATAGATTTCGCTTTTGGCAGCATTCACGATTTTTCCGACGAGGGTGAGGTCATTGGGTGCGGGCAATGGCACTGGGGTTGGAATGGCCGATTGAACCTGCTGATCGGAATAGTCGTAATAAAAGACGGCCCCGTTCAGCCGGACAGTGTTGTCCGCGAGGTCGCTTTTGAAGCCGACCTCATACGCCCAGAGTTCTTCGGGTTTGAAAGGATCGACAGCCGCCGGGTTGAGCGTGTTGTATGCGGTGAAGCCGCCGGACTTGATGCCGCGGCTGACGCTGCCGTAGATCAGCACGTCCTCAGACAACTTGTACTCCAGGGCAGCTTTGCCCGTTACCTCATCGGTCGATAGACTGCGGCTTAGGAGATCGGTCGTGCAGGTTGCGGTGTTGAACGGAACAGTACAGGTCCCGAGGTTGAACGCACCCGAGAAGCCCGGAACGAAGGTTCCAAGATTGAAGATCTCGCGATCCTCCTGCTCATAGCGCAAGCCGATCACCGCGTTGAGTTCCGGCGTCAGTTGATACTCGCCTTGACCGAACACGCTCCACGTCTCGACGGATTGGTCGTAGGGCGTGCGTACGATTTCAAAGCCCGGACCAAAGCTGGCGCCGAAGCCGGAGTTGTAGACCTCGGCTAGGTCCTCTTTGGCGTAGAACGCGCCTACGATCCATTGAAAGGGGCCTGGGTCTTTAGAGCGGAAACGAAGTTCGTGGCTCTGCGTGTCTGCGTCGCTGACAAAAAACACGCTGGCGAAATTCTCGGCAAGTCCGTCGAAATCGTTGTATTCACGCCGATCCAAATGCTCGTAGGCGCCGATGTAGGTGACGTCGGCGAACCCCAGTTCACCGTTCGCGGTGGCACTGAAGCCGAAGCCTTCATTGTCGCGGAACGGCTTGCCGGTCGTTGTTGTACCCGCGACTGCTGCAAAGAGGGTGTCGGTTCCCCAACTTGTCGAGCGGCGCCCAGCATGCGCCGCAGCTGGCGCGGCGTCATTGAACGTGCCGGCGAAGTTCGAGCCCAAAAAGTTACTGAAGAGCTGCTTACCAACGCCGTCGGATTCATCGCTATAAGCGTGTCCGTTTAGGAGGAGGGTAAAGCTGTCCCCGAGATCGAAATCGACCTGCAGCCGGGCCGCACGTTTGTCCTTGTCGCCGAGTTCGGCGCCGGTTTCGCGATTGATTTGCCAAGCGCCGCCTTGTTCGGTCGCAAGAGAGAGACGGGCGTTGACGCCCTGTGCGACTGCTCCGGTCACGTAGCCTTCGCCGCGGAACTCGTTGAAGCGGCCGTACTCGGCCTGAAAGCCGTATGCGGCTTCCGGGGACGGTTTGCGGCTGATGATGTTGACGGCGCCGCCGGTGGTGTTACGGCCGTAGAGCGTGCCTTGCGGTCCGCGCAGCACTTCGACGCGATCAACGTCGTAGAGGACGCCCTGCGTCATGACCGGCAACGTGTAAGCGACTTCATCGACATAGATGCCGACGGTCGGAGTATTGTTGCTTGCGTAATCGCGGAAACCGAGGCCGCGAATCGTAAACGACACCTGGCCGCTGCCGAATTGGTTCTCAACTTCGAGGCTGGGCGTGACGTTCTCAAGCCCGTTGATGACCGTAATGCCCTGATTGCGAAGTGTCTTGCCCGTGATCGGCGTGAGCGCGATGCCGACGCTCTGCGCCTGCTGCGAGCGACGTTGCGCCGTGACGACCACCTTTTCGACTTTGCCGCTGTCGG
>CAZJOM010000082.1:0-9459 GCA_964547645.1 uncultured Flavobacteriaceae bacterium
CCGTGGCACTGCTTGAACTTCTTGCCGGAGCCGCACGGGCAGGGCGCGTTGCGCTGCACCTTGCCCCAGGTGTTCGGGTCGTTCGGGTTCACCGGCACCGGCCGGCCCGCCAACCGCGGCGCGTTCGTGCGCGGGCCTGCGTCCGGGTCGTCGAACTCGTTCTCGCCGGTATCCGGGTTGATGTGCATCGCCTGCATGGGCGGCAGCGCGCGCTCGTCGAGCGCCGGAGGCGGCGCCTCAAGCTGGAGCTGCACGTGCATAAGCTGCCGCGTCACCTGCTGGCGCACCCGCGCGAGCAAACCTTCGAACAGCAGGAACGCCTCCGACTTGTACTCGTTCAGTGGATCGCGCTGGCCATAACCGCGCAACCCGATCGTATGCCGCAAGTGCTCCAGGGTGACCAGATGCTCGCGCCACTCGTGATCCATCGTCTGCAACAGCACCGCGCGCTCGATCTGGTTCATGGCCTCGGGCGGCGCGCCGTGGAAGCGCTCGTCGCCGCGCCGATCAGCCGCCTTCGTGATGCGCTCGATAATCTCTTCTTCGGCAATCCCGTCTTCTTTGCCCCACGCCACGATCGGCATGTTGAGCCCGAAATACTCTCGGATGTCGCTGTCGAGCTCGGTCATCTTCCACTGCTCCGCGTAGGAGCCGTCGGGGATGTAGCGCTTCACCAAATCTTCGATCAGCTGATGGCGCATACCGACGATCGTGTCGTGCACGCTGTCGGCGCCGATGAACTCCAGCCGCTGTTCGAAGATCGTCTTGCGCTGATCGTTCATCACGTTGTCGAACTTCAGCAAGTTCTTGCGGATATCGAAGTTGCGCGATTCGACCCGCTGCTGCGACTTCGCGACGGCGGCGTTGACCATGCCGTGGCTGATCGCTTCGCCTTGCTTCAGCCCGAGCCGCTGCAGCATGCCGTCAAGCCGGTCTTGCCCGAAGATGCGCATCAGATCGTCGTGCAGGCTGAGATAGAACTTCGAATGCCCCGGGTCGCCCTGGCGTCCCGAACGTCCGCGCAGCTGGTTGTCGATGCGCCGGCTTTCGTGCCGCTCGGTGCCCAGCACGTAGAGCCCGCCCGCTTCGATCACCTTCTTCTTAGCTTCCGCGATCTCGGCGCGAATGCGATCCGTGATGCGCTTCTTCTCCGCTTCGTCTTCGATCCCGACGGTCTCAAGCGCGATCCGCATCTCCGCGTTGCCGCCGAGCTGAATGTCCGTACCGCGGCCCGCCATGTTCGTCGCGATCGTCACCGCCCCCGGCACGCCGGCTTGGGAGATGATCTGCGCTTCCATCTCGTGGTAGCGCGCGTTCAAGACGTTGTGCTTGATCTTGAGCTTCTTCAGATGCGCGGCCAACGTCTCCGATTTCTCGATCGAGACCGTGCCCACCAGAACCGGCTGTCCGCGCTTCACGCAGTCCTTGATCGTCTCGACGATCGCGTCGGTCTTCTCCTCGACCGTGCGATAGATCTCGTCATCATCGTCCACGCGCGCGACCGGCACGTTCGTCGGAATCTCGACCACATCGAGATTGTAGATCTCCATGAACTCGTTCGCTTCCGTCGCCGCGGTGCCGGTCATGCCGGCGAGCTTCGAATAGAGACGGAAGTAGTTCTGGAACGTGATCGACGCCAGCGTCACGTTCTCCGGCTGGATCGCCGCGTTCTCTTTGGCTTCCAGTGCCTGGTGCAGTCCTTCCGAGTACCGCCGGCCTTCCATCATTCGGCCCGTGAACTCGTCGATGATGATGACCTTGCTGTCCTTGACGATATAGTCCTTGTCCTTCTGGAACAGCTTGTGCGCCCGAAGCGCCTGGTTCACGTGATGGACGAGGCTGACGTTGGCGATGTCGTAAAGTCCGCCCTCGGTCATCACGCCGTTCTTCGCCAGCCAGCTCTCGACGGCCTCGTTCCCTTCGTCGGTCAATGTGACGGAGCGCTGCTTCTCGTCGAGTTCGTAGTGCTCCGGCTTCAACTCCGGCATGAACGCGTCGATCACCTTGTAGAGGTTCGTGTGATCTTCCGTCGGGCCTGAGATAATCAGCGGCGTCCGCGCCTCGTCGATCAGAATCGAGTCCACTTCGTCCACGATCGCGAAGTTGTGCCCGCGCTGCACCATCTGCGCCTTGGAGTACTTCATGTTGTCGCGCAGATAGTCGAAACCGTACTCGTTGTTCGTGCCGTAGGTCACGTCGGCCGCGTACTGCTCGCGCCGTTGTGGATCGGAGAGCCCATGCACGATGCAACCGACCGAGAGCCCCAGGAACCGGTAGACCTGCCCCATCCACTCCGCGTCGCGCTTGGCCAGATAATCGTTGACCGTGACCACATGCACGCCCTTGCCCGAGAGCGAGTTCAAATAGACGGGCAACGTGGCGACCAGCGTCTTACCTTCGCCGGTCTTCATTTCGGAGATGATGCCGTCGTGCAGCACCATCCCACCGATCAGCTGCACATCGAAGTGCCGCTGGCCGAGGGTCCGCTTCGCCGCCTCGCGCACCGTGGCAAACGCTTCAGGCAACAGGTCGTCGAGCTTCCGCCCGGCGGCGACCTGCTCGCGGAACTGCGCGGTACGCTGGCGCAACTCGTCGGCGGTGAGCTTGGCGAATTCGGGTTCGAGAGCGTTGATACGCGGCACTCTGGCGTAGAAAGGCTTCAGTCTACGGTCGTTGCTGGAGCCAAAGATTTTCTTGGCCAGCGAGGTCAGCCCGAGCATTCGAATGCGTCCTTGGAACAAAGGTAAACAGGATCAAGGCTCTCGCGCCTAACCGGCGCAAGCTCGCCTCAAAGAGGAACGGAAACGGAAGTTTCGCGCAAAGCCGCGAGGACAGATAAGGGGGCCACTCCCCCCTGTCAACGCGACGTGGCGACAGTAACACAGGGGTGTTGCCGACCCGCTCTTGTCCACCAAAGGGGGGTGCAGGGTTAGGCTGGAACGTAGGGCGAACAATAACGGCGCTAGGCGCGACAGGCGACCGCCCGTGTTTGACACCCCCTTTCGTGGCACCTAGCGTTTGAGTCGCAATCTGGTCGGGAGAGGCGTGGTGACGTTTCGTCTGCTGACAGCGTTGTTTGTGCTGCTTCTTGGTGTCGGCGATGCGCTGGCCTTTGGCAGTTGCCGAACACCCGGCTATCTCGCCGGCTTCGACGCAAGCTACGGCTCGGCCTCCTGCCGCGTCGTGCACACCACGCAAGTTCGCTGGCGCGGCGGCACCGCTGACGTCCGCGTGATCGTTGCCGATGCGCCGACGCCGGCGCTCGACGCCGAGATCGCGAACTTCCGCACGCGCGTTGACGCGCTGGTTGCGCGCATTGGGACCGCCATGACCGCGCTCGGCGATGTCCGCTTGAACGAAACCACAATCCTCCTGTCGAGCCTGGGCAGCGGCCGGTATCACGCCGGCACCTTCGGCGGCAGCGGCGAGTGCAAGATCATCTTCTACAAGCAAAACAGTGCCATCTCGCTGGAGCAGTTTCTCTTCACCTACGCGCACGAGATGTTCCATTGCGTTCAAGAGGCGACGTGGTCTCGCCACTACGATGGCGATGAGGCAAAGTGGTGGTACGAGGGCTCGGCGGAGTACTTTGCCCACTTGGCGAACCCAAATTCGTCGCAAGGCGACCGGTTCATCAATGCCTTCGACGAGCAGTCCCCCGACGACGCGCTCGTCGATATGGACTATGCCGCGGTTGTCTTCTTTCTGTGGCTCGGCGCTCAACGCGAAACGCGCGACGTCAAGTTCTTCATCGATGCGATGCCGCGCAGTGCCGGTCGCGAAGCACAGGTGAGCGCCTTGCGCGCCCGCGCGCCGATCGACCGTTGGGTGCAATTCGGCCAGGACTATCTCGATGGCCGCATTCGTCAGCCCGGCGGGCGTGCGCTGCCGTCTCTCGTCAACCGCGGCGAGACGGCGACAATCACAGGGCCGACGCGCAAGACATTGGCGACCAGTGAGTTCGTTCTGGCGCGCGAAACGCTTCTGTTCAAGAAAGGCAAAACCTATCGCACGTCGATCGCCGATGTTCGCGGCGAGCCGAAGAGCCGCTTTAGCGTGCACACCGGCGACTGGGCGGACCCGCCGGCGCGCGTGCTCGCGTGCGACGAAGACAAGTCCTTCACCGTTCTGACGACCGCAGTCAGCGGCGACGTCGCCTCGCACGCGTTCGTCGTCGAGGAAGCGCAAGCCGTGGCCGAGCGCGCATGCTGTCTGATCGGCGAATGGACGCCGACACCGGCGTCCGTACAAGCCGAATCGCGAATGATGATGGAACTCGGTGGCTCGCGAATGGCGGCGGCCGGCGTGGGTTTCAGCTGCGCCCCCGCAGGTGGCGGGTGGACGCTTCGGTTCGGCGAGGACAGCACCGGCGCCGTACGCTGGAACAATTTTGCCAATCGCTGTGTAACCAGGGCACCGCGCGGCTCGATGGTCCAAACCATCACCCGCCGGGGCGCTCAGAACTTCACCTGGGAGATATTGCAGCCCGGCGCCGGCCGCGCCCGCTACACCGACAGCAGCGTGACGTGGACATACGTCATGCAGATCGGCCCGCAAACAATCACGCGTTCGTCCCCCGACTCCGGCTCATCGATCGGGGCGAACGGCTTTGCCTACACCTGCACCCGTACGACGCTCGACATTAAGGGGATCTACGGCCTGAGCTACCGTGAAGCCGAGTACACCCGCCCCGCGCCCGCCCGCTGACGATCGACCCGTTCACACGTCCGTGCTCGGGTTGAACAGAAACTTAACGCCCCTCGCGCCGTGAAGTGCGCCCTAACAGTCGCTTGAGCCGTCGCATCAACGGCACTCGAAATCGTCCTGCCCCTTGGCGCGCCCTAGGGAGTGCGCGACGTCTTGCGAATTTCTTCAAAGCCCTGCTCGCGCGAGATGACTGGCGCATAGCCCAACTCGCGCCGCGCTTTGGAAATGTCGAGCGTCACGGGCACGCCGAGCGTTGCATATTCTTGAAAGCTGATCGGTGCTTTCACCCGTCCCGCGGTCAGCCGCGCGAACGTATCGCCGACCTGCGCCGTCGCAGCGACCAACCATCGCGGAACCGATGCAGTCGGAACCTTGACGCCTTGCGTCTCTAAAAGCGTGGTCACGAACGCCCGGAACTCAACCGGCTCGCCGTCAGTCACAAAATAGACTTCGCCGGGCCGGCCCTTTTCGAGTGCCAGCAGAACACCCTCGCACGCGTTCGCGATGTGGGTCGTGCTGACCGGATAGCGCCCGCCGCCGATCCACTGCAGCTTGCCGCTCTTCGCCGCGTCGACGAGCGCAGGGAGGGCGGTCGTATCATCGCGTCCCCAAACAAAGCGCGGCCGCACGACGATCACTGCGAAGCCCTCTTGCGCCGTGCTGAGCGCGATCCGTTCAGCCTCGGCCTTTGTTCGCGAGTAGGCGCCGGCTGGGCGAGCCGGCATCGGCGTCGCTTCCGTCGCGTTGATCAGCGGCCGGCCATCCAGAAGCACGGCTTCCGTACTGATCTGGACCACCCGCGCGATACCGGCGCTCTTTGCGGCATTGAAGACGGTTTTTGTTCCTTCGAGATTCGCGCGATCCTGCGCCGCGCTTCCGAAGCCATGATCCGTATCAGCGGCGGCGTGAATGAGAGCCCGGCAACCCTTCATCAACTGTGGCAAGGCGTCCGCATCCAACATGTCGCCGCGCGCCGGGGTTGCCCCAAGCTCGCGCACCCGCGCCGCCGAAGCTTCGCTCCGCGCCAGCGCCACAACTTCAACCCCGCGCGCCTTAGCCGCGCGAATGAGATTGCGGCCGAGGTAACCGCTGCCGCCCGTGATGAACAGAGGACCTTGCATGGGACGGCGCTACTTCGCCGCCACGCCCGTAAGCCCGGAGCAGTCCGCGACGAACTTCTCGAACTCCTGTCCCGCATCGACGCCTGACTCCGCAAACGCGTAACCGTCGTTGACGGATATGCGCGCGGTCGTGCCGTTCCGCACCGCGGTGAGCATCTCGCCGGTCAGCGGCGCCGTCACCGCAAAGGTCGGCCCACCGTCTTGACCGGGCACCAGCGTCGCAGGGAAAGCGGTCCCCGAGAGTGTCATCACAAACGGCGGCGCCATGTTCGCCATGCCGACTTGTTGGACCCCCGCGCTCAACGTCAGTGCCGGCCCCGCCTTCGCGCAGACCAAACGAAACGCCGCCATGTCTGGCGTCTCGACGATCGTGAGTGAGACCTCATCAGCGCTCTTCGCGTGCGTCCAGCCGGCGACTGTGTTCGTGTTGCTCTGCCCGCAAGCCGCCAAGCCGACGCAACCCGCGACCGCCACAATTCGGAACATGCTCAAGTTCGATTCCTCGCGTTGTCAGCCGGGCCTTACACGTCTTTGTTCGGGTTGATCAAGAACTTCTCGCCCGTCGCGCGCTTGGCATAGGCTTGGATCACGTCCGGCTGCAGCGCCTCGGCGAGTGAAATCGTGCGCGTATAGTGGCTGGCAAACGTCGTCTTTATTTCGTCTGCCACGCGTTGCCGCAAGCGGTTCACTTCCGGCCCCCCGATCTTCATCAGGAAGGGCGTGAGCAACCATCCCCCGATGCCCCATGCCATGCCGTACGACCGCGTGAGTTCCGTCGGCCCCGTGTCGAGCCCGCCATAGATGTAAACCTGCTTATGCGTGGTCGAACCATAGCGGCTATAGCCGGCGCCCGTCTGGCTCGCCGCGATCTCCATGCCGGTCAGAATTTGACTGGCCAACTTGCCCCCGCCGATCGCATCGAAGGCAAGCGTCGCGCCAGTTTCGACCAGCGCCCTCGTCAACGCCTCCATGAACCCCGGCGCCTGGCTGTCGAGCACGATCTTCGCACCGATCCCGCGCAGAATTTTCTCTTGCTCCGCGCTGCGCACGATGTTGATGAGGCCCACACCGTCGGCGAGACAAATCTTGTTCAGCATCTGCCCGAGGTTCGACGCCGCGGCCGTATGCACGAGCGCCTTGTGCCCCTCGCGCCGCATCGTCTCGACCATGCCGAGCGCGGTCAGCGGATTGACGAAGCACGACGCGCCTTCCGCCGCCGTCGTCCCCGGATGCAGTTGCAGAATCTCCCCGGCTTTGATCGTGCGGTACTGCGCATACATCGCCCCGCCGATCATCGCGACCGTCTTGCCGAGCAGCGCCTGCGCCGCCGCGGAGGAGCCCGCTTTCACGACCACACCCGCACCTTCATTACCGACCGGCATCGACTGGCCGACACGCGCCGAGATCATGCGCATGAACTGCGGCGGCACCGGCGCAGAAACCACCGCCTCCGCGCCCTTGCCCGAAACCCGCGCCGCCTTCATGTCGGCAGGCCCGATTAGAAGGCCCAGGTCCGACGGATTGATTGGCGTCCCCTCAATCCGAACCAAAACCTCATCCGCCCCCGGCTCCCCCACCGGCACGTGAGCGAGCGACAACTGCAGCTCCCCATCCTTGGTCACAAGCGAACGAAGCTGCAGCGCGGTCGACGGAATGTTGGCCATGAAAACCTCCAATGTTTGGAGGCACCATGCGCTGCCAGCGCGCAAGAATCCAGTGCTCTAGCCGTTCTCGTCCGCAACGCTCAGCGGCCCGTCCACTTTGAGAGCGCGCAGCGAAATGGAGCTTCGCACTTCTTTGACGATGCCGAGCTTGAACAGCTTGTCCAAAAGGAATGTCTCGTACGCGGCAAGGTCGGGCACAACGACCTCCGCAACCAAATCCGCGTCCCCTGATACAATGTGGCACGAGACGATTTCCGGCATTTCGGCAACCCGCTTCTGTATGAGAGCGGCGTTTCGATCGTGATGACCGTCAACCTTCAATTGCAGGAACACGGTCAGCGACAATCCGGCGTTCCGGCGATCGAGGCGCGCCGCATACTTTGCGATCACGCCTTCGCTTTCGAGTCGCTGCATCCGGCGCTGCGTCGGTGTCGGCGAGAGTCCGATCCGTTGCGCCAGTTCGACGACCGAGATCCGACCCTCCGCTTGCAGCGTGCGGAGTATCTTGCGGTCGAACACGTCCAATGTAATTGCGCTCGGCATGTGCGTTCCAAGAGTGAATACAGCCAACCAGAGAGGAAATCTTAGTGAAAGTCACCTGCCTCGGCCAAGATTCCTGCCAAATGAGGTGAATGTCGCGCCGGCAGTTCCTCTAGGCTTTCCACCGCAAATGGCGGGAGGGACGACATGGCTGTGATCAATTCGTCGTGCGTCGGAGGCTCGCTCTCGTTCGCGGCGATGCTGGTCGCGCTCGCGGGCTGCACAGAGATCGACCCGCAAAGGAGCACCTGTGTCGCCGGCCTTTGGCAGACGCAGGACGGGGTGACCGCGGCCGCGAATGTCCGCGAGGACAACACACTTCGCATCACCGCGTTTGATGGCCGAGCGTGGACCCTGGCACCGGAGGAGCAGCGCTGGCGCGGTTCGCTGGGCCAAAAGAGCGGCACCGGCGACACGATCGTCGATGATCGTGCGTGTGGCGACGGCCGCCTGACGATGACGTTTCGCGGTACAACGTTGACGTGGGCGCGCACCCCGTTGACCGAGCGCCGCGTCGCCTTCCATTCGGGCGGCACGGCACTGCAGGGCAAGCTTGTGTTGCCAAACGGCGCAGAACCGAAGTCGCTCGTGGTCCTGTTGCACGGCTCCGAAAAGCGGTCGGCTCTCGCGTCCAATCCGCTTCAGTATCTGTTGCCGTCGCAAGGCGTCGCTGTCTTCGCGTACGACAAACGCGGCACCGGCAACTCGCAAGGGAGCTACACGCAGAACTTCGACGCTCTCGCCCGCGACGCGGTGGCGGCGCTTGCAGCCGCGCGGAAGGCTCTCAACAAGCCCGGCGTGCCCATCGGACTTCAGGGCGGCAGCCAGGGGGCGTGGATCGTAACGCTCGCCGCCGCGCGGGCGCCAGCGACCGCCAAGCCGGACTTTGTCGTTGCAGCTTACGGTCTCGCGCAAAAGCCGCTCGATGAAGATCGCGAAGAAGTCTTCGACGACCTGCGCCGCCGCGGCTTCGGCGATCCTGCGGTGCTGGCAAAGGCGCGGGAGATCACGGACGCAACAGCCGCCGTGATGGTCTCGGGCTTCAACACCGGATTCGAACGGCTCGACGCCTTGAAGGAGAAATACCAAGGAGAGCCTTGGTATGCCGCAGTCGAGGGGGACTTCACCGGCGACTTCCTGTCGATGCCGGGGTGGCTGCTGCAACTTGTCGGCCCCGTTATCGATGACGACACGACCTGGAACTACGACCCGCTCCCCGACATCAAAAAGTTGCCGATGCCGGTGCTGTGGGTGCTGGCCGGAAAGGACAGCGAGGCGCCAAGCACGACCACGCTCGCGATCTTGCAGCAGCTGCAACGCCAAGGGCACGCCACAATCGACATCGCCCTGTTCCCCGAAGCCGAGCACGCCATGGTGACCTTCACCGAACGCAACTTCGAACGCACCCCGACCGGCATCGTACCCGG
>CAZJOM010000082.1:9559-13288 GCA_964547645.1 uncultured Flavobacteriaceae bacterium
CCACGCATCGTCGACAGCCTGCCACACACGCGGCAGCGGCTGCATCGTCACGCTGACGCCCGCCTCATTCTTTTCTTGAACGGCGAACTCGTCGAAAGCAGTTTCGCGACCGCCGGCCGCTTCGTTTGCGGAGATCTATTGTTTCGGCCCGCCTACTTCGCCCATGCCGATCAAACAAGCACGCTCGGCTCGAACTACATTCACATACCGGTCTCGCAGTCGGCAATTCGATCCCACGTTCGGCTTCGCGGCTGGGCTGCGATGCGTGGCCGGATGCCGATCCGCAACGTGAATCTGAGTGCGCTCCTCTCGTCGAACACTGCGGGCGATCGGTTGTTGGAAGCGATGAGCGACGCTGCCTACGGCGCAGCAGCGGCTGGCGCGCCCATGACGTTGGCGTCACATCGCTTGGCGACGGAAGCGGACGCGCCGATCGCAGACCTGTCCGAGAGCCTTGAACTTCGTCCATACGAGTTCACACGAACATTCACGCGCGAGTTCGGTCTCCCGCCGAGAGCGTATCGCCGGCAGGCGCGCTTACAGCGGGCGATGACCCTGCTCGCCGAAGGCGGCAGCTCGCTGGTGCAAATCGCGACCGAGACCGGCCACTACGATCAAAGCCACTTGACCCGCAATCTGAAGCAGGAGACGGGCCTCACACCACTTCAATTCCGCGCGGCAACAGGCGCGCGATAGACCTGCAACCACGTCCAATACTTGCCGCCTGTCAGAGGTTTCACTCCCCGTCTGCGTTGTGAGGTTCGTTCAGATGTACACGTCCGCATGGCTCCGGCGGCTTTGGCCCGGCGCGATCCTACTCACAACCGCTTGCGCGCTCCCGCCGCAAGTCGCGACCGCCGAACGGCCGATCGTGACGATCGAAACGAACGAAGGAAAACTGGCCGATACCGTCAATCGCGCCTTGTTGACCGCCGCATCGTCGGAGTTCGGCGGCGCTTTGATCATCGAACAAGACGGGACGACCATCCTGAAAGCGGGCTACGGCTACGCCGACCGCGAGCGCCGCATTCCGTTTCGCGCCGACACGATCGCCCAGATCGGATCGATCAGCAAAAGCTTCACCGCCGCCGCCATTGCCGATCTCGAAAGCCGGGGCAAGGTGAACGCGCACGCGCCGGTCTCGACTTATCTGCCCGAGCTCAAAGGCAAAGCCGCCGGCGCCGTTACCATCCGCCAGCTCCTGACGCACACCGCCGGCTATCCGGAATACTGCGGCGACGATTTCGAGCGATCGAGCGTTGCCAAGCTGCTGCGCGAATGCCTGGTGCCGCTCGATGCGAAGACCGGAACCTACGCCTACTCGAATGCTGGCTACAGCGCGTTGGCCCTGGTGGTCGAACGGGCAAGCGGCGTGTCGCTGGAGGCATACCTCAAGGATCGCATCACCGGGCCCCTCGGCATGGGCGATACCGGCTATCTGTTCACCGGTTTGCCGGCCGCGCGCTTCGCAAAGGGTTACCTAAAAGGCGCCGACGAGGGCGTCATTTCCGATCGCATAGCGGCACTCGACGGCGACTACTGGAACATAAAAGGCAACGGCGGCATTCAGGCGACGTCGAGCGACATGATCGTATGGGGCAGGGCCCTGTTCGGCGCGAAGCCGGACTCGCCGGCGGTGGCCAGCAAGCTGTCGGATCGTCGGAACTGGGCGGCGGCCGATCAAGCCAACGTCTACTATGGGTACGGCCTACATGTGGCGTTGCGCGCGGATGGATCGGTAGAGCGCGTCAGCCACACCGGCTCGGACGGCGTCTTCTTCAGCCTGTTTCGCTGGTACCCGGAAGAGAAGATACTCCTCTACTTCGTCGGAAACTCCGGCGAAGACGACGTCCGCGCCGCGCTGCTGCCAGCATTAGGCACGCTAAGAACCGCAGTTCCAATACGTGAGTGAGCGGCTCAAAAATACCAGCCGATCATCGACCATTCGCGCATAAAGAGCAGTAGCAAGAATCCGCCGGCGCAAGAGACGGCAAGTATCGCTGCTTCTGATTTCAAAGACGGTTGTCGTCCGACGACTGCAAACGCGATCCCAAGCAGGGACAGGGCGGTTGTCGCGATCATTGCGAAGGGAATCGTCAGCAAAGCTGGCAACGGGCCGACTTCGCCCATCCGATACTCGAGTTGATCCGCGTTGCGAATGAAGAGCGTCAATCCTGTAATCAAGACGACCGGCAACGCGGCATTCAGGACGGGTAGCCATCTAACGAAAGATTGCGTTGAGCTCGTGCTCGGCCCCTTCATGAACCGCACGGCCAGCCCGCCGAGCGCTGCCAGAATAAGAAGTGCGAATCCTGCACCCGACAGTTGGGCCGCGCGCAGCCGGTCAGTCGCCGGGGACACGCGTTCAAGCGTACGCGGCTCGCCGCCCCAATCGACAAACAGATGGTCGACGCGTCCACCCGCGCCGCGCTCCACTGCGATGGGGCGTTTGCCGTCCTCCGATATGAAGGCGTCGTCGCCGATCGAGTAATAGGACCGGTCAGCAAAGTGGAGCCGATCGCCGCTGACCTGAACCTCCATGGGTTTCTCTCGAAGAAGCAGCAGCTTCTCCAAGTTCGACCGCTGCCCCCTCATCTGCACGAAGCTGCCGGCGATTGGTTCCAGCTGTGTCTTGATCTCCGGCAATTTCTCGATCGTCCGCGCAAAAAACCGATCCAACAGCGCCCACTTGAGATCGTCGTCCAAACCGCCGTTTTGGCCGTTCACGACGAGGAAGAACCCGGCTTTCAGTTCGGGAAGCAACACAAGCTGCGCCGAAAATCCGCCGTGCGCGCCGTCATGCCAAATGCCGCGCGTGTTGTGCCGCGTCCACTCGGCAAAGCCGAACGTTCGTCCAGGCAGACGCTTGTTGTGAGTGAACTGCTGTTCGTAGACGTATTTTCTTCCGACCGGAGACAAAATGCATTTGTCGCCAAGGCAACCGCCGTTTGTCATTGCTGCGACGAACATCGCCATGTCCGCCGCAGTGGTCACCATCGACGTCGAAGGATAGCGATGAACCCAGGTGTAGGGTTGCGGTTTTAACGCACCGTCGTCGGATATGTACCCCGTAGCGAGGTCGCCGAACACACCGTCCCCGAAATCGTATCCGGATCTGTGCATGCCAAGCGGTGTCAGAATGTCGTTCTGCACCATCGCGGCGAACTTGCCGCCCGCAGCGCCCTCAATGACGTGAGCGGCCAACGCGTAGCCATAGTTGGTGTACGACATGTACTTTCCCGGCGGCCGTATGCGCGGGGGAAGATGCATTGCGAGATGGCTGCCCAAGTCTTGGCGGTCCTCTCGATGCCGCGTTGAATCGCGAAGATACCAATCGTCGATGCCCGAACTGTGCGTGAGCAAATGGCGCAACGTGATCGGCCCAAAGCCCGCATCCGGGACTTTGAAATCCCGCAAATAGGTATTGATGTCGACATCCGGCGCCACTTGCCCTCGTTCGATCGCCTGCGCCGCCGAGAGTCCGACGAACACCTTTGATACGGAGCCGATGCGAAAGAGGGTTGATTGATCGACGGGTTTCTTTGTCTCCACGTTCGATACGCCATACCCTTTGACGAGCACTGGTTCGCCATTTTGGACGAAGGCAATCGCAAGTCCTGGCGTCTTGGAAGCCGCGGCATGTTCGTCCCAATAGGCGGAGACAAACTGTTCCAATTCTTGTGCCGTCCGGGGTCCGGTTTGGAGCGCCTCATCGGCAGCGCAAACGCC
>CAZJOM010000082.1:13388-17422 GCA_964547645.1 uncultured Flavobacteriaceae bacterium
TGCGTCGCGAACGCCCGCGTCAGAAGCGAGAGTTTGGATTCGCCGCCGTCTTGCTGGGGCCGGCCACAACGTCCCAGTGTTCCGCAATCAGACAGTTCTCCGTGCGAAACACATCTGCGATGGCGAAGGCCGGCGCACCCTTTTGCGGAACGAATCGGGCGTGCACGAACACCATTTCATTCTCCGCGATCGTGCGTATGACTTCCCATCGCGCTTGCGGCATCTCGGCGATCAACCCTTCGAGAAAATCGATCGTGGCCTCCCGCGTGCCCTTGGGCACATCCGGCTTGTGCTCCACGAAGGCCCTCGCCGCATAGCGCCCGAAAGCGGTGCGCGGTTGGCGCGCGATCAGAGCCTCGTTGTAGAAAGCGAGCACAAGCTGGCGACTATCGCATTGATTTGCGAGGACGCCGTTTTGATGTCCGCTCTGCGCGCAGGCGGTCAGAGCGAGGCAGAAAAGGAGGCTTAGCCGTCGAAACGTCATCGTCTTTCTTTCAAAGCGGTGGTGCGGTTGGGGCAGGCTACTATCTCAGCCCGGCCACATCGCACCCGCGCGCTTCCAATATGTCCCTCATCTCCCAATACGCGCGCGGCGTGCGGTAGAGCGGGATGCGCGGGTGCAGGTGATGGATGATGTGATACTGCATCCCCATCGACCCGATATTGCCGAAGATCGAGCGGAACGAGCGCGTGTCGCGATAGCGCCCGGTTTCCTGTCCCGGATGATGCGGCGCCCAACTTAGATAGAAGCGGATGTAGATCAGCGCCATGTGCCGCGGCAGCCACCACAACAGCGCCGCCTCGATCGCATAGCCGCTCCACGCGAGCCCGAACAGAATGCCGTAAAACACCAGCTGATAGATCACACCGTCGAGCTGAACGTCCGGCCGCCCGATCCGCTGCAACGCAACGCCATAGGCATTGAACCCACCGCTCGCGCGCGGCTGATTGTTGACGATCGTCCCCCAGATCGACGCCCACGGCCCGCTCGCCGTTGAGGAGTAATCCGGATCGAGCTCCGGATGGTTCGCATGCTTGTGGTGTTCCATATGCGTGAGCTTCGCCACCCGGTACGGCAACACCAGCGGGATCGTCGATATATGCCCGACGAGTTCGTTCAGCCAGCGCAACGGTGCGCCCGGCTTCGCAATGATGTCATGCTGCGCTTCGTGCGACGGCAAGTACGACAGCATGATGTTGAGCGTCGCAATCGGAAACGCGATCCAGAGCGGCAGAACGCCCGAAAACACCAACGGCCAAAGCGAAAGCCAAACCGCAAGATTCGCAAACGCCCAGATGACCGCAAGCCACGGAAACTGATCGATATGCCGCGCCGCAATCTCCCGCTCGCGCCGGATCAACTCCGCCTCCGGCAGAGAGCGCAACTCAGCCGCGCTCATATCCACCGCCCCCTGATCTGCGCCAGGCCACCCAAAGCGACGCCGACAATCAACCCGGCGATCAGCGGCGAAACCGGCAACACGAACCCCGCACGCTCAATCACCTGCGCGGTCAGCGGCGCAATGAACCCGACCCCGAAAATCAGAGGCCCAAAATAGAAAATCGTTTTGATGGCGGCGATCATGTACTTATCCAATGGCTGCGGGGTCGAACATAGCACATGTCATACCGCCGCGCGCGAGAGGGGTTCGGCGATGACAGATTTTTTGATGATGGACGCCTCCGCGCTCAGCGCGGCGATCCGCGCCAAGCGCGTCTCAAGCGTCGAACTCATGCAGGCGACGCTGACCCACATCGCGCGGATTAACCCAAAGGTCAACGCGATCATCGATCTGCGCGACGGTGACGACCTCATGGCCGAAGCGCGCGCGTGCGACGACGATCTCGCCCGCGGACATTGGCGCGGCGTGCTGCACGGTTTTCCGCAAGCGATCAAGAACCTGGAGCCGGTGAAGGGCGTGCGCATGACGATGGGTTCGCCGCTGCTCAAGGATTTCATACCGCCCGCCGACAGCATCATGGTCGAGCGCATGCGCAACGCCGGCGCGATCATCATCGGCCGGACGAACACGCCGGCGTTCGGCCTCGGCTCGCACTCGTACAATCCCGTCCACGGCACCACGCTGAACGCGTACGACCAGCGCGTGAGCGCCGGTGGCAGCAGTGGCGGCGCCGCGGTCGCGGTGGCACTGCGCCTGTTGCCGGTCGCCGACGGCGGCGACTACGGCGGCAGCCTGCGCAACCCCGCCGGCTGGAACAACATTTTCGCGCTGCGCCCGAGTGTCGGCCGCGTGCCGGCAACCCAGCGCGACGTGTGGATGCCGGGCATGTCGGTGCTCGGCCCCATGGCGCGCAACGTTCCCGACCTCGCGCTGCTACTAGGCGTGCAAGCGGGCTTCGACGCGCGCGCGCCGCAATCGCTCGACGGAACACTCGATCTCTCGCCCGGGGCGCTCGACGTCGACATAAAGGGCAAGCGCATCGCCTGGCTTGGCGACTTCGGCGGGAAAATCCCGTTCGAGCCCGGCGTGCTGGACCTCTGCCGCACGGCGCTCAAAACGTTCGAGAGCATGGGCTGCATCGTAGAAGAGGCGGTGCCCGACTATCCGGTCGACAAAGCCTGGCGCGCGTTCTTGACCTTGCGCGCCTGGCACGGCGGCTCGCCGCTGCTCGCATTCTATGAGGATTCGAAGCGGCGCGCGCTGCTGAACCCGCAGGCCATTTATGAAATCGAAAGTGGCGCAAAGCTCTCCGCTTACGACCTGTCTGCCGCATCAATGGTCCGCACACACTGGACCGAGTCCGTGCGCAAGCTGTTCGAGCGTTACGACTTTCTGGTCGCGCCCACCGCGCAGCTGTTCCCGTTCGATGCCACCTGGGATTGGCCGAAAGAAATCGCGGGCGCCAAAATGGAAACCTATCACGAATGGATGAAGGTCGCGATCGCGATCACCATGACCTCATGCCCCGTGACCGCAGTGCCTGCAGGCTTCAACGCAGCAGGCTTGCCCATGGGCCTGCAACTCGTCGGCCCAATCCACGACGAAGTCGCGTGCCTGCAACTCGCTCACGCCTACGATAGCGCGACGCGGTGGACGGCGTTGCGGCTGCCGCAATTGTTGGCGGGGGAGGGGTATTGAGCGCGAGCCGCTATTGACGGATGTTGGTTATCGCGTCACCGCTTTGCGAGCGCGCGGTCGATCAGTGGAGCGTAACTCTTCTTGCCGGAGCCGCTTCACGCGCAGCTTGATCGCAGTCTGCTGCGCCGGCGAAAATGTGGTGTCAATTTCCGCGAGCATCTTGGCGCCCACCACGCGCTTGAGTTTTTTCTTCATCGTTGTCTCACCCTCGATCGAGTTTAGACGTTCAAAGCCGCGCGCGAAACCCCGGCGTCAGAAACTCCACCGGTATCGCCACCGGATGAAACGACCCCTCCGCGCACGAGAGCACGAACGTGTTCAGATCGACGAACACCGCGCCTTTCTCGACATAAACGCCGTCCCGCGCAAAGTCGCGGTTGAGATCGTCGGCAAGCTGTTTGCGCATGAACGCCTTGTCGTCCGCACCGGCGTTCGCCGCCACGAAGGTTTCGATCAACCGCGCCTTCAACGCGGGCAGAAGTTGCGGCGCCACCGCATCTGCCAGCACCAACCGCGCCCCTGTCGTCGCATCGAAGGAAGAAAGCCGCACCGCGCCATGGCACGACCCATTGCACCCGCGGCAATCGTCGAGCTCGTAGATCGCCGTCGAAACCGTGCGCGCCGTGACCGAGAACTTCAACGCTGCGCGCAACACACTATTGCTCGCCGTCGTGCATGTCGTCGCCGCAGCCGCGCGCCCCTCTTCGTCGTTGACGGAGCGAAACCCCGGCACCGGCCCCTTGAAGTCGAAGTGCTGCACCACTTCCTTGCACACGCACTTGCCCTCAGGGCAGGGCGGCTCTTCATCCCCGCGCGGGCGCAACGTGACAGTCCGCTCGCGCGTCACCACCTCAACCCGCAAATCCCGCCCGACGGTTACCGCCGGCAACCGCGGACAATCCCGCAGCTCCCCCGCAATAGAATCGCACCCGG
>CAZJOM010000083.1:0-16870 GCA_964547645.1 uncultured Flavobacteriaceae bacterium
GCGGCAGCAACGGCTGTTCGCGCAGAATCTCTTCGCCCTTCAGCTTCCACATGCGCTGGTACACGTAGAACGGCGCGCTGGGGTAGAGGTGGTGTAGCAGGTGATAGTTGTGGTTCGCCATGACGGGCGACCAGAACCAGTCGGCGCCGAGGCGCAGCGCGGTTGCTTTGTATTCGTTCTCTCGCGCCAAGGTTTCGAACGGCTGGTGCGTCAGGTAGCTGAAGACCAAAACGAAGAGGAATGAGCTGATGCGGGTGGGCACGATCCAGAGCATCAGAAGCTCCCAGCCGTAGCCGGCGTAGACGATGGCGCCGGCGCCGGCGACGATGGTGGCGACGTAGAGTGCGAGGGATGCGTATTTGCGGCGGGCGAACTCGCCGCCTTTTTGGAAGAACCACTTGGTGTAGAAATAGTCGAAGTTCGCCCAGCGGACCGGGAACAGCCAGTCGAGCTTGTGGCTGTAAGCGTCCGGATCGCGGTCCGGGTCGTTCGCGTAGCGGTGGTGCGCCATGTGAATGAAGCGGGCGACATCCATGGGCGCGAGCGGCGCAAAGTAGACAAGACCGATGCGACCGAGCGCTTCATTGAGCAACTTGATGCGGCTCACGGCGTTGTGGGCGCTGTCGTGGACAACCGAAAACAGGAAGTAAGACGTCAGGCCATTGATGATCGCGCCCGCCCACAGCGGCAAGCGATCATTGATGCCGAGATACCAGACGCTGCCGATGATGCCGGTGCAGACGACGAACAGTGCGACCGTCGGCCAGGCGATCGTCGGGCACGTGCGCAGGGACTGGAACTCGGTGTCAGCGGTGGTCACGGTCATTTGCAGCCTCGCTTTCTGGTGACGGGCAGCATAGGCGTTTTTGCGTTACTTGAAAACGCGTTTTTATGATACGCATTTTTTGCGTAACCAGTCCGGAGATGCTCCATGCGCCGCACGCCACGCCCCGCACGCCCCGTCCTGCCGCCGGGCGGCGTGCTGAAAATGCGGGACCTTGAGCGGCTGACGGGCGTGAATCGCGAGACCATTCGCGTCTATTTCCGCGCGGGGCTTCTGCCGCGCCCGGAGAGGCCGAAGCTCAACGTCGCTCATTATTCCGATGCGCATGTGCAGGCGATCCTTGCGGTGCGCAACCTGCATAAGGGCCGGCGTATCGGGCTTGGGCAAATCCGCCGCGCGATGGAAGGCGATGCCTCGGCGCTGCCGGGCGACGCGGCCGTGTTCACGCATCTCGAGTCGCTTGTGGCCACGCGGATCGACACGGGTGATACGCTGATCCCGCTGTCGCAGGTCGAAGCGCAGATCCCGGGCGCCGCGCGCGATGCCAGGGTCTTCGCGCGCGTGGGCGCGATCACGCTGCGCCGCCGGGAGGGTCAAGTTCATCTCAGCCGGACAGACATGCAATTGCTTGCGCTGTGGGGGCAGATGCGTGCGGCGGGATTCAGCGAGGCCAACGGCTTCAATCCGGAAGTCGTCGACATGTATGTGCAGTCGGCGAATGCGCTCGCGCATGTCGAGGTGCGACGCTTTCTTTCGATCGTGCAGGGGCGCATGAACGAGCCTGACGCAGCAGAACTGGCACGCACCGCAATCCGCGTGATGATCGACTTTCTCGGGTTGCTGCGCATGAAGGCCGTGCTGCGCGAACTGACCGCTCAAACACAGGCGCACCCGGGGAGGCCTCGGCGTGTTAGCGACTGAGTTGCCGCGCGCCCGCTGTGGTTTGCGATCTACATCCAAGCCCTGCTGCCGATGATCGCGGTGTTCGCGCGGCACGAGCGCAGCTTCGGCCCGATACGGGGCGGGCGTACAGTGCCCAAGGCGCGGCTGGTGGCGGGCGTGGCTCTGATCTGCGTGGGGCTTGCGGCGACCGCCGGGGTGACAATCACGAGCCCCGACAGCGCATTGGGCATTCGCCTGCCGGTGGTCGCGGCGCCCTTGGTGGGTGCAGCGTTGATCGGGTTCGGCCCGATCTACAACATGATCGCGCGGCGGCGGAATAAGGGGGATCGAGCCACTTGAGCAGATGCTACTCGGCAAGCCCGATGTAGTTGCGCGTGGTCGGCAGTGCGTGGCAACTGCCAACCCCTCGGATTTGCTGAAGCCGTTAGCACCGGGTTCAGTAATCTCCTGTGAGCCAGTATAGAACAGCCGCGACAAGCAGTCCGCCAGCGATCGTCTTTAACACCCACACAGCCCCGTTGATGATCGCCTTCCAAAGCAACTGTTTAGATTGGCTTTTGGAAGCTGTTGGCATGGTCGCGTCGACGCGCGAGAGCTCTGCAACCAGTCTCAACAGCCAATTGGCGGCCATGTGCCACGCCATTGCGATACAGTCACCGAGCGTTTGTGAGGGAGCCTTCGGCTTCTCCGGGGCACGACCGCTCTGTCGTGATAGCGGTGGAGCGGTTGGTTCGCGCCCGACGTACTCTCGCTTATGGTACCAATCACGAAACAACAAAAAGCCGCCGAAAGCAATTACAAGCAGATGCAATCTGAGTAGCGTACTCCATGCGGTGGGCGGGATTTCGTAAAAGTCGTTGACGAGCTGCAGCCTAGGGACTGCCATGTCGATCACGATTGCCAAGGCTCGATTGTATTCGCGAATGTACTCGCGAAGTAGATCGGGCCAACCCAGCAGTGACAGCACCGAAAGCAAAACTACCGAAGTTAGCAACGCCCAGAGAAACTCCTTCAGGAGTCTTGTCAAGAACCCCATCAGTCGAATCCGGTAATTGTGACGTGATCGAGAGCGCGACTAAATTACCACGTGTCAGTCTCTTTGGTCGAGCTTCAATTCACAATCGGCATCGCGGTTAAACTCTGTGAGGAGGCGGACGACCTCCTCCTACTCATGCCGCCGCCCTGACGCTGCGGATCAACTTGAACGGCCCTACAAGGTCGCTGACCTTCAATTTGTCGCTAAAGAACATGATCTCTGCACCCTTCGATGCCTCGCGTGCACTGTAGCCAATTCCGTAAACGATTTGGTGGCGTTCGCCGCCGTACATAGACCGAATCTCAGCGACGTTGTCGTAGGAGACCACCCAGTGCCGTTGCGCTAATTCTTTCGTGACGAACGTGCGCACCCTTTCGTGGTCGTCCGCCTCGTAGAAATCATAATAGAGATCGCGCCCCTTGTCGTAGTAGGGCGGATCTAGATAAATCAGCGTTTTCTCGGGCCATTTTTTGATGCCTTTCTTGAGAAAGTCCAACGCGTCCAGTCGCGTGACCTTGATGCGGGACGCGAGTTTTGCAATGGACTCCACACGAAAGATCAACTCATCACGGTTGAACCGCGCATCAATTTTCCAACTACCTGTCTGATCCCGGCCGCCAATCACGCCACCGTTCAGGATGCCAGATCGATTCGTGCGGTTCAGGTAGAACGTTGCGAACCCGACTTTGAGGTCGTCGTAGTCACCTTCATTCGCAAAGATTTTTTTCTGCTTGTCCCATGCGGTGACGGTGAGCGGCGTGTCCCTGATTAGTTTGCTCAAGCGCTCCGTGTCGCTCAAGACGCTTTTCCAAAATGCAAACACCGGACGACTAAGATCGTTGATGTGGATTTTGGAAGCGTACTCGTGAAAGAGCAACTCTAGCGCGATCGCGGCGCCGCCAGCGTACGGTTCCACATACTCGCCGTCGACAAGACGGTTGTCCTTCATCAACCGCTTGATGTACGCTGCGAGCTTCCCTTTCCCTCCTGGGTAACGCAACGGCGTGTAGTGCACCAGCCGCCTCGCTGGCTCCGACTCAAGGCGAAGAGATTTCATTGCCATATTTTCTCAAAGAATAGTTGCGAATTGTCCCAAGCTACTTTCAGGTCACGCTCCGTTGGCGAGTAGAAGCGACTGTGCACGTAGTGGTGCAGCGTATCGATGAAAAGCGGGCTGTGCTTATCGTCGATCCCCTTCTCGATTCCTGCAAGGTCTTTCTTTGGCGTGCCGTTCTTCACCATCTCAGCAATGGCTTCGCCAACCTTCGCGCGAAGTCCTTTGTCCTTGGTGCCGCCACCAGTTTTGATCACCAGCGGAATTTTGGCCGAGGTCAAGTAGTGATCGACCGATTGTTCCAGGAACACGCGAAACAGAATGGAGATCGCGTGCGGATACTCGGTGAGCTGAAGGGAGCGCAGTTCCTTGCTGATCTCGGCGATCTTCGCATTGGAAACAGTGAGGTAGCAATCGCGGGGAATGAGACTCTTGCGTACCGGGGGTTTCGGTGCTGGCTTCGGCTTTGGTTTGGGCTTCGTTGTCGGGTTGAAGTCTTGATCCATCAGTTCGTCGATGGGCTTCATCGTTCCGGTACGCTTCGACAACTTCGGCAGATCTTTTCCTAAGTCATTGACGTACTTGATTTGCTGGTCCTTGCTCTTTAGCCCGGTGACGTTAATCGTTTCGGTCGCAAGGTCCAACACCATACGTCGCAACGGCTTTATCAACTCGGGCGCCGGGAGATCAGTCAACAATTTGCCTTCTGCAATATCGGCGCCGATCTTTGCGCGCACAGCTGGCGTCGAGAGCAATCGGTCTAGCGTCGAAATCGGAAAGTACTCTTCGATGCTCGCCTTCTCCTCGTCCGTTAGGTCGCCGTACTTGAGAACGGTGTCGAGGGCTTGAAGCGCGGGATCGCGCCCTCGAAAGCGCGCTCGCGCCACGCCACTCCAATCGACGATGCCGCGACCCTTGTTTTCGCCGGTATGTCGTTGATTCAGCCAAGGTGTCGCCGCTTGACGGCTTTCAACCTCGAAGCAGGCGATGGGTTCCACGCGCTTCAGATCGAACTGTGACGAAAGTTCGGAGAGCTTCTTCTTGACGGGACCGCGCACCTCCAGGTCGTTCATCACCGCGTCGTTGTGAAGTATTTTGAGCGTAGCGAGGCGCCGGTTGCCCTCCAGCACAATGTATTTGCCACGCTCGTCAGGGGACTTCACAACCAGCCAACGGTCCATTGGGTTGAGGCCGTCTGCGACTACGCTTTCTGCCATCACGACGAGTTTTACGTCCTGGTCTTCGATTACCTTTTGAAGTGCCTCGCGTTGATTGCCGGCCTTACTAATGCGTGGATTCTCCACATCTAATAGCAGCTCGTCTAAGTCCAGACCCTTGTCCGCCATCTGTTTGCCCCTCTTGACGCGCTCGCACACGAGGATATCGGGCGCCCCCGAAGGCTACTAAGGGCCCGGCCCCAACGCGAATCATCACGTTGGACGACGCTACCATTAGTGGTGTCAACTGCGCATTGCCGAGCGGAATGGGACAAGCGCCGCAATGGTCGAAATTCACCTGCTGATTGTGCGCCGTTTCTCTTCCGCTTCACCATTGGGCCGCCAGTAAATGGAGTTCAGGGAGCACGTGCCAAACTCATGCCGCGACTGCGGCGGGGTCGTGCTAAGGGAGGAGATGTAATGTGGGGACAGGATGTATATTCCCCGTGGCATCTCGCTGAGGTGCACCCGCGGGCTAGCCTAATCAACTGCGCGGACGAACTATTATTTTGCTTGACTCTCGGGTACGATGTTCTATATTTGTTCCTAACTCAGTCGGGCGCCAATTGGCGCCCCGATCGTGGCTGCGACTTGGCATCGTTGAGCAGGATCGATCGCCCGGCTCGACGTCGCCGATGAGGCTGGTGGGTGTGCGTGCTCGCACGCGCTCACGATGATTCAGGAAGATTGGAGGGCTGCGTGGTGGGCTTATCAAACAAGGACTTCGGAGGGAGCGCCTGCATTTCTCCACCTAACTCCCGGGTACATGGGGTTGTTCGCTCGAATTGCGCCGGGGGTACCCCTCCGCCGCCCTCCGCCGCGACGTTGTTGCGTCAGAGGCCGCAGCTTTTGAAGAATGGGGCGAGGGCTTTGCCTGGCGGGGGTAGGGCGAACGATGTGGATTTTGGGGCGCGGCCTTCGCCGATGATGAAGAGGGCCAGGGGTTCGCCCTTCGTTAGATTTTTCAGGAACGGTTTGTCGGTGATCGGTGGGGTTTTGAGTTCGACGATGTCGTCCATCTCCCAGCGTTCGCCGGTCTTGGCCGGCATCGCTATCGCCTGTGCGCCGGACTTCATGTGGACGACGTAGGGCGTCATCGGTTCGAAGGTTGCGTCAATATAGGAGAGCGTGATCGCGCCTTTGCCGGCGCACGACATCCACAGCAGCACGCCGTCGGACTCCGGGATCGCGAACATGCCGCGCATGCCGTCGCCTTGTTCGACGGATTGCCACTTCATCTCGGGCGCGTCGATGGGTTTGATGCGCGGCCAGTCGATGTCGGTGGCGCCGGCGGATGCTGCGAGAGCGACTGCGATGACTGCGACCGCGAGCGATTTCATGGGGAGGTCCTCCATCGCCGCAGCTTAGAGGCCCGCATGACTGGCGATCAAGCGGGCGGCGCTCTCGGCGGATTCGCGGGCGGTGTCGATGACGACAATGTCCGTGCGCCACGGTTCGTAGGTGCGTTCTTCGACCTCGGCCCACGTCGGGAGTTTGTGGTTTGTGATGTCTGCGGCGCGGGTTTCTACGCGGCGGCGGTGTTCGGTTTTGTTGGTGCAGATGATTTCGACGTCGAGATGGCGGGTGCCGGCGCGGGTGGCGACTGCGTGCCAGGCTTCGCGGGTGAGTTGGATGGGGTTGACGCTGTCGGCGATCACCGTGAGGCCGAGGCGGAGGTTGTCTTCGGCGAGGGCGTAGGCGATGCGGTAGCCTTCGTCGACGACTGTCAGGCCTTTGTCGCGGAGGGCTTGTTCGATCGTGTCGATGCGCAGGTGGACGGCGCCGATCTCCTTCGCGAGCGCACGCGCTATCGTCGTCTTGCCGGTGCCGGGCAAGCCGCTGAGGATGATCAGCATGGGGAGAGAAGCCGCGGGGTTATTCCGCGGCTTCGGCGAGCCTTGGGGCGGCGGCTTTGATGTCGGCGCCGACGTGTGCTTCGAATTTTTTGAAGTTGTCGCGGAACATTTGGACGAGCTTGATCGCCTGACGGTCGAAGGCGGTCTTGTCGGCCCAGGTTTCGCGCGGGTTCAGGATTTTCGCGTCGACGCCAGGAACGGCGACGGGCACTTCAAAGCCGAAGTGCGGGTCGGTGCGCATCTGCGCGCTCTTCAAGGTGCCGTCGAGGGCGGCGGAGAGCAGCGCGCGGGTGACTTTGATCGGCATGCGTTGGCCGGTGCCGAAGGCGCCGCCGGTCCAGCCGGTGTTGACGAGCCAGCAGTCGACCTTGTGCTTGGCGATGAGTGCCTTCAGCAAGTTGCCGTACTCGGTCGGGTGGCGCGGCATGAACGGTGCGCCGAAGCAGGTGGAGAACGTCGGCTGAGGTTCCTTGCCGAGACCCTTCTCGGTGCCCGCGACCTTCGCGGTGAAGCCCGAGAGGAAGTGATACATCGCTTGGCTGGGTGTCAGCTTTGCGATCGGCGGCAGAACGCCGAATGCATCGGCGGTGAGCATCACGATGTTCGACGGCTGGCCGGCGAGGCCCGTGGTGCTGGCGTTCGGGATGTAGGAGATCGGGTAGGCGCCGCGGGAATTTTCGGCGAGGCTGGCGTCGTTCAGATCGAGTTCGCGCGTCGCTTCGTCGATCACGACGTTCTCAAGCACGGTGCCGAAGCGCTTCGTCGTCGCGAAGATTTCGGGCTCGGCTTCGGGCGAGAGGCGGATCATTTTCGCGTAACAGCCGCCTTCGAAGTTGAAGACGCCGGTGTCGCCCCAGCCGTGTTCGTCATCGCCGATCAGCGTGCGCGTCGGATCGGCGGAGAGCGTGGTCTTGCCGGTGCCGGAGAGACCGAAGAAGATCGCGCTTTCCTTCGACTTGCCGACGTTCACCGAGCAGTGCATCGGCATCACGTTCTTGGGCGGCAGCAGGTAGTTCAGGATCGTGAACACCGACTTCTTCATTTCGCCGGCGTAAGACGTGCCGCCGATGAGCACGAGCTTCTTCTCGAACGAAACCGCGATCACGGTGCCGGAGGCGGTGCCATGCAGCGCGGGGTCGGCTTGGAAGCCCGGGAAGTCGATGATCGTGAAGTCGGGGTTGAAGCTTTGGCGTTCGCCCGCGGTCGGCTCGATCAAGAGATGCTGAATAAAGAGCGAGTGCCAGGCGAGTTCCGTGATCACGCGCACCGGCAGACGATGCGTCGTGTCGGCGCCGCCGAAGAGGTCTTGCACGTAGATGTCGCGGCCTTGGGCGTAGGAGCGGAACGAGTTCAGCAGCGCCTCGAAGTGCGCGGGCGTCATCGACTTGTTGTTGTCCCACCAGATGTGGCGTTCGACCGAGGGTTCGCGCACGACGAACTTGTCGCCGGCGGAGCGGCCGGTGTGGATGCCGGTCTTGACGACGAGCGGACCGTCCTTCGCCATCACGCCTTCGCGGCGCTGAATGGCGTCCTGCACCAGACTTGCCATCGGCAAGTTCCAACGGACTTGGCCAAGATTCTTGAGCCCAACGCGGTCGAGGCCGTACTGGCTCGCCTGTCCTGTTGTCTGCATAGGTCCTCGTCTCCCGACCGCGCTGCCTTGGGTCAAGGTCTGCGGCTTTATCGAATTGCGTTTGAATTCGCGGCACCATATGGGCGGAACGCGCGGCGAGGCAAGCCAAGTCGGGCCTGAAACCCTTGGCAGGATGCGCAAAATCGTGGAATTCTGCCGCGACAGATATTGCCTTTACCAACGTGGTTGCGATGCAGCGAAGGGTCCCCTCGCCAGGCTGGACCGTCGAACGCCTTTCGCGTCTCTGGCGCGAAGACGGGTGGCCGACGTTGCGGCTTGCTGCGCCGGTCATGGTGGCGCGGGCCGGCGTTGTTTTCATGTTCTTCGTCGACTCGCTGATGACCGGGCGGGGCGGGGCGCATGAACTGGCGTTCTTGGGCCAGGGCCTCGCGGCGCAGTCGGTGATGATGCTGATCTCGATCGGGCTGTTGCAGGGGTCGATGGTGCTGATTGCGCAGGCTTATGGGGCTGGCGAAATCGGCGAGTGCGGGCGGGTGTGGAAAAGTGCGCTGGTGATTGCGGCGGGGCTGGGCGCGTTCTTCGCGGCGGCATGCTTTCTGGTCGAGCCGATGCTGCGGGCGACGGGCTTGGATCCCACCATTGCGACCGGGGCGGGCGCGGTGTCGCGACAGTTCGCGTGGGGCATGCCGCCGATGCTGCTCTACATCGCGTCCGGCTATTTTCTGGAAGCGATCAAGCGGCCGATGGTCGGCATGGCGATCATGCTCGGGGCGAATGCGCTCAACGTGATGGCGGACGGAATCTTCGTGTTGGGTTGGTTCGGTTGGGTGGAGCCGATGGGCGCGGTCGGCGCGGTGATGACGACCTCGGCGATTCGCTGGCTCTGTCTCGCCGCGGCGCTCGCCTACATCTTTTCGATGAGCGATGCCGTGGCGTTTGGGGTTTATGCCCCGATCGCGCATGCCGGGCAGAAGGTGTGGCGGATCCTCACGTTGGGCGCGCCGATATCCATTGCACTGGGGCTTGAGACGGCGGCGATCAGCTCATTGATGTTCATGGCGGGCCACTTAGGCGCGGCTGCGGCGGCTGCGCATCAGCTCACCATGAACGTCAACGGGCTGATGGCGATGGTGGCGGTCGGTATGTCGGCGGCAACCTCGGTGCGCGTGGGGCACGCCGTCGGTTCGGGCGACCAGGATGGCGTTAGGCGCGCAGCTCTTACGGGAATTGCGCTCGCCTTCATGCTGATGGTGTGTTTCGGCACGATCGTCGGTTCGTTTCCGCTAGCGATCAGTGCCGCCTATGTTTCGGACGAGGCGGTCTGGGCGATCTCGCGCGGGACGCTCACCGCGGTCGGACTTATGATCGTGTTTGACGGCGTGATGATTGTCACGATGGGGGCACTTCGGGGGATGGGTGACGTGCGTTGGCCCGCCTTCATGCATGGGTTTGCGTTCTGGGCGGTCGGCGTGCCGGCGGCTTATCTGCTCGCGTTTCCGGCCGGAATCGGCGCCGTAGGGTTAATCCTGGGGATAAGCGTCGCGATGCTGCTCTCCCTGATACTCTTGAGTTTCCGCTTCCGCACGGTTGCGTCGCGTGCGGTCGTGCGTGCATAGCGGGCGGGACGGCGCAGGCTTATATTCGCGGCCAAGAGATTCACGGGGCTTGAAGACCACGTCATGACGATGATCGCACTAGTCGACGACGACCGTAACATCCTCTCCTCGCTGTCGATGGCGTTGGAGCAGGAGGGCTATCAGGTCAAGACCTACACCGATGGCGCTATGGCGCTGACGGCACTGACGGCGACGCCGCCGGCGCTTGCCATTCTCGACATCAAGATGCCGCGCATGGATGGGCACGAGGTGCTGAAGCGCCTGCGCCAGACAAGCGATCTGCCGGTCATTTTCCTGACCTCGAAGGACGACGAGGTCGACGAAATGGTGGGTTTGAGCCTGGGGGCGGACGACTACATCAAAAAGCCATTTTCCCAGCGTTTGCTGCTGCAGCGGGTTCGGGCAGTGTTGCGCCGGGCGGAAGCGCGCGGGCAGCCCGCGGCTTCGACCGCTGCAAAGGAAGTGATGGTGCGCGGGAAGCTGGTGCTCGATTCGCAGCGCCACTCGTGTACCTGGGACGGTAAGGACGTGCAGTTGACCGTGACAGAGTTCTTGATTCTGCAGGCGCTGGCGTCGCGGCCGGGCTTTGTGAAGAGCCGCGACAACTTGATGGACGCGGCTTACGACGACCAGGTCTATGTCGACGATCGCACGATCGACAGCCACATCAAGCGGCTGCGCAAGAAGTTCAAGCAGGTCGCCGACGAGTTCGATTCGATCCAGACGCTGTATGGCGTCGGTTACAAGTATGTCGAAGTTTGAGTGCACCTGACGCAGCCACTCCGAAAGAGAACAAGCAAAGCTGGACGGCCTGGCTTCGCGGTCTGATCGCGCGCGGCGATATTGTGCGGCCGCGGGGTTTGAGTTTGCGCCCGCGGCGGCGTTGGCTGTCGGCGCTGGCGGCGCAGGTTTTGCTGTTCAATGTCTTTGCCCTGATCTTCTTTATCGCCGGCGTGTCGTGGGTCCAGTCGGCACGCGTGAGCTTGGTCGAAGAGCGCGTAAAGTCTCTGAAGGCGCAGGCGGAGATCGTGGCGGCGGCGCTCGCACGCTATGCCGCGAAGGGCGTGGCGCTTGAGGACGAAGACAGCGCGACCGATGTCGATCCGGATAAGGCCGCGACCGTGCTCAACCTGTTGGTCGGGCCGACCGGGATGCGGGCGCGAATTTTTTCGCGCGATGGGCGGCCGTTGCAGGACACGCGCTTTATTCTGACGCGCAATCAGGTGACGGTGCAGCCGCTGCCGCCGCCGGGGCAGATCGATCTCTTGAACGAGGTCGAGAAGAAGGTGAAGCAGAGCATCTATGCGATGCGCCCTGCAAAAGATTTGGCGCCGGTCGTGAACGACGACCCGCAGCAGGGCGGACAGACCTATGAGGAAGTGCGCTCGGTGCTGGAGCGCGGCGAGGCGGGTTCGGCCGAACGCATCAATGCGGAGGGGAATCTGATCGTCTCCGTCGCGGTGCCGATCCGGCGGCTGCAGTTCATCATGGGCGTGCTTATGCTCTCGACGGAAGCTGGCGACATCGACGACGTATTGCGGCAAGAGTGGCTGCAGTTGTTGCTGGCGGCGTTGATTGCGTCGGTGATTTTCGCGGCGGCGACGGTGTTTCTGCTTCTGCGTATCACGCGGCCGGTGCGGGCGCTCGCCGACGGTGCGGATGCGGTGCGGCGCGGTGAGCGGCAGCTCGATGCTTTGCCCAATCTCGGGCGGCGCGGGGACGAGATCGGCGACTTGTCCGTGGCGCTGCGTTCGATGACGGCGGCGCTCTATGCGCGGATGGATACGATCGAGCAATTCGCGGCTGACGTCGCGCATGAGATCAAGAACCCGCTCACGTCGGTGGCGAGCGCAATCGAAACGCTGCAGCGCACGACCGAAGAAGACAAGCGGCGCAAGCTGATGAGCGTGGTGCGAGACGACGTACGCCGGCTTGACCGGTTGATCACCGATATTTCGGATGCGTCGCGGCTTGACGCGGAGCTGTCGCGCGAGCGGGCTCGCGATGTCGATCTGGGCGGGTTGATTCCCGCGATGGCGCAGATGTTCGAGGATACGGATAAGCCCGACAAGCCGCGGATAAAGCTCGACATGCCGGTCGAGGGGTTGATCGTGCGCGGGCTCGATGGGCCGCTGGCGCAGGTGTTTCGCAACGTGATCGAGAATGCGGTGTCGTTCTCGCCGAAGGGTGGGGAGATCCGGATCACGGCTGCGCCGTCGAATGGACGCGCGGTGGTGACGATCGACGATCAGGGGCCGGGCATTCCCGAAGAAAATTTGGAAGCTATCTTCCGGCGGTTCTACACGGAACGGCCGGCGTCACACGGGTTCGGCAAAAACTCCGGCTTGGGGTTGTCGATCTCGCGCCAAATCGTGGAAGTGCATGGCGGTCACATCGTGGCGTCCAACTTGCGCGACGCTGACGGCGTGGTGCGCGGCGCTCGGTTTACGATCGATCTGCCGCTGATGCAGGGTTGATATGGCGACGCTTGTTCACGCGACGGCGGTCGACATCGCGGGGCTTGGGGTTCTGCTGCTCGGGGCATCGGGCGTGGGGAAGAGCGATTTGGCGTTGCGGTTGATTTCAGAGGGCGCGCTGCTCGTTTCCGACGATCAGACGGCGGTGACGGTTGCGGATGGGGCGTTGGTGGCGCGGGCGCCCTCGACGATCGTGGGGCTGATCGAAGGGCGCGGGGTGGGCATTCTTCGGGCGCCGGTGAAGGCTGCGACGCGGCTTGCCCTGGCGGTTTCGCTGAGCCCGAATCGGCCTGATCGGATGCCGGAGGGCGCCACATGGTCTTTGCCCGGCGCTCCCAAACCGGCCATTCCGCTGCTTGTGCTCAACCCTTTTGAGGCGTCGGCGCCCGCGAAGTTGCGGTTGGCCCTGATTTCTGTGCCTATCGCGTAACGGTCAATCCCCTTTCCTGGCGGCCTCGCGCGTTGAGGCGGCGGGCGAACAGGACTATGTAATGCGCCCCTTCTGGAGCCGTCCTAGATCCTCATGATTGGCGTCGTCTTGGTTACGCACGGCCGCCTGGCTGATGAACTCAAAGCTGCCACCGAGCATGTCGTTGGTCCGCAAACGCTGTTTCGCACAGTGTGCATCGGGCCGCAGGACGATATGGAAGTGCGGCGCGAGGAGATTCTCGACTCGATCAAGGCGGTCGAGGTCGGCGACGGTGTGATTCTTCTGACGGATATGTTCGGCGGTACGCCGTCGAACTTGGCAATCTCTGCGATGGGGTCGGGCCAGGTCGAGGTGATCGCGGGCGTGAATTTGCCGATGCTGATCAAGCTGGCGTCGGTGCGCTCGACGGCAAAGCTCGCCGAAGCGGTGGACAAGGCGCAGGAGGCGGGGCGCAAGTACATTCGCGTCGCCTCGAAGGAACTTGCTGGTGGCTGAGGCGGGCGCGCTTTCGCGCGTGCTCCCGATCGTGAACACTAAGGGTCTGCACGCGCGCGCGTCGGCAAAGTTCGTGCAATGCGCGGCGAAGTTCGATGCGCAGGTCACGGTCAGCAAAGACGGCAGCAGCGTTTCGGCGACTTCGATCATGGGTTTGATGATGCTGGGGGCCGGCATCGGCAGCGAGATTTCCATTGTCGCGACGGGGCGCGAAGCAGTCGCCGCTTTGGATGCGTTGCAGGCTTTGGTTGCGGGCAAGTTCGGTGAAGATTCATGAGTGTTGTGTTGCGCGCGATGATGGTTGCGCTTCTGCTCATCGTGGTGCCGGCGGCGTGGGCGGAAGAACCCGCCGTCCCGGAGCAAGCGACGCCGCCGCTGTGGGTGGTCGAAAAGGACGGCAAGACGCTCTATCTGTTCGGGTCGATCCATCTCTTACCGCCGCAAACGAAATGGAAGCGCGAGGAGATCCACAAGGCGCGCGCGGCGTCGCAAGTGTTCGTGTTCGAGGCGCCGCTGGACGACGGCGGCGCGGCAATGCTGCGCTTCGTGGAGACGTCTGGAAAGCTGCCCAGCGGGAAGACGCTGAAGGATGTGCTGCCGCCGAAGTTGTTCGAGGAGATGGAGGCGGCGGCATGGAAGGTGCAGTATCCGCCGAAGCTGCTGGCGTCGCTCAGGCCGTGGCTCGCGGCCGTGTATCTTGAGCTTTACAGCTACATCAAGGCGGGATTTTCATCCTATTACGGCGTCGATCATGTGATCGAAGAAGATGCCAAGGCGCAGGGCTCGACGCTTGCTTATCTTGAGACGGTCGACGAGCAGCTGTCGAATTTCGCGGCGCTCGATCGCCGGACAGAGACCGCCTATCTGAAGGCGACCGTGCAGGGCATTTTGGACGAGCCGAACTTGCCTTACGACTTGGTTGCGGCCTGGGCTTCGGGGGACACGATGCGGCTGTCGAAGCTGGTCGATCAGGGGTTTGAGGAAGTGCCGCAGCTGCGCTCGCAGCTTCTGGTCGGTCGCAACCGCAATTGGGTGCCCAAGCTTCGGGACATGCTTGCTTCCGGAAGAACGCATTTCGTAACGGTTGGCATCGGCCACCTTGTCGGGCGTGACAGCGTGGTCGCGATGTTGCGCGCCAAAGGGTACCGGGTCACGGGGCCCTAACCTTTTCGTCCCACCGGATGTTAACGGCGGTGGGCCTAGACTGGCTCATGAAGCGCTGACGGTTAAGGGGCGTTAATGAGTTTGGCGAGCGGGGCAGCGTTCCTGCAAGAAGCGATCGAGGCGATTCCGGGTGGCGTTACGCTCGTCGGCGCCGACGGTCGCGTGCGCGCTTGCAACGGCGAGGCTTGGATCAAGCCGGCGGCCGGACAGGATGCCCAGATCGGATATGCCAAGCTGCTCGCGGATGTGACGCGCGGCGAAGATCTTTGGATCGCCGGCGCGGAAGCGAGTGCTGCCGAAGCGTTTGAGCAGATTTCGACGTGCCGCGGGCCGGTTGAGGCGTGCGTCGGCGGACGCTGGTATCTAGTGCGCTCGGCGCGCCTTGCCGACGGTACGCTGGTTGTCAGTTCCTCCGACATCACCGTTCTGAAGCTGCGCGAGGCGGAGCTCGAAGAAGCCAAAGCTTCGGCGGAGACCGCAAGCCGCTACAAGACCGAGTTTCTGGCGACGATGAGCCATGAGCTGCGCAATCCGTTGACGTCGATCATCGGGTCGCTGGGCGTGATCTTAGGAAATCCCGGCGGCGCGCTGCCCCCGAAGGTCGAGCGGCTGATCGGTATTGCTCTGAACAACAGCCGGCGCCTGGTCGGGTTGATCAACGAGATTTTGGACGTCGAGAAAATCGAGGCAGGGGTCGCGTCCTTCGACGTGCGATCGATCAAGTTCGTCGACGCGGTGCGCGAGGCGATCACCGTGATGAGTGGCGCGGCCGCGCAACGCCAAGTGACGCTCATGCTTGATCCTGGCGCATCGCATGATGTCGTGCGTGCCGACAAGGACCGGCTGGTTCAGGTCGTGATCAATCTGCTCTCGAATGCGATCAAGTTCTCGCCGGAGGGCGGGGCGGTTGCAGTGTCCTTGCGCAAGCACCAGAGGATGCTGCGGCTCTCGGTTGGCGACAATGGCCCCGGGATTGCGCCGTCGTTTCAGGCGCGGATGTTCAAACGCTTTGCGCAAGCGGAGCAGGCGAAGGGCGAAGGCAGCGGGCTTGGCCTTGCGATCGCGCGTTCGATCGTCGTGCATCTGGGCGGCGAGATTTCGTTCGAAACCAAGGAAGGCGCGGGAACGACGTTCCATGTCGACCTGCCGTTGGCTGCCGGTGACGCGCAAGAGGTGGCCGCATGAGCCGCTATCGTGTTCTTTATGTCGACGACGAGGCCGACATTCGCGAGGTCGCGTGTCTGGCTCTGGAGCTTGACGAAGAGATCGAAACGCTGGCTTGCCCGTCCGGTGCGCAAGCGGTTGAAGTTGCGCCACGTTGGCAGCCGCATCTGATCCTGCTCGACTACATCATGCCGGAGCTCGATGGGCCGGGTACGCTGAAGCGGCTGCGGGAGACTCCGGAACTGCAGTCGATCCCGGTTGCCTTCGTGACCGCGCGGACGCAGGCGCACGACGTCGCGAAGTTGATCACGCTGGGCGCTGCCGGTGTCATTCCGAAGCCGTTCGATCCGCAGACGTTTGCTTCGATGGCCAAGAGGTTTCTCGCATGAGTGCGGCATTCGGCGATCGGATGGCGTCGCTGCGCGCGGCGTTTCTGACGGAGCTCGGCACGCAGCGTCCGGCGTTGACTGCGGCGTTGATGAAGGCCGATTCGCTTGGGGCTGCGGCGCCGGAGCGAGCGCTACTGATTACCGCGACACACTCGTTGTCCGGGCGCGGCGGCACGTTCGGATTTCCGGAGTTGAGCGAGAAGGCCGGCGCGTTGAACGCGCTGCTGGAGGCGCAGTCGCGCGACGTGAACGCGTTGCGTCAGGCAGCGCGAGCGCTAATGACGGCGATGGCACGAATGCTGGACCCGCCGCCGCGGGGTTGAGCTGTCAGACAAACGGATCATTGATCCTGACGCCAGCCTTCTGAAAATCTCCTCGGTCACGAGTTGCAACGGTGAGGCCGTTAGCGCCGTCGCGGCAATTAGGCTGTCCTTGATTGGCATGGCTTGGCCTGTGCTGCGAAGGCGCGCAATCAACTCTGCCCAACGGAGGCCGGTTTGAGCGTACCGGCGAAGAGCGAGACGCCAGGTGCGATACCCAGAAACCGTCGTCGAGGCGATAGCCGGCGCGCAGCGCGCCTTCACGCCATGGGTCATTGTTCTCGGTCAGGTCACTTAGCTTGCTTCGAGGTCGACACGCCAACGTGGGTCATCGTCCGCTGTGGCGGCGGCGCTCATCAACAGGGCGAGGA
>CAZJOM010000084.1:0-2759 GCA_964547645.1 uncultured Flavobacteriaceae bacterium
AGTTTGAAGCCGCCGTCGATTTCCTTGAAGACCAGCGTGACCGGCATGTCGAGACGGACCGCTTCGGGCGTGCAATCGAGCAAGCGCGTCGCCATACGCACCCCCTCCTCAAGTTCCACGATCGCCGCGATATACGGAATGTCGCGCGCAAACGCCGGATGAAAGGGTTGATGCGTCACCGTCCACGAGAAGATGTGTCCGCGGCCGCGGCTCGCCTTCCACGTATAGTCCGGCGACCCGCATTTGGCGCACATATAGCGCGGCAAGAACCGCCAGGCGCCGCAGTCCGTGCAATTCTGGAAGCGCAGTTCGCCGTCCTGGCACTGTTTCCAGAACTCGGCGTTGACCACGTCGACCGTGACAGGTTGCGGATATTTCGGTTCCTGAACTTCCATTTCTATCTCCGCAGAATCGCAATGCTGCCGTCACCCAAATCGCCCCATCCCGTCACCAAGCCGATTTCGGCGTCTGGAATCTGTCGCTTGCCCGCGGTGCCGCGCAACTGCCTTGTCGCTTCGAGCACGTGATTGAGACCCCAGACATGCGCCTCGCTCAACAAGCCGCCATGCGTATTGAGCGGAAACTTGCCGCCAAGTTCGATCTGCCCATCCTTCACGAATTCGATGGCGCCGCCCGGCTTGAAATAACCCATCGCCTCAAGCTGCAACAGCACGACATAGCTGAAGCAGTCGTAGACTTGCAGAAAGTCCATGTCCCGCGCCGTCACCCCAGCCATGCCGAAAGCCTTGGGGGCGGCATAGCTCAAGCCGATCTTGAACGGATCGGGACGCGAGGGAATGTCGTCCGCCGGGTAGGGGTGGCCTTCCGCCGCGCCGGCGATATAGACGGGCCGATGAGGCAGGTCCTTCGACCGTTCGGCGCTCGTCACCACCACGGCGCACGCGCCATCTGTCTCGAGACAGCAATCGTAAAGGCGGAACGGCGACGAGATCATGCGCGAACGCATGTAGTCTTCCATGGTCAGCGGTTGGCCGTAGGTCACCGCCCGCTCGTTGAGTTGCGCGTGTTTGCGGCACGCCAAGGCGACCCAAGCCATCGCTTCCGGTCCGACGCCGTGGAGCTTCGAGTGTCGCATGGCAAGCCAAGCGTACATTTGCACGGGAAGCAGGACACCGTACGGCAGATAGAACCCCCGCACCGTCGCACTCAACGTGTTCATGTTCATTGGGCGGTCTTGCGGCATTCCAGGCTTGCGCCGCAGCGCCGAATAGCCGTTCCAGCCCAGCACGACCAAAATCGTCTCCGCCACCCCCGAGGCAATGGCCATCGCCGCATTCTGCAGAGCGGTCGTCGGACTGGCGCCGCCCATGTGAACGGTCGATGCATAGCGCAGCACATCGACACCCAGATTGGCTGCCAGTTCCTCGGAGGACGTGTAGACGGGCGGCGGCACCATGCCGTCGATGTCCTTGGGCTTGAGCCCTGCGTCCGCGATCGCGCGGCGCGCGGCGTCGAGCATCATGGCGACCGAGGTCTGCTCGGACCCCTTCACATACTCCGTCTCGCCGATTCCGACGATGGCGGCCTTGTTGCTGAAATTCACTTCCGCGTCTCCCTTTTGCGTTCGATCAGGCGATGCGCGGCAGCACTTTTGTCGAGAATAGTTCGAGGGACTTCATCAGCTTACCGTGGGGAATGAGGCCATTGTAAATCCAAGCGAATAGCCACTTGGCTGGCAGCCGTCTCACGAGTTTTTCCAACTGGCGCGTCACGCTGTCGACCGTGCCCACGAGCACGAAGGACGAATCGAATAGCTCCAGGTCGCTCGGACGTTCACGCGTATCGGGGTGGAGGATTCCCTGATCGAAGCCGAAGGGCGCGAACCACGATTCATTGACGTATCTTCCGGAGTCGGCCCATAGACTCATCGCCTCTTCGTCTGTGTCGGCGATAATCACGTCGCGCAACAATCCGATACCATCGCCTGGCGCCCGTCCCGACACTTGCGCATAGAGATCGACCAGCCGCTTCTCGAGCACCGCGTGAAGCGGAGGCAAAACGGCAGTCACACCTTCCTTCGCGCACCAGCGGATACTGTTGGGCGAGGAGGCAAAGGGCTGAAAGATCGGCGGATGGGGCTCTTGAAGCGGCTTGGGAACGCTGCCCACGGCTTTGACAATCCCGTTCTCGATGCCAGCGCCATAGCGTTGGGTCGCCTCCAACTTCCAAGGCGTTTCGCCAGCCGGCACTTTCCAGAAATCGCCGCTGACTTGCAGCATATCCTGCGTCCAGGCCTTCTTGATGATCTGAAAGCATTCCTCGAAGGCCGCGCGGTTCGCGGCATCGACTTGATCGTGCACGCCGACATCGACACCCCTTAGACCGTGACCCTGCTGCGCCATGATATCGACCCAGCGGCGTTGATAGCCGCGCGCGAACCCCGCGCAAGCGCGGCCGCCCGACATGTGATCGAGCATCGCGATGTCTTCCGCGACCCGCAGCGGATTGTTTGCCGGCAAAACGATCCCCAGTTGGCCGACACGGATGCGCTTGGTCTGCATCGCGATAAACAGGTCCAACAGCACCGGATTGTTGGAAATCTCGAAGCCTTCGATGTGGAAGTGGTGCTCGGTGAAGCTGATCGAATCGTAGCCCAGTTGATCGGCATGCTGGGCCTGTTGCGTCAGTTCCTTGAGCATCTTCTGGTAGAGCGGCCTTGAAAGACCCGCCATGCCTTTTTCGATGTCCGCGCGGCTGCCGATGGAAGGCAGATAGAATAAAGACGTCTTCAACGGCAG
>CAZJOM010000084.1:2859-4685 GCA_964547645.1 uncultured Flavobacteriaceae bacterium
TGTCCGCGCGGCTGCCGATGGAAGGCAGATAGAATAAAGACGTCTTCAACGGCAGCTCTCCTTTTGTCACGTCTCGGGGAGCAGGCAGGAATGAATCGACTCCTGACCTTCCACCTGGCGCGCCAATGTTTTGATGGCAAGTTCGGCTTCGTCCAACCTGAAATTATGCGTATGCATGAGTTCGAGCGGATGTTTGCCAAGTTCGATCAACTCGATCGCCTTGCGATAGCCGGACGACGTTACACCGATGGCGCCTTTGATCGTGATTTCTTTCAAAACGATGAGATCGGAAACGAAGTCGGGAATAGGTTTGAACCCCTTCACACCGGCCAAAACAATCGTACCGCCCGGCCGCACGTAGTCGAGCGCCTCCCGCACCGGCAGGGTCGCATACGACGTGACCTCCACAACGACGTCCGCGCCCCGGCCCTTGGTAATTTCGCGCATGCGTTGCACCGCATTCTCGTTCTGAACGTCGATCGTGTGATCGGCGCCAAGGGCGCGCGCGACATCGAGCTTCTTCGCATCGGCGGCGAGACCCGTGACGATGATCGTGCCCGCACCCGCCTGACGCGCCGCAATCACACTGGCAAGCCCGCGCTGGCCGGGTCCGAGAATGACGACGGTGTCGCCGATCTGCGTCTGGGGAATTTCCACCGCCCAGCGGAACCCCGCGCCGAGCGGGTTAAACATCACCGCCAATTCCGGCGGCAGCGATTTGCTCATTTTGTGCACGATCGCGTTGGGCGCAATATACATATATTGCGAATAGGCGCCCCATAGGCCGGGCTCTTCGGTCAGCGGGATATACGAATAGATCTTGCGGCTGCCGCACAGGTGGTAGCGCCCGGACAAGCATGTATCACAGCAGTGGCAGGCAAGCATCGTCTCGACGGCAACCCGATCGCCAACGTCGACGCCCCACCGCTTTGCCGCTTTGTCGCCGATCGCCTCAATGATTCCCAACGGCTCGTGCCCGGGAACCACCGGCATCGGCGTGTTCAGGACGCCCTCATACTGCTCGTAGTCGCTGCCGCAAATACCGCAAGCCTCGACGCGCAGGATCGCGCTGTCGTCCGTAACCGGTGGAACGGGCAAGTCAAGTCGTTCCAGTTTGCGCGGTGCCGTCTGCACCATCGCCATCGATTTTTTCGCTGCCATGGCGCGACTTTTCTACTCCAAGTGCCGTTCGGTGTGAGTTCCTATGGTATACGCAATGCCGCCGATGATGACACGTATGTATTTTTGACGACTTGTATATGTTATACTATGCCAAAGGGCCGCGAATGCGAAGACCTATTTCCAGCACGAATCTCAACTTGTAGAGGGACAAACGATGACCGACACGACGCCACGGGTTCCCCTACTGCCGCTTGCCGAATCCGCGGCTGCCGCGGCCGCGGCGGGCGTGCCGGAGCAGATGGCGCCCCTCAGCGTCTTTCGAGTCTTACTGCATCACCCCGCCGTCGCGCGCGAGCTCGCATCAACTCTCAACACGCTGCTATTTTCCGGCAACAAACTCGATGCCCGCTTGCGCGAACTCATCATTATGCGCATCGGTTGGAAGACAAAGTCGCTCTACGAATGGACGCAGCATTGGCGGGTCGCCCACGTGATGCTCAATATTCCGGAACAGGATCTCGTCGCAACACGGGACTGGAAGAATGCCTCCTGTTTGTCCGATGCCGATCGCGCAATTTTGGCGGCGACGGACGAAACACTCGACAAGGGCATGATCTCGGATGCGACCTGGAAGGCCTGCGCCTCGCACCTGAAAACGCCTCAGGAGCGCATCGAACTTGTCGTCGCCATCGGAAACTGGACGA
>CAZJOM010000084.1:4785-16242 GCA_964547645.1 uncultured Flavobacteriaceae bacterium
TTCGCGCCGGTCGAGGCGAGCTGGACCGACAAGGATACGATGCTCTACGCGCTGGGTGTCGGCGCGCGGCCGGAGAACGGACTCGATTTCATCTACGAAGGCAAGGGTCCGAAGGTTTTGCCGACCTATGCGGTCATTCCGGGCGGGCGCGCGCTTGCCGGTCTGATGGGCAGCGTGGAGATGCGGCTCGAAATGCTGCTGCACGGCGAACAGGCGATCGAACTTTTTCGTCCCCTGCCCCCATCCGCAAAAGTCAAAGTCGCGGGCCGCATTTCGGAGGTTTGGGATAAGGGCAAGGCAGCCGTGCTGGGCGTCGAGAGCATAGCGAGCGACGAGAACGGTCCGCTCTTCAAAACCCACGCGACCCTTTTCGTTCGCGGCGCGGGCGGGTTCGGCGGCGAGCGCGGGCCTTCGACGGGAGACGCCGATGCGCCGCCCAACCGCGCGCCTGACGCCGTCGTCAAGGAAGAAACACGGCCCGAACAAGGCGCGATCTATCGGCTTTCGGGCGACCGCAACCCGATTCATATCGACCCGGACTTCGCCAAGTTCGGCGGCTTCGAGAAGCCGTTCGTGCACGGTCTGTGTACCTACGGATTTGCCGGCCGCGCCATCCTGCGCGAGCTATGCGCCAACGATCCGGCGCGCTTCCGCTCGTTCAACGTCCGTTTCGCCGATCGGGTGAATTTCGGCGATACGATCGTGACCAAGCTGTGGAACACCGCACCCGGCGTTGCAGCTGTTCAAGCCGAGACGCAAGGCGGCAACGTCGTGCTGTCGCAAGCCAAAGCAACGTTCAAGCCTTGACCGCGGAAAATGCGCGCACGGCGAATGCGATGACAAGTTTTCCTTATGTACTGAAGCCGCTCGACCTCGGATTCACGGTTATCAAGAACCGGGTTCTCATGGGCTCGATGCACACGGGCCTCGAAGAGCGGCCGGACGGTTTCGAGCGTCAGGCAGCGTTCTTTGCCGCGCGGGCAAGAGGAGGCGTCGGCATTCTGGTGACCGGAGGCATTTCGCCGAATGAGGCCGGAAAACTGTCCGAACGCGCCTCGATCATGACCCGCGATACCGTTTCGGGCCATCGCACGATCACCCATGCTGTCCACGGCGAAGGCGGCAAGATCATACTCCAATTGTTGCATGCCGGACGCTATGGCCGCCATGCCGGACTGGTCGCGCCGTCCGCGCTTCGATCGCGCATCAATCCTCTGACACCGCGCACGCTCACCGCCCGGGAGGTCGAGCAAACCATCGAGGATTTTGGCACCGCCGCTGCCTTCGCCCGGGAGGCCGGATATGACGGCGTCGAGATTATGGGCTCGGAAGGCTACCTCCTCAACCAGTTCACGGCCCCGCGCACCAACCAGCGTGACGACGACTGGGGCGGCGCGGCGGAAAATCGGCGACGCGTGCCGGTGGAAGTCGTCGGACGCGTTCGCAAGCGGTGCGGCGCGGACTTCATCATCGTCTATCGGATATCTCTGCTCGACCTGGTCGAAGGCGGCAACTCCTGGCCGGAGGTCGTAGCACTCGCAAGAGACGTCCACGCCGCCGGTGCGAACATCGTCAACACCGGCATCGGCTGGCACGAAGCCCGTCTTCCGACCATCGCGCATATGGTTCCGCGCGGCGCCTTCGTCTGGGCGGTCGAAAAGCTCAAACGCGAAGTTACCGTGCCGGTTGTCGCCTCAAACCGCATCAACAATCCGGAGCAGGCCGAACGCATCATCGCCGGCGGTCAAGCCGACATGGTCTCGCTCGCCCGCCCACTCTTGGCAGACCCCGATTTCGTCAAAAAAGCCGCGATGGGCAAGCCCGCCAGCATCAACATCTGCATCGGCTGCAATCAAGCCTGCCTCGACAATGCCTTCACCGGACGCCTGACGTCGTGCATGCTCAACCCGGCGGCGTGCCGGGAAGTCGAATTCCACGTCACGCCGGCGAGAGTGCCGAAGCGGATCGCCATTGCCGGCGGCGGACCCGCAGGGCTTGCCTGCGCCACGACCGCGGCCGAGCGCGGCCACCGTGTCACCCTGTTCGAAGCCGAGGCCACGCTTGGCGGGCAATTCAATCTCGCGAGGCGAATTCCTGGCAAAGAGGACTACGCCGAAACCATCCGTTACTACACGGAACGTCTCAAGGAACTTGGCGTCACGGTTCGCTGCGGCCAGCCGGTAGCCGCCGCCGATTTGAGCGCGGGAGAATTCGACGAGGTCGTTGTGGCAACCGGCGTTCGTCCGCGCGCGCTCGAAATTCCCGGATCGGACCATCCGTCGGTCTTGACCTATGTTCAGGCGATCATGAACCCAGCCTGTGTCGGCACCGAGGTTGCGATCATCGGCGCCGGCGGCATCGGTTTCGACGTGGCGGCCCTGCTAACCCATCCGCATGGCGCCTGCGATCCGGCGCGTCCGGACATCAAAGGCTTCGCGGCCGATTGGGGCATCGATATGAATTATGTGGAACGAGGCGCGCTGCTCGCTGCGAACCACGCATGGCCCTCGGCCCGCAGCGTTCATCTTCTTCAGCGCAAGCCTGCGGCAGCATTCGGCGCGAGCCTGAGCAAGACCCGGGGCTGGGCCAATCTGCTGGAAGTGAAATTCCGCAACGCAAAGATGACCGGCGATGTGGTCTACCGGCGAATCGACGACGACGGACTCCACATCGAAGCCGGCGGCCAAGCGCAAACCATCAAGGCCGGCACCATCGTAGTCTGCGCCGGACAAGAGCCCGCGCGCGAAACGCTCGCGCTGGCGAAGCCGCTCGGCAAACCCGTGCACTTGATCGGCGGCGCCAGGGAGCCGCGCGAACTCGACGCCGTAAAGGCCGTCGAAGGCGGAACGCGCCTTGCGCTGTCTCTTTAGTATTTTGAAACTGGAGTATTGTTGTGACCCAAAACGAGTTGAAATCCGCTCAGGCGTCGGCGGCGACCGTAAAGTCCGCAACCCGCGTATTGGAGATTTTCGAGTATTTCGACGAAGTCAGACGGCCCGTGACGATCCAAGACGTGGCGCAAGCCCTGGGCTACCCGCACTCGAGCACCGCGGCGCTTCTCAAGAGTCTCGTCAGTCTCGGATACCTCGAACACAGCGACGAGAAGAAGACGTTCTTTCCCAGCGTTCGGATCTCGTTGCTCGGAAATTGGGTGGAAGCAGAGGCACTGCCGATCCGGAATGTTCAGCGCCTGATGAAACTCCTGTCGGAAGAGACCGGTTGCACGGTCATCCTCGCAACCCGCGTCGGACTCCACGCCCAATATTTGAAGGTTATCCAGGGCACGACCTCAATCCGTTTCCATGTTAAGCCCAGCACAAAGCGGCTGCTTCCCTTCTCGACCGTCGGGAGAGTTCTCCTGAGCGAGATGCCGGCGCCGCAAGCCAAGAAGCTGATCGCGGAGGCCATCGCGGCTTCTCCGGATCACCGGCAAGCGGCGCGGGAAATCGGCGACGAACTGACAAAGATCAAAAGGCGCGGCTTTGCCCTCTATGCAGATCTGGTGACACCGGGCGCCACCATGCTCGCCATGCCGCTTCGCGCCAAGCGCGCCGGACGCTCGATCGCGCTGGGAATTGCCTCGCCGAAAGACTATTTTCGCGAGAACAAGCAGCGATTCATGGAACTGATGAAGCGCGCCATCGCCGAATACATTTCAAGCGATAGTCCCGAGTCCCGCTGGCCGGACGACGAGATTGCCGCCGAGGATTCATTGAGCCCATAGCTACCCGAGCTTGGCCTTGAGGAAGCTCGCCATCTTGTCGATCGCGGCCTGGCCCTCGCTCAACATCGGCGCAAACCAGTGCCAAACATGAATCATGCCGGGCCACACATCGAGATCGACGGGAACGCCTTTCTTCCTGAGCCGCTCGGCTAGCAGAACACTATCGGACAGCAAGACCTCCGCGCCGCCGGTTTGGATGAGAATCGGTGGCAAGCCGCCCAGATCGGCGTGAACGGGAGAGGCGAACGGCGCGGTGCGCGAGACACTCTTGCCCAAATACACCTGCGTCCAGCGCTCGAGATCCTCGTGGCGCACCATCAGGTCGGCGCCGGCTTGCTCCTTGTATGAGGCAACCTTGTTCTCCAAATTGGCCCAGGGCGAAATGCAAACGGCCGCAGCCGGCAGCGGCAATCCGGCATCACGCGCGGAAATGAGCGTCGAGAGCGTAAGCCCACCCCCGGCCGAGTCGCCCACCACCGCTAGCCACTTCGGATCGACCCCCGTTTCGATCAACCAACGATAGGCCGCAAAGGCATCGTCGACAGCCGCCGGAAACGGGTGCTCCGGCGCGCGCCTGTAGTGGACCAGCAATACGCGCCCGTTCATTGCCAAGGCGATGCGCGCCGCCATGTGCCGGTGCGAATCGAGCGAACCCAGGGCAAAGCCGCCGCCGTGGAGATAAAGCAGAACGCTTTTCCCGCCGCCCGCGTCAGGCGCTATCCATTCCGCCGGAACGCCGCCCGCCGTGACGCTTGCAACCTTGACGCCAGCGGGAATGCCGAAGGCCAACCCCGCCTGGTCATAAGACGCTCGAAGTTCTTCGAGAGAACGCGGCTCCTCCGTCACCAGCGCGGCAAGAGACCGGCGGACGACTGCAAGTTGCTCCAAACTCATGCGGCCTCCCTGCTCGCGGCGCCATTGCGCAACAAACGGCCAGGCAGCCGTGCGTTGGCGGAAAGCACGTCAACGCCGTTGCTGCGGATCACCGTGCCGTTGACGACAACGGCCGCGATTCCGGAAGCGTCCGACACGAGCCGGTCTTCGCCCGCCGGCAAATCGTAAACCCTGCGCAACGGGCTTGCGCCGACCGTCTCCGGATCGAATATCAAGATATCGGCCGGCAGTCCAAGAGCCAAACGCCCGCGGTCCTTGATGCCGAACACCTCCGCTGGCCGCGATGTCAGCATCCGTACGGCTTCCTCAAGAGAAAGCGCGTGTTTTTCACGAACCCAACGGCCAAGCAAGTGAGTCGAAAAACAAGCGTCGCAGAGCTGGCTCGCATGCGCGCCCGCGTCCGACAAACCCAGAACGGTGCACGGATCGCGCAGCAATGTCGCGACTTCGTCTTCATCCGCGTTCGCAACCGGCACGCGGAACCGCGCCTGCAGGTCGCTTTCGATCGACAGATCCAGCGCGAGGTCGAGCGAGTCGCAGCCACGCTCGGCCGCGACGTCGCGGATCAAACGTTCGCTCAGTTCGGGCCTGTCCGGGCAGAACGAGACAACCGTCTTGTCCCACGCCTGGTGCAGCGGCCCGCGCAGCGCCTCGCGAAAGCCGGCTCTGAACGACGCATCGGCATAGAGCCGTAACTTGTCGGCGTGACCGGCTTTGTTCACCGGCGCGAACACCTTCATGCTTTGAAACAGGAACGGCTTGTCGAAGCGGAATTCGAAATTAAGCGGCCTGCAGGTAACTTGCGGAAACACCTGGAAGCCCTGCGCCTGTAGCTGACGCGAGCGGACAAGCTGTTCCGCTGCAGAACCGACGTTGAGTATGCCGCCGCCGCCGAGAAGCGCCGTCCAACTGACATGGCGTCCGGACACGCGGTTAAGTTCGGCAAACTCATCGAATGACAACTCCTTGCCGACTGTCGCTTGGATGACGCCGTCGCCCGCCTCGCCCAACGCCGAGGCCATTTCCCGCATCTCGTCGAATTGGGCCAGCCGACTTGGCACTGGTCTGCCCTCATAGCCCACATGGGTCGCTGATTTGGACGTGGCGAAACCGATGGCGCCGGCTTCGATTCCTTCGCGCACGATGCGTTTCATGCGCGCCACTTCTTCCGGCGCCGCGGCTCGTTCGGTCGCTTCCGGCCCCATGACGAAAAGCCTGAGCGGCGTGTGACCCAGGAGCACGGCCACGTTGATCAGGCAGCCCCGTTTTTCCACCGTATCGAGATATTCCGGAAACGTCTCGAACGGCCAATCGAGGCCCAGACCCGCTTCAAGCGCTTTCACGCTCATGCCTTCGACATTTTCCAGAGTGCGCAGAATGAGTCCGCGATGCTCGGGGCGCGTCGGCGCGATGCCGAAGCCGCAATTTCCGATCACCACTGTCGTGACGCCGTGCCAAGGCGAGATCGAGAGCTTGTTGTCCCAAAGGATCTGCGCGTCGTAGTGCGTGTGAATATCGACGAAACCGGGCGCCACCACCTGACCGCGCGCGTCGATGACGGTCTTGGCGTCGCCCGGCGCCTGTCCCAAAGCCACAACCTTGCCGTTCAGAACACCGACATCGCCGGCATAGGCCGCCGACCCCGTACCGTCCACGATACGCCCACCCACGATCTTCAAATCGTAGCGCATGGAAGTCCCTCCCTTCCGCCTGCCCGGTCTAAGTCGCCGTTAGCTCGCCAACTTGTAAAGCTCCGCCACGTTGTCGTGACAAATCCAGTTTCGCTGCTGCTCGGTGAGGTTTTTCGTATGCTCCTCGAGCATTTTTTGCGACCACGGCCATGTCGAATCCGAATGCGGAAAGTCGTTCGCCCACATCAAGCGCCGGACGTTGCACATGTCCGTCATCCTGAAGGCGACCCAGTCGTCCTGGAACGTCACGTAGATATTCTCGCTGAAATACTCGCTGGGCAGCTTCTTGAGCGGCGGCGCCTTCATCCAATAGCGATGACGCTTGTAGGCGTGATCCATGCGGTACATGTAGTGCGGCACCCAGCCCGCATCGGCTTCGACGCACACGAGCTTCAGCTTGGGGAAGCGATCGAACACGCCCCCAAAAATGAACGTGCCCATCACGTCCTGGCAGCCGCGAATGATCGTCAGGAAGCCGTTAATGCGCGGCCCGCGGACCTGGTTGCCAAGGCTGTCCGACTTGCCCGTCAAAATATGGAACGACAGCGGCATGTCGAGTTCGACGGCCGTCGCCCAAACCTTGTCGTAGATTTTGTCGTCATAATCCGCCTGCGCCGGATTGCCGGGCATCATCACGCCCTTGAATCCCATTTCCTTGGCCTTTTTGATTTCCGCGACGCCGTCCTCGGGCGTGCGCATGGAAACCTGTGCCAGGCCGTAGAGCCTCGTGGGCGCTTCGCTGCAATACTCTTGCAGCCAGCGATTATAGGCTTCGAAGCAAGCTTTCTTGTAGTCGAAGTCCGGATGGTTGCAGAGCATCATGCCAACCGTGGGATATATGAACTCGGCTGCGATCCCGTCTTTTTCCTGGTCGGCGACGCGGTATTTCGGGTCCCAGCCGCTACGCCACAAATCTTCGAAGGCAACGCCGTCCGTCGTGATGTCGGCGGGGTTCTTGCCTGCCGCCGCGACGAGCCCCATCGGGATCGGCGTGTTGAGTCCCTCGATCACGAAAACATCGCCGACCTTGTCGAGCCGCTTCATGTGCGGCGCGCGATCGCGGAACTTCGGGTCGATATGGTCGATGTAGCAATTCGGCGGTTCGGTGATGTGAGAATCTGCTGAGATGGGTTTCTTCAACATTTGGTCCTCCCGAAAGGCTTTGAGCGATTTTCGCTAGTACCGGGCCGAGAGTCCAGCTAAATTCACATCCATGCGGACAGCCACACATACGTGTTACATGAGGGACAACCGATTTGCGTAAGGGAGAACCGATGACCAACCAACCCGCGCTGCTGGAAAAAAAGGGGCCCATCGCTCTCGTCACGCTCAACCGGCCCGAGGCGCACAATGCTTTCAGCCCGGAGATGCTCGTCCGGCTCGCCGGCCATTGGGAAGAGATACGCGACGACGCGGACATTCGCGTCGCCATCGTCACCGGCGCCGGCGATAAGGCGTTTTGTTCGGGCGCCGATCTCGGGCAACTCATCCCGCTCTTCAACGGCGCGCGAAAGCCTCAGAACGAGTGGGATCAAAAGCTCTTGGACGACCGCACCATTCTGGCGAAGGGACTATTGCGTGATTTTGACGTCACCAAGCCGGTGGTCGCGGCGATCAACGGCTTCGCCGTCGCGGGCGGCATGGAGCTGGCGCAAGGCACCGATATGCGTATCGCGGCCGATACGGCCAAGCTCGGCGTGCAGGAGGTCAAATGGGCGATTTTTCCGGGGGGCGGATCGACAGTGCGACTACCTCGCCAGATTCCCTACGCACGCGCGATGGAGCTTTTGCTCACGGGCGATCTGATCACAGCCCAAGAAGCCTACACTCTTGGCTTCCTCAATCGCGTTGTGCCTCAAAAACAGGTTTTGGAAGCCGCATTCGAACTCGCCGGAAAAGTCGCCGCCAACGGCCCGATCGCCGTTCAGGCTATTCGCAAGTCGGCCCGCGAATGTCAGGGCCGGTCCGAGAGCGAAGCCCTGGCGATGGAATCGCGTTTCGCCGCCCCCGTCTTTAAGAGCGAGGACGCGCGCGAAGGACCGCGCGCGTTCATGGAAAAGCGCAAGCCCGTCTTCAAGGGCCGCTAAGACACGGCGAAGGCAAGTTTGACCGAGGAGGCGTATCTCATGCAATTCGGCGTTCAAATGGTGTTTCAGAACTGGGGCAATCGGATCAGCGACACGCAGGTCTACGAGGAAGAGATACGCCTGGGATTGCTCGCCGAGGAACTCGGCTTCGACGCGCTATGGCCGGTCGAACATCACTTCGAGGACTACTCGTTCTGTCCCGACAACACGCAGTTCCTGAGTTACATGGCGGCGCGCACAACGCGCATCAAGCTCGGCACAGGCGCGGTGATCATGCCCTGGAACTTGCCCATCCGGATCGCCGAAAAGATCGCCCTGCTCGATATTCTCAGCAGTGGCCGCCTGTTGTTCGGCATGGGTCGCGGCTTGGCGCGCAAGGAATATGCCGGCATGGGTATCGACATGGACGAGTCGCGCGACCGGTTCGACGAGTCCGCCGCGATGGTGCTCAAGGCGCTCGAAACCGGCGCGATCGAGGGCAAGGGCCCTTACTACCCGCAGAAGCGCACCGAGATCCGCCCGCGCCCGGAAGGCAAGCCTTTCGCAGACCGGATTTATTCGGTCGCGATGTCGCCGGACTCGGTCCAGCAATGCGCCAAAATGGGCGCCCGCATGGTCATCTTTGCCCAGCGCCCGTGGGAGGCGCAGGTCGTATCGGTGAACGAGTATCGCGCCGCCTTCAAGCAGCATCACGGCAAGGACGCTCCGCCGATTATGATCTGCGATTTCACCTATTGCGACACCGACCCCGCGCGCGCCAAGGAACTGGGCGAAAAATACGTGAGCCGCTACTTACTGAGCGTCCTCAATCACTACGAACTGATGGACGACCACCTGAAAGGCAAAAAAGGGTACGAGTCCTACGGCGCGGCGGTCGATTTTCTTCGCGCGATCGGCAAGGAGGGCATGTGCCAGGGCTATCTCGATGTCACGGCCTGGGGCACGCCCGCGCAAATCATCGAGAAGTTCGAACTGCGACGGGAACTGCTTGGCGACTTCGACATCAATCCGTGTTTCCGTTTCGGCGGCATGCGCTACGACGAAGCCGAACAAAGCATGCGCGCCTTCGCAACCCACGTGATGCCAGCGCTGAGGCGAACCGGCAAACGCAAGATCGCCTGAATCGGCTACGCGGCTTTCCGCTCAAGTTCCGCTCGGCGGCGCGCCTGGAACTCGTTCTCGATGCGCCAGGATTCCCGTTCGGCTTGGCGATAGACCGTGGCCGGCCGCACGCGAAGTTTCGCCCGCACCGCCTCCAGCGGTTCTTGCAGCAAGGCCTCCCAGTCAGCCGTCGTGAAATCGCCAGAGGCCTTGCCGTTGCGGTAGCCTTCGAGTGCAGCCCGGACGATCGGCAGTTGCGGCGCCTCGCGGCGGACCTTGGCGATGCCGACCAGCACGATGACACCGACGCCGCGGTTGCGGGTTTGGGCATACGAAAAGGCGAGCAGACATAGTTCGCCAAGCCCATCGCGCCCGTAGCCGGTGACGACATGCCAAAGATCGTGCATGTCGCGGAGGCGGTTAGCGTAAAGCTCTTCTTCGGGACTATCGAACCGGCGGCTCGATCCCTCTTTGCTGGCAGCAACCAGACCGTCCGCCGACAGGTCGTGCCCGTAGACAAAGTCGAGATAAGCGCGTCCGAGACTTCCTTCGGGGCATTTCGCCAAGGCGTTCCGGTCACTGAGCGCCGTCAAGAGTTGGCGGTTCTCGCTCAGAATCCGCCGCCCGGTTTCCGATGTCCGGAACCGCTCGAAACCCTTGTGTTGGCTGTTGCCGGTGAGCGCCGTGACAAACCGGAAAACCTGCGCGGTATCTTCCTTGTCGCGCAACAAAATACGCATCGCGCGCCACGCCTCGATCGGCCGGATTCTCCGCTTCTTAGCTTCAGTCATCGCTGTCTCCTGTTCGTTGCTTAACTTATGCCGCCGGCTTGGGATCGATGATGAGCACCGTCCCTTGGGCGGCGCAACAGGCACGCCCTTCGTTCGCCACGTCGATGCGCACAACCGCCGTCGATCTTGTCATTGCGATCAGTTCGGCCTCGGCGACTACCATGCCGGACTTCACCGGCGCCAACAGATTGAGCTTGAACTCCGTTGTGGCCGCCCATTGACCGGGCTTCATGTGCGGATAGCACACGCAACCCAGGACGTGATCGCACATCGCCGCCAGCACCCCGCCATGCATGTTTCCGATGGGTGTCAGCAGCCGGTCGGTCACTTGCATCTCGGCCCTGATTTTCCCGTGTTCGGCATGCACGATGCGCACGCCCAGAAACTCGGGCAACCCTTTCATCGAATTGCTGGCATCGATGAAGCGCTGCGCTATCTCTTTGTTGAAGACGGGCAGCTTTGCTGCAGTCGCCATTTCATTCCCTCCGGCACATGATGGATTACGCGAACGACTTCGCCCGCGCCAGCGCGCCTTCGGCGGACGCCACCAGATCGGCCATCACCTCCGCGGCCGGCCTGACTTTGTGGATGAGACCCATGCCCTGCCCCGCGAAACCGGGCGCAATGTCCTTGCGTTTGACGGCGGCAGCCGCCGCCAGCACCGGCATCGCGATCATCGGCTGAAACGGCATCGGTAGAGGCTCCAAGCCCGCTTCCATGAACGCGTCGGTCCACTTGTTGCGAATGATCCGCGCGGGCTTGCCGGTGACGGTTCGCGAAACCACCGTGTCGCCGTCGCCCGACTCCACGATCGCATCCTTCTGGAAATCCTCGATACCGGCTTCGAGCGTCGCGAGAAACGCCGTGCCGACCCAGGCGCCTTCGGCACCCAGCATCATGGCGGCTGCGATGCCGCGGCCATCTGAAATTCCGCCAGCCCCCAACACCGGGATACGGCCAGCCATCGCATCGACCACCTGCGGGATCAGCGCCATCGTTCCGATGGGCGAATTGTGTCCGCCGCCGTCATGACCTTGCGCCACGATCATATCGATTCCCGAGGACACCACCTGCAATGCATGCTTCACCGCCCCGACGACCGCCATGACTTTGGTGCCGTTGGCGTGGAGGCGGTCGATCCAAGGGCCGGGATTGCCCAACCCGGCCGC
>CAZJOM010000085.1:0-8131 GCA_964547645.1 uncultured Flavobacteriaceae bacterium
GCCTACGTCCCGCGCACCGACACCTATATCGAGAAGGAATCCTCGATCAACGAGCAGATCGACCGCATGCGCCACTCCGCGACGCGCGCGATCCTGGAGCGCGACGACGTCGTCATCGTGGCGTCCGTGTCGTGCATCTACGGCATCGGCTCGGTCGAAACCTACACCGCCATGACGTTCGGCGTAAAAGCGGGCAGCCGCATCTCGCGCAACGACCTGCTCGCGAACCTCGTGGCGCTGCAGTACCGCCGCAACGACGCCAACTTCGTCCGCGGCGCTTTCCGCGTGCGCGGCGACACCGTGGAAGTCTTCCCGGCGCACTACGAAGACAGCGCCTGGCGCATCACCATGTTCGGCGACGAGGTGGAAGCGATCCACGAATTCGACCCGCTGACAGGCCAGAAAACCGACGAACTCGACGAGATTAAAGTCTACGCGAACTCGCACTACGTGACGCCCCGCCCGACGCTGCAAAAGGCGATGAAGGGCATCAAGGAAGAACTGCGCGTTCGCCTCGACGAATTCAATAAGGCCGGCAAGCTGCTCGAGGCGCAGCGCATCGAACAACGCACGCTGCTCGACCTTGAGATGATGGAAGCAACGGGCTCCTGCCCCGGCATCGAGAACTATTCGCGCTGGCTCACGGGCCGCAAACCGGGCGAGCCGCCGCCGACGCTGTTCGAATACCTGCCCGACAACGCGATCGTCTTCGCCGACGAAAGCCACGTCACCATCCCGCAGATCGGCGGCATGTATCGCGGCGACTTCCGCCGCAAATTCACGCTGCAGGAATACGGCTTCCGCCTGCCCTCGTGCATGGACAACCGCCCGCTGAAGTTCGAGGAATGGGACGCGATGCGCACGCAAACCGTGTGCGTCTCGGCGACGCCTGGGCCCTGGGAGATGGAACGTACCGGCGGCGTCTTCGTCGAACAGGTCATCCGCCCCACCGGCCTGATCGACCCGCCCGTCATCATCCGCCCCGTCGAGCACCAGGTCGACGACCTCGTCGCCGAATGCAAAGAAGTGGCCGCAAAAGGCTACCGCACGCTCGTCACGGTCCTCACGAAGAAGATGGCCGAAGACCTGACCGAATACCTGCACGACCAAAAGATCCGCGTGCGCTACATGCACTCCGACATCGAAACCTTGGAGCGCATCGAAATCATCCGCGACCTGCGCCTCGGCGCCTTCGACGTGCTCGTCGGAATCAACCTGCTACGCGAAGGCCTCGACATCCCCGAATGCGCGCTTGTCGCGATCCTCGACGCGGATAAGGAAGGGTTCTTGCGCAGCGAAACCTCGCTGGTACAAACGATCGGCCGCGCCGCGCGCAACATCGACGGCCGCGTGATCCTCTACGCCGACAAAGAAACGAACTCGATGAAACGCGCGATGGCCGAAACCGCCCGCCGCCGCGCCAAGCAGGACGCCTACAACAAGGCGAACGGCATCACCCCCGAAAGCGTGCGCAAGTCGATCGCCGACATCATCCAAAGCCCGTACGAGCGCGACCACGTGATCGTCGACATCGGCAACGCCAAAGACGGCAAGCCGCTGATCGGCCACAACCTGCGCGCCCACATCGCCGATCTCGAAAAGCAAATGAAAGAGGCCGCGAGCGACCTGGAGTTCGAAGAAGCCGGACGCCTGCGCGACGAAATCAAACGCCTGCAAGCCACCGAACTCGCGATCGCCGACGATCCCTTCGCCAGGCAAGAAGCGGTCGCCGAAGCCGCCGAAGAAGCCGCCGCCCGCAAACGCCCACGCCCGCGCGAAGACGGCAGCGAACACCCCGCCGCGCCAACACCCACCGGCAAATCCACCCGCGGCCGCCCCGGCCAACGTGCGCCTTACCGAGGGCGGAGACGATGAACCTCATCGGGAAATTGCTCGCAATAGTGTTGCTCATTGCATCGACGGCTAGTGACGCAGCTTCGGATGCGCGTGATCAACTCAATCCGACCTGGGGAGCCGTCCTACCACCGGCCGCAGCAGTCGATTTCTTGTCCGCAGCCAAGCCCGCAGATGCCTGGACACCAAAAGCAGCTCAAATCGCGCGAATGGAGACAGCTCTCACCTCAAAATTGACGCAAGAGCTAGACGCATCTCAATGCTCCAGGCGCGGGCCATGCAACCGCCGCCGGCTTGCGACCTACGTTACCGATCACCCCCGAAGAACAAATGACTACTACCGGCAATACGCGGCACTCTACTACGAGGGAAAGCCAACAATCTTCATACTCGGATTTCACCGATCCTATTTCCGATACTGCAAGCCACCATCGGCACCTTGCGATCCCCACTCCTCCAAATTTTGGCGCAGCAAAGCCATCGAAGTCTACGATGGCGGCATCGACTACTTTTCAGCGCGATACGACGTGAACTCCAACACCGTGACCGCATTTGCTTTCCATGGAAACGCCTAGCCAAAATAGCACGCGCTCGGTCGCCACAGATCTCTTGATTCCAACGCAACAGCTCTTCTACACACGCCCCTCAAACGGACCTTCAACGGGACGACCAATGTTGAAGCGCAAATACTTCGCGCCGCCGCCGGCGGGCCGGGCTTAAAGCAGCCCTCCGCAGCAACACGTGCGGCTAGCCATCAAGACAGCAACCGCACCAACGCGCGCGTGAACCACGCGCGCGGCCAAAGGTTCATGCTCATGTATTTGCGCTTCATCGTCCTGACGCCGAACCGGCGTCCGGCGCCTGGCATATTTTGCTCTGGCGTCGATCCGAAGAACGATCGGACTCTCCCCGACTGGCTGCGCGCGGCAAGGCGTTAGCGCTTCGGTGCTATGACGGGTTCGTGACTGGCCCGCTTCCTCGTTGGTGGCTAGATTCCGGCAGTTTCCTGGGGGGCCATACGTGAACCACCGCAATGCGCTTTTGTTCGCCGCCGCCCTCTTTGTCGGCTTGTGGGTGGCATCAGCGCCCGCGCGCGCGGCGGACGCCAACACTGGCCGGGTCGCCGATATCGACGCGCTTCACGCCTTCATGGAGGCGACGCATCCCGACCTCTACCACCACACACCCCAGAAGGACATGGACGCCTACATCGCGTCCTTCCGCCGCGACGCGCCCGCCATGAGCTGGCCGCGCTACGTGATGGGCGTCTATCGCATGATCCGGCTTGTCGGCGACGGACACACCGCGATCTACCCTGTGCCGGATTCCGGTCCGGGCTTCGACACGCGCATTCCAATCCTGACGCAAGCCTTCGCCGACGGACTTTATGTCGTCGGTGCCGACGAACCTTATCGCGAAGCGGTTGGCGGCAAAGTTGTCGCCATCGCGGGAAAACCGGTCGCCGACATAGTACGCACGTTCACCGAATACTGGCCCCACGAAAACGATATGTGGGTCGTGCGCTGGCTGCCGCTGATTCTGCGCCGGCCAGGCTTCTTGCACGGCGCAGGCGTTGCCACGGGCGACAACACCGCTCCGATCGTCTTCACCGTCGCGATGAAAGACGGCGCCCGCCGCGATTTCGCCGCGACGCCGATCACTAGCGCCGACGACGAGGCAAGACAGAAAGCATCGTGGACGCGCGCGCGCGACGACGCAAAGCTTCCGAAGACGACACCGCTTCACGGCACCGACGAGCCGTTCGGCTTTCACTATCTGAAGGACCGCAAGGCGGTCTATGCCGTCTATCGCCAATCCGACGACGCCGAGAACGAAACCGTCGCCGCCTTCGCTGCGCGCCTGTTCAAATTCGTCGACGACAATCCGGTCGATCGCTTGATCATCGACATCCGCGAAAACGGCGGCGGCAACAACTACAAGAACCAATCGCTGTTGCTCGGCATGATCAAGTCGCGCAAAGTCGATCGCCCCGGCAAGCTGTTTGTCCTGACCGGCCGGCAAACATTCTCCGCCGCTCAGAACTTCGCCAACCAAGCAGAACGCTGGACGCAAAGCCTATTCGTCGGCGAACCGACCGGCTCCGCCCCCAACCATTTCGGCGATGCCAAACAATTCACGCTGCCGGCGACAAAAATCGCGGTCATCGTCGCGTCGCTGCGCTGGCAAGACTCCGACCCTAACGACAAGCGCATCTGGATCATGCCCGACATCGTCGCGCGCGAGACGTTTGCCGACTACGCAGCCGGTCGGGATGTCGCCCTCGAAGCCGCCCTCTCCTACCGCCTGCCCGCGGGAGCCAAGGAGACGGACCCATTCGAACACTGGCAACGCGCGAACCAATGGGTCAAGAACGGCGACACCTACACGCCGCGTAAGGATTTTGCGTTCGCTTGGTAAAACATGAGCGCCGCACGCGCCTCGTTTGGACGAACGCACTCTGATCGTTTCACCAAGGCGTCACGACCAAATACCGCCCGTCGATGCGACCGATCTTGAGCCTCAGCGTCTCGTCGTCGAGGTCCGCGGTCTGCGGCAGCAGGCGGCGGATCTGTGCCAGATCGGCATCGGGCGCCTCGATAATCGAACCCGCCAGCCGTTCGGAGAATCCGATCCGCTCGACCTGCTGCTCCGGCCCGCCGCAGTTCGCAACGATCTTCAACGCGCCCGGCCGCGCCGACGGCGGCGTGAGGCACGTGCCGCGCTTCGTCAGAACGCCAATTTTCTTCGCATCGGTGATCACATAGGTCGCCGCTGCAAGCCCGCCGAAATACTCGCGCGCCACTTTGCCCGCGCGCGTATCGACGATCACGACCGCACCACCGCGTCCCATATGTACGCCGCGCGTCTCGATCGCGAGCGGCCCACGATCGGTGACGATGATCGGCCGTCCATCCTTCGATCGCCCGAGGTAAGCCGCGCCGCCCAAATCGAGCCCCCGCAACGCAGCACCCGACAGCACAAGCTGGTAGGCTTGCACCTCGCCATCGCCGAGCCGCCCGCGCACGCTGAGGGAGCCATCGGCTTTGAACGGCGGCTTGTCCGTACGCGCGAGATCCCAATGCATATGCATGTCGAGACAGGCAACCGTGTCCTTCGGGCAAGTTCCCGCGACACGCAACGCATCTGCACCCGCAGCTCCCGCAAGAAGCGCGGCGACGAATGCGCCGATCACTGACCGGACGAGCGTCATCTCTTGCCCCACCTCGATCGTGTGGCCATCTTACGCCCAGTTCTCAGTGTTGTCTTCCGGCAGCAAGAAAGGCCCCTCTATGCTGACCTTTTTCACGAACGGCTTTTCCCCTTTCGCGCGAAAAGTTGCGATGGCGCTAGCCTACAAGGACTTGCCCCACGAAAGTGTCGACGGCCTGACCCACGCGAACCACGACCGCCTGCTCAAGGTGAACCCGCGCGCGGAGGTGCCGGTCCTCGTCGACGGAGACATCACCGTCGTGAACTCCAGCGACATTGTCGATTACCTCGACCGCCGCTACCCCGATCGCCCGGTTTATCCGACCGACCTGAAAGCACGCGTTGAGGCCCGCGCGCTCGAACGCCGGGCCGACGTACGCATCGACGCGATCCTGCTCGACTGTTCGATCTGGACCTGGGCCGATCGCAAAGACGAGCCGCCGCGGGGCCTAAAGGAAGCGGGTCAACGCGACCTCGACAAGATCTTCGTACGCATCGAGGAAGCGTTGAGCCGCTTCGCGACGCCTCTGCCATTCGGTCACCTGTCGATCGCCGAATTCACGCTATGGCCGCACCTCGCCGCGCTCCGCCCGCTCGGCTTCACTATGGACGCCGCTAAGTATCCGCGCTTGAACGCGTGGTTCGCCGCGATGCGGCGCGAGAAAGTCATCCTCGACGACAGCAAACGCACCGCCGACTTCATGCGCTCGATCCCCACGAACACGAGCTTCGAACGCACCAAGATCTTCTGGCGCGGCGACCGCATCGAATGGCTCCTCGCCCGCGGCTTCCACGACTGGTTCACCGGCGAAATCAAAGCAGGCCGCGTGTTGTGGCCCGATTGAGTGAGATCAAAAGAGCGCTTCCCCCCTCGAGGGGGAAGCTGGCGCGACGCGGAGCGTCGTGACTGATGGGGGGCCTTCGCGCGCCGACAGCCCCCCATCCGTCTCGCCGCCTAACGGCGGCGAGACACCTTCCCCCTCAAGTGGGGAAGGGTTGGATCGCATAGTTATCACTCACCGTAGAAGAAACTCTCTTCCACGATCTTGCCGTTCTTCACCGTATAGACACCGACTTCGTCCATGGTTTGGCGTGACTGGCCCTTGGGCGTCACGTCCATCTTGAAGCGCACGACAAACTGATCGCCGGCGACGTAGGGTCCCTCAACCTTCACATCATGCACGGTGTTGTTGGCGTACCACCACTGGCCTTTGCCTTCGACAGCTTTGCGGCCTTTCATCATCGCCATGTCGCCCGGCATCGCTTCACGGCTGACCACATCGTCGGCCCAGAACTTGTCGCCGGCCTGGGCGAGTTCGCCCTTCTTGCAAAGTTCGGTGAAGGCTTTGGCTACTGTCTTCGTGTCCATTTGTCTCTCCATCATAAGCCCCCACCAGATTGTGCCGGGCCCATCTACGAAAGACGAATCAGAATCCCCGAAATCGACAAACGAAAACCTCGAAGAATCCGGCCACAACTAAGCGTTTAGCTGATCGCCGATCGGCAAACGCCGAATGCGCTTACCCGTCGCTGCAAAAATCGCGTTGCAAAGCGCGGGCGCTAACGGCGGCACCGGCGGCTCGCCGACGCCCGTAGGATCGCGCGAACTATCGACAATGTGCACCTCGATCGCCTTCGGACTACCGTCGATGCGCATCATGCGATAGGCGTCGAAATTGCGCTCCACCACCGCGCCGCCCTTGATCGTAATCTCTTGCCCCAATGCGACGGACAGCGCGTCGTTGATCCCGCCTTCGACTTGCGCCCGCACGCCCAGAGGATTGACCGCAAACCCGCAATCGATCGCGGACACGACACGCTCAACCGTGAGCTTGCCATTCGCGACCGACACGTCGACCACGTGCGCGCAGTAGCTCGAGAACGTGAAGTGCCCCGCGATCCCGCGCCCGCGGCCAGCCGGCAACGCAGAGCCCCATCCCGCGTTCCTTGCCGCAAGCTTCAACACGCCGGCTAGACGCGCCGGATTGAAGACCGACCCGTCCGACCACCAGGGAATGTCGCGATCGTCCGGCCCCAAAATCTCCAACTGAAAGGTAAGCGGATCCTTTCCCAACTCGCGCGCCGCCTCATCAAGGAAGCACTGGATCGCAAACGCATTCGCGGTATGCCCAGGCGCGCGCCACGACCGGCGCGGCGCACCGGACTTTACGAGAAAGTACTCGCGCTGAAAATTCGGCACGAGCTTGCCCGGGAAGTCCGTTTCGTAGAAATCGGCCTGCCAAATCTCCTCGGGCTTCACGCCGTCTCGTCGATTGTTCTTTCCCGCCGACGCCAACCGATGCTTCCACGCCGTCACTTTCCCCGCTTGATCGACGCCGAGGATCATGTGATGGCGTCCATTCGGCCGGTAAAAGTCGTGCGCCATGTCATCGTCGCGCGTCCAGAACACCTTCACCGGCGCCTTGACCTCGCGCGAGATCATCACCGCCTCGGCGATGTAGTCGACCTCCAGCCGCCGGCCGAACCCGCCACCGAGCCGCGTGAACGTCACGTTGATCTTGCCGCGATCGACGCCGGTGAGCGCGTTCGTCATCCGGCTTGAATAACCAGGCGATTGCGTCGGCGCGATGATGTCGATGCCATCGTCGCGAACATGCGCGATAGCGTTCTGCGGCTCCATCGTCGCGTGGCTGACATAGGGCACCTCATAGACGCGCTCAACCACGCGCGCGGCCTTTTTGAGTGCACCCTCGAAATCGCCGTCGTTGTTCACAATCTGCCCGCGGCCGCGCATCATGCGCTCCATCTCGGCGCGCGAACCTTCTGTCGTCTCGGTCTCCCACGGGCTCTTCGACCACGTGACCTTGAGTACTTCTCGCCCCTTCATCGCCGCCCATAACGAATCGGCAACGACCGCCACGCCCGACGCGACGATCGTCGTATAGGGCTCACCCGCCTTCGGCCCGTCGAGCCGCACAATGTGCTTGACGCCGGGTACCGCACGCGCGGCCGCATCGTCGATCGACTCAACCTGCACGTCGAACTTCGGCGCGCGCAGCACGACGGCATGCAGCATGCCCGGCATCTCCGCGTCGACACCGTAGAC
>CAZJOM010000085.1:8231-14583 GCA_964547645.1 uncultured Flavobacteriaceae bacterium
GCCCGCGCGCCCGCTTCGCGCAGCAACGGCCAGCCATCCATCACCGACGTGCTGCCGCCAGCGCCTTGCGGAAAGTGCACCCACGTATAGCCCTCGCCGTCCTCACGCTTCTTGATCATCAGCGGCATCTGCTCGATCGCGACCTGCGCCCAATCGACGTCGAGCTCTTCGGCGATCATCATCGGCAGCGACGTGTTGATCCCCTGCCCCATCTCGGTCGACGGCGCGCCGATGATGACGCGATTGTCCGGCTCGATACGCACGTAGAAGCCAACCTTGCCGCCTTCTTTCGCGAGCGGTCGCCGTGCCTCGTTCGCCTCGCACCCCGTGAGCAAGACGCCCAGCGCCAGTCCGCCCGCCGCCGTCGCGCCGGCTTGAATCAACGCACGCCGCGTGAGCATCGTGTTCATTGCTTGCCCTCCGCCATCTGGGCTGCCGCGCGGTGCACGGCTTTGCGGATGCGCGAGTACGTGCCGCAACGGCAGAGGTTCGTCAGCACCTCGTCGATGTCGGCATCGGTCGGCTGCGGCTTGGCCTTTAACAGCGCCACGACCGCCATGATCTGGCCCGTCTGGCAATAACCGCATTGCGCAACGTCTTCTTCAATCCACGCTCGCTGCACCGGGTGCGAGCCATCTGTCGACAGCGCTTCGACGGTCTCGACCTTGGCACCCTCAAGCGAGCCCATCGGCACCGAACACGAGCGGGTAGCTTCACCGTTGACGTGAACGGTGCAAGCGCCGCATGACGCGATCAGACAACCGGGTTTTGCCCCTTTAAGCCTGAGATCTTCGCGTAGGTACCACAACAGCGGCATCTCGCTATCGCCATCGAAACTGCGATCGCTGCCGTTGACGCTCAACCGAATGGTCATGATCACCCCAGCCCGTGGATAGTGATCCTTACCCCGCCGCGCGTCGTCATGCGCCGCCTATCACCGCAATGTGAACGGCTGGCCGCGCCCAAAGAAAAACGGGCGCCGTTTCCGGCGCCCGTCGAGAATGCAATGCGATTGAAGCGGCTTAGCCGCCGACGACGATCGCGCCGTAGTCCATCGTGTTGAACGACGGGCCCGAGCGGTCCTGCTCGACCTGGCTGCCTTCGACACCGAAGTGGAACGTCACGCCGACCTTCACGGTGTGCGTGTCCTTGTCGACGCTGTTAACGCCGAAGTCGGCTTCCGTCGTGCGGCCCTCATAGGCGACCCACAGCGTCAGCGGCTCTTTCTCTTCCGGCTGATACTCGACCTTCGCACCCCAATGCCACGTGTCGACATCGGCATTGCCCGCGAACGCTTCACCATCGATGTAGCCGACGTTGGCGGTCACTGCGACCTTCGGCGTGGCGTACCAACGCACTTCGGCATTGGTGAACCAGGCATTGCTGTAGAACACGTCATCGGGAACGCCAAGCGTGTCGGTGTTCGAGTCAAGGTAGCCACCCTCAAGACCGAACGTGAAGTTGTTCCAGTAGTACTGGCCCTGCACGCCCGCGAAGTAATACTCCGCATCGGCGATGTCCGAACCAGCCGCAACGCCGGCGCCCGCGAATCCGCCAAACGCGTAGTTCCCGTTGCGCCAGTAAAGATGCGCTGCGCCCTGGAACCCTGCATCGCGGTCCATCGAAAATGGAGTGTTGTTGTCAACGAAGCTGCCGACGCCGGTCATGTCGAGCTGCAAATTCAAATTGCTCGAAAAGGCGATGTTCAGCTTCGCGTCGCCCGAGATCGACGTGTACGAATCGTCGAACGCGCCGCCGATGTCGTCTTGAAACGTCTGCCCGACGGCCAAGCTCACGTTGCCCGTAAACTTGTTCGCGCCAGCAACCGCGCTCGCCCCGCTCAACGCGATCACAGCGACCGCGGTTCCGGCCATACCGGCCAATTTCCAGTTCATGAAGTCTCTCCGTTTACCCAGGGATGAAGAAGAAGAAGGGAATCCAACCGCTTGATTTTTGGACGTTTTCGCGGTCGCAAAAGGCGGCGGACAATCACATGTGCGAACGCGCAAAGTAAAGACTGAATCTTCATGCTGAACGGACTCATTTGAGGTTGCAAAAGGGCCGCCCAATACTAAGGAATATTATAGTTAACGCGATCGCGACCTACCACTTTTGGATAGGGTCTTGGACGTACAATCACCCGCCGAGTCACACGCCTCGCGCGCATCACAAATGACGTACAAGCTGGCGTTGCTGCGCGGCAGCCGTTTACTATCGCTCACTGGAGCGCGCGCGCTGCAACACCGGAGACTTGAGTGGACGCCATCATTGCGATCGTGGCCGATCTTGCCGCGCGCTCGACCGACATCGAGCGGCTGGTGGTGGCAAGTATTTTTGCGCTGGTCGGCGCACTCATGAGCCTCGGCTACGATTACATTGTTCTGCGCCGCCGCAACGCGGAGGTTGAAGAGGAACTCTTCGAACGCTCCGTCGGACGCCAGAGCACGAACTGGGCGAGCACCGCGCAAAATCTCGAGCGCAAAGCAAAAGATCCGGGTGACGTCGCACGCAGTTCGGCGATGACGCATCTTCACATGCTCGACGAAGCCGCGAACGCGTGGTTGAAGGGCAGCCAATGGCCGGAGGCACTGCGCGTCACGCAAGAGTTTATGCGCGAATGCGCGCACGCCGTGACGAAGCCCAGCATCCACGAAGACGATTTCCGCGCCGCTTCCGATTTGATCGAGCGACGTTTGCAGAACTATCCGGACCTCTCGAAGGCAGCCAACGAAGCACCGGAGAACGCCGACCTGTTCTTGGGCATCTTGGACACGACACTATCGGTCTTGGGAAACGTCGGCCGCATCGGCGAACTGCGCGATCACGTAGCCGCCGCGCGCGAGGCAATCGACGCGCACGCCGGCGGCAAACACAAAGCGGCTTAGACCAGCTTCGAGTTCAAATAGGCCGAGAACTCTTTCGAGTCCGGCTTGTGCTCTTTCAAGATCAAGATCACGCGGTGGATCTGCGCGTCGTTAACGCCGAACCGCTTCATCTTCTTGACCAGTTCCGGATCGCGCAACCGGCCGACCAACTCGCCCGGTGCCATCGAAGCGTAGTTCTGGATCGTGTTCTTGACCGCTTTCAAAACCATGCTGTCCGACATTTGACGCGCCCCCGAAATGCTGAAGCCCAACCCTAGCCCAGCGGCAACCGTCTGTCCCCTGCCCTCGCCCGAGCGGCGAGTTCGCGACCGGCCGATACACCGCGAACGCGAGTGGCGGCTGTCCTAAATGTCGCCTAACGTGGGGCGGCATCACGAAAGGGGAGCTGCGATGCAATTCTTCGCTACGTTTGGACGCGTCATACTCGGTCTTTATTTTCTTGCCGCAGGCGCGGGAAAGATATTCTCGCCTGTTCCCGTCGATCAGATTGCGCACATGACGGCGCAAGGCATTCCGTCGGCCGAGCTCATGTTCGTTCTCGCCGGTGCGTGCGAAACGATCGCCGGCATCTGCATGATCATCGGTCTGCAAGTTCGTCTCGTCGCCGCACTCCTCGCCGCGTTCTGCGTTCTGGCATCGGTCGCCCTGCACGCCTTTTGGGCCGCGCCCGAAGGCCACGAAAAGCTCGTGCAGATGATCATGTTCATGAAGAACATAGCGACCATGGGCGGTCTCCTCGCCTATGTGGGCTTCGGCTCCGGCCCGCTCGCCGTGGATAAAGCGTACGGCGTCGATTAGATCGATGCCGCAACGTCCGCATCGCTGTTTCTGTGGATAGCGAAAAGTTGAAGACACGGCCGGGGGCGGCCGTGCGACACCGCTGGCTCAAGTTGGTACAACGCGCCGCGACTCGTTGACCAGGGAGGACGCATGCCGACGCTCTACCAGGATCCCCGCTCCGGCAATTGCTACAAAGCCGTCTTGACCGCCGCCCACCTCGGCATCCCGCTCAAAACCAACGACTTCGACGTCGTCTCCGGCTTGACCCGCAAGCCCGAATTCCTGGCCAAGAATCCGAACGGCCGCATTCCCCTGCTCGAACTCGACGACGGCCGCTTTCTCCCGGAGTCCAACGCCATCATCTGGTACCTCGCCGAAGGCACACCGTTGATCCCCGCCGACAAGTTTCAGCGCGCGCAAATGCTGCAGTGGATGTTCTTCGAACAATACAGCCACGAACCCTATATCGCCGTCGCCCGCTTCTGGATGGTCTTCGCCACGAAAGAGCAGCTACGCCAGAAGGAACATTTGATCCCGGACTGGCACGCCAAAGGCAACGCCGCTCTCGCCGTGATGGAAGGCGAACTCAAGCGCCGCGATTGGTTCGTGGGCAACGCCTACTCGCTCGCCGACATCGCGCTCTACGCCTACACCCACTGCGCGGAGGAAGGCGGCTTCGATCTGAAAAAATACCCAGCCGTCAGCGCCTGGCTCTCCCGCGTTGCAGCAACGAAAGGCTTCGTAAAAATGGGCACGCTCTCGCGCTAAGCCGCGCGGCCGTGCTATTCGACCAAAAACGACTTGAGGAAACGATCCATGAAAAGACTTCAATCGGCACTTCTTCTTTCGACCGCCGTGCTGCTCGCGGGCTGCGGCGGCTCTGACCAAAAGGCAGCCGCGCCAACCGGCAAGGGCACCGCTGCCGAAGCCGACAAGTTCGTCGCCGAACTGAACGCCGACCTCACGAAAATGGGCCCGTACTGGAGCGCGGCCGGTTGGGTGCAGCAGACCTACATCACCGAGGACACGCAGCTCATCAATGCGAAAGCCGGCGAAGAGCAGCTGAACTGGCAAGCCCGCCGCGTCGAGGAATCGAAACGCTTCACCGGCGTCGAGGGCATGAGTGCCGACACCGCCCGCGCGATCATGCTCCTGAAGAACGTCAGCGCGCCGGCGCCCAGCGATCCGAAGCTGCAAGCGGAGCTCGCAACCATCTTGGCCAAGATGGATGCCAACTACGGCTCGGCGAAGTGGTGCCGGGCCGAGAACGATTGCCTCATTCTCGATGACATCGAAAAGATCATCGACGATCCGAACCAAACACCCGAAGCCCGCGCCACGGCGTGGAAAGGCTGGCAGGAAACCGCGCGGCCCATTCGCAAGGACTATCAACGCTTCGTCGAGCTCGTGAACCAAGGCGCGAAGGAAATGGGCTTTGCCGACGCCGGCGAAGTCTGGCGCGGCGGCTACGACATGAAGCCTGAAGAATTCTCCGCCGAAACCGAACGTCTATGGACCCAGGTGAAGCCGCTCTACAACGAACTGCATTGCTACGTCCGCACCAAGCTGAACGCCAAGTACGGCGACGCCGTCGTTTCGAAGACCGGAAAGATCCCCTCGCACTTGCTCGGTAACATGTGGGCCCAGCAATGGAGCAACATCTATCCCCTGGTCGAACCCTACAAAGGCGTGGCCAGCCTCGACGTCACCGCTGCATTGAAAAAGCAGCGCGACGCATTGCGCGACGAACTGCGCAAGACGAACAAGGCGACGACCCCGCTGCAAATCGCCGACCTCGAACATAAGGCCGACGCCGCTATGTCGGTGAAGATGGCCAAGATCGCTGAGGACTTCTACGTCTCGCTCGGCATGCAGAAACTGCCGGAGACGTTCTGGCAGCGCTCGATGCTCACCCGCCCGCGCGACCGCGACGTCGTCTGTCACGCCAGCGCCTGGGACCTGGATCCCACAAAGAGCGACGTGCGCATTAAACAGTGCATCGAGCCGACGGAGGATCAGCTGACCACGATCCACCACGAACTCGGCCACATCTACTACGACCTGAACTACGAACACCTGCCGCCGATGTTCCAGGGCGCGGCGCACGACGGATTCCACGAAGCGATCGGCGATACGATGACGCTGTCGCTCACGCCCGCGCATTTGAACAAGATCGGCCTCGTGCCGGCGCAAAAGCCGGACCCGAAAGCCGTGATCAATTCGCAGATGAAGTGGGCGCTGGATAAGATCGTGTTCCTGCCCTGGGGCAAGCTTGTCGATCAGTGGCGCTGGAAAGTCTTCTCCGGCGAGATTAAGCCGGATCAATACAATGCCGGCTGGTGGAAGCTGCGTGAAGACTATCAAGGCGTCTCCGCGCCGGTCGCGCGCACGGAGGAAGACTTCGATCCGGGCGCCAAGTACCACATCCCCGGCAACACGCCGTACACGCGCTACTTCCTGTCGTTCGTTCTGCAGTTCCAGTTCCAGAAGGCGCTGTGCGATGCGGCCGGCTTCAAAGGTCCGCTCAACGAATGCGACATCTACGGCAACAAAGAAGCGGGCGCCAAATACGCCGCCATGCTGCAAGCGGGCGCCTCGAAGCCCTGGCCCGAGACTTTGGAAAAACTAACCGGCGGCAAGCAAATGGACGGCTCCGCCCTCATCGAATACTTCACGCCGCTGATGGC
>CAZJOM010000085.1:14683-15838 GCA_964547645.1 uncultured Flavobacteriaceae bacterium
CGTCGACGGTGATGTCGTCGCGCTCGCCTTCTCCGGCGGCGGCGCACGCGCGGCGGCGTTTTCGCTGGGCGTGTTGCAGGGCCTGCGCGAGATGCCGCGCGCCGGCGGCGGCACCTTGCTCGACCGCGTGGCGCTCGTCTCAGGCGTCTCCGGCGGCTCGATCACGGCCGCCTATTTCGGACAACACGGTGCGGCCGGCGTCGACACCTTCCGCGCCGCCTATCTCGACAAGGATTGGGAAGACGATCTGCACCTCAACCTCGCCTCGCCCATGAACTGGGCCCGCGCCTACGACGGCGCGCTGAACGAGCGCGACCGCCTCGGCGATTGGTTGGACAAGGAAATCTTCCAAGGCGCGACGCTGGGCGATCTCTGGCGCCCCGGCCACGCGCGCACCTGGATCAACGCGACCGATCTCTACACCGGCGTGCCGTTCGCGTTCGTGCCGGCCTACTTCGAAGCGTTGTGCAGCGACTACGCAACGGTGCGCGTGGCCGACGCGGTCGCGGCCTCGATGTCGGTGCCGGTCTATTTCCGCCCGACCGTGCTGGCAAGCTACGCCGATCGCTGCACCGCGCCGCTTCCCGCGTGGGTGGAGAAGGCGCAGCGCGACCGGCAAACGTCGGAGCTGCTGCGCGCCACCGCCCGCGCCTTCGCGCAGTACCGCGACCCCAAACAAGTGCGCTACCTCCATCTCGTCGACGGCGGCGTCGCCGATAATTTCGGCCTGTCCAACCTCATCTTGATGCGCCGCGCCGCGACGAGCCCCTATGGCCCCTTCACCCCGCGCGATGCGGTGCGCGTGCGGCGCATGACGTTCCTCGTCGTGAACGCCGAACAAGGCCGCGACGAACCTTGGCCACTGACGCCGAAAGGACCCAGCGGCCCGGAAACCCTAGAGACCGCAATGGACAACGCCATCAACACGTCGAAGCAACGTGCCTACGACGCCTTCCGCGACATGATCGCAGACTGGGAAGCGGAACTCCGCCGCTATCGCTGCGCCCTACCAAAGCGAGAAGCCGCCCGCCTAGCCGCCGGCCAAAAAAACTGGAACTGCCGCAACGTCCACTTCACCGTCGACATGATCTCCTTCAACGACCTAAGCCCCACCAAAGCAAAAACCCTAGCCGCCACCCCCACCCGCGTAAGCCT
>CAZJOM010000086.1:0-15739 GCA_964547645.1 uncultured Flavobacteriaceae bacterium
CGGCGACCGTCGAGACGCGGGTGAAGCGGCTCAGGCGGCGCTGCTTCGTCGGCGACGGGACGCGCTGCGTGCTTCCTGCGTTCGGGTCCTATACGGGCGGGCTCGGTGTGTTCGAGCCAGCGTTCGCGCCGCTGTTTCCGAAAGGGTTTCAGGCCTATCTGCTAGGGCGCGACAGGGTCTATCCGTTCGCGCATTCAAAGCTCGCCGCTTAGGGCTTGACAAATTGTTGTATTACGATAATTTCTTTCTGTCTTTTGATGGGAAGAAAGCGATGGGTGCTATGGCGGAGCGACGGCCGGTGCAGGTGGCCTGGATCTACATGAGTATTGTGGCGCCAATGCTCGTCGCTGCGGTTGTGCTGCCTTTGATTGGGCGACTTTACCTCGCGACGTTCGAGGGCACCGCCCCAGCCGGTCCTGCGGTCGCTGCAATCCTACTTGAGGCGTTGCCCGCGCTCATTCTGGCTTGGGCCGTGTTCGGCGTGATTAGCGTGCTGTCTGAGTATGGGCAGGGGCGCTTCGTGTCACTGCGCGCGAGTACGGGGCTCCAACGTGCGGGCGCGAGCGCCATCGTGGCTCTGTTGCTTCAGGTCGTGCTGGTGCCGGTGGGGCTCGCGGCATTGGGCGGGCAACCGCTTTGGCCCGCGCTCAATCCAAACACATTCGATCTTGCCATGATGATTTTCGCAGTTGGGATGCTCGCGATCGGTGGCGCGTTGGAGGCCGCAGCGCGTGATATGCAAAGCGAGAACGATCAGATCGTTTAATGCGGATCGTCGTCACTCTCGACGTCATGCTGGCGCGACGGAAGATGAAAGCGAAAGATCTCGCCGAGCGTGTGGGTATAACGGAGGCGAACCTGTCGCTGCTGCGCACGGGCAAGGTGAAGGGCGTGCGTTTCGAAACCTTGGTCAAGATATGCGAAGTTCTCGAGTGTAAGCCGGGCGACTTGCTTGATGTCGGTGACGAGGCCTAACGATCAACTTCCTCGACGGAGAAGCGGTTGCTGGGGTGGCGGCGGCCCCCAGGCGCCTTCGGCGAAAAGTGGGTTCCAGTCGCCGTATACGGTGAAGTAGAGCAGGCCTTCGTCGCCGGGCGCCGTGGCGCCGCGTTGAATGAGGTTCGCTGGAAACTGCGTGAAAGAGCCCGGACCCTGCGTTAGTTTGTGCGGCTTGCCGTCGGCGTCGATGGTGTCGAAGACGAATGTGCCTTTGAGCACAGTGTAGTGGCCGCCGACCGCGAACCAATATGGCGGCAACTTGAAATCAGGCGGGGCTTTGATCACCGCGCGCATCGCGCCGACGCGCGTGTCGCGTTCCACGATAGCGACGCGCAACGGGTTCGACGTCGGCTGATCGGCGGTCAGCTTGTACCACTTGGCTTGGGACAGATCGACTTTGGGGACATGCCTCTGCTGCGGACTGCTCGGGCCTTGCTCGAACGTCTTGTCGAGCGCACCGACCGTTGCCTCATAGGTCGAGCACGCGGCGAGCAAGAGCGCCGCGACAGTGGGAGCTAGCAAACGAATCAGACGCAGGATCACGGATCGACGACTAAGAGGATTCACGAAGGTCAACAATAGGCTGGCGGGGCTCGCATTTTGTCCGCCAGAGGGGACGATTTGAGTCCTTCCTGCAACGGTCATTTTAACGGTTTGTTAACCATTTGAGCGTTAACACTGGTTAACAGGACGTGAAAGCCACAGCGCCACCGGTTGTGGCAGGTGGTGCGCTTTACACAACATATTCGCGTACCTAACGTCGAAATATTATCGGGGGAAATGATTCGATGCGGCCCGGCGTTCCGTGGAATGTAAAGGGGATTGAGGCCGACGCTCGTGAAGCGGCGCAGCTGGCAGCGCGCCGCGCCGGCGTCAGTCTTGGCGAGTACCTGACCCAGCTTATCTTGACCGAAGGGCGGGTTCCCGGCGGGCATGGTTATGCGCCGCAACAGTTCCATCCGGGCGACGGTACCTACGGCCCGCAGCCGCAATACCAACAACCGCTGCCGAGTCTGCGCTATCCGCAATCGATTCCGCAGCCTCCCCAGTATCAGCAGCCGCCGCAGCAGTATCAGCCACTGCATCCGCATCAGCCCTTGCCGCATCAGGTCGGATACCAGCAGCCGCAGCAGGGCTATCCGCAAGGCGGGCCGCGCGATCAGCATATGAACGGTGCGGCGCAGCAAGGTCCCGACGCGCAAATCCGCGGTAGCGAGTTTGCGCTCGTCGCGCATGGTTTGCGCGATATGGCGGACCGGCTGGAGAATTCCGAGCGGCGTGCACAGACGGCGATCGCGACGGTCAATCAGTCGGTTGCGGCGATGCAGGATCGCATCGACGCGGCGGAGCGTGTGAAGCAGCTTGCCGACGTTGCGTTTACGAGTGCCGCGGATGCGCTGGCGCAATCGGCGCGCGATCAGGCTTCGGCGTTCGAGAGCCTGGAGGCGACGGTTCGCCAGGTGCAAAAGCGCTTGGTCGATATCGAGAGCGGGCGCTCGGAGTGGCCGGGCAAGGATTCGGTCGGGCGGCTTGAGACGGCGCTGACGCAGCTGCAGAAGCGGCTCGGCGAGATGGAGTCGACCAAGGCCGACTCTTCTCAGAAGGATCAGTTTGCGCGTCTGGAAGTGACGCTGCATCAGTTGCAGAAGCGGCTTTCCGAAATGGAAACCGCGCGGATGGAATTTCCGCATAAGGACGCGATGGCGCGGCTTGAGGCTTCAATCGCGGAAGTGCGCGGCGGCGTGGCCGACAGCGAGAAGCGCTCGCGCGACGACCTTACGCAACTGGCGAAATTCATGCGCGAGTTGGGCTCGCGCGTGGAAGCGACGGAGCGCGGGCTTGCACAGAGCAGCGGCCAGACGAAGTCGCTGACCGAAGGTGTGGCCGCGCGGCTTGATGCCCTGGAAGCGCGATCGTCGTCGATGTTCGACGAGATGCGCGGGCAGCTGACGGCGATGGACGGACGGTTGGCGCAAGCTTCCGCCAATCCGAAAAGCAGCGTCGCACCGGAAGCGTTCACGACGCTGCAGCGTTCGGTCGATACGCTGGCCGCGCGGTTCGACACGATCAGCGATCCGGCGAGCAGTCCGTTTTCCGGGCCGATGAGTGCGATCGAGTCCACGCTGGAAGCGCTGACGACGAAGATCGAAGAGGGCGAGAAGCGCTCGGCGGAATCGGTGTCGACGGTGTCGAGCGCGCTGAAGACGATTTCGACGCGATTGGACGATGCCGATAAGCGCCAGGAAAAGGCGCTGCAGAACTTCACGCGCCGGCTCGACGATTCCGATCGTAAGGCGACGGATTCGGCGCATGTCGTGGAAGACGCGCTGAAGGCGCTGACGCAACGTCTGGAGACGTCCGACAAGAAGCACAAGGAAGCGATCGGCGGGCTTCGCCTTACGGTTGACGGCTTGGTTGCGAAAGCGGCCGCCGACGCGCTGCCAGTCGAACAGCCCTATCATCGCGCGACATCGACGCCGTCGGCGTTGAGTTCTATTCAGTCGTTCACGCCGCCGCCCGTGCATGCGCCGGAGCCTTCGATGCGCACGCCGGAGCCGCCGCCGTTTGCGACGTCGCTGGCGCAAGTGTTGTCGAGTTCGCCGCCGCCGCCCGCGTTCGAGGACGAGCTGCCGCCGAAGGCCGACGACGGGTTCTCGGTGTCGGCGCTTGAGACGATCATGTCGCGGCCTCTCTCTGGACCGGAGACGCACGACCCTCACAGCTTCGATCCGGACAAGTTCGACGTCGACGTGCCGGAGCAGGGGGCCGAGGAGCCGCAACAACGCAAGGCTGACGACTTCCTGACGCAAGCGCGCCGCGCGGCGCAAGCTGCGGCGCAGGCCGATGCGGAGCGCACGACGGCGCGTCGGCCAAGCTTTGCGCAATACGCGAAGGATGAGACCGGCAGCCGCAAGATGGGCCGCCTGGTCATCGTGACCGTCGCTTGCATCGCCGTGGTCGCGGGTATCGTGGCGCTGCTCTTTACGTTGCCCGGCGGCAGCAACGACGAAGGAATCAATCGGCCGGATGCGGGCGACAGTATCGGCGAGATCTTGAACGGGCCTGAAGCGGCGCCCGCCACGCCGCCGGCCGCAGTGGCGCCGGCCCCTGCACCTGCACCGGCGGCCGAGTTTGCTCCGCCGACGTCACCGGAAGCCGCGGCCGAAGGTGCAGCTAGCGTTGCTGTGCCGCCGAACGGGCTTGGCGCCCCGGCGCCGGCTGAAGCGGCGCAGCCGAACTTCACGGCGGGCACGTCCGCTTTACCGGGCGGGGCACCAGTCGATACCACGACGATCGCGGCGCTTGAGGCGAATGCGACGCGCGGCGATGCGAAGTCGCAGTTCGTTCTGGCGCTGCGTTATGCGGAAGGCCGCGGCGTCGAGAAGGACGACGCAAAGGCGTTGTCGCTGGTCACGAAGGCGGCACAGCAGGGTTTGGTCGTCGCGCAATACCGACTTGGCGCAATGTATGAGCGCGGCATCGGCGTGACGAAGGAGCTACCGCAAGCAAAGACCTGGTACGAGCGCGCGGCGAAGGGTGGCAATCGCAAGGCGATGCACAATCTGGCGGTGCTGTTCGCGGATGGCGTGGGCATCGGTCAGGACTTTGCGCAGGCCGCCGGCTGGTTCCGGCAGGGTGCGGAGTACGGGCTTGCGGACTCGCAGTACAATTTCGCGATCCTGCTGGAGCGCGGGATGGGCGTGGAGAAGAACCTGAACGAGGCTGCGAAGTGGTATGCGATCGCCTCGTCGCAAGGCGACACGGGTGCGTCCGAGCGTCTTGCTGCCCTCAAGACGACGATGAGCCCCGCCGACATTGCCGTCGCGCTCGACGCCGCGCGCAAGTTCAAGCCGAAGCCGCTTGATCCGACCGCGAATGAACTGCCGGCGGTGAACGGGTAGACGTTACGATTTTGCAGCGGCCCTGAAGTGCCAGATCGGGCCGCGCCAGTTTTCGTCGTTTTGTTCGCGTCGCGCGATGTTTGAGACGGTTGGGGCCCGGGCGATCGCCTTCGGCCAAAACGCAAGCGCCGGCAGGTTTCGCATCGCGACTGCGACCTCCCACTTTCCCGGATGCATTTCGAAGACTTGGCGGACGGCCTCGGAAGCGATGCCGTCACGGCGGTATTTTCGCGCGACGAAGAACTCGGCCATGTTGCGGTCGATCGTTTCGCCGCAATGGGAAATCGTGTTTACGAGCGCAAAGCCCGCTACGCGCTCGCCGACGCGGATGAGCAACGGCCAGCGGCCGGTGTCAGCCCAGTATGACGCCATGTGCGGGTAGGCGGCGAAGCGGCCTGCGGCATCGAACTCGAACGCCGTGGAACCCGGTGCAACGAACTCCGAAAAGTCGTGGACATAGAATTGGAACAAGCCCTCGAGCAATTGTCGCTCGGCGGAACATGCCGTCGTTACCGTGATGTTGCGATGAGGCGCCGTCACGGCACGAGACTATCTAAGGGGAGGGGGCGCGAGCAACAATTCCTATGGCTGCTGCGCACTACGTGGCTCACGATCTGGCTCAGTGCGGCCGATTCTGGAGCAAAGAGGTCTGATTGACGAACGTGACGTTGGGGCAGGCACCGCCTTGGGCGGTCTTGCGGGCGGGGACAAAAGCTGACATCGAATCCAGATGAGCGAAGCCAGCCCCGAGCCCCGCATGCAGATCCGGATCATTCCTGTGACACCTTTGCAGCAGAATTGTTCCTTGATTTGGGACACCGCGACGAAGCATGCGGCATTTGTCGATCCGGGCGGGGATATCGATACGCTGCTTGGCGTGCTGACCCATTTTGGTTTGACGTTGAAGCGGATTTGGTTGACGCACGGGCATCTCGATCATGCGGGGGCTGCAGCGGGCTTGCGCGAGCGCACGGGTGTGCCGGTCGAAGGGCCGCACCGGGACGATCAGTTCTGGCTCGATCAGATCGAAGAGAGTTCGCAACGCTACGGAATCGTCGGCGGTCGCAACGTGACGCCGGACCGGTATCTGGAAGACGGCGATACGTTGGAGCTTGAGGGCGTCACGTTCGACGTCGCGCACACGCCGGGGCATACGCCCGGCCATGTGGTGATCCATAACCGCAAGGCGAAGCTTGCGTTTGTCGGCGACGTGCTCTTTGCAGGATCGATCGGGCGTACGGACTTTCCGCGCGGCAATCATCAGCAGCTGATCGCGTCGATCACGGGCAAGCTTTGGCCGCTGGGCGACGATATGCGGTTTATTCCCGGTCACGGACCCGCCTCGACGTTTGGTCACGAGCGGCAGACCAATCCCTTCGTGGCCGACCGGCTCACCGGTTATGGCGGTGCGGCGACGGTTGCGCCTGATGAGGCGGAGCAGCGGACGACGAAGCGCTATACGTGAAGGCGTGACCCGGCCTCGGTGGGGCAGCGGGCGGCGAGCCCAAAGCTGGGCTCGCCGAAATTGTTTGATGTCTTAGGCCGTGCGCAGATTGTTGACGGCGATCTTGCCGCGATCTTCCTTCGTGTCGAAGGAGACCTTTTGGCCTTCGTTGAGCGCGCGCATGCCGGCGCGCTCGAGCGCGGTTGCATGGACGAAGACGTCTTTGCCGCCGTCATCCGGTTGGATGAAGCCGAAGCCTTTTTGGCTGTTGTAGAATTTCACAGTACCGGTCTGCACGGGGTGTCCTTTCGCTGGCTAAGGCTGTTTGTCGGCCTAAAGCGTGCGTTGCGTAGGACATGCGGCCCGTCTTGGCAAGCAACCGGGCGGCGGCCCAAGCGAAAGGCGGTTTCCAGGCTGGAAGCCGCCCCTTCGTCCGCCGGGTTTAGTGCTTCTTGCGGATGATTACAGGCAGGCTTTCGTAGCCTTTCACGAAGGTCGAGTAGACGCGCTTGGGTTCGCCGACGACTTCGATCAGCGGGAAGCGCTTGAGGATCTCTTCCCAGATGATCGTGAGTTGCAGTTCGGCCAAGCGGTTCCCGACGCAGCGGTGGATGCCGAAGCCGAAGGAGAGGTGCTGGCGGTGACGTTCGCGGTCGATGATGTAGGCGTTCGGGTTTTCGATCACTTCTTCGTCGCGATTGCCGGAGACGTACCACATGACGACTTTGTCGTTGGCTTTGATATGGCGACCTTGGAATTCGACGTCGCGTACGGCGCGGCGGCGCATGTAGGCGAGCGGGGTCTGCCAGCGGATCGTCTCGGAGACCATAGAGGGGATGAGTGCGGGGTTCGCGCGCAGCTTTGCGTACTGATCCGGATTTTGGTTCAACGCCAAAATCGAACCCGAGATCGTGTTGCGCGTCGTGTCGTTGCCGCCGACCGTCAAGAGCACGATATTGCCGAAGTATTCACGCGGCTCCATGTTGCGGGTCGCGGGGCTGTGCGCCAGCATCGAGATCAGGTCGCTGCCGGGGTCGGCGTTGACGCGCTTGTTCCAGAGGTCGGTGAAGTAGGCGTGGTACTCGCCGAAGATCGCCATCTTCTGCTCGAACGAGTCGATCAGGCCGTGGCCGGGCACCGCGGTGACGACATCCGACCAATAGGTGAGCTTGCGGCGATCCTTTTGCGGCACGTCGAAGAGCGTGGCGAGCGTCATCGCCGTCAGTTCCATCGACACCTTGTCGACCCAGTCGAAAGGTTCACCGAGCGGAAGCCCGTCGAGAATGTCGGCCGCGCGTTCGCGAATGAGCGGTGCAAGGCGCTCCAGATTCATCGGCGATACGGCGGGGGAGACGGCCTTGCGTTGTACGTCGTGCTTCGGCGGGTCCATGGCAATAAACATCGGCAGCGGACCTTGACCTTGGTTTTGATCGAAGATCGTGATCGTCGGCTCCGATGAGAACACTTGATGGTTCGTGTCGACGGCGACGATGTCGTTGTACTTCGTGACCGACCAATAGGGGCCGTAGTCGCTTTCGGCGGTGTAGTGGACGGGGTCCTCCTTGCGCAGGCGTTCGAACACCGGCCACATCGCGTCGGCTTGAAAGAGCGCGGGTTGTGCCGGGTTCAATTTCGCGAGCGGTACGTCATACGCCGCATTGCGTTGGCTTACCGTCGCTTTGGTCGCTGCGCCGCTCATGAGCCTGTCTCCGTCCGTCAAAGGTGCAATAGGGATGAAGCCTTTATATAGCTCAACCCCACCTCTCGGCCATGGGCAAGTGGCGAAGGTGTGTGCACGCGCCAACGAAATGGCGCATGCCTTGACATGCTTGGAGGCTGGGGACCTAGATTGGCTGTCGCGCGCGAGCTCAATGCGGAGAACACTATGCCGTTGTCAGAAAAAGGCCGTTCCATCGACGACGTCATTGCGGCGTTGGAGGCGAAGCGCGCTAACGACGTGCGCTGGCAGGACGGCCGGACGTTCGGCATGGTCTATGACGGCGGCCCCTCGGTGCATGAGGTCGCGGAGCGGGCGGCGAAGCTCTATCTGCACGAGAACGCGCTCAACACGAAGGCCTTCCCCTCGCTTGGTGCGATCCAGTCCGAGGTGGTGAGGTGGACCGCCGATTTGCTGCACGGGCCGCAGAGCGCCGCGGGCTTCATGACCAGTGGGGGCACGGAATCTATTCTGTGCGCCGTGCTAGCTGCGCGCGAACGGGGCCGCAAGGAGCGTGGGATCGTGCAGGCTCACATGATCGTGCCGGAAAGTGCGCATGCCGCCTTCCACAAGGCCGCGCATATCTACGACATCAAGGTGTCGAAGACGAAGGTGCGCGCGGATTGGACCGCGGACACGAACGCGATGGCGAATGCGATCACGCCCGATACGGTTCTCCTCGTCGGATCGGCGCCGCAATATCCGCAAGGCGTGGTCGACGACATTCCGGCGATTGCGGCACTTGCCAAATCAGCGAACGCGAATTGTCACGTCGATGCCTGCATGGGTGGCTTCGTGCTGCCGTTTGTCGAGAAGTTGGGGCGTGCGGTGCCGCCATGGGATTTTCGTGTCGACGGCGTGACCTCGATCTCCGCCGATATCCACAAGCTCGGCTACGCGCCGAAGGGGGCGTCGGTCGTGCTCTATCGCGACAAGAATTTGCGCGCCTATCAGACGTTCACGTTCGACGATTGGTTGGGCGGGTTTTACGCATCGCCCAATCTGCAGGGTACGCGTTCGGGTCTGCCGATGGCGACGGCGTGGGCAGTGATGCAGCATTTGGGCATCGAAGGCTATCTACGCCTGACCGCAGCGACGTTGCGCAATGCCGATCAATTGCGCGCCGGGATTGCGGCCATCGACGGGCTGCGCGTGCTTGGCGACGGTACCTATCATCTGGTCGCGATGGCGGCCGATCCTGCCTCGAAGCGCCGGGTCGACATCTTCGCGCTCGGCGATGCGCTGTTGAAGCGTGGCTGGTTCCACGATCGTCAGACGCCGCCAGACTCGCTGCACTCGACGGTCAGCAACGGCAACTCCGGCGCGATGGAGAAGTACTTGGCGGACCTCGCCGAATGCGTCGACGAAGTTGCCGGCACGCGGGCGGCGGACCGTTCGACGAACTATGCGACGCTGGAGTGAGGGGCGTTAGCGGCGGAACTCTTTGTGGACGTCGTGGGTGACGATGCCGCCGCCGGGGGCGGGGATGGTGAGCCAGTCTTCGTGCTTGAGCGTGCGCTGGGTGTCTTCGTAACCGCTTTGCCAGTGCTCGCGCATTGACGTACCGGAGAACTCGCTGTCCTTGGCGTGACCTTCGTAGGCTTTTTGCTGATAGATCAGTTGCAGGATTGACATTTCAGGCTGGTGCTCGAGTTCCTCCAGCAGGCGGCGGTCGTCGTCGGTCATCAGTTCCTTCGGCATCTTCAGGAACGCTTCGCGCAGGCGCGCTTTCCAGGCGTGGACGCGGCGGAAGACGTCGGTGTTGTAGCGCGTGCGCGAGGAGTAGGTAATGTCCTTCATGCGAGCCATGACCTCGGCAATGTCGCTGGGCAGGTTGCCGCGCGCGTTGAAGAGGTCGACTTGGAAGACGAGAGCGTTCAGGCCATCCTCGTGGTCGAGTAGATACTGCAGCGGCGTGTTCGAGACGATGCCGCCGTCCCAATAGTGCTCGCCGCCGATCTTGATGCTGGGGAAGGCCGGGGGCAGCGCGCCGCTCGCCAAGATATGTTCCGGGCCGATCGGTTCGTTCGTGTTGTCGAAATACGTGAAGTTGCCGGTTGCAACGTTGACGGCGCCGACCGAGAAATGGACGTCGCTCTTGTTGATCAGGTCGAAGTCGACCAGCTCGCGCAACGTGTCGAGCAGCGGCGAGGTGTCGTAAATCGAGGTTGCATCGACGGCGCCGGGGACGCTGAACCAGGGGCCGGGGAAGCGCGGTTTGAAGAACGAGGGCTGGCCCATCGTGGCGCTCATCCACGACGAGGTGGCGTTGCGCATCTGACGAAAGATGTTGCCGTCGGGCGTGAAAGCCCAGACTTTGCGCGCGGTGACTGTTTCCCAAAACTGGGTCAGGCGCTCAAGTCGGCGCTCCAGCGGGTTACCGGCGATGATGGCGGCGTTGATCGCGCCGATCGAGACGCCGGAGATCCAATCGGGTTGGATGTCGGCTTCGTGCAGCGCCTGATAGACGCCGGCCTGATAGGCGCCGAGCGCGCCTCCGCCTTGCAGCACCAGTGCGACGCGGCGGCAACGCGGCGGGCGCCAACCGGAGCCCGAGATGCCCAACAGGTGCTTTGGTGTGACTGCGTCCACGGCGGCCAATCCTTTGGAAAGTTCCGCCCATCATGCGTGTTCACGATGAAGATGCCGTATCCGTGAGCCCGTGTTTCGTGCCGTTTCGCCGGGAGGTCCGTTACCAAACCGTCAACGTGGCGACGGTTTCCAGTGAGATACTGCCACCGAGCTCACGGTTACGCCGGTTCGGCGCGGGCATAGACCCAACCGTGCACGAGAACGTCTTCGCGCGGGAGCGGGTGGTTGTGAACGGTATATCTTTCCTTAATCGTGCAGGTGGGGAAATCCGACACAATCTCGGCGGCCGCGGTCGAGAGAACATCGTGCTCGGCGTCGGACAGCGGCCCCGCCGAGACGACGCTGAAATCGATCTCTCCATTTGCCAGCCTCACTTTGATCAAGCGTATGGACGGACAGATGGCGCGCAGCAATGCGCGTTGTGCGGAGAGGCGCAGGCTGGGGTCGACGGGCGATTGCATGGGGTGGGTTCTGTCAGCGTGGGTTCGGGCGAAAATACATGCGATGGGGGTTGCACCCAAGGCTTTTGCCTCACATCGTAGGTAACCATGAGCGATGGACTTTCGATCCGCCCGGCCGGCGCCGGGGAGGCACATGTTCTTGCCGCAACGATTGTCGCCGCGTTCGAACAATATCGCGGCAGGCTGGAGCCCGAGTCGGGCGCGCTTCGGGAGACGGTGGCATCGATAGCGGCGGAGCTGCGCGAGGGGTCGCGTGCGCTGGTCGCGGCACGGGACGGCGCCGTTGCCGGTTGCGTGATGATCAAGCCGGTCGAGCGCGACGTTTACTTCGGGCGGCTCTCGGTTCTGCCGGCGGCGCGCGGGCTTGGCGTTGCGCGCCGCTTGATCGTGGCTGTCGAAGCGGATGCGCGTGCCCGTGGTGCGGAAGGCGTGCGGTTGAGCGTGCGCGTCGCCTTGCCGGACAATCAGAGGCTCTTCGAATCGCTTGGCTATGTCGAGACGGGGCGCGAGGCGCATGCGGGCTTCGCAGTGCCGACGATGATCCACATGCGCAAGCCACTGTGAGTCCGGGGACGGTTGAGGCCGCGACCAATGCTCACATTGGTGACGAGTTCACCTAGTCAGAGCGGCCCAGGCCAGCTAAGCGTTGCACTGTCGCAGTTCGGCGCGAAAATAACCCTCATGGAAATCTATCTGCCCGTCGCAGAGATGCCGGTGAACATTTTCCTCATCGTCGGCCTCGGCGCGGCGGTCGGGTTCTTGTCGGGCATGTTCGGCGTGGGCGGCGGGTTCATCCTGACGCCGTTTCTGATGTTCTTGGGGGTGCCGCCGCCGGTCGCGGTGGCAACGCAGTCGACGCAGATTGTGGCGTCGTCGGTGTCGGGCGTGCTCACGCATTGGCGGCGCGGCAACGTCGACTTCAAGATGGGCGCGGTGATGCTGATCGGCGGCGTCGTGGGGACGTTCCTCGGCATTTTGCTGTTCAACGCGCTGAAAGCGGCCGGACAGGCGGACCTCTTCATCGCGCTTTCCTATGTGATATTCCTGGGCTCGATCGGCGGGCTGATGTTTTGGGAGAGCCTGCAGGCGGTGCGCCAGGGCGGCTCCAAGGTCGGATCGGGGCGGCGCGAGCCGGGGGGGCATTACTGGGTGCATGGCTGGCCGCTGAAGATGCGGTTCCAGCGCTCCAAGCTCTATATCAGCGCGATTCCGCCGATGCTCTTGGGCGTGTTGATCGGCGTGCTTTCAGTGATTATGGGCGTGGGTGGCGGGTTCATTCTTGTGCCGGCCGGGATCTACTTGCTGCGCATGCCGACGTCGATCGTGGTGGGCACGTCGCTGTTTCAGATCATCTTCGTTGCGGCGCTTTCGACGCTGCTGCACGCGGTCACGAACCATAGCGTTGACGCGATCTTGGCGGTTCTTCTGATCGCCGGTGGCGTCGTGGGGGCGCAGTTCGGTGTGCGCTACGGCGAGCGACTGCGCAGCGATTGGATGCGGCTGTGTCTGGCGGCGCTCATCTTGATGATCTGCTTTAGGCTTGGGCTCGATCTCGTGTTTCCTCCGGCCGATCCGTTCAACCTCGTGGTCGAGGGGGTGCAATGAGACGTGCACTCGCATTTGCGGTTTGGTTCGCGGCGATGTTGCCGGCTGCGGCTGAGGATTTGGCGGCGGGGATCTCGCGCGATCAGATCGAGATCAGGTCGAATTTCACCGGCACCGATGTCGTCGTGTTCGGGGCGATCGAGAACGAGTTCGGGCAGGCGTTTCCGGCGACGGAGCCGCGCGACGTCGTCGTCGTGGTGCGCAGCGACCGGCCGTACACCGTCACTGTGCGCAAGAAGGAGCGCGTCGGGCCGATCTTCGTGAACCGGGAGATGCGGCGGTTTGCGGATGTGCCGGGTTTCTATTTCTTGGCATCGACGCGACCCTTGAAAGAGATTGCGCAAGGGGCGGTGTTGGATCAGTTCGAATTGGGTCTCGACCGGATCGCGCTGGGGCCCGCGCCTGGATCGATCGGGGGACCGCGCGACTTTCGTGAGGCTATCGTGCGCGAGAAGCAGCGCCAAGAACTCTATTCGCAACACGAGGGCGGGGTGAGTTTCCTGTCGGGGTCACTGTTCCGCACGACGGTTGCGCTGCCACCGAATGTGCCGGCGGGCAATCTGAAGGTGCTCGTGTACGTGTTCGCGAACGGCGAAGTGACGAGCTCGAACTCGTTGACGCTGTTTGTCGACAAGAAGGGCATCGAGCGTGGGGTCTCAGATCTATCGCGTCAGCAGCCAGTGCTCTATGGCTTGGCGGCAGTGCTGCTGTCGGCGCTGGCGGGGTTCTTAGGCTATCTGGCGTTCCGCGAGCGGGGGTAGGCTGAGGGACTCCGATACTCGATCGACCTAGCGCGGTGGATCCCGGCCGCCCGTCGGGCTGATGCGGCGCTGACTTATCTGCAAGACGCTACAATACCGATGCCGAGATGCCATTGCACTATGGGCGGTCTATCCGTCCGCTCGGGAGTGTCCACGTGACAAGCAAGTGGGTTCAGTTTGTCGTTTTGTGCCTTTGTGCGGTGTTGCCGCTGCAGGCGCAGGCAAGTGAGAACGCGAATCGTGCAGCGCTGCGAAGCGCTGCCCAGGCGGAAGTTCGCGCTGGCTTTTCCGGCGCCGTGTTGGTCGCACGGCGCGGCAGCATACTTCTGGACCAAGCCTATGGCGAGATTCGAGGCGAGCGCATGCGCCGCAATTCTCGCTTTTGGATTTCATCCATGGGCAAACAGTTCATCAGTGCTGCGATCATGCGCTGTGTCGAGCTTGGTCACCTCAGATTCGAAGCGTCGCTTGGCGAGATTTGGCCTGATGCGCCGGCGGACAAGCGCGCCATCACGATTAGACAAGTGCTCTCGCACACATCCGGGCTGCCGCAGTCCTACGATTTTGAATTGGTCTCCAGCAGCGAGGAGGCGCGAAAGAGCGTTCTGGGGTTGTCGCTCGAAGTGGCGCCAGGCGCAAAGTTCATTTACTCGAACGCCAACTACGCCTTGGCCGCAGCGATCATCGAACGCACCAGCAACACAAATTTTGCCGCGTTCGTCCGTAGAGAGCTCTTTGAACGCGCAGGTTTGCGGGATACCGGTCAATTCCCAATCGTGCGCGAGCCGCGGGTGGCACTGCTCGCGGGCGAACCGCCGCCACGACTGGGTGAGCTGCGGTGGTGGCAAGCCTACTATTCGACGACACATGACCTTTATCGGTGGCGCCAAGCGTTGTGGGGCGGGAAGATCGTCTCGGCGTCGGGCCGAGAGAGCCTGTTGTTGCCGGTCATCTCAATTGAAGAGGGCGAGGCGGCACTTGGCTGGTTCATCGGTCACACGGGCCGTGGCGCGCGGCGGATATTCGTCCGCGGAAACGACGACACCGGTCAGAACAGCTTACTCTATTATTATCCTCAGACCGATACGACTATCGTCGTGCTTACGCATGCCGGCGACAAGAACGACGAAACATCTTGGTCTCGGGCGATGCTTGCAAGCCTTGAGACCGCTTTGGGCCTTTGACGCGCCGAGCTAAAGCCGTGCGATGATGGTGCCGACTTCGGCGTAGCTTGTTGCGATGTGGTGAGCTCCCGACGCGCGGAGGCGGTCGGCGTGGTTGGGCGTGCAGTGCGCGCCTGCGGTGAGGCCGATCACCGTCATCCCGGCGGCTCTCGCGCCTTCAGTGCCGAGGTGCCCGTCTTCGATGACGATGCAGTGTTCGGGGCGCGCATCGATGCCTTTAGCGGCAGCGAGAAAAACATCGGGGTGCGGCTTGCCGCGTTCGAGATCGGCGGCGCTGAAGATGCGGCCGGTGAAGTGGTCGGCGAGACCAACGGCTTGCAACGATAGACCGATTTCGTGGCGCTGGGTCGAGGACGCGATGGCGGTGCGCTCCGGCCGTTGCGCACGGATGAAGGCCGGCGCTCCGGGGACAGGTTGGAGGCGGTTGCGCGATTGGTGGAAACGCGTGTTACAGCGCTCGCCGAAGTCAGCCGGAACTTTGCAGGCGTGGCGGCGTTCGATGGCGAGGATGCAGTCGCTCATGCGCAAGCCGATGTAGCGTGACATCGCCTCTTCGTTCGTCGTCGGAAACCCGATTTCGGTCAGGCATTCGGCAAGCGCACGGTTGGCGAGGACCTCGCTGTCGACGATGACGCCGTCGAAGTCGAAGATGATGGGGCGGTGCATATGCGGGGCTGTTTCGCATGCGGGGGCGGGCAGCGTCGAGGCACGATTGGCTACGGATTGCGACGCAGTCGGCGTCCGTGGCGTCACGCCGCAGCGCCAATAAATCATTCTTTCTCAATGTGTTAGCAATCAGTTGACGTTTACGTCAACTGCGATATATGACTCCTGCGCGCTCGAATGGGAGCATTGCCATGACGACATTCACGATCAGCGAACTGGCGGCGGAATTCGGCATTACGCCGCGTGCCATCCGATTCTACGAAGACGAAGAGCTCATCAAACCGACCCGGCAGGGGCAGTCGCGCATCTATTCGCCGCGCGACCGGGCGCGGCTTGCACTCATCTTGCGCGGTAAGCGCGTCGGCTTCGCGCTCGACGAGATCAAAGAGATGCTCGATCTCTACGACG
>CAZJOM010000087.1:0-15592 GCA_964547645.1 uncultured Flavobacteriaceae bacterium
AGCGTTTTTGGATCGCGAGCGTGCGGAAGCCCATTTGCAGGCTGTTCAAGAGCGCGTGCAGTGTCGTGGGGCCTGCGACCGTCACGCGGTGTTTGGCTTGCAAGCGTTGCACGAGGCCCGGTTGGCGCATGGCTTCGGCGAAGAGGCCTTCGGTTGGAAGGTACATCACGGCGAAATCGGTCGTGGCGGGCGGGCGGACGTATTTCGAGGAGATGCGTTTGGCCTCGTTCTCGATCACCGCGGCCAGCTCATCGCTGGCGGCGCGGGCGGCATCGATGTCGCTTGCTTCCCACGCATGCATCAGGCGTTCGTAGGCTTCCTTCGGGAACTTCGCGTCGATCGGCAGTAGCACGTCGATGCCGTCGGTTTGGCCGGGCATCCGGACGGCGTATTCGACCATTTCCGTGGCACCTGCTTCGACCTTTGCGTTCACGACGTATTGGTCGCGGGCGAGGACTTGTTCGAGCATGGCGCCCAGTTGCACCTCGGCCCAGCCGCCGCGGTCTTTTACGTTCGACATCACGCGCTTCAGATCGCCGACGCCGATCGCGAGCGTTTGCATCTCGCCAAGGCCCTTGTGCACCATCTCCAACCGATCGGAGACCAGCGCGAAGCTTTCGCCGAGGCGCTTTTCCAGCGTGCCTTGCAGCTTCTCTTCGACGGTCGCGCGCATCGCGTCGAGTTTTTGCTCACTGTCGGCGCGCAGCTTGTCGAGGCGTTCGGTGACGGTTTGGCGGAGCGCTTCTTGGGCTACGGCGTTCGTGTCGGCGAGCGCTTTCACGTCGGTCTTTAAGGTGTCGCCAAAGGCGCCGATCGTTTTGCGGAGTTCTTCGCGCAGGCTGGTGGCGAACTCCGCGTGAGTGCGCACGAACTCTTCGAAGCGCTTATCGACGGAGGACCGGCCGTCGGAGAGCGAGGTTTGCACGGAGGAACCGAACTTCAGGATGCCCTCCCCCACTTCCTTACGCAGCGCGCGACCACGTTCGTCCGATTCCTTGCGCAGCGTCTGGTGTTCGTCGCGCACGGCGCGTTCGGTGCGCTCGCTCAGATCGACGATGCGCTCAAGCCGCTTATCGAGATCGCGCGCGATGCCGCCTTTGCCGCCGGCGAGGCCGTGGATCCACGTCATCAGGTGGATCAACCCGATGACGAGCGTCAACGCGATCGCAAGCGCGAACAGAATGGTGAGCCAGTCCATGGCCGAATCTCCTACCGATTGGCGATTCTACATGGGGGGCGTGTCGCGCCGTCGCCTTAATTTTGCGCTATGTTCGGTGGACGCTGCGGTCTTCAACGAACAGGAATGCCCGATCTATGCCGCTCCCCAAGAAATTTGCGATTGTTCTCGTGGCTAGCTTGATCGCTGGTTGTGGCCCCCAGAACCCGAGGCCGACCGTGAGCGGCGAAGGCTTTGCCGGCGTGCGCTTTGGGATGACGGTCGCGCAGGCGGAGGCGGCGCTTGGGTACAAGCTCAAGGCCATCGGCGAGGCGGAAGGGTTTTGCTTCTACTTCGAGCCAGTCGGTGCGTATCAGGGGCTCGCCTTCATGGTGATGGAGGGCGCGATCGCGCGCCTCGACGTGCAGCAGACGACGGCAATCGTCACCGACACGGGTGCGAAGATCGGCGACAGCGAGCAACACGTGCTCGATCTCTACAAGGGCCGCACGCGGGTCGAACCGCATCACTACACCGGGCCGGAGGGGCACTATGTGCTCGTACTCGGGCCTGACGGGAAAGCGCAGATGGTGTTCGAGACGGATGCAGGTAAGGTGGTGAGCTACCGCGCCGGCCGGCAGCCGGAAGTCGAATGGGTGGAGGGATGTTCGTGAAGGCGTCGCTCATCGCGTGGCTTGTCTTGATCGCTTGCCTGGGGTCGGCCGGGGCGGCACAGTCGGTCCGCTGGACGATTAGCGCGGACGGCTATGGGCCTATTCGATTTGGGATGACGATCGAAAGGGCCGAGGCGTTACTCGGCACGCGGCTAGTGCAAGACGACTACAACGACGGTGATGAGTGTCGCTACTTCACTCCGCTGTCCGGGCATCCGGGTGTAGCGTTTATGGCATCGATGCGCAAAATCGTTCGCGTTGACGTCAATTTGCCCGCGGATTCAAAGGCTCTCGCTCCAATCACCGACAGGGGCGCAAAGATCGGTGATAGCGAGGCGCGGGTTCTTTCGCTCTACAAAGGCCATATCAAGGTGAGGCCGCATTTCTATACCGGCCCGGAAGGGCACTACATGCGCGTCTATAGCGCGAGCGGAAAAGTGCGATTGATATTCGAGACAGACGGGCACAAGGTTCAGAGTTATCGCAGCGGGCGCGAGCCTGCGATTGAGTATGTGGAGGGGTGCCAGTGAACTTGCCTGCTCTGAATAGCGTTTTTGTCGTGATAGCACTCGCGGCGATGCCAACTGGTCATGCGGCGGAAGCGAAGTGCGACCGGCAACCGGTGATGCAGATCGACTCGGCGATGGTTTCGGTCGAGGCGGAGAGCGTGACGATCAGCGCGTTCGGCGTAGCGGAGAGCGCAGGATGGAGTGCGCCGACGCTGGTGCTCGGCTCGCAATCTGGCGATACGGCGACGGTCGATTTCTTCGCGTGCCGGCCGGAGATGTCGGCGCAAGTGCTGACACCAATTCAGGTGCGGGAGAAGATTGCAGCGGACGCGTCGGTTCGGCAGATCGTCATTCGGGCAAAGACGAACTCGATGACGGTTGAAATCGTGCGGCGTTAGCGGTTCCCTACGGCGTTTCAATTGCGCGGTTTGGCCACGCATTTGGAACGCTTCCTACGCGCGGTTGCTCGGACCTACAACGCAGTACACGTCGCGGAAATGCGTTCGTTGACGCTACGTTTTTTCGATGACGCGGGACCTTGCGGCATGGCTTGAGTGGTGCTTGTCGTCAGCTCGTATTTCGTATCGCTGTAGGTGCCTTCGAACGTGCGAGTGCCTTTGCCGAGCCCGCTCGTGCACGTGCGGGAACCTTTGATCTTGCCGTTATCGAAGCTCACGTCGCCGTTGCACAGGCCGTGGGCGTCGGTGCCCACGATCAGCGCGCGGAGGCTCGCCGACTTAACGCAGTAGGTGACCACGACGGGCTTCGACTTGATGCGCGCGATCTGCGTCGCCGACAGCGCTGGGTTCGTGAGCTCGGTCGTGGTCGTTGTCGTGCGCCATTGGCCGGTTTGGATCGTGGCATCAGGGGCCGCGTTTGCGGCGGAGATCGTTGTTGCTGCTGCGAGCGCGATGCTCAGTGCGAATTTCATGCGGTTACTCCTAAGACGCTAAAACGGCGGTTGCGTGCCCTGAGGGCCGAACAGTTTCACACGCACGCGATAGGCCGAGACGAACGGGATGCGGTAACTGCTATCTGTTGTGTGTTCGGCGAGCGACCCCAGCAGCGGCGCATAGTCCGGCCATGGTCCCTGACGCTGGCACGCACGGTGCACATCGAATTGTCCGGGCGCGACCTGCTTGAGTGCGTAGTACCCGCGGTACCAAGTATCCGCATTGCCGAGCTGCGACTGTTGAAACTTGGTGAGCGCGTTGAAATTCGGGCCGCGCAACTCCGGCGCATCCATTTCAAGTGAATCGACAACAAAGCCTCCCGGCAGCGACTTGGCCGAGAGTCGATCGGTTCCCTCACACGTCGCGACCGGTAGTATCGCTTCAACAGTATATCGATACACGGAACCGTCATCGCGTGCCCCATACGTCCCGTTTGGTTGGCGGCCCAGTTCGTACTCTTTGGGGAACGTCAGGTATTGCGTCAGGTTGGTGGTCACGATGTAGGCTTGTCGTCGGGCTTTGAAGTTGCCGGGCTTGCTATCAAATTGTTGCTGGCCGCTGGTGGTCAGTCGCAATTTGAGCGGCCCATCCAGCACGCCCGTGATTCCGACCGGCAGCTGTGCCTTTACGGTGCCATCGTCCCAGTCTGAGACGGCCAACGGCACCGCGTTGTTCGGAAAGCCCGGCAACACCGCTTCAAGCGCCCCGGTGGCCGCACCAAAGCCTCGACCCGCGACGACAACATAATCGCCTGGCGTCAGCGTGAAGTGGATCGCCATGGTGTTGACCGAGGATATGCCATCAACGAGCGGTGCAACCGTTTGCTTTACCTGCTCGGAATTGCCAGGCGCATAGACAGGGCGCATCGGTGCCGCTTGTTCGAGAGGCGGGGGCGGCGTGTCTGCGGGCGGCGGTTGGCCGGCGGGATCTCCGCCCGCAACGGGATTGCCGCTGTCCTCAGCCTGCTTCTCAGCGTCGGTTTGCGCGCCCATCGTTTGCTGCGGCGATGTGGGCGGGGCCGGCGGGATGGTGACGCGCGGCCGCCTCACCTCGTCCGCCATTGAAGGCCAGCAAGCTACGACGAGCAACAACGGAAGCACAAAGCGCCCAGACGAAAGAGCACGCGTCAGCATCGATGGAATCCTTCCTCAGGAACCGCTGGCAAGCGTCGGGGGATGGTGCGGCAATCGCAATAGGGCAAACGCCCTAGTCCGGTGCACCTTGTGGCGACCGCTACACGTTGATGTGAACCTCGCCGTGGGTGCCGCGGCGGTGGTATGGTCGCGCGCCGCTCTTGGAGACCCATCCGTGGCCGACGCGTTGACGCTGCTCAGTGCGATTCTGCTCGATCTATATGAGTCATCGGCGCCCGCCGACGGCGACGCGTTCAGACTCTGGGCGCTGGCGCGATTGCAGGAGTGGTTGCCCTTTACGAATGCCGCGTGGGGGTTCGGCGCGCAGACGGCAAGCGGCCTGGTCCTGCACCATATTTCATTGCTGGGGTTTCCCTCCGCCTTCGCGGACGTGATCCAAGCGACGGCAACGACCGATCCGACCGCGACGAAGATGCTTCGCGCACCGGGTCAGAGCTTCATTCATTCGCGAACCGACTATCCGGCGGAGATGGTGAAACTCGCAGCCGAACCCAATGATTTGCGGTCCAGCGTCGAAGGCATCATCGTCGATGCCCAGAGCGGCCTGTTTTGCGCGGTGAGCTTGTTTCGCAACCGTACGCTTCGCGCGTTCAGCGAGGACGATCGCGCATTGCATCAGGCGTTGTTGCCGCATTGGTTGAAAGCCCCCTCGCGACGATTGGTAGCTTCGGCCGCCTCGTCGTCCGAAGCCGACGAAACGGTTGCGGTTGCAGATTTGGATGGCGTGTTCGAGGCGGTGTCCCGGCCATTCATCACGTTGCTTCAGCGGGAGTGGCCCGAATGGCCAGGTAACGGCCGACTGCCCGCCGCGATGGTGGAGAGCGTCGGCGATACGCGGCTACAGGCAGGCGCGCAAATAGCGTGGCGCGTCGCTACGGTCGGGAAACGGTTGATCGTGCGAGCGCGACCTTCGCGTGGCGCCGATAAGTTGGGAGAGCGAGAGCGGGAGATCGCACAGCTACTGAGCGAAGGGCTTACGCTTAACGATGTCGCGGCACGGCTGCGGCTGGCGCCATCGACGGTCAGAAACCACCGCGACAACATCTATCACAAACTTGGCGTTTCCAATCGGGTCGCGCTCCTGGAAGCGATTCGCGACTCCGCGGACATGCCATGAAGGACAAGGGGAGCAGAACTCAAATGCGATTTACATTGCTTGCATCGATTGCTGTCGCGGCGACGATGGCGATCTTCGCGACGCCTGCTGCGCGCGCCGACGTGCCGGGAGCGGCATCACCGTGCGCGGCCGGACAAGTGCCGGATGCGACCGGAAACTGTGTCCCTGTTACTTGTCCACCCGGACAGACACCAAATGCCGCCGGACAGTGCGAAGCACCTCCGTCTGCGTGCCCGCCCGGTGGTCGCGACGCGTTCGGACGGCCCTGCGGGACATGCCCGCCCGGACAGGTGCTACGGGCTGGCGCGTGCATCGTACCCAGTCCGTGTCCGGAGGGTTTCTCGGCGATCGCTGGATCCTGTCAGCCTTCACCTTGCGCGAACGGCGCCGTGCGGAATGCAGCGGGCCAGTGCCAACGTGTCTGCCGCAAAGGGTTTGTGCCTTCGCCGGCTGGCGACCGGTGCGTCAGGGGCTGACGACCGCTTGGCCAATCCCCGCGGTCGCGCCACAATCTCTACGCCGCCTGTTTCGACTTCGCGCGGATGAGTTTCAGCACTTCGCTTGCCGCCTTTGGAATGTTCGTGCCGGGGCCGAAGATGGCGGCGGCGCCGGCTTTTTTCAGCATATCGTAGTCTTGGGCGGGGATGACACCGCCGACGACGATGAGGATGTCGTCGGCCTTTTGGCGTTTGAGTTCGAGACTGAGTTCGGGGACGAGGGTTTTGTGGCCTGCGGCTTGGCTGGAGATGCCGATGACGTGGACGTCGCTGTCGATGGCGTCTTTCGCGACTTCGGCCGGGGTTTGGAAGAGCGGGCCGACGTCGACGTCGAAGCCTAGGTCGGCGAAGGCCGTGGCGATGACCTTTGCGCCGCGGTCGTGGCCGTCCTGGCCCATCTTGGCGACGAGCATGCGCGGGCGGCGGCCTTCGTCCTTTGCGAACTCTTCGACTTCCTTGCGGATGCGCGCAAAGCCTTCGTCGCCTTCATAGGCCGCGCCGTAGACGCCGGAGATCGATTTCGTTTCGGCTTGATGGCGCTTGAAGATTTTTTCCATCGCGTCGGAGATTTCGCCGACGGTGGCGCGGGCGCGGGCGGCTTCGACGGCGAGGGCGAGGAGGTTTGCGTTGCCTTTGGCGCCTTCGGTGAGCGCTTTCAGGGCGGCGTCAACCTTGCCTTGATCCCGCGTGCCTTTGACCTTCTGCAGGCGCGAGAGCTGTTGCGCGCGGACTTTGTCATTGTCGATGTCGCGGACTTCGAGGTCGGCTTCATTTTCGAGGCGGTATTTGTTGACGCCGACGATGACTTCCTCGCCGCGGTCGATGGCGGCTTGGCGGCGGGCGGCGGCTTCTTCGATTTTCAGCTTCGGCCAGCCGGAGGCGACGGCCTTCGTCATGCCGCCCATCGCTTCGACTTCGTCGATGAGCGCGCCGGCATGGACGCTAAGCGCATGGGTGAGCGATTCGACGTAGTATGAGCCGCCGAGTGGATCGACGACGTGGGTGACCTTCGTTTCGCTTTGCAGGATGAGCTGCGTGTTGCGGGCGATGCGGGCAGAGGTTTCGGTCGGGAGCGCGATTGCTTCGTCGAACGAGTTCGTGTGTAGCGACTGCGTGCCGCCGAGAATGGCGGCCATCGCTTCGTAGGCCGTGCGCACGACGTTGTTGTAGGGATCTTGCTCGGTGAGCGAGACACCGCTGGTTTGGCAGTGTGTTCGCAGCATCAGCGACTCCGCTTTCTTCGCGCCCAGGTCCTTCATGATCTTCGCCCACATCATGCGGGCCGCGCGGAGCTTTGCGATCTCCATGAAGAAGTTCATGCCGATGGCGAAGAAGAACGACAGGCGCGGTGCGAAGTCGTCGATGTCGAGGCCTTTCGACTTCGCCGCCTTCACATAGGCGATACCGTCTGCGAGCGTGAAGGCGAGTTCCTGCACCGCGGTCGCGCCGGCTTCGTGCATGTGATAGCCGGAGATCGAGATCGAGTTGAACTTCGGCATCTTCTCGGCCGTGTAGGCGATGATGTCGGCGACGATGCGCATCGAGGGTTCAGGCGGATAGATGTAGGTGTTGCGCACCATGAACTCTTTCAGGATGTCGTTTTGAATCGTTCCTGAAAGTTGGCTCGCCTTCACGCCCTGCTCTTCAGCGGCGACGATGTAGTTCGCCATGATCGGAATGACGGCGCCGTTCATCGTCATCGAGACCGACATCTTGTCGAGCGGGATGCCGTCGAACAGGATTTTCATGTCTTCGACGCTGTCGATCGCGACGCCCGCTTTGCCGACGTCGCCGAGCACGCGCGGGTGGTCGCTGTCGTAGCCGCGGTGGGTGGCGAGGTCGAAAGCGATCGAGAGGCCCATTTGGCCAGCGGCCAAGTTCTGGCGGTAGAAAGCGTTGGATTCTTCAGCGGTCGAGAAGCCGGCGTATTGGCGGATCGTCCAGGGGCGGCCCGCGTACATCGTGGCGCGGACGCCCCGGGTGAAGGGGGCGAGTCCCGGCATGTCGGCTCCGACGCCCAACTTCTCCAAGTCGGCGGCGGTGTAGAGCGGTTTGACGGGGATGCCTTCCGGTGTGGCCCAGGTCAGGGAATCGGCCGATTTTCCTTTCAGGTCGCTTGCCGCAAGCTTTTGCCAGTCGTTTAAGGTCGCCTTGGGGAACTCGCTCATGGGTTGCTTGGCTCAGGTTCGCAGTTGCGGAATTGATGGCAGTATTTGGCTAAAGCGCGTGAGGGGTCAAACGGGCGATGGGCCGCGCGATTGTCGTGTCACCCCTAGCGCGCGAGCTGCGACACGCCCCCTACCCCTTGGGGGTGAACGAATGGGAACTCGGATGGGGTCAGCCCTTTGATCGAGTTTCGTTCTATTCTTGTTTCGTCCTACTCCCGGATTTATCCACAACCCTACCCTGGCCGGTAGGAATGGTCCGGGTGCGGATTAATTCGCTCCGGATACGGAGTTTTTGCAGGCGCGAATCCCAATCCCAAACTGCTCATTCCGTACACGGACGAGTTGAACGGCAATCCGGTGACAGTGTTGTTACAGATTCTGACAATTCGATTCAGCATTGTTCGGTAAGTGCCTGAACCCCCTATATTTTGGGCGTGAACAAAGGCCGAAGAGAGTCGAGTCAGTGATTCGGGCACGTTGCGTTCCACTTCTGGTCCAAACCTGACACAGCTTCTCCACACCGGTCTGTGGATAGATGCGTGAACGCTTGTCTTGGCGCGCCGGTCAAGGCATGAGGACCGACCGCTTTTCCGGACACGATCTCGATGAACACTCCGTACGGCCGGGTGACCGCCGTTCTTGGGCCCACGAATACGGGCAAAACCCACTTCGCAATCGAACGCATGCTTGCGCATCAGAGCGGCATGATCGGGCTGCCGCTGCGGTTGCTGGCGCGCGAGGTCTATGAGCGCGTCGTCGCCGCCAAAGGCGCGCATGCGGTCGCGTTGATCACAGGCGAAGAGAAGATCGTGCCGAAGTCACCGACGCATTGGGTGGCGACCGTTGAATCCATGCCGATCGACATCGGTGCGGAGTTTCTGGCGATCGACGAGATCCAACTTGCGGCGGATGCGGAGCGCGGGCACGTCTTCACTGACAGGTTGTTGAATGCGCGAGGGCGGTCGGAGACGATCTTCCTCGGCTCCGACACGATGCGTCCGTTGATTCAGAAGCTCGTGCCGGGCGTGCAGTTCATCGGGCGTCCGCGATTCTCCGATCTTGCTTACACGGGTGCGCGCAAGCTCACGCGGTTGCCGCGGCGCTCGGCGATCGTCGCGTTCTCGGCGGATGCGGTTTATTCGATTGCAGAACTCGTGCGGCGCCAACGCGGCGGTGCGGCAGTGGTGATGGGCGCGCTCTCCCCACGTACGCGCAATGCGCAGGTCGCGCTCTATCAGAATGGCGATGTCGACTTCTTGGTAGCCACCGATGCGATCGGCATGGGGCTGAATATGGACATCGATCACGTCGCGTTTGCGGCGACAGAGAAGTTCGATGGCGCGGTGCGCCGGCCGCTACGTCCGAACGAACTGGCGCAGATCGCGGGCCGCGCCGGGCGGCACATGAACGACGGCACGTTCGGGGTCACGGCGGACGCGGAAGCGCTGGATCAGGAAACGGTCGAGGCAGTTGAGAACCATCGCTTCGATCCGGTGCGCGTGGTGCAGTGGCGCAATGCGAACCTCGACTTCGGCAGCATCACGGCATTGGATCAGAGTCTCGACGCGTTGCCGCCGACGCGCGGGTTGACGCGGGCGCGGGCCGCCGACGATCAGTTGGTGTTGCGCATTCTGGGTGGCGAAGAGAACGTCAAGGCGCTGGCGCAAGGTCCCACCGGGGTGAAGCAGCTGTGGCAGGTGTGCCAGATCCCCGACTTCCGCAAGCTTGCGATCGAGGAGCATGCGCGGCTGATCGGCGGCATCTTCGAGCATTTGATGAGCCATGAAGGCGTGTTGCCGGACGATTGGCTCAACGGGCATGTGTCGCGGCTCGACAACATCGAGGGCGACATCGACGCGATTGCGCAGCGCATCGCGCATATCCGCACGTGGACCTATGTGGCGAACCGCGCCAACTGGCTGAACGATCCGGCGCATTGGCAGGAGCGAACGCGATCCGTTGAAGATCACCTTTCGGATGCCCTGCACGAGAAACTGACGCAGCGTTTCGTCGACCGGCGCACGAGCGTCTTGATGCGGCGCCTGCGCGAGGACGAGGAGTTCGCCGCGACCGTCGACGACGAGGGCGAGGTTCTGGTCGAGGGCGAGTATGTCGGGCGACTGCAGGGCTTCTCGTTCGTGGCGGACCCGCGCGCGATCGGCGTTCACGGGCGCGCGTTGCGTGCGGCGGCACTGAAGGGTCTGGCCGGCGAGATCGCTTCGCGGGCGCATGCGCTGACGAATGCGCCGGAGGCCGCCATCACTCTCTCAGAGCACGGGCGGCTGTGGTGGAACGGCGGGATCGTCGCGCAGCTGAAGAAGGGACACGATCCGCTCCACCCGCGCGTCGAGTTGTTGGCGGACGATCTCTTAAGCGTGGCGGCGCGCGAGCGGGCGACGGACCGGCTTGAGGAGTGGTTGGCCCTGCACATCACGAAGATTCTCTCGCCGCTGCTTACCGTGCAGGCGGAGTTGAAGAAGGAGATGCCGAAGGAGGCAGAGACCCCTGCACCTGCGCCGGTTGTTGCCGAGGCGGAACTGGCCACTGAGTCTGCGCCCGCTGCGGAAGAAGCGCCTGCATCCGAAGAGAGCGAAGCTGCGAGCGAGAGTGACGACGCGGCTGAGGCTGCCGATACCGTTGAAGCGCAAACCGCGAGCGAAGCGCCGCCGGCGGCGAACGTGGTCCTGCACGCCTCGCCGCTGCAAGGGATGGCGCGCGGGCTGGCGTTTCAGATTTATGAGAACCTCGGCTCAGTCTCGCGGCAGTCGGTGACGCGCGAGTTGCGTGCCGTGGCCCAGGCCGATCGTGCGCCGCTGCGCCGATTGGGGCTTCGCTTTGGAGCATTCTCGATCTTCCTGCCGTCGCTGGTGAAGCCGGCGGCCGCGCGGTTGAAGGCTTTGCTTTGGGCGGTGCATCAGGGGATGAGCGATATTCCGCCGCCACCGCCCGCGGGCCTGACGTCGCTACCGGCCGATCCTTCGGTGCCGGGCGGCTTCTACGAGGCGGCGGGCTTCCGCTTGTGCGGGCCGCGCGCGGTCAGGCTCGACATGCTGGAGCGGCTTGGCGATCTCATTCGCGGCAAAGGTCAGAACGGGCAGATGCCGGATAGCTTTGCGGTGTCGAACGACATGATGTCGGTTCTCGGCTGTGGCGAAGAAGACTTGGCGCAGGTGCTGCGTGGGCTTGGCTTCCGGGACATCAAGGTCAAGAACGAAGCCGGCGAAGAGACGACACAGTGGCAGCAGCGTGAGCGCCGCCGCGAACGTTCATCGAAGCCGCCGCCGAAGAAGCAGCATGATGCGCGTCGGCCTAATCCGCGCGTGACGGCGGCATCGGCTCCCTATGGCGCGCCCGCGGTCGAACCTGGCGCTGCACCCGAGAAGAAGTCGGAGCGGCACGACAATCGGCCGCCACGACACAAAGATCGTAAGCCACAACAGGATCGCAAGCCGCAGTTCGAGCAACGCCCCCCGCGCGAGCGGAAGGAAAAACCGATGGATCCGGATTCGCCGTTCGCGGTGCTGGCGGCGCTTAAGCTGCAGAAGTAAATGCAGCGCGTCGACAAGTATCTCTGGTTTACGCGCTTCTTCAAAAGCCGGACGCTGGCCGCGACCGTGGTGTCGGAGGGGCGGGTGCGGATCAACGGCGCGCGTTGCGAGAAGCCGAGCGCGACGGTGAAGATCGGCGACGTGTTGACGTTTCCCGCGGGCTCGCTGGTGCGGGTCATCAAGGTGCTCGACGGCGGGACACGGCGAGGCCCGGCAACGGAAGCGCGGTTGCTCTACGAAGACATGACGCCGCCGCCGGAAGTGAAGCCGGTCGAGCTTGCCCCACCTGCGCGCGATAAGGGCGCGGGGCGCCCGACAAAGAAAGACCGCCGCGCGATCGATGCGCTGCAAGGCGACGACTAACGCTCTTGGCGACTGCGGCTCGAACATGTCAGTGTTGAACGGCTGCAACTTGAGGGGCTTGGGATGAGCGAAGCGAGCGGGCTGCGTACGTGGGCGGTTCCGACCGCGATTGCAGGCGCCGCGTCGTTGGGCTGTGTGTTTCTTTTTCAGAGCCTGCCCGAGGTGAAGGCGGCAGGCACGTGCGCCAAAGACGGTGCCGTGCTGTGGTTCGAGGTTGCGCGCACGCAAGCCGACCTTGATGCGCTGTTCGGCCCCGCGGACGGCGAGTGCCGAGCAAAGCTCGTCGCCGCGATGGACGCGGTGAATGTCATCGACGTCTGGGTGTTTATCCCGGTCTATACGGCCTTCGTGTCGTTTGCGGCGATGTTTCTGAGCGGTGGTACGTTGCGCCCGCTTGCTTGGGCCGCAATCGCGTCTGCGTTCGTGGCGCTGGGAACAGACTACGTCGAGACACTGAATCTGTTGGCGTACACGCCCGATCTGGCGCCAGCGCCGGAGCGTTTGGTCGAGAGCAGCACTGCTGCGTGGGTGAAGTTCTTCGCACTGGCTATCAATGGGCTCTTCCTCGCAGGGCTTTGCTTCTCGACGGAGCCGCGTAGGCGTTGGATACTGGGGGGCTTGCTCTGCCTGCCGATCGTCGGCGTCACGTTGATGTTCGTCGACATGAAGTGGGCGGCCGCGCAGTCACTGAGCTTCTTCGCCAGTTGGACGCCGCTATTGGTCATGGCCGCAAGGTCGGCCGTCACCGGCAAGCCCTAGACCAGGGGCGACTTCGATTTCACAGGCGCCACTGTTTTGATAACGGACCATCGTCGGAATAGGGTTGTTCGTGCAATTGCGAAATGTTACCCGTGCGGCCCTTCTCATCGATCCGAGCGGCCGAAGAACCTTTTCCCATGACCTACATCGTCAACGAGAACTGCATCAAATGTAAGTTCATGGACTGCGTGGAGGTTTGCCCCGTCGACTGCTTTTACGAGGGGGAGAACATGCTTGTGATCCACCCGGACGAGTGCATCGATTGCGGCGTGTGCGAGCCGGAATGTCCGGTGGATGCCATCAAGCCGGATACTGAGCCTGGAATCGAGAAGTGGCTGTCGCTGAATAAGGAGTTCGCGGGCAAGTGGCCGAACATTACGGCCAAGGGCGAGCCGCCCGCGGATGCCAAGGACTTCGAGTCGGTGCCCGACAAGTTCGAGAAGTTCTTCAGCCCAAAGCCCGGCCAAGGCGGTTAGGGATTTTTCCCCATTTCGCAGTTGAGTGCGACAACAGCTTCCGGTTAGACGCGATTCGCCGAAAAGTAGAATTTGGCGCAATCGAGCCATTGTGCGCTAACTGCGACAGCATTGAAATATTCCTTAACGCGCGGCGCTGCCTTTATTTTTCCTCCTTTCCATGTTACATTTTGGACACTTGGAACTGACGACAGAAAAGGCGGTCATAAGAAACCGTGGGGACGCAGACCTGCCTCCGCGAACGCGGCTCGATTGACCGAGCCGGACCGTTTCCAACAAGGCGGAGTACCCGAAACGGCATCGCCCGGCCCTGCCGCGCGGCGCCAATCGGATGCGTGACCGGAAGACTGCGGTAGAGGCCCAAGCGGACCGAGAAAGATAGAGCGCACATGAGCACGAAAAAGACCCAAACGAAGACGGCCGTAACCGCGAAGAACCCCAAGGCGCACGCCAAGGTCCAGCCAAAGGCTGAGATCAAGGTGGTGCACAAGGCCGACACCAAAGTCGCCCCTAAGGCCGAGGCCAAGAAGCCCGATCTGAAGGCGGTCCCGAAGGTTGAAGCCAAGGTGGCCCACAAGGTTGAGCCGAAGCTGGTTGCTGCGGCGCCTGCTAAGGCGGTCGTGGCGACACCGGTTGCGGCGAAGCTGCCGCCCAAGCCCGAGAAGAAGAAGTCCGAGTTCCGTACGAACGACTGGGTCGTCTATCCCGCGCATGGCGTGGGCCGGATCATTCAAGTGGTCGAGCAGGAAGTCGCGGGCATGAAGCTCGAGCTCTTCGTGATCAACTTCGATAAGGACAAGATGACGCTCCGCGTTCCGGTCGCGAAAGCGAGCTTGATCGGCATGCGCCGCCTGTCCTCGCCGGATGTGGTCGCGAACGCTCTGCAAACGCTGAAAGGCCGCGCCCGCATCAAACGCACGATGTGGAGCCGCCGGGCGCAAGAATACGAAGCAAAGATCAACTCGGGCGATCTGATTTCGATCGCCGAGGTGGTCCGCGACCTGCACCGCGCGAGTGGGCAGCCGGAGCAATCCTACTCCGAGCGTCAACTCTACGAAGCGGCGCTGGGCCGGATGGCGCGCGAAGTCGCGGCGGTTGAGCGGATCGACGAAGATGCGGCCGTCAAGCGGCTGGAAGTGGCCCTGCAACGGGCAGCCTAAGTCCAACGCAGGCTTGTGAAATCAGGAGGCCCGGGGCGTACGCTCCGGGCCTTTTTTCGTCGCAGCTTTTATTCTCCATTTTCTAACTGTTCTTTAGAATTGATCCAAAGAGGGTTGAACGGCGTAGGAGGCATACCCAACTGGCTTGCTAGGACATCAAGGAGATCCTTATGGGCATGTTCGACACGTCATACGCTGTGAAGGCCAATCGCCAGTTCATCAAGCGGACGATGTCGGCGGACCTGCTTGATGCCCAGCACGAGTTGGACCTGGCGATCGCTTGGCGCGAGCGCGGCGACCAGAAGGCGCTGCATGAACTGACGTCCGCCTATTTCCGCTTGGTGGTCGCGGTGGCGGCGCGGTTCAAGAATTACGGGTTGCCGATGGGCGACCTGATCCAAGAAGGCGTCGTCGGCTTGATGCAAGCGGCGCAGCGGTTCGAGCCGGAGCGCAAGCTGCGCTTCTCGACCTACGCGACGTGGTGGATTCGCGCAGCCGTTCAGGACTATGTGCTGCGCAATTGGTCGATCGTGCGGCTGACGTCGACGGCGACGCAAAAGACGCTGTTCTTCAATTTGCGCCGGCTGAAAGCGAAGATCGCCGGGAACCCCTCAAAGGACTTGTCGCGCGAAGGCGCGCAAAAGATTGCGGCGGCTCTGCGCGTGTCGGTCGACGACGTGCAAGACATGGATGCGCGGCTGACGTCCGGCGACCGCTCGCTGAATGCGGCGCCCGGCGAGCCCGGCGAAACGGAATGGCAGGATCTGCTCACCGACGAACGCGCGCGTCCGGACGAGCATGTGATGCTCACGCGCGACAGCGATACGCGGGCGAAGTGGATCAACCTCGCGCTCGACACGCTGACGCCCCGCGAGCAGGTAATCATTCGCGAGCGGCAGATGCAGGATGAGGCGGTGACGCTGGAGTCGCTGGGCGCAAGGCTTGGCATCTCCAAAGAGCGCGTCCGGCAGATCGAGGCGAGCGCGCTCGGCAAACTGAAGAAGGCGCTGCTTGAGCGTGTGGGCGATCCCGTGGAAGCGGGGCTGATCGCGGCTTAG
>CAZJOM010000088.1:0-4581 GCA_964547645.1 uncultured Flavobacteriaceae bacterium
GCACCACTTAACGTCGGGTTTGAGTCCGCCGATTCGCGAGCGCGCAATCGTTAGCAAAGTGTCACAATGAGCCGGTTGGCACCTACCAAAACCGCTTCTTCGCAAACGCCTGACCTGACCCCGTCTTCAAATAGTATTCAAACTCGCGCGCACGCTGCTTGTTCGCAAAGGCATGATAGCTGACCAGCACCCACGGCTTGTACTTGGCTGTATGCTTGGACTTGCCCGCGTTGTGCGCATCCAATCGTTCACGCAAGTCGGAAGTGAAACCGATATACGTCTGGTCGGCAAACGCCGTACTCTTGATTAGATAGACGTAGTACATCGCGTGCCGCGCCCCGTCCCCCTTCGCCAAGGCTTCGGGGGACACTCCTTCGCCTAATCGCCCTCGGTCGCCTTACGCCAAGTGGCGTAAGCCACCCGAAGCCGAAGGCGAAGGGTGGTGGGCCCGGCAGGACTTGAACCTGCGACCAGACCGTTATGAGCGGCCCGCTCTAACCAACTGAGCTACAGGCCCCACCATGCTTCGCTCGCATGCGAGCGAAGGCTGCCGCGCCAAAGCCTTCGTCGGCCGAAGGCGGGCACCCGTCCGCGAGCCTCATCTCGGCGAACCGGGCGCCCGCTATAGCAAACCCGGGCCTGCCCACGAAGCCCTCAGTTTTGTGATCGGCCGTTCATTTCCGGGCAAACTCGACGCAGGGTTTGTCGCAGGCTGGAGCCTTTGTTTCGCCCTGTTCCGCTCAATATGATTACGGTCAGTTGAGTTCACCTCAAGGAACGGGAATAAACCCATGAATACGCGTGCGATTGCGATCGGTTCGGGCTTCGTTATTGTGGCCGCCTTGGCGGCAGCCGCCCTCATCGGACCTCGCTCCAGTATGTCAGCCAGCGACAACGCCCCGCCCCGATTGATCAGTGTTTCCGGTCTTGGCGAGGTGAAGACTCGCCCCGACATGGCGATCATCACGACCGGCGTCGTGACTGAGGCGCCAAGCGCGCAAGACGCACTGACCAAGAACAACGCCGCTATGGCCGCCGTTATCGCAGCGCTGAAAAACGCTGGCGTCGCGGAGGATGACATCCAGACCTCGAACTTCTCCGTGTCACCGCAATACCCGCCCTATCAACCGAACCAGACGACAACGCCGCGCGTCAGCGGCTATCAAGTGTCGAACCAGGTGACGGCTAGCGTGAAGGATTTGGCGAAGCTCGGCACGACGCTCGATGCGCTCGTCCGCGCCGGTTCGAACCAGATTAACGGCATCATGTTCGACGTCCAAGATCCGAAGAAAGTCCTTAACGAAGCACGCAAGAAGGCCGTCGCCGAAGCAAAGGCGAAAGCCGAACTCTACGCCGAAGCCGCTGGCGTCTCGGTGGGCCGCGTACTCCAGATCACCGAATCGGGCGGCGTAGTCCCGCCACAACCGGTGATGATGCGGGCTTACAAGGCCGAAGCCGCTGACGCCGTGCCAGTCGCGCCCGGCCAACAAACACTGACCGCCAGCGTCTCGGTCACGTTTGAACTGCAATAGTCACCGCGATCTGTCACAATTGTGAACGGCGCGCCGGGCGGCCCACCTCTAGGGTTGGACCGGCGCGCCGCAGTTACGCGAAGGGGCGCCGCGAGAGTCGCATGAAGTCCAGGTCCAATGTGCTCGCCGCCGTATTCGTCGCTGTGCTCGTCATTGCGGCCGGCGGCGCCGTGGCGGGTTACGGCCAAGGCGATCTCATCCCGCGCAAAGTCATCCTGGGCAACCCGGAGCGCACCGCCCCGTTCATCAGCCCCGACGGAAGCAAGTTGGTCTTCACCGCCCCCGTCAACGGCGTGATGAACATCTGGGTCGCGCCCGCGAACGATCTCGATGCCGCCAAGCCGCTGACATCCGAGAGCCGCCGTCCGATCCAAAAGTTCTGGTGGGCGCCGAACGGCACCCACGTACTCTACCTGCAAGACCAAGGCGGCAACGAAAACTACCACCTCTACGCCGTCGACATCGCGACCGGCACGACGAAGGACCTGACGCCGTTCAAGAACACGAGAGCCGAAGTCCTCGCCGACTCCTATGATCGCCCCGATGAACTGCTTGTCGGCATCAACAACCGCGACCGGCGCTGGTCGGATGCTTGGCTGATCAACGTGGTCACCGGCGAAAGGACGCTGGTTCTGAAGAACGAGGGGTTCTCAAGCCTCGTCGCCGACAACACGATGACGATCCGGCTCGGCGCAAAACCAACGCCCGACGGCGGCCTCGAATACATGCGTGTCGAAGACGCCGAGTGGAAGCCGTTCCTGACCGTTCCCGCTGACGATGCTCTAACGACTGAGCATCTGTTCTTCTCAGCCGACAACAAATCGCTCTACATGATCGACAGCCTCGGCCGCGATAAGAGCGCACTCACCAAGATCGAGTTGGACACCAAGAAGAGCACGGTCATTGCCTCCACCGACAAGTCCGACATCGCGTACGTCATCGCCCACCCGACCACGCACGAAGTGCTTGCTTACTCGGCCGAGTACGACCGGATGGAGTGGACGGCACTCACGCCCGAACTGAAGCCCGACGTTGACTTCTTGAACAAGCAAGTCACCGGTTACTGGTATGTTCTCAGCCAGTCGAAGGACGGCAATCTCTGGACCGTCTGGATCGACAATACGGGCGAGCCGATCAAGTTCGGCCTCTATGATCGCCGCAAACGATCGCTGAAGGGGCTCTTCGCGGCGCGCCCAAACCTTGAAGGTGCGCCGTTACCGATTACGCACCCGCGCACGATCAAAGCGCGCGACGGCCTTGAACTTGTCAGCTATCTCACGCTCCCGAAAGGCAGCGACACGGACGGTGACGGCATCCCGGACAAGCGCTTGCCGATGGTGCTAAACGTGCACGGCGGCCCGTGGGCGCGTGACAGCATGGCCTACAACCCACCCACGGCTTGGCTCGCGAACCGGGGCTACGCCGTCTTGAGCGTCAACTTCCGCGGCTCCACGGGATTCGGCAAAGCGTTCGTCAACGCCGGCGACAAGGAGTGGGGCGGCAAGATGCAGAACGACCTAATCGACGCCGTCGATTGGGCGATCAAGAACAAGATCGCGATCAAAGACAAGGTCGCGATTTACGGGGCCTCGTACGGCGGCTACGCGACGCTCGTCGGCCTCACCTCGACGCCGGAGAAATTCGCCTGCGGCATCAACATCGTCGGCCCTTCGAACCTCAAAACGATGCTGTCGAACATGCCCGCCTACTGGGCGTCGTTTCTGGACATCTACAAGCGTCGCGTCGGCGATCCCGCAACGAAGGATGGCAACGCGCTCCTCACCGATCGCTCGCCTCTGTTCCGTGCCGCAAAGATCCAGCGCCCGTTGCTGATTGCTCAAGGCGCCAACGACCCGCGCGTAAAACAGTCAGAGGCCGACCAAATCGTTCGCGCCATGGCGAAGAAAAATCTGCCCGTCACCTTCGTCCTCTACGCCGACGAGGGTCACGGATTTGCACGGCCGGAGAACCGACTCTCGTTCTACGCGATCTCCGAGGCGTTCCTCGCGCAGTGCTTGGGTGGCCGGGCCGAGCCGATCGGCACTGATTTCGATGGCTCTTCTGTCGCAGTCCCCGCCGGAAAACAGCACATCATCGGTCTGAAAGAGGCACTCGCGCGCCCCTAAGCGTGCGGCCGGTCACAGGAGCGGGGTGAGTCGCTTCTCGTGAGCGCGGCCACACGCTAGTCTCCCTGGCATTCGCACGGGAGAACCTCATGCGCGTCGCCTTACTTGCTAGCGCCGCCGTCACCGCGGTCGCGACCGCCTTACTCGCCATCGCTCAGCCGTTGCCGGGAAAGCCCGCTGAGGCTGCGCCCCCACCCGGGCGTACGCTGCTGCCCATCGATTGGAATGAGGTACGTTCGGAACTCAAGAACCAGCGTCTGCAGCGCGTCAATTTCAAGCAGATGCTGATCGCACAGAACGCACCGCGCCCGTCGCTGCCGATGCTGCTGCCGTTCGAGCCGAGCTTTGCTGCAGCCAAGGCAAACGTATTCCCACGCCCCGACTCCTATGCCGCCTCGATGCGCCTCGGCGACGTCACTGTCGAAGTTCATGGCGACCGGCGCGCGATGACGCTGGATGCGAAGGATCCGCTCGCGCGCATGATGCAGGCCAAGCAGCAGATCGCGATGATGGCCGGCGCCAACGTGCCGTTCTCGTTGGAAAAGACCGAAGGCGGTTTCGACCTGACGTTCGGACGTTTCGGCGCCGCCTATCTGGTGTCGATCGAGTGCGCCAAGCCTGAAACCGACGAACACTGCGTCAAGACGGATTTCATTAGATCGCTCGGCGAACGCATGGGCCTCATCGGCGCGGACGGTCCCTGATGCGCAGCTTCCTCATCATTCTGGTCCTACTGTTCCTCGCATTCATTGCGTGGCTGTTCTTCGTCAAGTGCGACGCCAAGATCAGCTGCACGTTTGGCGACGTGCTGCCACCGACCGAGCAACCGCCCGAGCCGACGCCAACGCCGACTCCGGATCCGACCCCAACGCCAGATCCGACACCCACGCCGGATCCGACGCCGACGCCCGATCCGACACCGC
>CAZJOM010000088.1:4681-14695 GCA_964547645.1 uncultured Flavobacteriaceae bacterium
ACGCCAGATCCGACACCCACGCCGGATCCGACGCCGACGCCCGATCCGACACCGCAGCCCGATACGCCGCCAAAGGACCCGAACGGAAACACGTTCCTGTTCGAGCCACCGGGCGAGCTGTTGCCGAACACCGGTACAGGCGTAAAGGCGGACAAGATCTACGCCCCGGGTATGCGCTATCCGCTGGAAAAGGCGCCGTCTTTCCCGAACAGCCAAGTCTACATGCACGGCGGCGGTTCAGGCCCCGGCGGTGGACAATGCGATGTCGAAAACTACCAATATCCATGGCGCGATAACTTCTGCGAAAAGCGCAGCTGGGACACGCCGATTTGCCCGGGCGGCAAGGGCCACCAAGGCCAAGACATCCGCCCAGCCACCTGCAAGAAGGGCGAGCATTGGGCTGTCGCCGCCGAGGCGGGTCAGATCACAAACATCGGCAGCTACACGGTCACGCTCACCGGCGATAGCGGCATCCGCTATCGCTACTTGCACATGAAGATGGACGCGTTGGCCGTCAACATCGGTGACACGGTGACACGCGGCCAACACCTCGGCTTCGTCTCGAACGATTTCGGCGGCTCACCGACGACGATCCATCTGCACTTCGAGATCAAGACGACCGTGCAGCTGCCGAACGGCACGAACCAAATCCACTTCGCGCCGCCATACACGTCGCTGGTGGATTCCTACAAACGCTTGCTCGCCGGCACGCCGTAACGGATCAAAGCTCTATCACCCCGGCCGGGAGCGACGCCGCCCCCGGTTGCTCGCGCCAATGCTTGTCGTTGAACACGGCGCCTTCCATTCGCACCCGCGTGATCGCGGTCAGGTCAAGCTCGGCGTAAAGCCACATAGGTTCGTTCATGCGCCCGCGCGCCACGACGCCGTCATCCGGAAAACCGAGGTCCGGCGGACCATAGACGCCGGCAGCGCCGACATTGCGGTCGACCGCAGGCGACCACGGCGCCTCACCAACGGTGGGCGCATGCACGACATAGCACTGGTTCTCGAGCGCCCGCGCCTGAGCCCCAACCCGCACGCGATGATAGCCGTGCAGCGTGTCCGTGCAACTTGGCGCCAAGATCATCGCGGCACCCGCATCGCTCATCGCCCGCGCAATCAACGGAAACTCGACGTCATAGCAAATCGCGACACCGAACTTGCCGATCCGGGTATCGAAAACAGTGACGTCACGCCCGCCTTGAACGCGCCATTGCTCGCGCTCGAAGCGAGTCATGATCAGCTTGCGCTGTTCGGCAATTCGTCCGCGCGGCGAGACCACGCGCGCGACGTTGTTGGCCACGCCGTCGTCGTCGCGCACCGGCAAGCTCGAAGCCACAATGTAGACCTGATGCCTCTCCGCCAGCTCCGCATGCAGCGCGTCGATCTTACCGCGCGAGCCGCCGACGAAGTCGATCGACGACTGAAGGTCCGACCAAACCTCCGGCGCGAACATGCGCGCCGCCTCCATCGCGCCGTACTCGGGAAAGAGTAGCAACTGCGCACCCTCGCCCGCCGCCTCGCCGACCCAACGCGCGATCTTTTCCGCATAGGCCTCCCACGACGCGATCGCATCGATCGGATACTGCGCCGCCGCGACGCGCACTTTCATGAGGTGAGCCTCTTCATCCAAAACTGCATCGGCTTTGGCGATTCCTCGGCCTCGCCGATTTCCTTCCAGCCGATCCGGCAAATCAAGCCCTCGGCCGGCGAATACCCGCGCTTCGTCCAAAATACATCCAGCGGCACATACCCCGACGGTCGCGCAGGATGGTTCTCCGGACGCACGACGGCGCAGAACGTCGTCACAGTGGCCCCGCACCGTCGCGCCTGCGCCTCGCGCTCCTCGAAGAAGCGCACGCCAATGCCGCTCCCGCGATAGGCGGGCTTCAGCACCGATTCGCCGAAGTAGAAATACTGCGAGAGATCTTCGCCGCGCGCCTCGAACGGCGCTTTGACCTCGTCCATCTGGCTCACGAGCGGCGCCGCCGTCGACGCCCCCACCACCTCATCGCCGTCGAAAGCGCCCACGATCACCGCATTCTTCGACGCCGCGAACGCAGCCAGATAGCGCCGCTCGTACGCAAGGTCGCCGTCATAGAGATAGGGAAACGCACGGAACACTTCGATTCTGAGCCGGGCGACATCGCCGACATGCGAGGCCAACCGCGCCCCTGTCAACGTCTCGACCCGAATGCTCATCCGCCGACCTGTGCCATCCAATCTTTCAAATTGTAGTGCGTGCTGACCCGCGCGATAAGGCCGTCCTCAACGGCAAAGAAAGCACCCGCCGGCAGAACATAGGACTGTCCCTTCGCCGGCGGCAGCCCGTCATCGGTCTTGAGATAGGTCCCGTGTACGACGAACTCCGCACTTCCGTGCGCACCGTCCGGACAGGACATCACGACGATCTCGCGAAGTTCCTCGCGATAGCACCGGTCCATATGCGCCAGGAACGAAGAGAAATGCGCCTTGCCGCTGTGCCGTCCACCTTGGTTCACGTCGTGAACAACGTCCTCGCTGACGCACTTCAGCATGCCTGCCCAATCGCGCGCGTTGAACGCCGCATAGTACTGCCGGATCAGATTTTCTGTTTGTTGCCGCACGAACTGAACCTCTATTCGAAATACTGAAATTTGCCGCTATCTTGGTCGAGCAACTCAAGCCGCCCGTCGAAGATACTGAACCGCGCGCCGACCAGCTTGAGCTGACCTGCCTGCACGGCCGCCGCAACGAACGGAAACTCCATCAATCGCTCCAGCGACACCTTGATCGACTCGTGCTCCACTGCGGTGGCAAGATCGTCGCTTTCGCCGACGCGGCCCTTGGCGGTTTCGACCAGGCTGATCCAGTTCCCCAAGAAAATCGAATCGCCGCCCGCCGTGCCGTCCACGGCCGCCATGATGCCGCCGCAGCGCGCATGGCCAAGCACGATGATCACCCCGACCTTCAGCTGCCGCACCGCGAACTCGATCGCCGTGCTGGTACCTTGTAAGCCGGCGCCGGGCTTAAATGGCGGGACCAGGTTGGCAACGTTACGGATAACGAACAAGAGGCCGGGATCGGCATCGAAGATCGACACCGGGTCCACGCGACTATCGCAACACGAGATTACACACGCCAGCGGCGTCTGCGGCCCGTTTCCCAGTTGAAGATAGAGCTCCTCATGGCGGGGCCAACCTTTAGCGCGAAACCGCCGATATCCTTCAAGAAGTTTGTCCACGCGCTCTGCCGCTTGCCGCTCAAATTACGACTGACATAGGTCGCAAAACGGCGCTTGCCAAGCCGTCCCTTATTTTGGCGCGTCTTCGGCCTTCTTTTCCGCCTTCTTCTTGCAGACGTCCTCGTCCTTGTTGTCCTCGTCGTCGCAATCGATGTCGTCATCGTCCGTCGACGAGCCGGAAACCGTCCGCACCGCGCCGGCCGCTACGTCAACCGTCGTGCCCACAACGGTGGTCGCCACGCCAACGGCAGTGTCCACAACCGCAATCGCCGCGCAGCCCGACAGCGATAGCCCGAAGAGCGCCAAAACCAGCAGGCCGAAAACGCGCATTAGAAAGCCTTTCCGAAGGGAAGAACATCAGTGAACATGGCCATGGCTGTGCGGTCAACCGACCAGACGTAGTTTTGCGCCCGGAATCAGGTGTAAGAACGCGTCATGATTCTGCCTATCGCCCGCTTCGGCTCGATTCGCGATACCACGCTAAAGCTACAATGGACGGCTGAAACGCTAGCCGAACGCGTGTCTACCCGCGCCCAGACGCTCGCCGCCGCAGGTGCAGGGCCGGGTGCAACCATCGCCATAACCCACGGTGGCACCGCGCACTTCTTCAGGGACCTAATTGCGACCTGGAGCACTGGCGCCGCAGCCGCATGCCTTGACCCCGCACTCACCCCCTCGGAGCGCGAGAACGTCGTCAACTTCTGCAAACCGTCGCTGGTCTTGAACGAAGACGGAGAGACGGTCCGCACGGCGAAGCCGGCGCGCCGCACAGCATCACTCGACGATCCCGCACTTATCCTCTTCACCTCCGGCACGACCGGCGCACCGAAAGGCGTCGTGCTCCCCTTCCGCGCTGTGCTCGCACGCTTAGCCTTGAACGGCTACGAGATCGGTCACGCGACGCTGAGCCGAACGCTCGTCACGCTTCCCACCCACTTCGGCCACGGCCTCATCGGCAACGCGCTCACCCCGCTCGCCGCCGGAGGCGATATCATAATCGTGCCGCGCGGTCTGTCACTCGCACAGACGCTCGGCCCGCTGATCGACGAGCACGGCATCACCTTCATGACTTCCGTGCCCTCGCTCTGGCAGATGGCGCTGCGCCTGAGTCCCCGCCCGAAGAACGGCACGTTGAAGCGCGTCCACATCGGCTCCGCACCGCTCTCGGCGACGCTGTGGTCGCGCATTACCGAATGGGCCGGCTGCGAGGTCGTGAACTGCTACGGCATCACCGAGACGGCGAACTGGGTCGGCGGCGCCTCATCTCGCGACCACACCCCGCTCGACGGCTTCATCGGCAAACCCTGGGGCGGCACCGCGGGCGTGCGCGGCGAAGACGGCATCATCCGTACCAACGGCGCCGGCGAGATCGTCGTACAAACCCCGGCGCTGATGAGCGGCTACCTCGACCGCCCTGATCTGACCGAAGCCGTCTTGCGCGACGGCTGGTACGCGACCGGCGATCTGGGCGAAGTCGACGGCGACGGCAACATCCGCCTTACCGGCCGCGCCAAGGATGAGATCAACCGCGCGGGCTTCAAAGTCCAACCCGCCGAAATCGATATGCTGCTCGACAGCCATCCGTCAATCGCCGAAGCCTGCGTCTTCGGCGCCCCCGACGCGGTGAGCGGCGAAATCGTCGCGGCCGCCATCCGCCTGAACGCCGGCGCGCAAGAAGACGCTGCGTCGCTGCGCGATTGGTGCCTGAAGCGCCTTCGCCGCGAAGCAACGCCGGAACGATGGTTCTTCGTCGACGAAATCCCAAAGACGTCGCGTGGCAAAGTGAGCCGCGACGCCGTCCGCAACGCCCTGATCAAACGGCCATGATGCAACGCCCGAGAGGCCGCCCGATTTCGCTCGCGACGGAACGCTTCCTCGTCCGCAGCCTAACGCCCGCCGATGCGTCGGAACGCTGGTGCAATTGGTCAGCAGACCCGGAAGTCATGAACCCGCTGAACATCGCCGTCCGGCGAATGTCGAAGGACGAACTCGCCCGCTACATCGCCAACCACGACGATCAGCGCGCCTACATGATCGGCATCTTCACGAAGGCGATGTCGTTGCACATCGGCTTCTTCGCGATCGAAGTGGGTGCAATCCATGCGACCGCGAATTTCAACCTTGTGATCGGCGACAAGAGCTACTGGGGCAAGGGCGTCGTCAACGAAGTGCGCGCCGCCTTGCTCGACGAAATGTTTGAACGCCGCAGCATCGAGAAAGCCTACGGCACGCCGCTCGCCCGCAACTTCCCGGCCGTCTTCAACTACAAAGTCCAAGGTTGGAGGCTCGAAGGCGTATTGCGCGGCCAATGCAAGTCGGTCGTCGACGGCTCCCGGCTCGATCAATATCACTTCGGCATGTTGCGCGACGAGTGGCGCGCACGCAAAGGAGCCAAGCCATGACCGCGACGATCACGGCCCGCCGCCTTCTTGCCGAAGCGCTGGCGCTCCCCGAAGACAAGATCCCCGAAGACGCCCGCATCGGCGCGCTGGAGCAGTGGGACAGCCTCGCCCACACCCGCATGCTGCTAGCCCTCGAAGAACGCCTCGGCAAACCCTTGGATGCCGAAGAGGCCGTGGCCATCGAAAGCCTCGCCGACATTGCAGCCGTTCTAACGAAGCACGGTTAGCCATATTTCCAGCGCCGTTTTGACGGCACCCAAAGCTCAGGCCTAATGCGTCCATGGCCGAGCTTGAAACCCTGTTCGCGACCCAGATCTACCGCGCCGCGCTTGGCGGCGACGGCGCGGCACGCCTGAACAAGGACTTGCGTACCGCCTGCCTCTCGATCGCCCACGACGACCGTGCCGGCCAAAAGTGGTCGCGCGAACACAACTATCGCGGCTACACATCGTATGCGTCGCTGAACGATCTGGCCTACCGCGTGCCGGCGTTCGCCGAACTCGAGCGCCGCTTAGCGAAACACGGCGCTGCATTCGCCCGCGCGCTGCACTTCGATCTCGCCGGCCGCAAGCTCAAGATCGATAGCCTTTGGATCAACATCCTCAAGCCCGGCGGCGTTCACACCTCGCACATCCACCCGCACAGCGTCATCAGCGGCACCTACTACGTCGCGGTGCCAAAGGACGCGAGCGCACTCAAGTTCGAAGACCCGCGCCTCGCAATGATGATGGCGGCGCCGCCGAAGAAGAGGACCGCCCCGCGCGCGGCTCAACCCTTCGTCTACGCGGCACCGAAAGCGGGCGAGATCATCCTCTTCGAAAGCTGGCTCCGCCACGAAGTCCCGCCGAACACCGCCCGGCAAGATCGCATTAGCGTGAGCTTCAACTACGCGTGGGTTTAGTTTTGTGCCGTAGGGTCGCCCCTACTTGCCATCCGCTTTCGGCATCGGTGAAAGGAGCGCCGTCACTTCGCCGTTGTGCGCGAAGACAAGCTGCGCCCTGCCTTCGCCACCGGTATTGATCGGGACATACGCGGTACCAACCATGACGCCGGTCGACATTGTGCTGGACTGAATCTGTTCGACCGATTGCCCGACACTGGCGCGGTCCGATGCGATCACCAAGTAACGCTCGCCTTCGCGCTTGCGCAATTGGACCTGCAAGGCCCGACCGTTGAACATAAATGAATCGCGACCGACTTCACGCAACAATCCCCCTCGCGCGTCAAGGAACTGCAGCCTCGGCGAGAAGATCGTGGTTCCGAAGGCATAGCTTGTAACTGTTAGGATGCCGCCTATGTCACCCGCAGCGAGATCGGCCACCGCATAGACGCCCTTCGCACCCTTGTCGTCCGCTAGGCAAGGCGATGCATCGTCAAAGCGAACCGTGACTTTGATCGGATCGCCCGTCCGCTCCTGGGTCATCGCGACCGCCGTCGCCAAGTTCGGCGAAGTCGCACAGGTCGGCGCAGCAATCTCCAAACGCGCCGGAATGGCCTCGCGCGCCGTCTCGCAGGCGCCTACCAGTAGGAGAATGGGAAGGATGCCAAGCGCATGGCGGTTCATGGCAATTACTTCAACAATGTGCCCATCGTATTGGCGACCTGCGAGATCGCGTCGTCCAAGCCCTTAATCGCCTTCTCGGGATCCTTCTTGAGCGTTTCGAAATCGCTGAATTCATAGGCGCCGTTCGGCGCAATCGTCACCGTTTGTTCGGGCGCGCTGTTCAGCGGGTTGTAGTAAATCGACTTCTGCATCAAAAGCGCGCCATCCGAATTGCGCACGAGCTTGCAATCCGCGGTCACGAACGGACGATAAGGTGTCGAAAGTCCGGCCGCGTAGTAGCCGTAGTTCAAAACGGTATCGAGGTGCGCTTCGGCAGTCACTGACGCCGGCTGTCTGTAGGTCTTAAGAAATCCGCTCGTGCGTTCGCGGCCTACGCTATCGTGCACGACCGCATACCCATTCACTGTCAAGGCTGTGTCGAGATAGCGGCCGAAGGCCGCCGGCGCGGAATAGTTCTGCGATTTCGCCATAGCCTCGAAATCGCTCTCGCGGCTCGACTGCATGCCCGCATCGATCAGCGCACCGACAAGACCAAAGCTCTGGCCTACAGTGGCAGCTAGAACCACTGAGGAGTTGGGGTCCATTCCAGGCGTCACCACATTGATTGTCTTGATGTTGCCTGCCGTTGCTCGGTCATAAGGAACCTGAGGCAGTGTCTGACAAGCGGACAACAATCCTGCGGCAACAGCCAACCATGCAAATTTCCATGAGCGCATTTGTAGGACCCCAGATTCGATAATCAATCCCAGACCAGGGTAACGATTCTCTTGAACATTTGAAAGCCACTGCAGTTGACTTCACACTCGGGAAAGTCGCCTCGCAGTTGCAATTCGAAAGCGAACCGATCCACTCAACCTGGCGCCACAAGGCGTTGCAACGTGCAACTCTGCGGCCTCCTACATTTCACGGCCTCATGAACATGTAGTCCGTCTCCGGATCGACGTTTTCCGCGGCGGCCAACAATTCTGCGCGCACGTCCGCAACGCTACGTCTCTCCAGCATCGAGGCAATCGCCGCGGAAAGCATGGTCCGAGCGACGGCATCGACATCTTGCCCCTGCGTCTTAGCCGCGGCGACCGCGGCCGCGAAATGCGTCCGCGCAATTTCTCCCGGCGTCATGAGACCTCCTCGCCAATCGATCCGCGCGCAGGATCGACCGCAACGTTGGCGCAGACCTTGACTCAGGTCAAAGCGCCCAGGGTGGGTCACACGGCTCTCGCCTTGACGAAGCTCCGCGAACCGGTCAGTTCTGGCCGCAGTGGCGATTGACCGGTCACTCACCCGTGATTTGGCTGTGTGAGCGAAGCGCCTTGTGATCGCGTCCGCATTGAGGATCTCGCATGACCTTGGAACTCGTCCGCAACTACTACGGTCAAGTGCTTACGTCCTCGGCTGATTTGAAGACAAACGCGTGTTGCACGCCCGACGCAATGCCCCCCGCCGCCAAGCGCGCGTTGGCAAACGTCCATGACGAGGTGCTGGCCCGCTACTATGGTTGCGGCCTGGTGATGCCGGAGGCGCTTGAGGGCACGCGCGTACTCGATCTCGGGTGCGGCGCCGGTCGTGATGTCTACCTGCTGGCACAACTCGTCGGCTCAAGCGGACAGGTGACGGGCGTCGATGCTACCCCCGAACAACTCTCGATCGCGCGCAAGTACGAGCGCGACCACGCCGAGCGCTTCGGCTACGCGCGCGCGAACACCGCTTTCCTCGACGGCGAGATCGAAGCCCTCGATCGCTTGAACCTCAAACCCGCGAGCTTCGACATCGTCGTGTCGAACTGCGTCATCAACCTCGCGCATGACAAAGCATCGGTCCTGCGCGGTGCACGTCGCTTGTTGAAGCCCGGCGGCGAACTCTATTTTGCCGACATCTACGCCGACCGCAGGCTCGACCCCGCTTTAAGGGAGGACCCTGTGCTTCTGGGCGAATGCCTCGGCGGCGCGCTCTATTGGAACGACTTCCAAAATCTCGCCAAAGCTGCAGGCTTCGCCGACCCTCGCCTCGTCGCGGACCGGCCAATCGCGATCACCGAGTCCGAAATCGCCACGCGCCTCGGCAACGCGCGCTTCTTCTCCGCGACGTACCGCCTATTCAATCTCGAAGGCTTGGAGCCGGCGTGCGAAGATTACGGCCAGGCGGTGATCTACAAGGGCACGCTAGCCGAACACCCGGACGCGTTCGCCCTCGACAAACACCACCGCATCGAAACCGGCCGCGTCTTCCCGGTTTGCGGCAACACCTACCGCATGCTGGCCGAAACGCGCCTGAAGCAGCACTTCGACTTCATTGGCGATAGGACGCGCCACTTCGGCATCTTCCAAGGTTGCGGCACGGCTATGCCGTTCGCCGCAAACGAAGGCTCAACCGCACAAAGCGGCGCGTGTTGTTGAAAACGAAAGCGAGGCCAAACGAGCCCCGCCATCTCGTCAGTTATCCAAGAAGCTTCTGAGCTTCCTTGACCGGCTCGGATGCTTCAACTTCCGCAGCGCCTTCGCTTCGATCTGGCGAATGCGCTCGCGCGTCACCGAGAACTGCTGCCCCACTTCTTCGAGCGTATGGTCGGTGTTCATGCCGATGCCGAAGCGCATGCGCAGCACGCGCTCTTCGCGCGGCGTGAGCGAGGCCAAGACCCGCGTCGTCGTCTCGCGCAGGTTCGACTGGATCGCCGCATCGATCGGCAACACCGCGTTCGTGTCCGGAATGAAATCGCCGAGGTGCGAATCTTCCTCGTCGCCGATCGGCGTTTCGAGAGAGATCGGCTCCTTCGCGATCTTCAACACCTTGCGCACCTTCTCCAAAGGCATCGCCAGCTTCTCGGCGAG
>CAZJOM010000089.1:0-14573 GCA_964547645.1 uncultured Flavobacteriaceae bacterium
CTGCCCTCGAAACCCGCCGGCGCGTTTATGACGGCGCCTTCGCCCGGGATCGTGGCGGCCGCGATGGAGAACAAGCACTACGATACGATCGGCGACTATGTCGCGGCACTTGGGCGCGCGCTGGGCGTGGAGTATCGCGCGATCGTCGGCGCCGGCTTCACGCTGCAAATCGATGCGCCGGACTTGGCGATGGAACGCCATACGCTATTTGCGGACAAGTCGCTCGACGAGTTCTTGGCGTTTTCGAGGGCGGTGATCGAGGCTATCAACCGCGCGATTGAGGGGCTGCCGCGCGAGCGGGTGCGGCTGCATGTGTGCTGGGGCAACTACAACGGGCCGCACGAGTGCGACGAGCCGATCGAAAACCTGTGGCCGACGATCGAGAAGGCGCATGTGGGCGGCTTCGTCATCAGCTTGGCCAATCCGCGCCACGAACATGAGGTCTCGTTCTTCAAGGGCGGACGATTGCCGAAGAGTGCCGTGTTGATAGCAGGCGCGATCGACACGACGACGAACTATGTCGAACATCCGAAGGTGGTGGCGGAGCGCTTGGTGCGCGCCGTCGAGGCGGTCGGCGATCCGACGCGCGTAATCGGCGGCACGGATTGCGGCTTCGAAACCTCAGCCGGCTTCGTCACCGTCGCCGAAGAGGTCGTGTGGGCGAAGCTCCGCGCGCTGCGCGACGGGGCTGCCCTGGCGTCGCGGCAGGTGTTCGGCGCCTGAGTTTCACGGGCGCGCTCATCTCCGCTTCCAGCTCGGCTTTGATGCGGTGCCAGTGCGCGTCGATCTCTTCGAACGGGGTGACGCCGTAGTGCTCGCGCATGACCTTTCGTGTCACAGCGACCAGCAGCGGTTTGTGGTGCAGGCGCCAGTGGTCGAAGTCCCAACGTTCGCCGCTGGACTTCAGCGCTTGCGTTGCGACGAAAACTTGCGCGGCGACATCGGTCTCGGCCGTTGTCACGTCGAGCGTGACCCGGTCGTATTCGGTGTCCTCGAAATAGGCGATGCGCGCGACGTCGTCGCCGGTCAGGCCTTTGGCGAGCAGGCCGTTGACGCGGCCGTGCCTATGTTCGACAAGAGTTGGAAACGTGTAGCCCTGCGCGGTCTCGGCGACGTAGCCTTCGATCCAACCTGACACGAAAGTCAGGTGTGCGGTGTCGCGATCGATCACGGTCTCCAGCAGCTCCAAGTCCATGAGCGAGCCGTAAAAGAAGAAGGTGTGAGCGCTCAATGTCGCCTTGTTTCCCGCCAATTGATCCGCGCGAACGCGACTTACGTATAGCGCAAGATGGCCCTGCCTCCAACGGGCGGGCCGTTTACGTGGTTCCAAGGTGCTTACCGAAATGCCAATCCATCACCCGGACGAAGCCTTGCTGCTGGAGTACGCGGCCGGTTCGCTGGTCGAGGCGAAGGCGTTGCTCGTGGCGACGCACTTGGCGCTGTGTCCGGCGTGTCGCGGCGTCGTGCGCACCGGAGAGACTGCCGGTGCGGCCTTGGCGTTCGAGGGCGCGGCTGAGGACGTGGGAGCGCCGCCGGATGTGAGCGCTCAAGCGGTCGAGACGGCGCGCGGGCCGGTGGTGCTGCCGCCGGGACCGGCCGTGCCGGAGCCTTTGCGCAGGTATCTGGGTGCGCCGGTGTCAGAGTTGGGCTGGGTGCCGGTGTTGAGAGGTATGCGGACCTATTCACTGCCGACGTTCAACGGGCGGTCGAGCGTGCGGTTGCTCGCGATTGAGCCTGGACGGCGGATGCCGCGCCACACGCACGAGGGCGACGAGTTGACGTTGGTGCTGCAGGGCAGCTTCGCCGATGTGACAGGAAACTACACACGCGGTGACGTTGCGACCGCCGATGCATCGATCGATCACCAGCCGCAGGCGGGGGCCGAGGAGCTGTGCCTGTGCTTGGCGGTGGAAGACGCGCCTCTGCGGTTGACGGGGTTTAACGGGGCGCTGATGAACATGGCGAGCACCGTGCGGAAGCTGGTTTCGCGCTGAGCGCGTTCGTCCTCGGTGGTGAGGCTGAATCCACCCTACTCAAGCCACTTAGAATTACCGGCGCGCCAACGCTACCTGCGTTACGTCGATGGAGCCGGCCCGGAAGCCGGCTTCGCAGTAGCTGAGATAGTAACCCCAGAGGCGCTTGAATTGGTCGTCGAAACCCATCGTTCGGATGTCGTCCCAGGCAGCCAGAAAGCGCTCGCGCCAGACGGCGAGCGTTTCGGCGTAATCGAGGCCGAATGTCGTGTTGCCGCGCCAGGCCAGACCCGCGTTGGCGACATGGCTGCGCAATGCCGTCATTGAGGGAAGCATGCCGCCGGGGAACACGTATTTTTGGATGAAGTCGACGCTGCTCCGGTATCCGTCGAAGTAGCGCTCGTCGATCGTAATGATCTGCAGGCCCGCTTGGCCGCCGGGCGCGAGCGACGATTGGATCTTTTCGAAATAGGCCGGCCAGTATTCCTCGCCGACGGCTTCGAACATCTCGATCGAGGCGATGCGGTCGAACTTGCCTTTGACGTCGCGGTAGTCTTCGAGGCGGATATCGGTCTTGTCGGCGAGGCCGGCTCTGAACAGGCGCGCTTTCGCGAAGTCGTGCTGCTCGCGGCTGATTGTGATGCCTGTAACGTTGCAGCCGACTTCCTTGGCCGCGAATTCGGCGAAGCCACCCCAGCCGCAGCCGATCTCCAGCAGGCTGTGATCGGACTTGAGCTGCATGCGGCGGGCGAGGCTTTCGTATTTGTGGCGTTGCGCCTCGGTCAGCGATTGGCCGGGCTTTTCGAACTTTGCCGACGAGTAGGTCATGCTGGGATCGAGCCAGCGTTGGTAGAACGCGTTGCCCAGATCGTAGTGGGCATGGATGTTGCGGCGCGAGCCGGCGCGCGTGTTTCGGTTGAACGCGTGCGCGAAGCGGCCGGCGAGCTTTGCCCACCATTTGCCCTCGAAGAGCTCATTCATCGAGTCGGCGTTGCGGGCGAAGACTTCGAGCACCGCAGTTAGGTCGGGCGTGTCCCACTCGTGCGCCAGATAGCCTTCGGCGAAGCCGAGGTTCCCAGTGTGCAAGAGGCGCCACAGGCAGGCGTAGTTGCGAATGTTCAGTTCAGCGTGTTTTCCGGGGACAGTGCCCTCGATCTCGATGCGGCGGCCGTCGGGAAGCGTGACCCCCGCGCTTCCCCAGGCCAGGCGTGCGGTCACGGGCAAGAGCAGGCGCAGGAAGTAAGGCAGGCCACTGGTGTCGGGCACGACGCCGGCCCTGATCTTGATGACGTTTGCGTTCGCGCGCGGGATCATGGATCGCTCCGCCGCCGACACGCTATCATAATGCGACTGATCGGGTTTGATGTGGATCACGCTGGTCACTCGGCCGCTTCGCGGATTTCCGCAAATACGCGCGGGCCCGCGACCTTGCCCCAAGGAAGCTTTGCACCGAGGCGGAGGGCCACTTCGAGACCGGCGGTCAAACCGTCTTCATGGAAACCATAGCCGGCATACGCGCCGCAGAACCAGGTGCGCCCAGCGCCTTGGATCAGGTGCAGGCGGCGCTGCGCGACAAGCGCGGCGGCGTCGAACTGCGGATGGTCGTAGGTGAGCGTGCGGAACGTGAGTTCCGGCGCCGGCGCCTTCGGCGGATTGAGGGACACGAACAGCGGATAACGTTCGTCGATCGACTGCAGCGCATTCATCCAGTAGGTGACGGATACGGCGCCGCCGGCCGCTGTGTCGCGGGCGAGGTAGTTCCAGCTCGACCACACGGCCTTGCGCCTCGGCATCAGCGACGGGTCGCGGTGCAGATAGACTTGGTTCGGCGCATAGCGCATCGGCCCCAGCACCTGACGCTCGGCATCACTGGCGTCGGCGAGCAGCGGAAGGGCTTGATCGCTGTGGCACGCGAGGATCACCTGATCGAAGCTCTCGACGTTGCCGCGATGGTCGGTGATGCGGACCGCTTGCTCCAGGCGCTCAATCGTGGCGACGGCGGTCGACAGGCGGATGCGGTCAGCGAACGGCGCGACGAGGCGTCTCACATATTCGCGCGAGCCACCCTTCACGGTGCGCCAAGCGGGCTTGTCGAAATAGAACAGGCGGTGGTTCTCGAAGAAGCGAATGAAGCTTTGCGCCGGGAAGGCGAGCATCTCCGATGCGCTCGACGACCAGATCGCGGCGCCCATTGGGATGATGCAGTTGTCGCGGAAGGTATCGCTGTAATTGTTCGCCTTGAGGTAGGAACCCAACGAATGACTGTCGGTGCGGCCGGCGTGCAGGTCGATAAGGCCATCGCGGCGAAAGCGCAGGATGTCGAGCCACATGCGGTGGAACGAGAGGCTGAGCACATTGCGCTTCTGAGCGAACAGGCTGCGGACGCTGTTGCCCTGCCACTCCAGGCGGCCGTTTTGTGAACTGAAGCCGAATGTCATCCAGGCGGGGATCGTCGGCACTTGGAGCTCGCCGAACAAGGCGGTCAGGTTCGGGTAGTTCAGTTCGTTGTAGACGATGAAGCCGGTGTCGACCGGAATGCGCGTGCCATCGTAGTCGACATCGACCGTGTGACTGTGGCCGCCGATTCGGCTGTCCTTCTCATAGACCACGATCTCGTGATCGCGATGCAGCGCCCACGCCGCCCCCATGCCCGCAATTCCCGAGCCTACGATCGCAATACGCATGGGGAGAGACTACCCTCAGTTGGACACACGGGCCGGATTTGCCCAAGTTTGGTCGTTCTGTGAGGTGATACGTAGGGCGGCCCGGATTGGATGCCTCAAGCGTCCTTCATCGCGCCGGCTTCCACGAAGCGTTTGGTCATACCCTCCAGCGTCAGGAGACGGCGCGTCTTCTTGATCGGGTCCTCGGCGGTGATGTTAACGCCACGTAGGATCCGCCGGAGCACCGCGCCCGTGTCGAGGCAGGTGTCGACGTCGATCAAGTTCAGGCAGGCGGAGTCCTGCTCGAAGGCACCGAACGCCGCAAGGCTGGCGCTGGTGATGTCGGTCAGAATCGCGCGATTCACGCCGCCGTGGCAGACCAGCAGCAACGTCGTCCAGCTGGAGTCGTTCGTGATGGCGGTGAAGGCCGGGACGACCCGGCCGACGAAGTCCGCGAACGGCTCGCCCGCTGCGTAGCAGGCGCCCGGCTCGCTCGCCTTGAACATCGCGTAGGCGTAATCGACCGGGCTCAACTTCGCGCGCGCGATCGCATCGCCGCCACGAATCTCTTCGAGTTCGGGAACAATCCCGAGATCGAGCTTGCGGTCCTGTAAAACGAACCCCGCCGTCTCTCGCGTACGAAGCAGGCCGGAGCAGATCGCGCGATCAAAGGGCACGTCCGAGAGCAACTTGCCCATGGCGACGGCTTCTTCTCGACCGCGTGCGGTGAGCGGCACAACGCGCGAGTCCGGCGCCCGCGTGCCGTCGGGTCGCACATACTCCGCCTCCGCGTGGCGCATGAGGTAGATGCGCCGCCGGCGCGTGCGGTCGAAGGGCAGGGTGAGGTCCATGGGGTTTTTCACTAGCACAAATTCGACTGCTGTTGGTCGGTAAGGGTTGCGGGGACTGGCGGTCGTCAGTCAAGTAGGTGCCGGGAAGTGGAGATTGGTGATGCGGTTTGGGTGGCGTTTAGCTTTGGTTCTGTTGCTGGCGGTGATGCCGTGGCGGGCTTTCGCTGATCCGCTGGTGATCGGCGAGACGTTTACGCTGCGGTCCGTGGGCTTGAACGAAGAGCGGCGGATCAATGTTTATTTGCCAGCGGCCTATTCAACGGGAAACGATGCGCACCTGCCCGTTCTCTACATGGCGGACGGCGGGTTGCAGGAGGATTTTCCGCATATCGCGGGCTTGGTGCAGATTCTCGCAGCCAACGGATCAATGCGGCCGTTTATTCTGGTGGGGATCGAGAATACCGAACGTCGGCGCGACCTGACCGGACCGACGGATGATCCCGAAGACCTGAAGATGGCGCCGCATGCGGGCGGCTCTGCGAAGTTTCGCACCTTCATGCGCGACGAACTGATGCCGGCGATCAAGGCGCGCTATCGCACGACGGACGAGCGCGCGGTGATCGGCGAGTCGCTGGCGGGACTCTTTGTGGTCGAGACGCTGCTCCTGGAACCGAAGCTGTTCGACACGTACATCGCCGTTGATCCGAGCCTTTGGTGGAACAAGCAAACGTTGGTAAAGCAGGCCGAAGTGCACTTGAAGAAGCGGCAGGGCGTCGCTTCGACGTTGTTCCTGGCAGGGAGCGGCGGTGAGGGTAATGGTGGCGTAGTCGAGGCGTTCGGTGTCGCTTTGAAAGTACATGCGCCGGCCAACTTGCGCTGGCAGCACGAAACGATGACGGGCGAGACGCACGGTACGATCTTCCATCCGGCTGCACTGAAGGCGTTGCGGACGTTGTTCAAACCGAAGGCGTAATGGGCCCCCAATGCACTACGTGGCAATCGCTGTCGGCGCCTTCTATGCGTTCGCGGGTGTGCTCGTCGTTCGCAAGATCGCGCTTGAGAGTGTGATGGATGCGTTGCTGGAGGCGCTGTCCGACCCATCGGCCGCGAAAGAGAAGGCGCGGACGCGGGCGCTGTCGGTGGGGGCGTATCTGACGCTTGCGTCTGGCGTCGCGCTTGTGTTGTTGAGCCCGCTCGCTCTACCGCTCTTCATTGCCAACGCAGCTTGGCAGGGCGGATATCTGTTCTGGGCGGATCGCGCGTTGCCGCCGGAGGATGACGACGATCGCCGTGGGCGTCAGCAGACGAAGAATGCGTTCGCCGTCTACGTGTTCGCGACGGCGTTTGTGGCTTGGCTTGCCTTTGTCGGGTTGTTGCGCGCATGGGGATCTTCCACCGCGAGTGATGCCGTAATCGTGGTGGTCGCTTTGTTCGTGGTGTGGCCGTCGATCAGGTTTCCTTTGAGTGGGCGCGCCGCGGGTAACGATGTGGTTTCGGCTGACGCTGAGCCGCTGCCGCGCCGGCTGAGACTGTCGCCATCTTGGAATGCCTCGCCGCTTTGCGATGCAGATACCGGTGTGCCGGTCAGCGTGTTTCGGCTGGGGCTGCCTGTGGATCTCGCGGTGAAGATCGACGAGTGGGATGACACGTTTCAGATGACCTACAATGAGGAAGATCCCGCGTCCGGTCACTTTCTGGGCGAGGCAGAGCGTGCGATCTACCTCGCCGAAGGAAGGGAGATAGTTGAGGCGCTGAAGGTGGCGTGGAAGGGCGAGCTTGAAGTCGACGAGGCGTTTCGCACCGCCGCGATTGAAGCCGTTGCGCGCGACTAAGGCGCATCGAGGGTTTCGGCCGGGCGCCGAGATCAACAGGTGCAGACGACGATGTGTCGCCTGTCTATTGTGCGGGTCTTTGCGCTGATATTATCCATGAGGGCGTTGGCGGAACCTCGTTTCGCGCCGCAAGAATTGCGCTTTTTCGGCTCCTTCGCGGCTGCAAAACACAGGGTGACCATGCGGCACTACGCCCGCTCCCCCTCGGCTTGTTGAGGGGTGGGGTAGCCACTAGGCTTGTCCCTGCGTCGCGCTGGGACGCTTGTGAGAACAGGCAGGGCCCTAGCCGGCGGGGGGCTTCATGATCGTGACACGGTCATGGGTTAAGCGCAGACGACATCTTTTGGAGAGAACGAATGAACAGAACTGTGATCGCACTGATCGTGCTCGCGCTCGCGGGCGGTGGTGCCTACTACTACATGCAGCACAAAGCGGCTGCGCCGGTTGATCCGGCAGCGGCGACCGATCCGGCGGCAGCGACCGATCCGGCGGCGGCTCCGGCTGATCCGGCAGCGGCTCCCGCCGAAGCGGCTCCGGCCGATCCGGCAGCAGCGCCCGCCGATCCGGCAGCGGCTCCGGCCGACCCGGCAGCGGCTCCGGCCGACCCGGCAGCAGCGCCGGCCGACCCGGCAGCGCCCGCGACCCCGCCCGCTCAATAAGAGCGACGCAGGTCTAAAGAACAGCGGCCGGCGGAAACGCCGGCCGTTTGCTTTTGTGGGATCGCGCGCGTTCGCGTAGCGCTTTCGACTTCCAAAAAAGTATGTGCGTTGGGGCTGCATCGTCCGTGCCGAAGGGCTTCGCCGGACATTGGTTTTTCTAAGTTCGCGAAGCGAACAAGAAAAACATGAGTGGCTCCCCGGGCTGGATTCGAACCAGCGACCATCCGATTAACAGTCGGATGCTCTACCACTGAGCTACCGAGGAACATTGAAGAAAGCGCTTGGCTTTCCTGACGGCAGGGCCGTGCCTATATCAGAGCGAGGTTAATCGCGAAAGAAAATTTGACCTGCATCGGAGGCTCGCTCGTGTCGCACGTGAAGGTTGGAAAATTTCGGGTGAAGCTCCCCAAATCCAAGGTGGCGCGGCGGGCCTTGGGCGGCGGGCTGGTTGCGGGCAGCGCGCTCGCAGTTCTCCCCGTGTTTGGGCTTTGGATGCTCCCGGCGGGGCTTTTGGTGTTGTCGGTGGATTCAGCCCGCGTCCGGCGTTTCCGGCGGGTGAATGAGGTCAAAGTCGTGCGCTGGTGGCGTTCCCGCCAGGCTCCGCCAACCCCTTGAAAGAAAAAGGGCCCTGGCGAACCAGGGCCCGAAGTTGGGTAAATGGTGGGGTGTCTTCATGGGAAGACGAGGGAGACTTTGGCCTGAGGTGGTTAACAAAGTGTTAACGACATCCGCGCAAGTCGATGAATTGAGGCAACTCGCCTTACACCTAAGGTGCGATTTGGCTCTTAAGTTCTTGTGCAGCCATCGCATAGCCGCCATCGGCGCCGTCGATAAAATGTACATGGCCACCGTCGTCCGTTGAGCTCACGAAGCAGGTCATGAGCGCGGATGAAGCCCGATGGAGGCCAAAATCGATCAATCCGGCGGCCTTTGAGTCCCTGAGAATCGACTCGATTCCATCGGCTTCGCGAGTCGAGCAGTCGATGACCATCCGCAACGAGTCGGCGTACTTGCGGTAATCCGAGTGCGAGGCGAGCGCGTTCACATAGGCCTGGCCGTTGAAACCGCCGATCGTGAGGCCCGTTTTCTCCGAAATCAGGCCCAGCAGCGATTGACCGTAGACCTCGAACAGCGTGCGGCCGAAGGCCCGTTCGCGGCCCGCGCCGCGCGGCGGCCAGGTGGAACGCAGATTCGAGAGCGCCACCGGACAAACGTCGCGCGAGGTGGCGTGTTGGATGTCGTCATAGACTCGCGCATAGGCGGGGGCGAGCGTCGCGGCGTCGTCCTTGGCGCGGACGATCGCCGTCAGCATCACGCCGCGGCGCGAGAGCAGTGGCTGCCAGCGGCAGGACAGACCGGAGAGATCGGCATCGGCAGTTGTAGCGTCCGCCGCAACGACGAATGGGGCGCCTGCTTGCGATTTGCATAACGTTTCGGCGCAGTCGATGCCACCGCCTGCCATCATTGCGAGCTTTCGCGCGGGTCCCAGCGTTTGATAGGCGACCCGGACATCGCGGCTTTGGGCGCGGATGGCGCTGAGCGGAACGAGCGCGCAGCGAATGTCGAGCGCAAGCGCGTTGCGCGCGATCTGCTGCACGCCGGCAAGGGCGCTGCGGGCTTGCGCAGCGAGGTCGGGCGGGATCAGCACGACGCCGCCGTCGCCGCCGAAGGCGTACGGCAACTCGCGCCCGGGGCAGGCGTTCAGAATCCCGACGATCGTCGCAGCACCGGCCAGGTTGACGTCTTTGTAGCGGCCCGCGGCAATGGCTGAGGTCGATTGGATGACGTCACCGACGGCGACGAACCAGCCGTCCGGCACGCTCACATAGTTGGCGGGGTTCAAGGCGTCGGCGAAGCTTGTGACGGTGGTGGCGTCCAAGGTGCAGTCCGCAGGTAAAGCGCTGGAGGCCACGCCCGGAATTGAACCGGGGTACGAGGTTTTGCAGACCTCTGCGTAACCACTCCGCCACGTGGCCCTATCTCAGCGCGGGGCGGTCCTATAGCAGAGCGGCCCCGCCGCCACAAACGGCTTTGGCCCCTAGCAAGGCCGGTTTGGCGCCGATGGTTGTCACTGGGCTGGCCCGCCGATATAAGCGGCGCAGATTCCTTGGTCTTTTTTGGATTCTTTCGCGATGCCCGATATGTCCGCCGCGCGTTCGTCTATGGTCGAGGGTCAGGTGCGCACCAACGACGTCACCGACACACGCGTCACCGAGGCAATGCTGACGATCGAGCGTGAACGGTTCGTGCCGACGGCGCTGAAGGCGGTCGCCTATGCCGATCTTTGCGTTGAAGTGAAGCCGGGGCGCTTCTTGCTCGATCCGCGCAGCTTCTCGAAACTCGTGCAGTTGGCCGAGATCAAGGAAAGCGATCGCGTACTCGATGTTGCATGTGCGACGGGTTACTCAAGTGCGGTGTTGAGCACGATGTCGTCGGATGTTGTGGCACTTGAAGAGGACGAAGAGTTGGCAAAGTTCGCGGCGCCCTTACTGCGCAGCGCGAACAAGCTCGGACGCCTCTATGGCGTGGTCGGGCCGCACAAGGCTGGCGCACCAAGTCAGGCACCGTTCGACGTGATTTTCGTGAATGGCGCCGTTGAAGAAGTTCCGGCGGCATGGGTCGACCAACTGAAGGATGGTGGACGACTCGTCTCGATTTTCAAAAATGGTCCTGTGGGCCAGGCCAACTTCTGCGTGAAGCGTGGGGGAGCGTTGAGCGCTAGAGTTGCTTTTGATGCGAACGTTCCGCTACTTCCCTCTTTTGAGCGTCCTAAAGTCTTTGTTTTCTAAGTGATTCTTGTTGTTCAAACGCACGTTTAATCCTAAACGCTAATCTGAAGTTTACGATCAGGTTGTTAACTTCATCCCCGATTATGGGAGGGAGTAGTATGCGTTCAGGGGAAAACATCTCCGTTTTCCACAGGCCGATGATCATCGGCCTTCGTGCGGGCTTGCTTGCGACGGCGCTTTGTTTGCCGAGCGCGCAAGCTGATTCGCTGACCGATGCCCTCGTGAAGGCGTATCAGTCCAATCCGCAGCTCTTGGCGGAGCGCGCGAACTTGCGCGCCACCGACGAAGAGGTTTCGAAAGCGATCGCACAGTGGCGACCGCGCGTGACCTTGAGCGCGGATTATTCGAAGATTCACAGCGACGCGAAGAACGATCCGTCGCCGCTCAATCCGACGGGCTTGCCCTCGCACCAGAAAACCGAACCATGGAGCGCCGACGTCACGGCGACGCAGACGATTTTCGCGGGCGGGCGCATCTTGGCACAGCGCCGCCAGGCCGACTCGCGCGTCGATGCGGGCCGCGCGCGACTTCACGCGACGGAGCAGAGCGTATTCCTGGACGCGGTCTCGGCCTACATGAACGTGGTTCGCGACGAGGCGGTGCTCAAGCTGAACCAATCCAACGTCGAGCTGTTGAAGAAGCAGCGCGAAGCGGCGCAAGCGCGCTTTGACGTGGGCGAGATCACGCGCACGGATGTGGCGCAAGCCGAAGCGCGCCTCGCAGCGGGCCTTTCCGCGCAGACGGCCGCCGAAGCAAATTTGAAGGCAAGCCGCTTGTCGTACGAGCGGATTGTCGGCGAGGCGCCGGGAACGCTGGAGCAGAAGCCGGCGGTGCCGACTGTGCCGGAGAGCGAGGAAATGGCGCGTACGATCGCAAACGCGCAGAATCCGAACTTGGTCGCGGCGCGCGCATCTGAAGAAGCGGCCGGCCACGCCGTCGACCTGGCGGTTGGTCAAATGCTTCCAACGGTCACGGTTCAGGCGAGCTATGGTCGCAGCGGCCAAGAGCGCGGTCCGGAGACGATCGGCGACGACGCCCGGGTAACAGCGACGGCCTCCGTGCCGCTTTACCAAGGCGGCGCCGAGTGGGCGCAGATCCGACAGGCGAAGGAACTGAACAACAAGGCACGGCTCGACACCGAAGACGCGCGCAGGTCCACGGACCAAAGCGTTTCGAACGCTTGGGAAGCCTACCGGGCGGCGAAAGCGTCGTCCGAGGCGAATCGGGAGCAGGTCAAGGCGTCGGAGATCGCCTTTGAGGGCGTCCAGCAAGAGCTTGAAGTGGGCTCCCGGACCACGTTGGACGTGCTGGATCAGCAGCAGGAGTTGCTGAATGCACGCGTTGCGCTGGTTCGCAGCGAGCGCGACGAAGTCGTGGCCAGCTATTCGCTGATGGCCGCGATCGGCAAGTTGACGGCTGGTGAACTGCAGCTTCCGGTCCAGCTCTACGACCCGACGGACAATTACTACATGCAGACCTGGCGTCCGGTCGGCGGAGCGACATACTGAATCCGAGCCTTTTCGGCCGTTCACCGTAATGCGAGCGGTTGCCTGGTAGACCTCACAGGGCTACTGGCAATTGCCGCGTGCATGGCTTAGTTTTCCCCAAAGCGACGGCGCGCTGGGAGCGCGATGAGGTTTTAGGAACGATGCCAAGTCCGGCGGCACAACAAGAACCGACGATGGAGGAGATTCTAGCCTCCATCCGGCGGATCATTTCCGAGGATGCGGAGCCTGGGAAGGCTGCGGGGCCGGCAACGGCAGCTGCATCGCACGAAGGTGAAGTGCTGGAACTGACGAACGTCGTGCACGACGACGGCACGATCGGCAACCCCTCGCAACCCGAACCGCCTCGCCGGCGCCCTGCACCGCGTCCCGAGCCCGAGCCGATGCGCGCGCCGGAACCGCGCGTACAGCGTCGCTCGGCGCCACCACCAGAACCACCCCGTCACATGCGCAATCAATCGGACTTTGACATGGTTGAAAAAGATGATCGTGAAGGCATTCTGTCTTCGCAGGCTTCGTCGGCCGTTACGAACGCGTTCGGCATGTTGAGCCGCGAGCGGGATGTATCGGTCGGCTCGGGGGTGGCGTTGGAAGACATCGTCACCCAGATGATGAAACCCATGCTGGCGGCATGGCTGGAAGAGCATCTGCCCGAAATCGTAGAGCGCGTCGTACAGCAGGAAGTCGAGCGCGCTTCCCGGAGTGGCGGCCGCCGCCGCTAGACTGATCTAAGCCAACGCTCGACAGGACCCCCGCGTAAGCCCCCTTGGGCTTGCGCGTGTATCCCCTTTTGTTTCAAGAGAACGCCATGCTCGAGAAGACCTACACCCCGAAAGACGTGGAAGACCGGCTCTACCAAGCCTGGGAGGCGTCCGGCGCTTTCCGTGCGGGCAACCGGCCCAATGCGCAACCGTTCACGATCGTGATCCCGCCGCCGAACGTCACCGGCTCGCTGCACATCGGTCACGCGCTGAACAATACGCTGCAGGACATTCTCTGCCGTTTCGAACGGCTGCGCGGCAAAGACGTGTTGTGGCAGCCGGGACTCGATCACGCCGGCATCTCGACCCAGATCGTGGTCGAGCGGCAGCTGCAAGAGCGCCAGACCTCGCGCCAGAAGATCGGGCGCGAAGAGTTCGTGAAGCGGGTGTGGGAGTGGAAGGCCGAATCCGGCGGGACGATCATCCGTCAGCTGCGCCGCCTGGGCGCGTCGTGCGACTGGTCGCGCGAGCGCTTCACGCTTGACGAAGGTTTGAGCAAGGCCGTGCTCAAGGTCTTCGTCACCTGCCACAAGCAGGGGCTGATGTACAAAGATACGCGGCTCGTGAACTGGGACCCGAAGCTGCAGACCGCGGTCAGCGACCTTGAGGTGGAGAACATCGAGGTCAAAGGCAATCTCTGGCACATCAAGTACCCGATCGACGGTAGCGATCAGTTCATCACGATCGCGACGACGCGGCCCGAGACGATGCTGGGCGACACGGCTGTCGCGGTGCATCCGGACGACGAGCGCTACAAGGGGCTGGTCGGCAAGAAGGTCCGCTTGCCGCTGAGCGACCGGTTGATCCCGATCATCGCCGACGAGTACGCCGATCCGGAAAAGGGATCGGGCGCGCTCAAGATCACGCCCGCGCACGACTTCAACGACTATGAAGTCGGGCGGCGGCACAAGCTTGAGGCGATCAACATTCTGACCCTCGACGGCAAGATCAACGACAAGGCGCCGGCCGCTTATCAAGGCCTCGACCGGTTCGAAGCGCGCAAGAAAATCGTCGCCGATCTGGAAGCGCTGGGCCTGCTTGAGAAGATCGAGCCGGTCAGCCATGCCGTGCCGCACGACGAGAAGACGAAGACGATCGTCATCGAACCGATGCTGACCGAGCAGTGGTATCTGAACGTGAAGCCGTTGGCGGAGCGTGCGCTCAAAGCTGTGCGCGACGGGCAGACGGTGTTCGTGCCGGAGCGGTTTGCGGATACGTACTACCGCTGGCTTGAGAACATTCAGCCGTGGTGCGTGTCGCGTCAGCTCTGGTGGGGCCACCAGATTCCGGCCTGGTACGACGATCAGGGCAACGTGTTCGTCGAGGAGACCGAGGCCGAGGCGCATGCGGCCGCGAAGGCGAAGCACGGGCGCGACGTCGCGCTTCGGCGCGATCCGGACGTGCTCGACACGTGGTTCTCGTCGGGCCTGTGGCCGTTTTCGACGCTGGGCTGGCCGGAGCAGACGCCGGAGCTGAAGCGCTATTACAAGACCGACGTGCTGGTCACGATGTTCGACATCATCTTCTTCTGGGTTGCCCGGATGATGATGTTCGGCCTGCACTTTACGGACGAGGTGCCGTTCCACACCGTCTACATCCA
>CAZJOM010000090.1:0-6559 GCA_964547645.1 uncultured Flavobacteriaceae bacterium
GGGATCATCGTCTCCGTGATTACACTGACAGGGCTTGGGCTCAACATCTCCGGGTTGATCGTCGAGTTCGGTGGCGGCAGCTTGTTCTTCACGATCCTGTTCGCGGCGCTTGCCATGTGGTTGCTCGGGACCGCGGTGCCGGTGACGGCGTCCTATATTATCGCCGCCGTGATGTTGGTGCCGGCGCTCACCGACGTGGGCGTCGCGGCGCCGGCCGCGCATATGTTCCTTTTCTACTATGCGGTCTTGGCCGACGTGTCGCCGCCGACGGCATTGGCGCCGTTCGCGGCGGCTGCGATCACGCGCGGCGAGTCGTTTGCGACGATGATGCAGGCGTGGAAGTACTGCCTGCCCGCGTTCCTGGTGCCGTTCATGTTTTGCTTGTCGCCGGATGGGATCGGACTGCTCATGCAGGGCGACGTGGCGAACATCGTTTGGACGACGCTGACCGCTTGCGCGGCGGTCGCGGCACTTTCGGCCGCGTTTGGCGGGTGGATCATCGCCGAGGCGAACTTAAGCGAGCGCGTGGTCGCGGGGGCTGCGGGCTTGGCACTTTTCTATGCCGATCCGTGGTTCGATGCCGCCGGGTTTGCTCTCGGCACGGCGGCGGCGGTTGCGCATCTGGCGCGGGTGCGCGGGTGGGTCGGGGTGCCGGTCGATCGGGAGTAGTTGTCGCCTGGTGCGCCGCCGATGAACGAACTGGCGGCGGGTCGTTTTCAAGTCTCGCGCGGAAAGATTTTCCGGCGCATATAGCGGTCACCGGTCTCAGCCTCCGGGTGCCCCGCCAGACCAACGGCGCAGACGTGTACCCCGCTGCCGGTTCTTCCGCGGCGCCTTGGGTTTCAGTGGGCCGCTTTTCTAGGTGCAATCATGACGACGACTTTTGTGGCCGTGCTGGCGCTCTTGGCGCTGGCCGTGTCGGGTATTCGTATCGTGCAGGAGTATGAGCGGAGTGTGGTGTTCCGGCTCGGCCGGTTTTCGCGGGTGGCGGGGCCGGGGCTGTTTTGGATCATTCCGGTGATCGAGTGGACGACCAAAGTCGACCTGCGCACGCGCACCGTCGACATCGAGCGGCAGGAGACGATCACGAAGGACAGCGTCACCGCGAACGTGAACGCGGTGCTGTGGTATCGGATCCAGGATCCGAAGAAGGCGGTGATCTCGGTGCAGAACTATCAGGCGGCGGTCTATCAGGTGTCGCTGACGAGCCTGCGCAACATCATCGGTCAGCATCAACTGGACGAGGTGTTGAAATCGCGGGACACGATCAACAGCTCGTTGGGCGAGACCGTGAACCACACGACTGCCGCGTGGGGCATCCGCATCGAGATGGTCGAGATGAAAGACGTCGAAATCCCGACCGCGATGCAGCGCGCGATGGCGCGCGAGGCGGAGGCGACGCGCGAAAAGCGCGCGCGGCTGATCAAGGCGGATGCGGAGTTCGAGGCCTCGCAGAAGCTGACTTCGGCCGCGGCGCAAATGGCGACAAGCCCGATGGCGCTGGAGTTGCGGCGGTTGCAAATGGTCGCCGAGATCGGGGCGGAGAACAACACGACGACGGTGATCATGCTGCCGTCGGATTTGATCAACTTGGCGAAGACGCGGCTTGCCGAGCCGTAGCTCGCGTCGGTGCGGCAGCCTTCTCTCGCGTTCCGCGAGCGAAGGCTGGTGCCGCCTGCGTGACTCGAACACGCGACCCCCGCATTACGAATGCGATGCTCTACCGGCTGAGCTAAGGCGGCTTCCAAAGAGGCGCGGAAGATATGCGTGCGGCGGGCAACCCGCAACACGCGAATTCAACTCTTCGAGATCACACCACAAGCGGCTTGTGGCCCCTACTGAGAACTTTATAGTAGTGGGCGTTGGAACGCAAGTTTGGGGGAAATCACGATGCGTCGCATGCGGTTGTTGGTGGCTGGGCTTTCGGTTTTGTTCGCGGTGCACGGCGCCTTTGCGGCCGAACCGACGCCTCAAGAACTCCAGCAAAAGTTTCAAGAAACATTGTCGGCCAGCCGGATGGCGCTTGAGGTCAAGGGCGACAAGATCGGCGGGCCGGGTGCGGTGTTTCTGAAGGCGCGGATCGAAGCGTCCCAGTTCGTGCTGATCGGCGAGGAGCATGGCGTCGCCACGATCGCCGATACGGTGCGAGCGATGTTGCCGGTGTTCGCGGGCGCCGGTTATCGCAACTTTGCGATCGAGGTCGATCCCTACACGACCGCGAAGTTGGAAGGTCTGTTGCGGTCCGGCGGCACGAAGGCGCTCGCCGGATTCTTGAACAGCGAAGATCGCAGATTTGCGGTTCCGTTCTACAACTGGTCGGGCGAAGCGGCGCTCGCCGACGCGTTCGTGCGCGCGAACGGCGCGTCTTCGCCGGCACTCTGGGGCCTCGATCAGGTGTTCATCGGCGCGGCGGCGGTGCATCTCAACGATCTCGCGAACGGGGCTTCGAATGCGGAGGCGCGGGCGCTCGCTCTGTCGCTGGCCGGCAGAGCGCAGGGAAATCTTGAGTTCTTGGGCAAGGTCGATTTATCGGAGCTCGGGAAGCTGCGGTCATTGCTCGGCGACGAAAAGGACCGGGCGCTCGCGCAGTTGGTCGACGATATGATCCTTTCGGCGCGGATCTATCAGCCGTTTGTCGGCGTCGACAGCGGTTTGAGCGTTTACGCCGCCAATCTCGAGCGCGAGAACTTGATGAAGCGGACGTTCCTGGCGCGCTATCAGGGAGCGGGTAAGCCGAAAGTGTTCTTCAAGTTCGGCAGCTATCACATGATGCGGGGTTTGTCGGGAACGCATGTGCCGTCGCTTGGCAATTTTGTGGCCGATCTTGCGCAGGCGGAAGGGAAGAGCACGTTTCATCTTTTGATCTTGTGCGGACCGGGGACGAAGGCCGGCGACTTGATGGGCAATGCTTCGGCGTGCGACGCGGATCTCGGCAAAGACTTTCCGGATCTCGTCGGGTTGCTGGATGCGAAGGTTCCGACGCTGTTCGACCTTGGGCCGTGGAAAGACAAGCCGCGGCGCTGGGCGCATCTGTCGGAGACCGTCCGGTCGACGATTTGGGCGTTCGACGCGATTTTGTTCGTGCCGAACGGGAAACCGGCTGCGGCGCTGAAGTAGGAAGAAATTCGCCGCGGGCGTCAGCGGCTGGCAGGATGCTTTTCTTTGTGGTGAATTTCCCTTCTTTGGAACGGGGAGCCTCCATGCGTATCGGCGTTGTCGTTGCGGCTGGTCTGCTGCTTGCGGGGTGCGTTCACGTCGAGGAGCGTGGCGCGCCGCCGACGGCGGGTGCGCGCGCCGAACCGGTGTCGTACCGGGTGGTCCGCTCCCTCACCACGGAGGTGGGGCCACGGCTTGCCGGGTCGCCGCGCGAGGCGGCGGCGCGCGATTGGGCGGTGCGGACACTCAAAGAGCTCAAGTTTTCGCGGGTTGCTGTTGAGCCGTTCACGATCAAGGGGTGGGAGCGGGGCGAGGCATCGCTGGAAATCGTGTCGGCCGGCGGGCAGGCGCTTGCGGTTGCGGCGCTTGGCGGGTCGATCGCTACGCCCAAACGCGGCATTACGGCGGAGGTGGCGCTCGTTGCGTCTTTCGACGATTTGCTTGCGGCGCCACCCGGTGCCTATCGGGGCAGGATCGTCTACATCGGCGATCGCATGGCGCGGGCGCGCGACGGGGCGGGTTACGGTCCGGCGGTCCGCAAACGGACGCGCGGCGCGGTCGAGGCGGCGAAGCGTGGGGCGCTTGCCGTCGTGATCCGCTCCGCTGGGACCGATGCTTCGCGCTATCCGCATACGGGTGTAACGAACTACGACGAGGCCGTGAAGAAAATCCCGGCGGCGGCGATCTCAAATGCGGATGCCGATCAGATCGAGCGCCTTGCCGCGATGGGGTTGCCCGTGCGCTTGAAGCTATTCCTCTCCTCGCGCGCGGTTGCTGCGGCGCCGTCGGGCAATGTGGTCGCCGATATCCTGGGCAGCGAGAAGCCGGAGGAGATCGTGCTGCTGGGCGCGCATCTCGACTCGTGGGATTTGGGAACCGGGGCGATCGACGATGGCGCCGGGGTGGCGATTGCGATCGGCGCGGCGTTGAAGGCTGCGGGCCCGGCGTTGAAACCGAAGCGGACGATTCGCGTCGTGTTGTTCGGCGCGGAAGAGCCCGGCGGTCAGGGTGGCGAGGAATATGCCAAGCTCCACGGCAAGGAACGGCATGTGCTGGCGACTGAGGCGGACTTTGGAGCAGGCCGAGCGTGGCGGTTTTCGACGAAAGTAAGCGAGGCGGATCTGCCGTTCTTCGATGCGATCGGGCGGGAGTTGGAAGGTTTGGGACTGGAGCGCGGCAACAACAAGTCCAGCGGCGGCACCGACGTCGCGCCGCTTGGCAAGGCGGGTGTGCCGATTATCGGGATTACGCAGGACGGTACTACCTACTTCGACCATCATCACACCGCGAACGATACGCTGGACAAGATCGACGTCGAGGCGCTGGAGCAAAACGTCGAAGCCTACGCGCGTGTGACGGCGGCGGTGGCTAACCGGTAGTGAGAAGAAGGAAGAAGTTTTTCACCACGAAGCCACGAAGAACCACAAATTTCCACCAAGAGGCTCGCGCCAATCCACGGCCTCCCGCGCGCGTAGCGCGCATCAATGGCGCTTCGCGCCGAACAAGCCATCATCCAGAATCAGCAGCTTTTTCGTGAGCCTTTGTGATTCTTCGTGGCTTGGTGGTGAAAAATTCTTTCTGCTTCAGTTCTGGGGCGGTAGCGGCGTCGGGTAGAGGAACTCGCGGACGGCGCGGGCGCTTTGTTCGGCGGCTTCTTCCATCGGGAGGTGGCCGACGTTCTTGTAGACCATGAACCGCGAGCCCTTGATCGCGGCATTGTAAGCGTCACCTATGTCGCGCGGGGTGAGGGTGTCGAGTTCGCCCCACAGGATCAGCGTGGGTGTTGCGATCTTGGAGACGTTGTCGGCGATGACGGTGTCGAACGGGGTTTGAAAGCGCTTTAGGCTGGCAGCGCGGGTGCCAGTGCGGCGGTTCAGCTCCCAATAGCGGTCGATCATTTCCGGCGTGACGAGGGCGTCGTCAACGATCGCTTTCTTGAGACCGTCCTCGAAGAGCGAGCGCGGCGAGACGAACAGCAGAACGTTCTGGATTACCGGCATGCGCGCGATGCGGAAGCCGAGGCCCGGATCTTGCGGCGTCTTGGTCGGCATGCCGGCGGCATCGACCAGGATCAAATGCGTCAGGCGCTCAGGATGCATCAGCGCGAAGCGCGCCGCGACGCCGCCGCCCATGGAATTGCCGGCGAGCGCGAAGCGTTGCACGCCGATCGCCCGGGTGAAGAGATCGACGAACTTTGCCATGCCCTCTTGGCTGTAGTCGTCGCCGGGTACCGCGCCGGTCAGTCCGTGGCCGGGGAGGTCGACGGTGATGATACGGAACTGATCGCCGAGCTGGCCGACCCAAGGCTCCCACGTGTGCAGCGATGCGTTCGAGCCGTGGAGCAGCACGAGCGGCATGCCGTTCTTCTGGCCTTGGTCGCGGTAGTGCACCTTCGCGCCCGAGGGCAGGTCGATGAATTGCGACGGCGGGGCACCGTACTTCGTGACCAAAATGTCGGCCGGCATATCGGGATCGGAGAACGCGAAGACGAGGCCTGCGATCGCCAAACCGATGATCGAAATCAGAACCAGAATGCCACGAAGAAACGCCATCACCAGGACCCACTCTTTTTGCGGCGGCCGTTGTCGGTGCCGAATACGTCGTCCGCGTCGGGGCCTGGATCGTCGGGCGCCCTGGGCGGCCCATAGAAGATGGGCTCCTCAGCTGCGGGCGATACATCGCGCATAGTGTCGCTAGCCGTTCGGATAGCGGGGCGAATCTCGTCGGTTTTGACGGTGTCGCGGTAGAGAACGTGGCTTGGTTCCGCGGCGCCCGCAAAGGCGGAGGCGGTCTCCGTCGGGGACATGGTTTCGACCGCACCGCGTGAGCCGGACTGCCAGCTCAGCGTGTCGAAGGCGCCGCAGGAGGCGCAGGTCGCCGACCAGTCGGCATGCGTGCGGGCACAGGCGGAGCAGACCCAGTGCGCATCGCGCGGGGCGCGGTGGGCGCGGGTGGTCCACTCGCGGGCGGCCAAGCTCTCGCCGCCGAACGCTTGCTCGATGTCGGCCATCAGCAAGCATACGCGCGCGACGGGGAAGTGTTCCGTCAGCGGGCGCAAGGTCTCGCGCGCCTCGTCGAAACGGCCGGCGGAGATCGCGACGGCGGTGGCCAGAATTTGGCTCTCGGGATGTTCCGGGTTCATGCTGGCGAGGCCCGCCAGACGCTTCGCGCGTGCGTTCGGCGGCTCTTCCGGTTTCAGGTTTGCGTAGGCGCGCGCGAGATCGGGATGCGGTTCTTGCGCCCACGCGGTTTCGATCAAGCTTGCGGCTTTCCAGTGCTTGCCTTGGGCGGTGTAGTGCTTGGCGGCGATCAGCGCGGCGGGTGCGAAGCCGGGCGCGAGCGTGAGCGCCTCTTGCGCGCGGGCGAGGGCGACTTCCGCGTCGGCTTTGCGTTCGGCGTCGTT
>CAZJOM010000090.1:6659-11552 GCA_964547645.1 uncultured Flavobacteriaceae bacterium
CCTCTTGCGCGCGGGCGAGGGCGACTTCCGCGTCGGCTTTGCGTTCGGCGTCGTTTGCGGCCGCGGCCGACAAGACCGCGCGGCGGCGCTTGGCGATGCCGGCGTCGAGAAACTTTGCGCGCACTTGCCCGTCGAGCGCGTCGGCGGCTTGGTTCCAAGCGCGCTTCGCGAGATGCAATTCGAAGAGCGCGTTCAAGGCCCAGCGCGTCTTCGGGCGCAGCACGCGGGCACGCTCGGCGATCGAGATCGCTTGGTCGGTGTCGCCGCGGCGAGCGGCGGCCATGTAAAGACCGCGGAGCCCTAAGAACTCCGTCTCTTTCGCTTGCAGCATCTGCGTGTAGGTGCGCTGTGCGCCTTCGTCGTCGCCTTCGAGCTGCGAGGCTTGCGCTTGGAGCAAGAGAGCGAGCGGCGGCTCGCCGACGAGCGACACGGCTTTGCGGGTTTGTTTGCGGGCTTCTTCCTCATCACCGGCTGCCACGGCGACAAGACCACGGGTCAGGGCTGCGAAGCCTTTGCGGCGGCGGCCCATGGCGCGCCAGCGGAAGAATTCCGCCGGTGCATCAACGAAGGTCGAGATGATGCGATAGACCGTGATCGTGGCGACGGCGAGCAGAACCACCGCGACGGCGGCGACGCCGAGGCCCATGCGAATCTCGCGATCCGACAGGGTGATGGTGACGATACCGGGCAAGTTGGCGACGGCAACGGCGATGGCTGCCATACCCGCTATCAGGAGGAAGAACCATAAGGCGCGGAGCATGCCGATGGTCCTTATGGTTGTGGCAGTTGCGGGACGGGATCGGTGCTGTTCGCACCAGACAGGGCGGCGATCGCACGCGTGTTCAGTTCGGCGAGGTCACGCTCGAGATTGACGCGCGCGCCGGCGTCGGCAAGCCAGGGCTTCAGTTTCTCTCGCGCAGCGCCGCGGATAGCGCGGATCTCCTTGACGGCGGCGTTGAGGTCGCCGGCCTTCATGCGCACCTCGGCACGCGCGAGGCGGGCTTCGGTCGTGTTGCCTTTCGTTTCGCCGACGGGGCGCGACGAGATCAGGGCGCTCATGTTTGCGGCGAGGCGCGTCCAGATGTCCTGACTGGTGGCGATGCGCTCGGCGTCGAGCGCGGCGTCGGCGGTGCCGCCGAAGGTAGCGATCAGCGTGCCTGTGGTCGGCAGACCCTTTGCGGCGAACGGTGCAATCTCCGCCAAGTGGGCGTCGCCGGGCATCATGTTCGCGACGACGTCGAACTCCGTCTTGAACGGCGCGGAGGCTTGCGCGGCGCGGGCCAGGTTCGCGATGGCGGTTGCGAGCGTGGCGCGACGGGCGAGGTCGAGAATGTCGGACTGTTCGAGCTTGGCCAGGCGCTCGTCGACTTTCGTGACGCTCGCTCCCAGTTGGTCGAGCGTTTGCTTGGCCGCTTTCAAGTCGTCGGGTGTCGTCGCGGTTTTGGTTTCGAGTGCGGCGAGGCGGGCGGCGAGGTCAGAGGTGGCCTTCGGCTCAAGTTGCGCCAAGGCGCCGTTGACGCCGGTGCCGACTGCCGGCGCCAACGCGCCGGTGAGATTGGCGATGTTGCCGGCGATGGCGCCGGTGGCGAGTGCGGTCTCGGTCGCCTTCAGTCGGCTCTCCAGTTTGAGGATGCGATCACGCAGTCCGGCGATCGGCGTTTTATCGTGCGAGAGGCGCGCTTCGAGCGCGCTGATGCGGGCGCTGAGGTCGCCCGAGATTTTGGACGTCGTTTCATCGGTCTCCGGCCAGAAGCGCGTGATCAGGGCGCCGAGGAAGGCGGCGACAAGAAGCAGCAGCAGAATGCCGACGCCGTCGCGCCAGTCTTCGATCAGGCCATGGCGAACCCGGCGGTCGGGCTTGGTTTGGTCGGTCAGGGTCATGCGCTCGTTCTTTAGGCCCGAGAGGTTGCTATGGCGTTGCGGGGCGGAACGTACTGGGGGGAGGCCCCCGCCTCAAGGCGCGAGCAGGTCCAGGAGGGCTGCGGTCGTCGGCTTTTCTGCCGTTTGGACCCGGCGAAATGCGAGCGGGGCCAAGGCGTTCGCAACTGCAGCGCTCAAGCAGAGGGCCTGCACGCGGTTGCAGGTGGCGCCGAGCCCCGCGTTTTGGACCAGGGTCGCAAACAGCGTGGCGGTGCGCGGCGAGAAGAATGTGGCGGCTTCGATGAGGCCTGCGGCGAGTTCGGTTGTGAGGGCGCCCGAGAGTGTTTGCGCGGCGTGGGCTTCGTAGATTTGTGCCGTGCGTACGGCGAAGGCGGGGAGCGCGACTTTGAGGTCGCCCGCCGTGACAGTGCCGGTTGCGTGAAGGATCGCGCCCGCTTCAGGCTTCAGTGTTGCGGCGATGTGCGCGGCGAGGCCGGTGACGCCTTCGCCGCGGCTTTCGTGGACGTCTCGGAATCCCACGGTTTTTGCTTCGGCGGCGGTTGCGGGGCCGACAGCGATGGTGCGGATGTTGCGCTCTGCCGTGCGTGCGGCTGCGGCTCTGGCGCCGTTGGCGCTGGTGAACGCGATTGCTTGAACGCCGTTGAGATCGAGCGGCGGGCCCGTGCGGAACTCAATGTCGATTAGAGGCTCGATGAGCGTGGTGTGGCCGCGGGCGTGAAGGAGGGCGGCGAGAGCTTCGGCGTCATGGCGTGGGCGGGTGATGAGGACGCGCATCGCTAGACGGTGAAGAAGTGCGGGCCGGCGCGTGAGAGCAACTCGCGGCCGGCGTCGGTGCCTATCGCTTCGGCGTCTTGCGCGGTCGCGACCTTTGCGTTTGCGCGCGCGACGTCGACGCGTTTGGCGCCGTCGGGCGACAGAACGCAGCCGCTGAAATCGATTGCATTCGCGTTGCGCCAGGTGGCGATACCGGCGATCGGCGTGCGGCAGGAACCGCCGAGCGCCGCTTGGAACGCACGCTCCAACGTGACGGCAAGGTCGGTGTCGCGGTGGTTTGCCGGCGCGATCAACGCGCGCGTCTTGTCGTCGGTGACGCGGATCTCGATGCCGATGGCGCCTTGGGCGACCGCGGGGAGCATCTCTTCGTTCGAGAAGATGTGGCAGGCGTTGGCCTCGATGCCGAGGCGCTTGAGGCCGGCCAGCGCGAGGACCGTCGCTTGCGCGATGCCGTCATCGAGTTTGCGCAAGCGCGTATCGACGTTGCCGCGGAACTCGACGAGCTGCAGATCGGGCCGCGCGTGGGCCAGCATGGCGCGGCGGCGTACGGAGCTCGTGCCGACGACAGCGCCCATCGGGAGGGCGCGCAATGTGGCGGCGCTGCGGCTGACGAAGGCGTCGCGCGGGTCTTCGCGCGGGAGCATGCAGGCGACGGCGAGGCCCTCCGGCATCACGGCGGGCAGGTCTTTGAGCGAATGAACCGCGCAATCGATCGTGCTGGTGAGCAGTGCTTCTTCGATCTCTTTCGCGAACAGACCCTTGCCGCCGATGTCGGCCAGCGAGCGGTCTTGGACTTTATCGCCGGTCGTTTTGATGACGACGACTTCGGTGCGCGCCTTTGCTTCGTCGGCACTCCAACCGTGCGCGCGCGCGAGAGACGCGATAACCATGTCGGTCTGCGCCAACGCGAGTTTGGAACCGCGGGTGCCTATGCGCAGACGTGTTTGCACGCGTAAACGACCTGGTGTTAGGGAAGGGGCGTTATCAAGCGCGCGGAAGCTATCGATCTTCGCCGCGCAATGCCACCACTCGGGATCAAGGATTTTGCCGGAAACGCTGACTGTTCTGGGCATTGAGACGACCTGCGACGAAACCGCCGCGGCTGTCGTGCGCGGGCGTGCGCCGGGACCGGGGGAGATTCTTTCGAACGTCGTGGCGAGCCAGGTGGCGGAGCATAGGCCCTATGGCGGGGTCGTGCCGGAGATCGCGGCGCGGGCGCATGTCGAGTTGATCGAGCCGGTGATCGAACGGGCTCTTCGCGATGCGGGTCTTGGGCTTGGCGATTTGGACGGTATTGCGGTGACGTCGGGGCCGGGATTGGTCGGTGGCGTTGCGGTTGGGCTGACGGCGGCGAAAGCCTTAGCGTTGGCGACAGGCAAGCCGCTTATTGCGCTCAATCATCTCGAAGCGCACGCGCTGACGGCGCGGCTGACCTCGGGGGTGGCGTTTCCGTTTTTGTTGCTTCTGGTATCGGGCGGACACTGCCAGCTGCTCATGTGCGAAGGCGTTGGCGCTTTCAGGCGGCTCGGTACGACGATCGACGATGCGGCCGGGGAGGCGTTCGATAAGACGGCGAAGTTGCTGGGTCTTGGTTTTCCTGGCGGGCCTGCCGTTGAGGCTGCCGCGCAGCGCGGCAATGCGAAGCGCTTTCGTTTTCCGCGGCCGTTGCTTGATTCCGACGGGTTCGACTTTTCGTTCTCAGGCTTGAAGACGGCGGTGCGGCGTGCGGTCGAGGAGACCGAGCTCACCGATGCTGCGGTCGCGGACATTGCGGCGAGCTTCCAGACGGCGGCGGTCGAGGTGTTGGCCGAGCGGACGCGCAAGGCGATGCGTTCGGTCGCCCCCAAGGTTAGCCGACTTGTGGTGGCGGGCGGGGTTGCCGCGAATCGCGCGTTGGCTGGCGCACTGCAACGGACGGCGGCCGAGGAAGGATTTCAGCTCACGGTTCCGCCGGTACGGCTGTGCACTGACAATGGGGCGATGGTGGCGTGGGCGGGGCTTGAGCGTTTGGCGCTTGGGATGGTCGATGGTCTCCACGCCGCAGCGCGTGCGCGGTGGCCGCTCGATTCGCGGCGCGCGGGGATTGCGGGCGCGAAGTCCTGAATGATGTCGTTTGGGTGAGGCCGCGTGTACACGGCGGGACGCACTTGTGACGCTCAGAATGGCCGAAATATGCGGATGTTGCGCCGTGAGAGTCGGAATTTCTGGCCCGAAAAAGCGAACGGGCGGCCGGGGTTA
>CAZJOM010000090.1:11652-14397 GCA_964547645.1 uncultured Flavobacteriaceae bacterium
GCGCCGTGAGAGTCGGAATTTCTGGCCCGAAAAAGCGAACGGGCGGCCGGGGTTACCGGACCGCCCGTTTGGGCTTTGAACTGGTCACGGGAGGATTAGAGCCAGTTCATCGTGTTGACCAGGAACGCGAGGCCATAAGCGCCGAGCACGAAGCCGGCCACAGTCGTCGAAATCCGGGTCACCAGGTCGTTGCGGGTTGTCATTGAAGTCTCTCCTTTAAGATCGTTGCGGGTTGTTGTCCCGCGGTGATCTCTATGTAGAGGACCCCTGATTGGAAATCAATGAATGAAATCGTTTTTGTTCACTCATCACGCCAAGTGCGACGTCCTGCCGCAGTTTGTTAACCGTTGGTCAGCTTCAGATGGTGATGAGAGTGTCAGATTTCTGCGATTCTATGGCCTTGCGGGGGCGTTCGCGGCCTGCGCCGCCGTCGTCCAGGCCGTTCAGTAAGAGGTGAACGACCCCTTCAAGTTCTCTCTCGAGCTTCTCATAGGGGAGCTTTGAGTGGAGCTGCGGGTAGCGGAATTTCATGGTCGCCGACTGCAGCATCTCGGCCGTAAAGACCACGTCCTCGATGTTGAATTCACCGGAGGCGTTGCCGGCGGCAAGAATCTCGGAAAGAAGGGCGCGATGGAGCGCTAGGATTCGGTTGGCGAATTGGGGGCGCTCCGAGGAGATGACCCGCGCCATTTCGTAGACCTGCTTGTCGTACTCCAGCTGCTCGTAGGTGAGCCGCATGTCGGCAAAACAGAAGTCGCGCAGCCGTTCCTTGGCGGAACGGTTCGGGCGGCGGAGCACTTCCCGAAGCTTCGAAATCGCCTCTTCGCCCGCTTCGGTGCTAATTGCCTCTGCGATGTCCAGCTTCCCGGGGAAGTACCGGTAGAGATTGCCGGGGGACATGCTACAGTCCGCAGCGATCTCGGCCATCGTCGTTTTGGCGTAACCGTAGTGAACGAAACGCTTTTTTGCCGCTTCTAGGATGTTTCCTCGGACTGTGTCTTTGCACAACATTTGTGCGGGAATGTATACGATCCGAGTAAATATTCAACAAAACATTCACGCGAATCGCAGGTGTGATCGTGTCGAGAGCGGGCGAGCCGGGGATAAGCCAAGTCGGGGTGGTGGGCGCTGGGGCCTGGGGAACTGCGCTTTCTCAGGCGATTGCGGGTGCCGGGCGGTCGGTCATCCTCTGGGCCCGCGAGGCGGAGGTGGTCTCCCAGATCCGGGGTAAACGGGAGAACCAAGCGTTTCTTCCTGGGGTCGCGCTTGCCGCGGAGATTCACGCTACAGGCGAAATTCAGCGGCTTTCCGGCGCGGACGCAATCCTTCTCGTTTGTCCGGCGCAACATTTGCGGTCCGTCGCGGCGACGCTCGCATCGCATGTTCGGCCAGGCGTACCCGTGCTGATTTGCGCAAAGGGGATCGAGCGCGGCAGCGGCAAGCTGATGAACGAGGTGGCGCGGGAGGCGGCGCCCAACCTTTCATTCGGGATGCTGTCGGGCCCAAGTTTTGCCGGCGAGGTCGCGCGCGGTCTGCCCTGCGCGGTGACCTTGGCGTTCGACGATCAGGCGGTTGCGGAGACGCTTGCGCGAGCGATCGGGACGACGGCGTTTCGACCTTATGTCTCCAGCGATGTTGTCGGGGTGGCGATCGGTGGGGCGGTGAAGAACGTGCTCGCGATCGCTTGCGGTATCGTCGAGGGGCGCGGGTTTGGCGAGAGCGCGCGGGCGGCGCTCACCACGCGCGGGTTTGCCGAGATGACGCGCTTCGGGCTCGCGCTTGGCGCGCGGATTGAGACGATGGGGGGACTGAGTGGTCTTGGTGACCTGATGCTGACGGCTTCAAGCAAGCAGTCGCGGAACTTTTCCCTTGGCGTACGTCTCGCGCAGGGCGGGCAGGTCGAGGGTGGTGGGCCGCTGGCCGAAGGTGCGGCGACAGCAGAGGCGTTGGTGCTGCGCGCGCGGGCGGCTAAGGTCGAGATGCCGATTGCGGAAGCGGTCGCCGATATCGTTGCGCGCCGGGCGGGCGTCGATCAGGCGATCGATGCGCTGCTGTCGCGGCCGTTGAGGAGCGAACACTGACGATGCTTTACGCTTTGATTTGTACCGACAAACCGAATGCGCTCGCCGTGCGGATGGAGGCGCGGTCGCGACACTTGGCCTACATCGAGCAGCATATGGCGCAGGTGAAGATCGCGGGGCCCTTCATGTCGGACGACGGCGCGACGATGGCGGGGAGTTTGATCATCATCGAAGCGGCCGATCTTGCCGCCGCGCGTGCGTTTGCGGCGAAGGATCCCTATGCGCTCGCCGGGTTGTTCGCGAGCGTGGAGATCAAGCCGTGGCGCTGGTCGATCGGCGCGCCGAAGGAGTAGGCGATGGCTTATTGGCTTTTGAAGACGGAGCCCGAGACGTTCGGCTGGGAGCATCAGGTCAAGCGCGGTGCGAAGGGCGAGCCGTGGAGCGGTGTGCGCAACTTCACGGCGCGCGACAACCTGCGCGCGATGAAGAAAGGCGACTTGGCGCTGTTCTATCATACGGGCAAAGAGAAAGCGGTCGTCGGCGTCGTGAAGGTGATCAAAGAGGCCTACAAGGACACAACCGCGGAGGAAGATTTTTGGTCGATGGTCGACGTTGTCGCCGTCGAGCCGTTCCCGACGCCCGTGACGCTCGCGCAAGTGAAGGCGGAGCCCAAGCTCGCAACGATGGCGCTGGTGAAGTACTCGCGGCTCTCGGTGCAGCCGGT
>CAZJOM010000091.1:0-14040 GCA_964547645.1 uncultured Flavobacteriaceae bacterium
GCCGGGCGCGTAACGCTGGGGCCGATTATGCCGGTTTGTCGTGTCGATGTGCCCTGCGACGGCGCTTACAAGGATGCGAAGGTCGAGGTGAGGACCAAGTCGGGCGCGGTTGCGGCGCGGGCGACGAGCGACGCCAATGGCGACTTCCGGCTTGATGTGGCGGCGGGGGCTTACACCGTCGCCGTCGCTGTAGAAGGTATGCTGCCGCGCTGTGGCGAGGTGGAAGCTGTCGTGGCGCAGGAGCAGACTGTGCGGGTCGCGATCGATTGCGACAGCGGCATTCGCTGACAAGAAAAAACCCCGCCGTTTCGGGCGGGGTGTTCTCTTGTTCCGATTGCGGCGCGGTTAGCGCGGCATGGAGCTCGCCATGATTTGCTGCGCTTGCTGTGTCAAATGCGCGGTGAGGCGGGGGACGCTGCCACCGTTCTTCGACATGAAGCCGGCGAACTGATCGCGCTGTTCGACCGAGAGCCAAATGCCTGCGACCTGGATATCGACGAAGCGGTAGGCGCCGTTGCCGCCGAGCAAGCGGAAGGCGACGCGCAACGGTTCACGGGCCGACGGATCGACCACAATCATGTTGACCGTCACGTCGCCCGGCTTGTTGTCGATCGAGCCGGTGACCTTAAGCGTCTGGCCCTTGTATTGGTCCAAGCGCGATTCGTAGACCGCGGTCGCAAAGTCGGTGAACGCTTTCACGAACGCCTCGATGTCAGCGTCGCTCGCGCCGCGGCGGTAGTTGCCGAGGGTGAACAGCGCGGTCTTGCGGGCGTCCGCGTATTGCAGGATGAATTCCCGGAACTTGGTCCGGCGCATTGGGTCGCTGGTGTTGCGCAGAATGCCAACGCCACGGTCGATTAGACCTTGGGCGAATTGCTCCGCTGCGGGATCTGCAATGGCGGGGCCGACCGACGTCAGGGCGGCCGCGCCCAGAATTAGTGAAAACAACGCACGTCGTGCGACTACGAACAAACCCATCTTTCCTCACCTCCGCGCATTCTGCACGGACCCGTTACGTCACAGCCTACGAGGCTACTGTGCGCCTGGATTGGGGCTAATTGGTGACGGCGCTGTAATGCCGCCGCCAGAATCGAAATCCGGGAGATCCTGGGACGGCGCGCCGTTCCGGACAGCATCCGCACGAGACTGCCGGTAAAGGCTACGGATCGAGGCGTAATAGTCAACGGACGAGCGCTCGATATCGTCCAGCGTTTCAATGTTGCGCGAACGTAAATCGATCACATTCAGGACAGTTCGTGCGATCGGAACATATTCCAGATCGTCGTCGCCCCAATTCACGTAGGTCAGCGGATCGAGACCGCGGTCAACCACGAAACCGGTGAAATCCCGCGCGGTCGAAGGTCCCATCAATGGGAAATAGAAATACGGACCTTCGTTCACGCCCCATACGGCCAACGTCTGACCGAAGTCTTCGTCGTGATAGGGGTGGCCGAGATCCTTCGCGACGTCGATCAAGCCGCCGATTCCGATCGTCGAGTTGACGCCAAAGCGCACAAGTGTGTCGCCGGCGCGATCGGTGTCGCCTTGGAGCAAGTCATTGGCGAAGATCACGGGCGAATTCAAATTGTTCATGAAGTTGCGCACGCCGTTGCGCGCGAAGTCCGGAAGGACAGCGCGATAAACGACGGCAACGGGCCGCAACAGCAGTTCGTCGAGAACTTGGTTTACACCAAAGAAGAAGCGGTTCGAACCTTCGAACGGGTCGTTGGTGTCGTCCTCTTGCACCTGTTGGGTTGTGACCGTCTGCTGCGGTGGTGCTTTTGCGTCTTCCGCAAATGCGTCTTTAGCCGGCATCGCAACCGCGCCTACCGCCATGGCCACCAAGAAACTACGAACCGCGCTCATGCGCCGCTACCCTTTCACCCACATCAGGCCGCGGCCCGCGCGCCCCTCGCACGGTCCTAGACCCCAACCAAGTGGTCCCGATGTCCTTATGCCGCCTACCGGCTAACCTTCAGATCATCGGTCCAATTGCTTATACGGTACATGACGATGATGGCATAAGGTTACGATCCCGTGAGGAAGTTGAATGTTTTTCCCTGTGGCACGTATGTCGCGAGTGTGATGATTTATACACTCTAAAGTTGTCCTAGCACATCATATAAAGATATGTTTATGTGTCGCTATGGAGGCGTGGCCCGTGGCGAACTTAGAAGGCGTTCTTGCAGGGTTGAAAGCGACGGCGGAGGCGACCCGCTTGCGCCTTTTGGCGCTTTTTACCAAGGCCGAACTGACTGTCACCGAGGTGACGCAGATTTTGCGGCAAAGCCAGCCGCGTGTGAGCCGGCACCTGAAACTCATGTGCGAGGCGGGGCTTATCGAACGCATCAAAGAAGGAAGCTGGGTCTTCTATCGCCTTGCAGAAGAAGGACCCGCCCGCGTAGTCGCGCAGAAATTGAGTGAACTTTTGCCGTGGGACGATGCGATTTTGACACGCGATCTGGAACGGCTTGATGCCGTGCGCCGGCAGCGGATGGAATCCGCGCAGGCTTATTTTGCTTCAAGTGCCGCCGAGTGGGACCGCATTCGTGCGCTGCATATTCCTGAAGATCAGGTCGAAGGTGCAGTGCTTGAACTCGTCGGTAGGGCGCCGGTTCCGTCTTATTTGGATCTGGGGACAGGAACAGGACGCATTCTGGAATTGGTGTCGCCGCTCGCTTCGCGCGCGGTCGGGATCGATCTCAACACGGAAATGTTGGCGCTGGCACGGGCGCGCGTCGAGCGCGCTTCGCTCAATCATGTGCAGGTTCGGCGGGGTGATCTCTTTCAGCTGCCGTATGCCGATCACAGTTTCGATCTGATCACGGTGCATCAGGTCTTGCACTACCTGCAGGATCCATCGGATGCCGTCGTGGAGGCCGCGCGGGTTTTGAAGCCGGGGGGCAAACTCGTGATCGTCGACTTTGCGCCGCATGCGCTTGAGTTCTTGCGTGACGAGCATCAGCACCGGCGCTTGGGTTTTGCCGACAAGGAAGTGTCGCAGTGGTGCAAGGCAGCCGGTTTGTCGCTGGCCGCGACGCGGGCGTTGCCGCCGCGCGGCGATGCAGGGCTCACCGTCGTCGTGTGGCTGGCCGTTGCGCCGGCCGTGCCGCAGCGGCGCTCGAAGACCGCGGAGGCCGCCTGATGTCCCTTGCCGTTTCCTTCGAGTTTTTCCCGCCGCGCACGGATGAGATGGAGGCGCAGCTGTGGCGTTCCATCGCGCGGTTGGCGCCGCTCAATCCGTCGTTCGTCTCGGTGACCTACGGTGCCGGCGGCACGACGCGCGAGCGGACGCATTCCACGATCAAGCGTATGCTCGCGGAGACGCAGCTGAAGCCGGCGGCGCATCTGACGTGCGTCGGTTCTTCGCGCGAGGCGATCGACGAGATCGTGCGCGACTACTTGCGCTCGGGCGTGCGTCATATCGTGGCGTTGCGAGGCGATATGCCGGAGCCTGGACCCTATGCGCAGGTTGCCGACGGATATGAAACGACGCCTGATTTGATTCAGGGCATTCGCAAGATTTGGCCGTTCGAAATTAGCGTTTCCGCTTATCCCGAGAAGCATCCGGATTCGCCGTCGGTCGAGCACGACTACGCGCTTCTGAAAGCCAAGATCGATGCCGGGGCTACGCGCGCGATCACGCAGTTCGTCTATGACACCGACGTCGTGTTGCGTTTTGCGGACCGGGCGTATCGTGAGGGTATTCGCATCCCGATTGTGCCCGGGATCATGCCGGCGACGAACTTCAAGGGCGTTGTGCGGATGGCGAAGCGGTGCGGCGCTTCGATCCCGGATTCGCTGGCCCGTAAGTTCGAGGGGCTCGACAACGATCTGGAGACGCGCAAGCTGATAGCGGCGACGGTTGCGGCGGAGCAGGTCGAGAAACTGCGGCGGCACGGTTTTGACGCGTTTCATTTTTATACTTTGAACCAGGCGGATCTGACGTTTGCGATCTGCCACTTACTGGGCGTGCGTGCGCAAGCCCCGGCGGCATCGGCATGAACAAGACGGAACGGACATCGCGCTTTCAGGCGCTCATCGATGCTGCGCGCGAGCGGATTTTGATGCTCGACGGCGCCAAGGGCGCGATGATTCAGACGTACAAGCTCTCGGAGGACGACTACCGGGGGGCGCGGTTTGCGAACTTCACGCATGATCTGAAGGGCAATCACGATCTGCTCGCGATCACGAAGCCGTCGGTGTTGACGGACATTCACGATGCTTTCTTGGATGCGGGTTCGGACATCATCCAGACGAATACGTTCAACGCGCAGAAAATCAGTCAGGCAGACTATGGCTGCGAGCATCTGAGTGCGGAGATCAACGTTGCCGCCGCACGGGTGGCGCGGGCGAGCGCGGATAAGTTCTCGAGCGCCGAAAAGCCGCGCTGGGTCGTGGGCTCGGTCGGGCCTACGAACAAGACGGCGTCGTTGTCGCCGGATGTGAACGATCCGGGGTTCCGGGCGATCACGTTCGATGAACTGGTTTCGGCCTACAAAGAACAGATCGCGGCGCTGATCGAGGGTGGTGTCGACGCGCTGATCGTCGAGACGATCTTCGATACATTGAATGCGAAAGCGGCTGGCTTTGCCGCGGAGCTGGTGTTCGACGATGTCGGGTTCCGCGTGCCGATTTGGTTTTCGGGGACGATCACGGACAAGTCGGGCCGCACGCTGACCGGGCAGACGACGGAAGCGTTCTGGCATTCGATCCGGCATACGAAGCCGTTTGCCGTGGGCTTGAACTGCGCGCTTGGTGCAGAGGACTTGCGACAGTACGTCGCCGACCTCTCACGGGTGGCAGACACGTTGATCTCGACGCATCCGAATGCGGGTTTGCCGAATGCGTTCGGTGGTTATGACGACTCGCCCGAATATATGGCGGGCGTGCTCGGCGAGTTCGCGCAGGCGGGGTTGCTCAATATCGTGGGCGGGTGTTGCGGCGTGTCGCCGAAGCACATCAAAGCGATTGCGGCGGCGGTTAAGCCGCATCGGCCGCGGGTTGTGCCGACTCTGGCCAAGCAGATGCGGCTGTCGGGGTTGGAGCCGTTCGTGCTGACGCCGGAGACGAATTTCATCAACGTGGGCGAGCGGACAAATGTCACGGGCTCGGCGAAGTTTCGCAAACTGATCACCGACGGCAAGTACGATGAGGCGCTTGATATTGCGCAGGGTCAGGTCGAGAACGGCGCGCAGATCATCGACGTCAACATGGACGAAGGCTTGCTCGACAGCGAGAAGGCGATGGTGCGCTTTCTCAATTTGATTGCTGCGGAGCCCGAGATTGCGCGCGTGCCGGTGATGATCGACTCGTCGAAATGGTCGGTGATCGAGGCGGGCTTGAAGTGCGTGCAGGGCAAGCCGGTGGTGAACTCGATTTCGCTCAAAGAGGGCGAGGCGTCGTTCATCGAACATGCCGAGAAGTGCAAGCGCTATGGGGCGGCGGTTGTCGTGATGGCGTTCGATGAGAAGGGCCAGGCGGACACGGCGGAACGCAAGTTTGAAATCTGCAAGCGCTCCTACGATGTGCTCGTGAACAAAGTTGGGTTCGCGCCGGAAGACATCATCTTCGATCCGAACATCTTTGCGGTGGCGACGGGCATCGAGGAGCACAACGATTACGCCAATGCGTTCATCGAGGCGACGGCGCGGATCCGCAAGGAGCTGCCGCACGCGCATGTGTCGGGCGGCGTGTCGAACATCTCGTTCGCATTTCGCGGCAACGAGCCGGTGCGAGAGGCGATGCACTCGGCGTTTCTCTATCATGCGATCAAGGCCGGCATGAGCATGGGGATCGTGAATGCAGGGCAGCTCACGGTTTATGAGGATATGCCGGGCGAGCTGCGCGATGCCGTGGAAGACGTGCTGTTGAATCGGCGCGCGGATTCGACGGAGCGGTTGTTGAATGTGGCAGGCCGCTACAAGAACAGCGGCGAGGCGCGGGTGGAAGAGACGCTCGCGTGGCGCGAGGCGCCGGTCGAGGAGCGGATCAAGCACGCGCTGGTGCACGGGATCGACGAGTTCGTCGTTGCCGATACGGAAGAGGCGCGCGCCAAGGCCAAACGGCCGCTCGACGTGATCGAAGGGCCGCTGATGGCGGGTATGAACGTCGTCGGCGACCTGTTCGGGGCGGGCAAGATGTTCCTGCCGCAGGTCGTGAAGTCGGCACGGGTGATGAAGAAGGCCGTCGGCTATCTGGTGCCGTTTATGGATGCGGAGAAAGACGCGGCCGGAACCGCGCGCGAGGCCAAAGGCAAGATCGTCATGGCGACGGTCAAAGGCGACGTGCACGACATCGGCAAGAACATCGTAGGCGTCGTGCTTCAATGCAACAACTACGACGTCGTCGATCTGGGTGTGATGGTGCCGGCGGCGAAGATCATCGAAGCGGCGCGGGCGGAGAAAGCGGACATCATCGGGCTCTCCGGTCTGATTACGCCGTCGCTGGACGAGATGTGCCATGTGGCGGCCGAGATGGAGCGGGCCGGCTTCGACATTCCGCTACTCATCGGCGGAGCCACGACGTCGAAGGTGCACACGGCGGTCAAGATCGAGCCGAACTATAAGCGGGGCTCCACGGTTTACGTGACAGACGCGAGCCGCGCGGTCGGCGTGGCGTCGAGCTTGCTGTCGAAGGAACAGCGCGGCGCGTTCGTCGATGCGACCCGCGTCGAGTATGAGAAGATCGCGGCCACATATGCGCGCGGGAAGTCGCCGGAGAAACGGTTGCCGCTGGCGGACGCGCGCGTGAACCGGATGAAGGTTGACTGGAAGGCATACACGCCGCCGGTGCCACGGTTCTTTGGCGTAAAGGCTTACGACAAGATCGATATGAAGGCCGTTGCCAAGTACATCGATTGGACGCCGTTCTTCCGCACGTGGGAACTGGTGGGTACGCATCCGATGATTCTTGAGGACGACAAGGTCGGCGCGACGGCGCGAGCGCTCTACGCGGATGCGCAAAAGATGCTTGGGCGGATTTTCGATGGGGGCTGGTTGAACGCACGGGCGGCGGTCGGGTTCTGGCCGGCGAACTCGGTTGGGTTCGACGACATCGAGATTTATGGAGACCCTGAGCGCTCAAAGGTGCTGGGCACGTTCCACACGCTGCGCCAGCAGATGAAGCGCGACGACGGGCGGCCTAATTTGGCTTTGGCGGATTTCATTGCGCCGAAGGAAACGGGCGTGAGCGACTACCTGGGTGGGTTCGCGGTGACGGCAGGTCACGGCGAGATCGAGCGCAGCCTCGTCTTCAAGCGCGCGAACGACGACTACGACGGCATTCTGTTCAAGGCGCTGGCCGACCGGTTGGCCGAGGCGCTGGCCGAATACACCCACGAGCGCGTGCGGCGCGAGCTTTGGGGTTATGCGCGTGGCGAGAACTTGAGCAACGCGGACTTGATCGCCGAGAAGTATCGCGGCATCCGTCCGGCGCCCGGCTATCCGGCGCAGCCGGATCATACCGAGAAGGCGACGTTGTTCCGCGTGCTCGACGCCGGCGCGAACGCGGGTATGGAGTTGACCGAGAGCTTTGCGATGATGCCGGGTTCGTCGGTGAGCGGACTCTACTTCAGCCATCCGGACGCCGTCTATTTCGGTGTCGGTCGCATCGAGCGCGATCAAGTCGAGGACTACGCGAAGCGCAAAGGTATGACGGTGGCGGAGGCCGAACGGTGGCTCGCGCCGAACCTCAACTATGTGCCGGGGAAGGCGGAGGCGGCTTAGACGCGGCAGGTGAAGACGGAGGCTTCAAGCGGCATTTTCGCCGGCTCGGTCCCGAATGCGGCACGCAAAGCGTCGACGATGGTTTCGGCGTACGCGGTGGGGCTTACGGACTTGCGGGCCTCAATTTCAGCGATCAGCGGGTTGCCGCGAACGATGCCTTCAGCGAACTGAGGCCAGTCGGCGACCTCTTGTGATACGCGCAGGACTTCGTGTTGCACCTCGGTGAATCCTGCGGCTCTCGCATCGGCTTCGACCTTTGCGGTGTCGGCGTAGCTGAACGGGACGCGGTAGAATTTCGGTGGATCGTTGGCGAAATACGTGGCTCCGACTTTGTCGGCGACCATCGCGAACGGATTCGCCGACATTGGTCCCCAGACATTGAAATGGTAGCGCCCCCCAGGTTTGAGCACGCGATGGGCCTCGCGGAACGCCATCACCTTGTCGGGAAAGAACATTACACCGAACTGGCAGACGAGTAGATCAAATGTCTGGTTCGCGAACGGCAAGTTCATGGCATCGGCTGGTTGAAACGTCACGCTTTCACCCGTCTGGAACTTGCGCGCGGCGATCTCCAACATGGGCGCGTTCAAGTCGGTGGCGATGAGGCGTGTCGTTTTCGGGAGGAGATCGAAGAGTCTGCGCGTGACGATTCCAGTGCCTGCGGCGAGCTCCAACACGTCGTTGGCTGCGGCCGCGGCGGCGCGTGCAGCCATGTCCTGTGCGTAGAAGGCAAAGAGTATTGGCCCGAGGCTTCGGTCGTAGTACTCCGGAATGCTTCCGGTGAACTGGGATGATGAGGCGCTCATATGCGCGAGCCTAGGCCAATCTCGCGGTGCCGGAAAGCACGTCTAGGTACATTGTGATTGGCTTCGCCGGCGGTTGTGGTGGATTTCGGTCGCAACGCTGTTGGTTGGTCGTGACGGCAGCGGATGTGCCACGATGAAAGATTGCGCCCGTGGCGGGGCCGTTTCTAGTTTCTGTTCGTTCGCTTCGCCCAGCGCTCAGCCCAGTCGTGCAGGCCGAGCAGTTCCTTGAGTAGGCGTTCGCCCTCGGTCGTGAGGGCGTAGCCCGCTTCACGTTGGGCGACGATGTCGGCGTCGCGGAGTTCGGCGAGGCGGGTGTTGAGGATCGTCGGGCTTATGTCGCCGCAGGCGGTTTGCAGGTCGCGGAAAGTGAGCGGTTTGCGGTGCAATTCCCAGATCACGCGGAGGCTCCAGCGGCGGCCTAAGAGGTCGAGCAGCGCCATGATGGGCCGGCCGGTCGTTGAGCCGCGGACGGGCATTCCGGGTCTTGGGGATTTGGGCATGGGGAATAGTGCTACAAATTATGTAGCATGACAAGCATCCGGTGTGCTACAAAATGTGTAGCAACAGGAGCTGTGTTATGGCCGAACCACGTATCGCACCCGCCGCGCCGCCGTTTTCCGACGCCGTGCAAGCGACGCTTAAGCGGTTGATGCCGCCGGGCGTGCCGCCGCTGGTGCTCTTTACGACGATCGCACGAAGCGAGCGGGCGTTTTCGCGTTTCATGGCGGCAGGGTTGCTGGATAAGGGGCCGTTGTCGATCCGCGAGCGCGAGATCATGATCGATCGGACGTGCGCTCGTACGGGCTCCGAGTACGAGTGGGGCGTGCATATCGCGTTTTTTACGAAAGCGGCGGGGTTCTCGCCTGAAGAGGTGGAGGCGACGACGCGCTCAACGGCGGAGAGCGTCTTTCCGGGCCGCGAGAGCTTGATCGTTCGGCTTGCCGACGAGCTCCATGACACGTCGACGGTCAGCGATGCGCTTTGGGGCGCGTTGAGCGATACGTTTTCGGCGGAGCAGATTCTGGAGTTGATCCTGCTCGCCGGCTTCTATCATACGGTCGCGTACCTCACGAATGGGTTGAAGCTGCCGCTTGAAGAATATGCGGCACGGTTTCCGTCAAAGAACGTGGGGTAGGGCGATCAACACGCCGACGCCGAACTCGAAGGCGATCGAGGTCAGGTTGAAACGCGTCATTGCGCCGTCGAATAGCGCGGAGCACAAGCGGCAAACGCCGGCGAGCATCCAGCCCAAGGCTAGCGTTAGGAATGCGTGCGGCTCTCCGGTCACGAGCGGATAGAGCGAGACGCCAATGAAGACACCGCCGTAGGTCGCGCGAACTTCGGAGATCGAGTGCGCCAGCCCCGGTACTTTTTGCAGGCCGATGAGATCGAGCGCGCCGTCGGGACGGATCAGGCCGAAGAGGCCCAAGCCCAAACTGAAAAGGGTTGCGAGATAGGACATTACGGTTAAGGCGCTCAGTTCCATGTCATGCTCCGCGCATTGAAAAAGGGCCGGATCTCTCCGGCCCCTTTGAATTCCCCGCAGTCGTTCGCGGCGGTGCGTCTCTAGAGGATTCCCATCACTATGGCACCGAGAAACGCGAAAACGACCCCTGTTGTGATGAGACTTAGCTGCTCAGCCATTTGGAGCGCCTCCTTCTTTCCCGTCAGGGTGCCTTGATTTAGGCACAATTTGTCGCAGAGCCCAACTCAATTCGATACGGCAGTGCAACAAATCCACCGGTGCGTCCCGGTAAGGCATTGAGTCACCACGGAATTTCTGCGCCATCATAGTTAAGGAAGCGGCCGTTATCCCCAGGCTTTAGCTCGGCAATAACCTTGCGCAGAGCGCTGATGGACGAATTGGGGGTGAGCGTTGCGCCTGCGCCACCCATGTCGGTTTGCACCCAGCCGGGATGCAATGAGGCGACAATAATCCCATCGGCCTTGAGGGCCTGCGCCATGCCGCGCATGGCGTTGTTCAGAGCGGCTTTCGAGGAACGGTAAATGAGAGCGCCGCCGTCATGGCGCGTGGTCGAACCCATCGCGCTGGTGATGGCGACTGCCTTTTTCTCGCGGCTCTTCATCAGGTTGCCGCGGAACGTTTCCAGCAAGCGAACGGGGCCCAGGGTGTTGACGTTCAGGGTTCGCATCCACGCGTCGTAGTCGATGTCGCCCGCGCGTTGATGGTCGCCGCCGTAGACGCCGGCGTTGTTGATCAAGATATCGATCGGCTCGGCGCCGACTTCGTTCGCCAGATGCGCGACCGAGGCGGCGGACGCGACATCGAGTGGGTGTACGGCAACATGTCCCTTCGATGCGGCGGCGAGATCGAGCAGCGCTTGGGCTTCGCCGGGGTGGCGGGTGCAGGCGAGGATACGTGCGCCCTCGGCTGCGTATTGGCGCACAAACTCGAGGCCTAGGCCCCGGTTCGCGCCGGTGATCAGAATTGTCTTCATTGGCAGCACATGGGTGGCGCGCGCTTGGGCGTCAATAGTGCAACTTCATCGGCAGGCGGTTCTCGCGCGCCAGGCGGCACATTTCGTAGAAGACCGCGAAGCCGAATTGCGCCTGCGTTTCGAAGGTGTCGGTCTCGCTCAGCTTGCGGGCGCGCCAACCGGCGATGTCGGTCGCGCTGGCGCCCCAGTTAGCCTCATTCAGGTATTCGAGCGCGTTCCAGAGAAGTTCGATCGATCCCGCCTTGATGGGCGCACCATTCGGTTCTTTCATGCCGATGCCGAAGGCGAAATTCATCGGGTACCAGATGCTGCAGTTCATGATCTCCCAAACAGGATCCTTCTTCTCCGCCTTCATCGAGGCTTCGACCGCTGGGTCGCTGTTCCAGGTCTTCATGAACGCCGTCGGACGCGGCAGATGGGGGTTGGCGGTGTAGGCGGTCAGCAAGATCGCGCCGCCAAATCCTGCAATGCCGAGTTCGCCGGTGAAGTGTGGAGGCAGCATGCCTTCTTGCCATGCCAACGGCTCTTTCAAATGGTCTTTGAGCTTGAAGCTTGCTTCTTCAAGCCACTCGGCGATCACACCTTGAAGCTCGACAGGATCGGTGACGGCATCGCGCGAGGCCTGTTGCTTGCCGAAAGGCGACAGGTCGCCTGGCCGGCTGCGGCTGCTTTGCCATTCGGCCGAGTAGTAGCGCGTCAGCGTTCCGACGAAGAGATCGACGTTCATTCTTGGCCTTGTGCTTTTCTCGTACTGCCGTACCCGCCGCCGCCGGGCGTTTCAATGATAAAAACATCGCCGGGCTTGAGCGCGGCGACTGCGCAACCGGACAGCTCTTCAATCCGGCCGTCTTTGCGGCGAATAGCGTTGCGGCCGGGCCGGGCGTTTTCGCCGCCTTGGATGCCGAACGGAGCAATGCGGCGGCGCGTCGACAGGATACCTGCCTCCATTGATTCGCGGAACTCAATCTCGCGGACGACCCCGTCACCGCCATTGTGCGTGCCGCGCCCCCCCGAATTTTGGCGGATGGCGAATCTCCGGACCAGGACCGGAAAGCGCCACTCAAGAACTTCGGGATCGGTTAGGCGCGAGTTCGTCATGTGGGTGTGAACCGCGCTTGCGCCATCGAACGTTGGGCCCGCGCCGGCGCCGCCGCAGATCGTCTCGTAGTACTGATAGCGTTCGTTGCCGAAGGTGAAGTTGTTCATCGTGCCTTGGCTGGCCGCGAGAACGCCGAGCGCGCCGAACAGGGTGTCGGTGACGGCTTGGCTGGTTTCGACGTTGCCGGCGACGACGGCGGCCGGGTAGCTCGGGTTTAGGAGCGAGTGTTCCGGGACGGCGATACTGAGCGGACGCAAGCAGCCCGCGTTCAATGGAATGTCGCTGTCGATCAGGCAGCGGAAGACGTAGAGCACGGCTGCCGTCGTGACTGAGCGCGGGGCGTTGAAGTTCGTCGGCCGCTGCGGGCTGGTGCCGGTGAAGTCGATCGTCGCGCTGCGGGCGGCGCGGTCGACGGTGACGCGCACGCGGATGACGGCGCCATCGTCCATCTCGTGTTCGAAGGTGCCGTCGTCGAGCGCGCCGATGACGCGGCGGACTTGCTCCTCGGCGTTGTCCTGCACGTGGCCCATGTAGGCGGCGACGACTTCGCGGCCTTGGACGGCGCAGAGCGCTCTCAGTTCGTCGGCGCCCTTGATGCAGGCGGCGATCTGCGCCTTCAAGTCAGCGACGTTCTGGACCGGGTTTCGGGCTGGGTAGGTGCCGGAACTGAGGATGCTTTGGACGCGTTTGTCGTCGAACCGGGCGGCGCGCATGATGCGTTCGCCTTGGAACAGAACGCCTTCTTCTTCGACGGTGGTGGAGTTTGGCGGCATGGATCCCGGCGAAATGCCGCCAATGTCGGCGTGATGACCGCGGGCGGCGACGTAGAAAGCGGGCAGCGCTTCGCCTTCCATGAAGACCGGCATGACGACGGTGATGTCGGGCAAGTGCGTGCCGCCGGCGTAGGGTGCGTTGAGGGCGAACGCGTCGCCGGGCGACATCCCGCCGGCGTGTCGGGTGAGCACTGCGCGCACGCTTTCACCCATTGAGCCTAAGTGCACCGGCATGTGCGGGGCGTTGGCGATCAGGTCGCCAGCGGCGTCGAAGATCGCGCAGGAGAAATCGAGGCGCTCCTTGATATTCACGGAGGAGGCGGTCTTTTCCAGCGTCACGCCCATTTGTTCGGCGATGGACATGAAGAGCGCGTTGAAGATTTCGAGGCGGACAGGGTCGGCTCCCTCCACGGCCGCTACGCGTCGGTCCCGCTCCCCCGTTGAAGCGGGGGAGGACCTCACCTTGCTCAAAACCAAGTTGCCGTTGTCGCGGTAGAGCGCAGTCCAGCTTGGATCGACAACGATGGTGGAGTTGGGTTCGATGACGAGGGCAGGGCCTTGGATGGTGTCGCCGGGGTTCAGATCTTCGCGGCGATAGATCGGGGCTTCGTGGTTGCGGCCGTCGACGTGCAGTGTTGTTGCGGCGTGCGGCGTCAATATGCCGGTGCGATTGGCAACGACGCTGGGGAGGGCTGGTGGGTGGATATTGCTGGCGGCGTCGACGGCGATGGCTTCCACAATGAGCTGGCGGCCTTGGTCCCAGAAGCCGAAGCGGGCGCGGTGAACGGCGGCAAATCGTTCTTCGACTTCGTCGATTGTGCCGAACGGAACGGCGAGTGCGGTGTCGGTGCCTTGGTAGCGGAGGTGCAGGGTCGTGCTCGCTGCGATCGATGGGCGAGCGATGCCTTGGGCTTCGACTTCGGCGATGGCGGCGCTTGAGAGTTTGTCGGCGGTGGCTTCGAGCGATGGCATCGCGGCGGCGTCGAGCGGGCGTTCGACGGCTTGTTCGCGGCGCGCTTGTGTTTGCGCGAAGCCCATGCCGAAAGCCGACAACACGCCGGCGAGCGGGTGGATCATGATCGTGCGCATGGAGAGCGCATCGGCCACGCGGCAGGCGAGTTGCGCGCCGGCGCCGCCAAAGCATTGCAGCGCGTATTCGCTGACATCGGCGCCTTG
>CAZJOM010000092.1:0-14039 GCA_964547645.1 uncultured Flavobacteriaceae bacterium
CACAAACCTCGCCCACCAACTGCGCATTCAACGCATTTAGCGCCTGCGGCCGGTTGAGCGTGATCAACATCACCGCACCGCGCGTCTCAGTCTTGATCGTCTCGAAGGTCATGGGACACCTGTGAAATTTCGGGCGCCGGTGTAGCGCATGCGGTGCGGCAATGCCAGCCGCATCACTTTGCGCGGACTTGCGAGTTCAAAGCGGTCAAATACGCCTTCATCATGAAGCGCAGATCGTCGTCCGCATGCGTCTTGAGGAATTGTGGCGCGAGTTTCGAGAGGTGCGGCAGATCGGAACGCATCCACTGCGAGCTGTCCCAACGGGCCCAGATCGCCTCGGCCGCCGCTTTGCTGGAGCTAAAACCCTGCGTGTGCGCCATCACGAAACCAAAGCACAAAGCAATCAGCCCGCGGAACGCGCTCACCTGCTGCGCCGGCCGCAATCCGGACTCGGCAAGCGCCGCTGCAATCATGTCTAGACCGCCCATGACCGTCGGGTCCTTCACCTGCGCCTCCGTCGATACCAACAGCAACACCAGCGGCGGGTGGGCGAGCAACGCACGATAAAGCCCGAGCGCGATCTCCTCGAGCCGCCGTTGCCACGGCCAGGACGGATCCGGCGGCTTGATCTTGGACAAGACCAGGTTCGTCACGCCGTCAAGCAGATCCCGCCGGTCGGTCACGTGATTGTACAGCGACATCGCCTCGACGCCGAGATCGGCGGCAAGCCGCCGCATCGAGAGCCCGGAAAGCCCCTCCGCATCAAGGATTTTGAGCGCGGCTTCCAGCACTTTAAGCCGCGTCAGCGGTTCCCGCTTTCCGGATTTGCGCGGCGCCATGTTGACTCCTTGAATACTTACGATGTAAGTTAACAAAACTTACAGTGTAAGTCAAAAGTGGAAGGAGGATGCCCGATGAACCTCGTTGAAGCCATGAACTCCCGCATCACCTGCCGCGCCTTCCTCGATACGGCGGTGCCGGAAGAAACCGTTCGCGCCATCCTGAAAGGCGCCACGCGCGCGCCCTCTGGCGGCAACCTGCAGCCGCAATACGTCTGGGCATTGGCGGGCGACGATCTGAAGGCGCTGACGAACGCGGTCTCGAACCGCGTCCTTGCGGGAGAACTGAACGATGGCCCGCCCGACTATGACGTCTTTCCGATCGCGCTGAAGGAACCGTACCTGACCCGCCGGTCGCAAGTCGGCGCCGATATGTACAACGCCCTGGGTATCACCCGCTTCGACTACGAGCTATTCAAGCAGCATCTCGCCCGGAACTTCCAGTTCTTCGGCGCCCCGGTTGGCCTATTCTTCGCGATCGACCGCGATATGCAGCAAGGCCAATGGAGCGACCTCGGCATGTACATCATGTCGGTCATGCTGCTCGCCCGCGAGCACGGTCTTCACACGGCGCCATTGGAAGCCTGGGCGAACTTCCCGCGCACGGTCGCCGCACACGTGAACATGCCGAAAGAACTCATGCTCTTTTGCGGCATGGCGCTCGGCGTCATGGACACGGAGCACCCCGTCAACCGCTGGCGCGCCCGCCGCGCCGATCTCGCCGAATTCGTGCACTTCCGCGGCTTCGCCACGCAAGCGTCGGAGCGAACGCCCTCAGCGCTCGCTTCGTGAACCGACGATGACGCCACGCCCGCTCTTCGCCCTCGCGCTGATCCTGATCTTATCGGTCCCCATCTATGTCTGGGGGATCTGGTATCCCCTCGACGTTCTGCCGTTCGACCTTCCCGGCAGCGCAGTCATGGTCGTCATACCGGCGCTCGTCGCCTCGGTCTTGATCTACCGCGAGAAGGGGATGGCGGCGGTCGCCGCGCTTTGGCGGCGCATCTTCGATGTTGACCGAATAAGGAACGTCAGTTGGGCGATGGCGGCCTTGCTGACGATGCCGGCCGCCGCAACAGCCGCCTACGTCGCGATGCGAGCGCTTCACCTGCCGCTGCCGGATCAGCCTTCAGTCGACCTCGCGCTCATCCCGACGGCGCTCCTCTTCTATTTCGCAGGCGTCGCGCTCGAAGAAGTCGGATGGACCGGTTACTGCACTGAACCGCTTCAGCAACGCTTCGGCATCCTGATCGCCGGCGCAATCATCGGCGGCGTCTGGGCGATCTGGCATCTGGTCCCGTGGATCGTCATCAAAGGTCACACGCTCTATTGGACCGCCGGCGAAACCGCGCTGACGGTCTTGATGCGCATCGTCATGGGCTACATCTATGCCCACGGCGGCAAGAGCCTCTTCTTGGCAACCTTGTTCCACGCGACGATCAACGTGAGCTTCAGCCTCTTCCCCAACGCCGGCTCGCACTATGACCCGGCAATCCTCGCAGCGGTTTTGGCGGCAGGCATGGTCACTTTCGCATCCATGAACCGCGCCCTGCACGCCGGCAGGCGTACGCGATAAGCCTAGGGTCTCTTGTGCCGGGGCTGATAGAGGCCGAGCCTGCCCCCACCCGGCAAATGAATCTGCGTCAGCATCCCCCAACCGCGCGCCATCGGCTCCTCGCACTTCACGCCGGCTTGCTTTAGCCGCGCGATCTCGGCGTTGAGGTCGTCGCACATCAAATAGAACTCATGCACGTCGTTCTCGTCCGACGGATGCACGGCAATCTCGGCCGGCGGCAGCTTGAAGATCAGCCAACCCTCGCCGGCGTCGACGTGGCCGAACTTCAGAACGGACTTGAAGAACTCTTTGTCGCGCGCCGCATCCTTCGAATAGAGGATGATGTGTCCGCCGTTGATCATACGCCTCTCCGGTGTTTGCCCCTAACCCTTGCATGGCCGTTCGAAGCTTGCCAAATGTGTTAGCGGAGACTGACACATCATGCGCATAGACCCTGCAATCGCCTTGTTTTCTGCGCTCGGCGTAACGACCCGCCTCGTCGTCTTTCAGCGCCTTGCCCGCCACCCGCAGACGGCAAGCCAACTCGCGCGCGAGATGCCGATAGGCCGCACAGGCATCGTTCAACACCTGGGCGAGCTCAAACGCTTGGGCCTCGTCGAGGCGACGCGGGACGGACGCCGCCAGGTTTACAGCGCCGTCCCGCAAGCACTCGCACCGCTCGCGGAGTGGCTAGCCCGTCATCAACGGGTACCGGCGCTGACCTATCGCGCGTCCAAACGCTAGCGCTGACACGTCGCGCAAAAGAACGTGGACCGCCCCGACTGCACGATTCGCGTCACGACGCCGCTGCAGCCCTTTTTCAGGCACGGCTCTTCCTCGCGGTCGTAGACCGAGAACGCCTTCTGAAAATACCCAAGCTCGCCGCTGGTCTGTTTATAGTCGCGCAAGGTCGAGCCGCCAGCTTTGATCGCCTCGCGCAAAACCGCCTTGATGTGCGGCACCAACGTCCGCGAACGCGCGCCCACGATCGTCGCCGCCATCCGCTTCGGCGAGATCCCCGAACGAAACAGCGCCTCGCACACATAGATATTGCCGAGCCCCGCAACCACGCGCTGATCGAGCAGCGCCGCCTTGATCGGCGTGCGCTTTCCCTTGAGCGCTTCGTCGAGCACCGCCGCCGAGAACGCAGCCGACAACGGCTCCGGCCCGAGCGCCGCCAGATACTTGTACGTCGACGCCTCCGACGCCTTGAACAGATCCATCATCCCAAAGCGCCGGTGATCCGTGAACGTCACCCGCGCGCCTTTGTCGGTCTCGAACACAATGTGGTCGTGCTTGCCCGGCTCCGGCGTTGCGTGCACGAACGAGCCCACCTTCGCGCCTTCGATCGAGAACCGCCCCGACATGCCCAGATGCATGATGAGAATCTCGTCCCCGTCGAGATGCGCGAGAATGTACTTCGCCCGCCGCGTCAGCGTTTCCACGCGCCGTCCCGTTAACCGTTCGGCAAACTTCGACGGCAGCGGAAAGCGCAAATCGCCCCGCCGCGCGATCACGCGTTTCAACCTGCGGCCTTCCAGCACAGGCAAAAGCCCCTGGCGGACGGTTTCAACCTCGGGAAGTTCGGGCATGGGACGCCGTGTAACGTAGCTCAGTGAATTTGTGCGCACTATGTTTGCACGATGAGCGAAGAAAAGCGCAAAGTCTCTTTCGGCTTCCGCGAAGTGGCGGAGGACGAAAAGGCGCGCCTCGTCGGCCAAGTCTTCACAAACGTGGCCGCCCGCTATGACGTCATGAACGACCTGATGTCGATGGGTATCCAGCGTCTTTGGAAACAAGCGCTGATCGACTGGCTTTCGCCGACGACCGACATGCAACTGCTCGACGTCGCCGGCGGCACCGGAGACATCGCCTTCCGCTTTTTGGAGCGCTTAGGGAGCAAACGCGGCAAAGCGCACGCCATCGTCTGCGACATCAACCCCGAAATGCTGGCCGTCGGCAAAGAACGCGCCCGCCAACGCGGCCACCAGGATGAAACCACCTTCACCGCCGGTGATGCCGAACGCCTGCCCATCCCGGACGCGAGCGTCGACGCCTACACGATTTCCTTCGGCATCAGGAACGTCACCCACATCGACCGCGCGCTCGCCGAAGCTTACCGCGTGCTCAAACCCGGCGGCCGTTTCCTCTGTTTGGAATTCTCTAAGGTCGACGACCCTATCCTGTCGCGGCTCTACGACCTCTGGTCGTTCAACGCCATCCCGCTGATCGGACAAGCCGTGACCAACGACCGCTCCGCCTACGAATACCTGGTCGAAAGCATTCGCCGCTTCCCGCCGCAAAAAGACTTCGCGGCCATGATCACGGCCGCCGGCTTCAAGCAGGTAAAGTGGCGCGACCTCACCGGCGGCATCGTCGCGATGCATTCCGGCTGGAAGTTCTGATGTTCAAGAGCTTCGCCAAGCTCCGCCGTCTCATGCGCGCCGGTCGCGTGTTAGGCGCGCACGGCGTGTTGCCGCCGCCCGAGTGGCAGAACTTTGTGCCGCCGCAAGCAAGCCTCCTCAAATACCTATTCCCCAAAACCCATGCCCTATCCCAAGGCCGCACCGGCGAACGCCTCGCCCGCGCGCTGAGCAAGCTCGGCCCCTCTTACATCAAGGCGGGTCAGTTCCTGGCCACACGCCCCGACGTCATCGGCCCCGACATCGCGCGCGATCTGGCCGAACTGCAAGACCGCATGCCGCCATTCCCGCTCGACGAAGCCAAACGCATCTTGAGCGAAGAACTCGACCCCGCCCACGTGGCGATGGTCGGCGATATCGGCGAAGCGATCGCCGCCGCCTCCATCGCGCAAGTGCACAAGGTCGCGCTCAAACCCGATACCGACGGCAAGCCCAAGTATCGCGCGCTGAAAATTCTACGCCCCAACATCGAACAAGAATTCGCCGCCGAACTCCAAGCCTTCGCCTGGGCGGCGCGCAACGCCGAACGCTTCGGCGGCGAAGAAGTCCGCCGCATGAAACCAACGGCCGGCGTCGAAACGCTCGCCCGCTCCGTCGTCATCGAGATGGACCTGCGTTTGGAAGCGGCAGCCTGCGTAGAGATGGCGAAGAACATCGCCAAGGACCCGGACTTCCGCGTCCCCGCCGTCGATTGGGATTTCACCACGAGGCGCGTGCTCGCCACCGAATGGATCGACGCAACGCCGCTCAAAGACATCGCCGCGCTGAAGGCGCAAGGCCACGACCTGAAACGCGTCGCGACCGCGGTCATTCAAAACTTCTTGCGCCACGCGCTGCGCGACGGCTTCTTCCACGCCGACATGCACCCGGGCAATCTCTTCATCGACAAAGAAGGCAAGATCGTCGCCGTCGACTTCGGCATCATGGGAAGGCTCGACGCGATCTCGCGCCGCTTCATGGCCGAAACGCTGGGCGGCTTCCTCGCCCGCGACTATCGCCGCGTCGCCGACATCCATCTCCAAGTGGGCTTCGTCCCCCCGCGCCACAGCGTCGAAGACTTCGCCCAAGCGCTCCGCGCCATCGGCGAACCGATCTTCGGCAGGCCCGCCAGCAACATGTCGATGGCACGCCTGCTCACCCAACTCTTCGAAGTCACCCGCCTCTTCGACATGGAAATGCAGCCGCAACTCGTGATGCTGCAAAAAACCATGGTCGTCGTCGAAGGCGTCGCCAGACAACTCGACCCCGAACACTCGATCTGGGAATCGGCGAGACCCGTCGTCGAACAATGGATGATCGACCAAGTCGGCCCACAAGCCCGCCTCAACCAAGCCGCCGAAGGCATGTCGACCTTGGGCCGCGCCATAGCCGCCCTCCCCGAAGTCCTAAAAAACGCCGAGCAAGCAGCAGCCCACCTAACCACCAACGGCCTACGCCTCCACCCCGACAGCACCGAAGCGATAGCCAAAGCCCAATCCGCCCGAACCCAACACGTAAGAGTAGCCATCTGGATCGGCGCGCTGGCGCTAGCGGTGCTGGCGGTGGCGCAGATCTAACTTCCTTCCTGGGACCGCCGGCATCCCTGCCGGCCCTTGCTGACTCAAAGCAACCGCAATCGCTCGAGAAGAACAAAGCCTGGGAGCGCGGGCTTCCAGCCCGCTCTTTCTGACGTGACAGTACGCGAGTGTGGAGTGTAGGGAATTGGTATACCGTCCCCGTATTACATTTCGGGGCTTCAGACTCCGTATCGCAACCAAGCGGCCTGAACCTTTAGAACTCCCGCGATGCGCTCAAGTTTGTCGCCCCGCGGATTGTCCACATCTCCCAGCACGTACTTCCTCACGATTTCCGCAGGAAGCTGAGATCGTCGCGCCAACTCGGCACAACTTAGGCCCATGTCGGCCATTACGCCGCTGAGCCGCTCTGACCAATGCACGTTCATCCGGCTCATTCTGAATCCCTCAGTCTGTGATATCGATAGCAAGGCGGGAGCGCCCAATGCTGTCAATACAAGCGTCAGACTGAACACGAGTCTGACAAACGGCAAAAAGTGCATGATCTTCTTGGTAGTTTGCGTCGTGGCAGACTGGTAGCCCATCAGTCTGGCCGCGGAAAAAATTTTGTGAACTCCTTCCGTTCCATGTGGCGGCGGGAACTCCGTGTAGACTTCCGGATCGCAGTGGCGAATACGGTGACAGTATATTTGTTCGCCGGCTCCTCCGGCTGTTCCGCGACGGTGGACTTGTGTCCCGGCACTCGGCAGCAGAGGCGTTCGCCGCGCAATGACGCGAACGCAGCGTCGTCAGTTACTGCATTTTTCGCTTGCATCCCTAAGCAAAGTTCTTTATTTGTTCCAGCATGATTCAACTGGTTCGGTGGCTGCTGATTTGACCTAGCTGTGTGTACACGCCGTGACGCTTCCGTGACGCATGAATTGGCGGAGTTCTGCGGATGTGACGCTGTGAGAGTCGCTTTTTTCTGGAGCCTGGGTCGGTCGCTTTCAGCGCGCAAACTCCGGGTACAAGAGGTTGTTCGCTCAAAAAAAGACCCAGCCCTCCCCCCCCCCCTTGAGGGGGAAGGTGGATCGCCGCGAAAGCGGCGAGACGGATGGGGGGCCGCCACGCACACCGCCCCTCATCGTCGCGCCTTCGGCGCGACTGCTTCCCCTCAAGGGAGGAAGCGCTTGGTTTTTCAGATAGTTACCCCATCCCTCACCATCAAAACAAAATTTCCACGCGCCTTGATGTGCTTTGGTATAATTCCCATCTTCACTGCATGAATTGAGGCGTCAGGTGCTCAACGGCAAACGCATCCTGCTGATCATCGGTGGCGGTATCGCCGCCTATAAGAGCCTGGAACTGATCCGCCGCCTGCGCGAGCGCGGCGCGAAGGTGCGCGCGATCGTGACCAAAGCGGGCACCGAGTTCGTAACCCCGCTCTCCGTCGCAAGCCTGACCGGCGAGAAAGTCTACCAAGATCTTTTCAGCCTGACCGACGAAGCGGAGATGGGCCACATCCAACTCTCGCGCGACGCGGATTTGCTCGTCGTCGCCCCCGCGACCGCCGACCTGATGGCGAAGATGGCGACAGGCCGCGCCGACGATCTGGCGTCGACCGCGTTGCTCGCCACCGACAAGCCCGTGCTGCTCGCGCCCGCGATGAACGTGCGCATGTGGTTGCACGCGGCGACCCAGCGCAACATCGCACAACTGAAAGCAGACGGCGTCGCGATCGTCGGCCCGAACGACGGCGACATGGCATGCGGTGAGTTCGGCCCCGGCCGCATGGCGGAGCCCGCCGAGATTCTCTCCTCCGTCGAAGCGCACTTCAACCGCAACCGCACACTCGACGGCGTGCACGCGCTCGTGACCGCGGGCCCCACGCACGAACCGATCGATCCCGTCCGCTACATCGCGAACCGCTCCAGCGGCAAGCAAGGCTACGCCATCGCCGGCGCGCTCGCCGAACTCGGCGCCACGACGACGCTCGTCTCCGGCCCGACGAACCTCGCCACGCCCGCCGGCGTCAAACTCGTCCACGTCGAGACCGCGCACGAAATGCTTGCCGCCTGCGAAGGCGCGCTGCCCGCCGACGTCGCCATCTGCGCCGCCGCCGTCGCCGATTGGCGCGTCGATCACGCCGCCAACCAAAAGCTGAAGAAAGACAACGGCGGCCTGCCCGCGCTGAAGCTGGTCGAGAACCCCGACATCCTGCAGACGCTCTCGAAGAAAACCACAAAGCGCCCGCGCCTCGTCGTCGGCTTCGCCGCCGAAACGGAAAAGGTGCTCGAACACGCGGAGGCCAAGCGCAAGAAGAAAGGCTGCGACTGGATCGTCGCCAACGATGTCTCGCCGGCCACCGGCGTGATGGGCGGCGACGACAACACCGTACACCTGATCACGGCCGCCGGCACCGAAACCTGGCCGAAGCTTGCCAAAGCGGACGTCGCCGCGCGCCTCGCCGCGAAGATTGCAACGCACCTGAAGGGAGCGCGCGCATGACCGCGCACGTTCAAATCCTCACGCTCCCGAACGGCCGCGGCCTCGCATTGCCCACGCAGGCAACGGCAGGCGCCGCGGGCGCCGACCTCGTCTCCGCCGAAGACGTCACGATTGCACCCGGCAAAGTCCACGCCGTCGCGACCGGCATCGCGATCGCGCTGCCGCAAGGGTTTGAAGGCCAAGTCCGCCCGCGCTCCGGCCTCGCGCTGAAGCATGCCGTCACCGTGTTGAACGCGCCGGGCACGATCGACGCCGACTACCGCGGCGAGGTCAAAGTCATTCTCATCAACCATGGGCCAGAGCCGTTCCGCATTACGCGCGGCGATCGCATCGCGCAGCTGGTCGTCGCCCCCGTCACCGCCGTCCGTTTTGAGCGCGTCGAGCGCTTGAGCGAAACCGAGCGGGGTCAGGGCGGCTTCGGCTCGACCGGCGTGGCCGCAAAAGGGGGCTAAATGTTACGTCTATCGCGAAAGGCTATTCTCGCGTTGGAGGCTGTCGTCGACATCGCCTCGAACTCCAGGCCCGAGCCCGTGCAATCGAAGGAAATCACCCGCCGCCAAGGCGTGCCGCATCGCTATCTGGAACAGGTCATGCAAGCGCTCGTCCGCTCCGGCGTGCTGAAAGGTGTTCGTGGGCCCCGCGGCGGCTATCGCCTCGCCAAGGAGCGCCGCCGCATCACCGCGGGCGAAATCGTGCGCATCGTCGCCGAGCTCGAGATCGCCGACGAACCGCCTCTCGCGCAATCGTCGCCGATCGGCGATCTGATCGTGCGCCCGGTCGTCACCGAGGTGCACAACGAACTCATGCGCCGCCTCGACGCCATCAGCGTCGAAGACCTCTGCCGCCGCGCCGAAGAAAAAGGCCTAGCCGAACCCATCGGCGAACGCGCCGACTTCGCGATTTGATCAAATGAGTGACACCCTCTCCAAGAAAGCGCTTCCCCCCTTGAGGGGAAAGCTGGCGCGCCCGCAGGGCGTGACTGCCCGCCTTCGCCAAGGCTATGGCGGGTCCGGTTGCGCACTTGGTCCGCCGAAGCTTCAGCGTAGGCGGAATGGGGGGTACCGCGTGCGCAGCACGCGCGCTGACGCGCGTCACCCCCCATCCCTCTCGCGGCTATCGCCGCGATCCACCTTCCCCCTCAAGGGGGGAAGGCTAAACTCATTCCGACCAACGAGGTACCAACCATGACAACCGCCCCCGGCCGCGGCCGCATTTACAACTCGATCACCGAGACGATGGGCAATACGCCGCTCGTCCGTCTGAACCGCATGGCGAAGGAAGCGGGCGCCCTGGCCGAAGTTCTCCTGAAGCTCGAATTCTTCAACCCGCTCGCCAGCGTCAAAGACCGCATCGGCGTCTCGATGATCGAAGATCTCGAAAGCCGGGGTCAGATCAAACCCGGCACCACGCTGATCGAGCCCACCTCCGGCAACACCGGCATCGCGCTCGCTTTCGTGGCGGCGGCAAAAGGCTACCCGCTCATTCTCGTCATGCCGGAGTCGATGTCGATCGAGCGCCGCAAGATGCTGCTCCTGCTCGGCGCCAAACTTGAACTCACGCCCGCCGCCCAAGGCATGCGCGGCGCGGTCGCCCGCGCGAACGAACTGCAGGCCGCGACGCCGAACTCGATCATCCCGCAGCAATTCGAAAACCCCGCAAACCCCGCCGTCCACCGCCGCACGACGGCCGAAGAAATCTGGAACGATACCCAAGGCAAAGTCGACGTCGTGATCTCCGGCGTCGGCACCGGCGGAACGATCACCGGCGTCGGTCAGGTCTTGAAGAAACGCAAGCCCGGCCTGCGCATGGTCGCGGTCGAACCGGAAGACAGCGCCGTCCTCTCCGGCCGCCAACCCGGCCCGCACAAGATTCAAGGCATCGGCGCGGGCTTCATCCCCGGCATCTTGGACAAGAGCGTGATCGACGAGATCATCACCATCGGCAACGAAACCGCCTTCGCCAACGCCCGCCAACTCGCGAAGCTGGAAGGCATCCCCGTCGGCATTTCCTCCGGCGCCGCGGTAGCAGCAGCCCTAGAAGTCGCCACCCGCAAAGACATGGCAGGAAAGACGGTCGTAGCCATCATCCCCTCCTTCGCCGAACGCTACCTATCAACCGCGCTGTTCGACGGGCTGTAACTCCAGCCCTTCTCCCGCACGCGGGAGAAGGTGGCTCGCCGCCAATGGCGGCGAGACGGATGAGGGGACACAGCGATGACGATCAAAACCGTCTTCTTCGACATCGGCTACACCCTCATCGACGAGACCCGCCAGTGGCGCGCCTGGGCCGATCACCTACGCGTGCCCTTTGAAAAGTTCGACGCCACACTCCGCGACGTGATCGCCCGCGACGAGCACCACCGCCGCGTCTTCGAAATCCTGAAACCCGGCTTCGACCTCGACAAAGAACGGGCCACCCGCGCCGCCGCCGGATCCAGTGACACCTTCACGGCCGCCGACCTCTACCCCGACGCCGTCCCGTGCCTGAAAGAACTGAAGCGCCTCGGCCACCTCATCGGCCTCGCCGGCAACCAACCCGAAGCTGCCGAAGCAGCTCTCAAAGCGATGAACCTCAGCGTCGACATCATCGCCTCCAGCGCCAAGTGGGGCGTCGAAAAACCAAGCCCCGCCTTCTTCCACCGCGTCATCGAAGCCGCGGGCTGCACCCCACCCGAAATCGCCTACATCGGCGACCGCCTCGACAACGACATCGTCCCCGCCAACAAAGCCGGCCTAAAAGCCATCTTCCTCATCCGCGGCCCCTGGGGTGAAGCGCACGCCACCCGCCCCGAAGCCGCCCTAGCTCACGCCAAACTCACAACCCTCGACGACCTACCGAACGCCCTGAAGCGATTGGCGACCTGAACATGCACCAACAAATCTCAACCCAGCCTCGGCGAGGGCGCAAAATGGGCCTCGAATGCAGCACAGAACAAATCCTTAGTGCAGCCTGCTAGGCTGCCCAGTCTCAAGGAAGCAGTCAGATGAACACCCAAGACAAACGGCGCAGTCTGCATATTGACGCTGCCGCAGCAGTCTTACTCTGGACCATGCAACCGGCGATGGCCGCGCCTTCGCTCGAAGCCGAGCAGTGGATGACGCAACGCCTGGCGCAGCCGGACGACAGCAACGAAACGCTGTCACGCAACGAGATCGAAAAGCACCTTTTGACGATGTTCGATCAGGCCGATTTCGACGGCGGTGGTGTGATGCAATCCGACTATGAGCGGGCCGCGCGCGTTCGCAACGCGCAACAGCGCGCGGCCCGCATCACGGCGATCCTGCGGTACGATCTCAACGGCGATGGAAAAGTCACGCGCGCCGAAGTGATCGAAGTCGAAACGCACCCCCCTTTGACGCAGGTCGGCGCTCCACCGGCCGCACCGGCACCGGCGCAAAACAGCGATGCATCGCAACAAGTCGTCGATCGCTTGATGGCGCTGGACGCAAACCGCGATGGTGCCCTCGTCCTATCTGAGATGCTGTCTTTCGCGAACGAGCAGACCCAACGCACCGCCAGCAGATACAAATCCGAACTAACCCTTCCGAAATTCCTCGACGAAGACGGCGACGGCGCCGTGTCGCGTGCCGAATTCAAGGCTCTGTTCGATCATGTATTTCAAGCAGCCGACGGCAACAACGACGACCGTTTATCACCAGGCGAGCGCGAGATTCTGCCGGATCGCCTGGCTCGCCTAAGGCAACGCGAAGCTGCCGCAAGTCGCGCACAACTCGAAGCCGAGCAAGCAAAAAAGAAAGCCGCGAAGTGCGGCATTCCGCAGATCCCAAAAACGGCAAAACTCGTTCTCCTGAGTGCCCAAGAGGGGCAAGCGCTATCGACCGCCTCACTCGGCGGCGACGACGAAGCGGCGACCGTCGCACGTATTGTCGTGGAGCGTGGACGAGACGAATTGGCCTTGGTCCTCACTAGCACCGACGCGATCGTCTGGCAGATCGAGGGCAACACCGAGCGGGTCTCAATGGTCTTCGTCGCATCGCGAACCGGTGACGCGGCAAACACGCCGCGCGTTGGCGTCGTCGGCATCGCGCGCGAAAAAGTCGCATTCGCCAAATCAGCCGGCTGCGTGTGGCCTGTATCGTCCGAACGACGCAATGTGCCCACGGCCGACGCCGACCGATTTGCGATCGAATTGGGGCGTAAGCCCGACGCCATCTTTGCAACCTACGACGTACCGACGATCGCACTGCCATCAGGAACCATCGACACGGTCTCACCATTTCCGGGCGCTTTATCTGGTCCGGCGAATGGACCGGCGACCGACATCTGGAACCTGATGCTGGAGTACAATCCGAAGGGCCTTGTCGATGTTGACCCGGCACAAATCGTTGCCGCGACGAAGACCGCGCGCTCAGCCGTCCGCCCCCAGGAGGCAGGACTGGCTCAGCTGGTGGAGAGCGGCGCACTTGAGGTCACGGGGACTGCACGCATCGTTCAGGTGGGCACGTCGCAAGTTCAACTTAGCGACGGCGACGATAGAATCCGGTTCGCAGCCGGCGGGCCGATCGAGGTGCGCACGATCCCAAAGCAGTACACGATCAAGTCTCAAATCAACATTCCGGGCGGACTGCATGGCGGGCACGCGGTCACATTCGTCTTGCCGGCAAACGTTCCGGAACCGAAAGGGGACGTGGGCCATTCGGAGATACTGCGCATTGGGGGCTCCCGATGATCGATCACCAAGGAACCACTGCCCTCATCACCGGTGGTGCGTCTGGCATCGGCAAGGCCCTCGCACAGGCGCTCAAAGCCCGCGGCGCAACCGTGATCATTGCTGACGTCAACGAAGCGAACCTCAAGACGGCAGCCGCCGAACTTGGCACCGGCACCCACACGATCGCCTGCGATTTGGCTGACCCCGCCGCCCCCGCGCGATTGATCGAGGAGGCGCACGCGCTCACCGGCCGCCTCGATCTTGTCTGCTCAAACGCGGGTATCGGCCGCAACAAGCGCCTGATGAAGGAACCGCTCGACGCCGACATCGACCGCCTATTCGACATCAACCTGTTCGCCGCCCTGCGCCTCGCCCAAGCCTACGCGGCTGTGCTCACCCGCACGAACGCGCAAGGCCGCATGCTCTTCACCGCCTCTGAGAATTCGTTGAGCGTACCAAGTGCCGTCAAAGGCGCCGGCCTCGGCCTCTACGCAGCGTCGAAGCACGCGCTCCTGATCATGCTCGAATGGCTCCGCGACGAAACGAAAG
>CAZJOM010000093.1:0-7162 GCA_964547645.1 uncultured Flavobacteriaceae bacterium
GCCAATTCCATCTTGATCGGGCCTTCGGCGCGGCCGTGGATGAATTGGTCGACGTAGGGGTTGCCGGAGTTGTCGATGTCTTCCTTGCGGCCGGACCAGATGATTTTGCCTTTGTAGATCATCGCGATCTTGTCGGCGATCTTGCGGGCGCTGGCCATGTCGTGGGTGATCGAGAGCGTGGTGACGCCCATGTCCTTCACGGTGGCCACGATCAGATCGTTGATCACGTCTGCCATGATCGGGTCGAGGCCGGTGGTCGGTTCGTCAAAGAAGATAATTTCCGGCTCGGCTGCGATGGCGCGGGCAAGGCCGACGCGCTTTTGCATGCCGCCGGAGAGTTCGCTGGGCGAGAGTTCGCCGACCTCTGGGCCGAGGCCCACTTTCGCGAGCTTCTTCAGCGCGATCTCTTTCGCTTCGGCGCGGCCGAGACCGCGACCCTGAATCAGGGCGAAGGCGACGTTTTCCCAGACCTTCAAACTGTCGAAGAGAGCGGCCGCTTGGAACAGCATGCCGAACTTGCGGTTGACCTTTTCGCGGGCGCGACCGCTCAGGCGCGTGACTTCTTGGCCGTCGACCTTGATTGAGCCTTTGTCGGGTGTGATCAGCCCCAAGATGCTTTTCAGCGTGACCGACTTGCCGGTGCCAGATCCGCCGATGATGACAAGCGACTCGCCGGGGTTCACGGACAGGTCCACGCCGTCAAGCACGACCTTGGCGCCGAAGCGTTTGTAGACGCCTTTGAGTTCGACTTTAGGTGTCACCGGCCGCCTCCGAAGAAGAGGGAGGTCATCAGGTAATTCGCGGCGAGGATCAGGATCGCGGCGGAAACGACGGCGTTCGTCGTCGCTGCGCCGACGCCTTGCGCGCCGCCCTTGGAGTGGTAGCCATGGTAGCAGCCCATCAGCGCGATGATGAAGCCGAACACAGCGGCCTTCCAAAGGCCGGAAGTGACGTCGCCGGTCTTCAGAAAGTCGGCGGTGTTCTTCAGGTAGCTGGCCGAGTTGTAGTCGAGCGAGTAAACGCCGACGACCCAGCCGCCGAGCACGCCAATGATGTCGCCGATGCCGACGAGCAGCGGCATGGTCACAACCGCGGCCAGCAGGCGCGGCGCCACGAGGTACTTGAACGGATTGGTCGAGAGTGTGACCAGGGCGTCGATCTGTTCCGTCACGCGCATCGTGCCGAGTTCTGCAGCGATTGCAGCGGAGACGCGGCCGGCGACCATCAGACCTGCCATGACCGGTCCGAGTTCGCGGGTGATACCGAGAACGACGATCTGAGGCACCAGCGTTTCGGCGCCGATGTCGCTGCCAACGGCGATCTGGAGGGCGAGTGCGCCGCCGGTGAAGAAGGCGGTGAGGCCGACGACCGGCAAGGAGAAGTAGCCGATGCGCATCATCTGCTGGAAGATCAGGCGGCCGTAGATCGGCGGCATGAATGCTTGCGGCACGGCGCGGATCGCGAAGGAGGCGATGCCGCCGATGTCACTCAGCAGTGCAATAACGAAGCGGCCGACGAGAGCAAGTGGGTTCATGAGGCTTCAGCGCGCTCCCGTGTACGTGCGTGCGATGCGCGGCCCGAGACGCGTGTAGATCTCATAGGGCAGGGTACCGGCCGCATGGGCGAGTTCGTCGACCGTTTGGTTGGGGCCGATGAATTCGACCTCGGCGCCGGCATGGGCGGCACGCTCTGGCACTTGCGTGACGTCGAGTGTGACCAAGTCCATCGATACGCGTCCGACTATGGGACATTTGACGCCCGCGATCACACCGTGCCCCCTGTTGGAAAGCGACCGCATCAGCCCGTCGGCGTAGCCGAAGGCGGCAATGCCGAGCCGGCGCGGTCCGCTTGCGGCATAGGTCGCTCCGTAACCGACGGTGTCCCCCCTGTCAATCGAACGGACCTGCAAGAGCGGCGCGCTCAGGGTTACTGTGCCTTTCATTGGGTTTTCGGCCGATTTTCCAGGGTTGCCGCCATAGAGCGCGATGCCGGGGCGGACCAGGTCGAACGTGTAAGAGGGGCCTAAGAAACAGCCGCCGGAGGCGGCGAGGCTGAGCGGCGTGCCGGGGAATCGCTTGGCCAGGGCTTTGAAGCGCGCGAGTTGGGTTTGGTTCTTCTCATGCTCCGGGTCGTCGGAGGAGGCGAGGTGGCTCATGACAAGCGCGGGGGAGGCTGCACCCTCGACGGTCTTCAGGTCGGGCTCGGACAGGCCGAGGCGTGACATGCCGGTGTCTAGGTGAAGCGCGTAGGCGGCGCGCAGGCCCGACTTCAGCCAGTCGGAGAGTTGACCGACGCTGGAGAGAACCGGGGACAGTTTATGCTCGGCGAAGAGCGGCTTCTGCGCGGCGGTGTAGCCGTGCAGGATGTAAAGCTTCGCGTCGGGGATCGCCGGGCGCAATTCGGCGCCCTCTTCGGTGTGCGCGACGAAGAAGGTCCGGCAACCCGCGGCGGCAAGGGCGAGCGCGACCGGCTTCGCGCCGAGGCCGTAGCCATCGGCCTTCACGACCGCCGCCGCCTCCGTCGGCTTCACACGCTGTGCGATGCGGCGGTAGTTCTCGACGATCGCGAGCAGGTCGATGGAGAGGGTGGGGCGGGTCACCTAGGTGCGCCCTTTTGAGTACGGTGTTTGCGGAGCGGCCGCAGGAAGAAGGTTCACCACTAAGCCACGAAGGGCACCAAGAGGCCCGGGCAGCGTGGTGGTGCGAAGCTCACGATTGAGAGAATGCGCTTCGCGCAAAGGACGTTCCGGCGCGAAGCGCCAATCAGCAACCGATTGATCGCGCACAATCGCCTTCAACCACGCCGAGCTTCTTGGTGCCCTTTGTGGCTTTGTGGTGAAATCTTCTTCTTGCGATCTCTCCGCGCGCGCAGCGCTTTGGAAAAACCAGCCAGCATTCTTCGGCACGCAAATCACCTACCGCACTTGTGCGGGTAGGGTATCTTCCTTTGCGAGGTCGTAGAAGCGGGTGAATTGCTTTTCGAAACGTAAGGTAATCTTCGCGGTGGGGCCGTGGCGGTGCTTTTCGACCAACACGTCCGACAGGCCGTGGATCCGTTCCATTTTCTCCTTCCATTTCTGGAATTCGAGCGGGTCGTCGGCGGGCGGTTCCTTGGTTTCGAGGTAGTAGGCCTCGCGGTAGATGAACATGACGACGTCGGCGTCCTGCTCGATCGAGCCGGATTCGCGAAGGTCGGCAAGGACGGGACGTTTGTCGTCACGGTTATCGACGCCGCGCGAAAGCTGCGAGAGAGCGATTACAGGGACCGCTAGCTCTTTCGCCAGGGTCTTCAGGCCCTTCGTGATCTCGGTGATCTCCTGCACGCGGTTTTCGTTGCGTTTCGACGAGGAGCCGGTGAGAAGTTGTAGGTAGTCGACAACGATCATGCCGAGGTCGCCGGCGCGTTTCAGCCGGCGCGAGCGGGCGGCAACTTGGGCAATGGAGAGGCCGCCGGTGTCGTCGATGAAGAGGGGCAAGCGTTCGAGCTCCGCGCCGACGCGGATCAAAGCCTGCATGTCGCGCTCTTCGATTTTGCCGCGGCGGATTTTGGAGCCGGAGACTTCGGCCTGCTCAGCCATGATACGGGTGGCCAATTGTTCGGCCGACATTTCGAGCGAGAAGAACGCAACGCGGCCGCCGCCTTGTCCTTCGGAGCGCATCCATTCGCGCGCGGCGTGGAAGGCCATGTTCGTCGCGAGCGAGGTCTTACCCATGCCGGGGCGTGCGGCAAGGATGATCAAGTCCGACTTCTGAAAGCCGCCGAGCAAGCTGTCGAGGTCGACGAAGCCGGTGCCGATCCCGGTGACGTGGCTCGGGCTTTGGTAGGCGCGCTCCGCCACTTCCATCGCGCCGGTGATCGCCTGGCGGAAGGACTTGAAGCCGCCACCGAAGCGGCCTTTTTCCGCGATGCCGTAGAGATGCTTTTCCGCTTCTTCGACTTGTTCGGCCGGCGAAAGGTCGACCGGCGGGTCGTAGGCGAGGTTCACGATTTCTTCGCCGACGCGGATCAGTTCGCGGCGTTGCGCGAGTTCGAAGATCATGCGGCCGTAGTCGGCGGCATTGATGACGGCGGGTGAGAAGCGCGCAAGTTCGGCAAGATAGTCGGCGCCGCCGACCTCTTTCATGGAGGCGTCGAGCGAGAAATAGGGGCGTAGCGTGACCGGCGAGGCGAGCTGGCCTTTGCGGATGACGCGCGCCAGCGCCTCGTAGACGCGCTGGTGCAGCGGTTCGTGGAAGTGCTCAGCCTCAAGGAAGCCGGCGACGCGTTCGAAGGCGTCGTTGTTGACCAGAATAGCGCCGAGCAACGCCTGCTCCGCTTCCACGTCGAAGGGTGTTTGGCGAAGCCGCTCGGCGGCGTCGGGCTTGGGGGCGATGGCAAGGCTCATGGTTACTAAGAACGCCATTTCGTGCTTGGGGTGCAATCGACCATGGCGCGATATTCACAGCTCAAAAACGGGCGGCTCTTGCACGTTCGAGCGAATGTGATTGTCAAGCGCGCGACAGCGATTCGCGTGGGGAAAGATTACACGCGCATGAGCGCGAACCGGCAACGAAAAAGGCCGCGAGTTTCCTCGCGGCCGATTTCCTGGGCGCTTGTTTTCGTGCGCTATTCTTCTTTTTTCTTCTTCTTTTTTCCTGCGGCCTTGTCGTCCGCCGGTTCGGCATCGGCCTTGGGCTCTTTCGGCGCCGCGGCTTTCTTTTCTTTCTTCTGCTTGGCTTCGGCAGCCGGGGCTTCTTCCGCGCCGTCTTCCTTCAGGCCCTTCGCCGCATCGTCGCTCTCGAACAGAGCTTCTGCGTCGATGCGGGCCTGTTCGGCCTCTGTCATCAGCACGTTTTCACCGCGCGCCTGACGCTCAGCCTCTTCGGCCGTGCGTGCAACGTTGATGGTGATGCCGACGCGGACTTCCGGGTGCAGCGCGACTTTGACGTCGTGCAGGCCCAACGACTTCATCGGCTTGTCGAGGATGACTTGCGTGCGGTTCAGCGTGATGCCGCCCGCCGTCACTGCGTCCGAGATGTCGCGCGTCGAAACCGAGCCGTACATGATGCCGGTTTCGCCGGCCTGACGCAGGATGACAAACGTCTGCTTGTCGAGCTTCGCGGCGACGCCTTCGGCTTCCTTCTTCAGTTTGAGATTGTGGGCCTCAAGCTGAACCTTGTCTTTTTCAAAGCGCGCGATGTTGTCTTTCGTCGCGCGCAGCGCCTTTTTGCGCGGCAGCAGGAAGTTGCGGGCGAAGCCGTCCTTCACCTTCACAACGGCGCCCATCTGGCCGAGCTTTTCGATACGTTCGAGCAGGATCACTTGCATGTTCGTTTCTCCCGCTTACGACACGACATAGGGGAGCAGCGCCAGGAAGCGGGCACGCTTGATCGCGGTTGCGAGTTCGCGTTGCTTCTTGGCGGAGACCGCCGTGATGCGTGAAGGGACGATCTTGCCGCGCTCAGAAATGAAACGCGAAAGCAGCTTGGCGTCCTTGTAGTCGATCTTCGGTGCGTTCGCGCCCGAGAACGGGCACGTCTTGCGCCGGCGGAAGAATGGGCGACGTCCGCCGCCGCCACCACCGCCGCCGAAGCCGCCCTCGGCGCCGCGCTCACCGCGGTCGCCGCCGCGATCACCACCGCCGCCGAAGCCGCCGCTGCGACCTCCGCCACCGCCGTAGCCACCACCGCCGCCGCCGTAGCCGCCGCCACCACTGTATCCGCCGCGATCACCGCCGCTCATGATGCTGCTCCTTCTTCAGGACCTTCGTATCCGGGTTCGTCGTCGCGACGGCCCCACTTCGCGTCGCGGCGTTCCTTCGCCTGCTTCGCGAGCATGCCGGCCGACGGGCCTTCTTCGAACTCATCGACGCGCACCGTCAGTTGGCGGATGACGTCTTCGTTGAGCTTGAGTTGGCGCTCCATCTCGGCGACGGCGGGTGCCGGCGAGTCGAGATTGAAGTGCACGTAATGACCCTTGCGGTTTTTCTTGATCTTGAAGGTCAGCGAACGCAGTCCCCAATACTCTTGCTTGGTGACCTTGCCGCCGCCGGCTTCGATTACGCCTTTCATCTGTTCCATCAGCTGATCGACGTGCGTCTGCGCCGCATCTTGGCGCGCAATGAACACATGCTCGTATAACGGCATGGGAGCCTCTCTCTTGGCCGCGGCGCCCTCGCACGGCCCCCATGGCAGTGCGTCGAACGATGGACCGGGAGAAGCTGTCGGGCAGAACCGCCCCAAGGAACCAACGTTCCGCGCTTTCCGGCCGCAGCCGTTTGTGAAGGCGCGGACTATACGGATTTGCCGCCTGGGGGCAAGGCTGGTTCAGGGCTTGAAACCGGCGGAATTGCCGCATCGAATGGGGCGATAAGACTTAACGGGAGAACGAACATGAAGGCCATGGTTTTGGCGGTTCTGGGCGCTGGTTTGGCGATGGGCGGGTGCGATCAGGTCTGTTCGACGGTCGGCCAACGGCCTTCGACCCCGCCGGGCGGGCAGGCCTGTGCGAGGGTGGTTGAGCGGGTGGTGGCGTTCACCGGTGCTCAGGCGAAGGATAGGTTGGTGATCGAGGCGTTGGGGCCGGATTGCTCAAACCCCGCCATGTTCGCGCGGCTCTACGACGGCAACGGGCGTCTGGTCTATGCCGACATGACGAGCGGCAAGTGGTTGATGAGCACTGAGCTCTATCCGCCTGCGGGCGGCACGCCGCAGGGCGTCGCCGACACGCTCTACGATATCGGTGAAGCGGGTGGCGCGAACTTGCCGGCTTGGGTTGCCGGAGCGCCCGCGCCCGCGACGGGTAGCTACGGTGCATTTGAGGCGCTGGTGCCGCAACCCGCTTACGAGCGACTGCGCGCGATGAAGGCGCCGGCGATGATCAAGCGCGGTGGCGCGGAGAGCGGGACGTTCTACATCTACGATCCGGAGGCGGGAGCTGCGGTCGCGGTGGCGCGGTTCGCGGTTTAGCCGATCGTACGCCCGAGCGCTTTCAGCGGTTCGCTTTGCTCGAGTGGGATGGAGGCGTCGGCCATGGGGCCGACGTTGATGAGAAGGTTGCCCTTCTTGGCGCGGACGTTGCGGTAGAGCGCGATGAGGCCTTCGCCTGTGAGGTAATCTTCGGGCCGTTCGTTACGGTTGTAGCCGAAGGCGAGGCCTAGGCCGCGGCACGCTTCCCATTTCTT
>CAZJOM010000093.1:7262-13763 GCA_964547645.1 uncultured Flavobacteriaceae bacterium
CGTTACGGTTGTAGCCGAAGGCGAGGCCTAGGCCGCGGCACGCTTCCCATTTCTTATTTTCGGGGATCGTGCCGAGGCCGTATTCGACAGTGCGGAAGTCACAGTGTGGGGGCGGCGGGCTGTCCAGCGTGCCGGCGGCTATGCGGGCTTTGATCACGGCGTTGAAGTTGGCGCGGGCTTCGGGATCGCGCAGGCCGTTGAAGAGCGCTTCTTCGGCGAACCAGCGATCGTTGACGACGCCGTCGGGCACGCGCTTGTAATAATACGCGAAGAGTTCGGGCACTTGCTCTTTCGACGGCCAGGCGATGTCGTTCCAGAGCACGTTGGGTTCGTAGCGGTCGATCAGTTCGCGCAGTTGTGCGGCGGCGTAGGCGGTGTAGTCGCTCTCGGTGGGCACGCAAGCGAACATGTCGCCGAGATTGGCGATCGGTTCCGGCCGTGCCGTCCAATCGAGGCCGCCGGAGTAGTAGAGGCCGAAGCGCATGCCGCGGGTGCGGACAGCCGTCGCCAGCTCACCTACGAAGTCGCGCTTTGTGTTCCAGCCGGGACGCCAGGGGTTGGCAACGTTCGTGGGCCACAGGCAGTATCCGTCGTGGTGCTTGGTCACGAAGACGACGTAGCGGGCGCCGGTTGCTTTGAAGAGGTCGGCCCAGGCGTTTGCGTCAAAGGCGCGGGCGGATTCGTCGAAGGCGGGGCGGAACGACGTGTACGGACGATCGCCGTAGGTTGCTTTGTGGTGCGCTTCCGTCGCGCTGCCAGGCAGGCGCATCGCGTTCTCGTACCACTCCGCATAGGGCGTGTACTTGTTCATGTCGTCGTAGTGGTCGTGCATCAACTCGTCGATCGCACGGCCGCGCGGCGCAAAGGCCGGGATCGCGAAGATGCCCCAATGGATGAAGATGCCGAACCCGGCTTCATCGAACCAAGCGGGGCAGGGGCGGGAGGTGAAGGCGTCGAAGGAGGTCATCGGTGCTTCAGCGGTGGTTGCCGCGGAGCTTAGACCGGTCGAGCGTCAGGCTAGAGCGAAATCTGCGCCGCAGCCTGCCGACAGTTTCGTCTGAAGGCGGTCGGACAGTTGCGGTTGCAGGGCAGCCGCGGTTGTCAGGCGCGGATCGTCCGCGAACGCGCGCGCCAAAACCTGATGCACCAGCAGGTACGACTCGTTCAGGCAGCCGCATTGGCGCGCGGCCTCACCGCGTAGGCCCGGCGCCAATGTCAGTATCTCCAGCATGCGCTTCATTCGGGGGTGGTTTCCTCAAGAATTTCGATAATATTCGTTGCGTTAATGACCGATCAAAATGGCATTCTAGATAACGTACTGCAGATTTGCTTGAATGTCCATGAAATTATGTTTGCCATTATTGCTGCGTTTCCGGAGTTATATTTTATTTTTCTCTTCTTATTTCATTTACGGAGACTATATCTCCGGTTGCCCGGACGCGTTTCGTCCAGGTTATTGTTTGAAAATATGGAGTACCGATTTTGACCAATGCAACACCCGCTCATGCCACTGCCACCCCCGTGGCGCCGACCGGCAACGAAGGCCGCATGACGCTCTCCAAGGACATCCACGCGAAGTGGGGCAAGTTCTCGGAAGCGGACGTGGCCGCTCTGAAGAGCAGCGATGAACTCGTTACTCACGTCGTTTCCAAGTACGGCCTGGATAAGGCGATCGCCCAACGCGACGTCGATGCGCTCGTGAAGGGCCGCACGTTCTAACAAGTGCCGTAATGCCCAGGACCGTGACAGGGGTCGCTCATTAAGCGCGGGTCCCGTCGCGGTCTATTTCTAACGAACGCTCACGAAGAACAATTGGAGTCGGCTCATGGCCAAAGGACAGAAACGCAGCAATCGCGAGAAGAAGAAGCCAAAAGCGGCGGCGACAGTGAAAGCTGCTGCGCCGGTTGCGGTCGAGCCGCGCTCGTTCAAGTACAATCCGGGCCGCATTGGCGCCAAGCGCGTCTAGGAACATTGCCGATGGTTGAGCGAACGACAGAGCGCAGCGTGAGCTTTCAGAGTGCGTTCGTGGTCAAAGGCGTCGATCGCACGCTGCCGGCTGGCGCGTATCGCATCGTGACGGAAGAGGCGGCGCTCGAAGGGTTGTCGCTTCTGGTTTACCGCCGTGTGTCGACAGCGATCATGGTGCCGATCGGGGATGCGTCGGAGGAATCGGTGACGATCGACCCGAAAGATCTAGATGCCGCGCTGGAGCGCGATCGGTTGGCGTTTCCGGGGTGACCCGTCAATACCCCATCGCTGCACCGTCTTTGCGCATTTCGCTGGCGCCGTGATAGACGCCGGTTTCGGGGTCGCGCAGGATCGCTTGGTAGCCGCCGAAGCTGCCGTCGCCTTTGACGAGTTTGTGGCCGCGGCGTTCGAGTTCCCGGCGCACGTCGGCGCCGATGCCGGTTTCGAGCATGAGTTCGCCGACGCCGGCGGAGTCTTTGCGCGACCAGTCTTCCGAGCTTTCATGGCGCCAGCGCGCGGCGTCACCGGCCTCCTGCACGTTCAAGCCGAAGTCGATCATGTTGACGATGATTTGGACGTGGCCTTGGGGCTGCATGTCGCCGCCCATGAGACCGAAGCTCATGTAGGGCTTGCCGTCCTTCATGACGAAGGCTGGGATAATGGTTTGGAACGGGCGCTTGCCGGGCGCGTAGACGTTGGCGTGGCCGGGCTCAAGGGCGAAGAGTTCGCCACGATCTTGGAACATGAAGCCCAGGCCGTCGGCGACGAGCCCTGAGCCCATGCCGCGATAGTTCGACTGAATGAGGGACACCATCATCCCGTCTTTGTCGGCGGTGGTGAGGTAGGTCGTGTCGCCTTGGCGGAGTTTGATTTCGCCGGGTGGCACGGCGGGGTTGACGCGGCTCATGTCGATTAGCGCGCGGCGCTTGGCGGCGTAGTCGCTGGAGATCAGTTCGGCGATCGGTGCGTTGTAGGTCGCGGGGTCAGCGTAGAATTTTGCCAGGTCTTCGAATGCGAGACGTTTTGCTTCGACCATTAAATGCAGCGCGTCAGCGGAGCCTCGGCCCATTTTTTTGAGATCGTAGGCTTCGAGCATCTTCAGGATCTGAAGGGCCGCGACGCCTTGCGTGTTGGGCGGTAGCTCGTAAACGTCGTAGCCGCGGTAGTTGACGCTCACGGGGTCGACGAAGTTGCCGGTGTGGGTGGCGAAGTCCTCATAGCGCAGGTCGCCACCGATGCGTTTGAAGTAGGCGTCGATCGTCTTGGCGATTGCACCTTTGTAGAAGGCGTCCCGGCCGCCTTTTGCCAACTGATCATAGGTGCGTGCGAGGTCTGGGTTCTTGAAGATCTGGCCTTCGCGGGGCGGCTTTCCGTCGATCAAGTAGGTGTGCTTGGCGTTGTCGCTTTCTTCGATGTCTTTGGCGTTCTTGGCGAAACCTTTGAAGTTGCGCTCCCAGTAGTAGGCAATGAGTTGCGAGACGGGGAAGCCTTCGCGCGCGTATTGCGTGGCGGGGGCCAAGACTTGGTTCATCGGGAGCTTGCCGAAGCGGTCGTGCAACGCGAACCAGCCGTCGACGGCGCCGGGCACCGAGACCGGGAGCGAGCCTAAGGCCGGGATCGCTTTGCGATCGCCGAGCTTCTTCTTCAAGTCTTCGAGCGAGCGTCCTTTCGGCGAGCGGCCCGAGCCATTGTAGCCGTAGAGCTTTTTCGTCTTCGGGTCCCATATGATGGCGAAGAGATCGCCGCCGACGCCGCAGCCGACGGGCTCCATCAGGCCGAGCATGGCGTTCGCGGCGATGGCGGCGTCGAGGGCGCTGCCGCCCTTTTTCAGAACGTCGATGGCGACTTGTGTTGCGAGCGGCTGCGCGGTGGCGGCCATCCCATGTTGGCCGAGTACCGGTGCTCGCGTGGCAAAGGGGGCGCCGGTGTAGCGATCGCCGCCACCGGGTGCTGCGGTGAAGGCAACATCTTCGGCGGAGGCGGCAGTCGTCATGAGCGCGAGCCCTACGATCGTGTGCAAGAATTTCATGTGTGTGGTGCTAACGGCTTGGCGGTGGTGGGCAGGGGAAGTCGCGCTCCAGAGTTTTCTGCGCCAGTGCTGAGGCGGGACCGTCGAGCAGGTTCTGGTTCGCGTCACCGAAGTTGACGATACGGGCGGCGAGCTCGCGGAAGGAGATGAAGTCGGGCATCCGAACGCAGGCTTCTTTCGAGCTTGTCGGCAAACCTTTCACCATGGCGTCGATCGTGGCGTCCTGGCGGGCCTTGAGGGAGACGGCGAACCCTTGCAGGAAGGTGCGGCAGTCGTTCGGCGCGCGGGCGTTGTCCGGCTGTTCGCTGGCGGCATAGGTGCGGCAAGCGGCGACAAGGTCGCGGCCGGTCTTGATTTCGGCGGCGCCGGCTGTTGCGGCCAGGCACAACGCGGCGAGTGCGATCACGATGTAGCGCATCGGTGTGTGGTTCCTTCTTGAGACAACCCCATTATGCCCTGCAGCGTAGGGCGTGATACAGGTTTGGACAACTGTTTCCCTGAGGTTCAGGTCCCATGTTCGATGCTTCAATTCGCCCCCATATCAACAGGCCGCTGGCCGTGGCGGCAAAACACGCGGTCGATTTCGGTCTCACGGCCAACGGCGCGACGGCACTCGGGTTTGCGATGGGGATGGCAGCGGCAGGGCTTGTTGCAGCGCAGCTCTATTGGACGGCGCTGGGCGTGTTGCTGGTCAGCCGGTTCCTCGACGGCTTGGACGGTGCGATCGCGCGGCAGACGCAGCTGACGGACCTGGGCGGGTATCTCGATATCACGCTCGACTTTATCTTCTACGCCTCGATGGTGTTCGCGTTTGCGCTGGCTGATCCGGCGGCGAACGCGTTGGCGGCGGCGTTTTTGACGACGAGTTTCATGGCGCCGGCGGCGACGTTTCTAGCCTATGCCATCTTTGCCCAGAAGCACGGGATCACGACGGACATACGCGGGGCGAAGTCGCTCTATTATCTGGGCGGCTTGACCGAAGGGTTCGAGACGATCCTGGCACTATGCCTGATGTGTGCGTTTCCGGCGTGGTTCCCGATCATTGCCGTCGTCTACGGCCTGATGTGTTGGATCACAGGTGGTACACGCATTGCGGTCGCCATGCAGACGTTGGCGGGAAAGAGCTAGCGATGTTTGAGGTAACACCGGCGCAGACCGAGATTGCCGATGCGGTGGGCCGCATCTGCGCGAAGTATGACGACGCGTACTGGCTTGCGCGTGACAACGATCATCGGTTTCCGGAAGAGTTCGTGCGCGACATTGCGGCGGGCGGGTATCTCGGGATTGCGATGCCGGATGCTCACGGTGGTGCGGGGCTTGGTGTGACTGAGGCGGCGCTGATGATGCATAGGATTGCATCATCGGGTGCGGCGATGACCGGCGTGTCGGCGGTGCATGTCAATATCTTCGGGCCGCATCCAATTGCCGTGTTCGGCACGGAAGAGCAGCGGGCGCGGATGCTACCGCCGCTGATCCGGGGCGAGACGCGCTGTTGCTTCGGCGTGACGGAGCCGGATGCGGGGCTCGACACTTCATCGATCAAGACGAAGGCGGAGCGCTCGGGCGACGGTTGGGTCGTGAATGGCCGCAAGATGTGGACGACGACGGCACAAACGGCAACGCATATTCTGCTGCTGGCGAGGACGTCGCCGAAGGGTAAGAAGCCGACGGATGGGCTCAGCCTCTTCTATACGCCGCTCGATCGCGCTCGTGTGGAGGTGCGTGAGATTCCGAAGATGGGCCGGCATGCAGTCGACACGAACATGCTCTTCATCGACGGGCTGAAAGTTTCGGCGGACGATCTGATCGGCCAGGAGGGGAAAGGGTTCGACTATCTACTGCACGCGTTCAATCCGGAGCGCATTTTGATTGCAGCGGAGGCAATCGGGATCGGGCAAGATGCACTGCGCCGGGCGGCGAAGTATGCGCGTGAGCGGGTCGTGTTCGGGCGGCCGATCGGACAGAACCAGGCGATCCAGCACCCGCTGGCGAAATCGTGGGCGGAGCTTGAGGCCGCGTGGCTGATGACGATGAAGGCGGCCGCGCTCTACGACGTGGGTAAGCCCTGCGGGATCGAGGCAAACGCTGCAAAGTATCTGGCGGCAGAGGCAGCCTTCCGCGCCTGCGAGACCGCGGTGATGACGCACGGCGGCATGGGCTACGCGCGCGAGTTCCACGTCGAGCGCTTGTTCCGCGAAGTGCTGATCGCGCGGATTGCGCCGGTCAGTCGCGAAATGATCTTGAACTTCTTAGCCGAGAAGGCGTTGGGGTTGCCGAAGTCGTATTGAGTCCTGTTTCCCGGTGTCACGGTCCGCGCTCGCGCGAACGCTGACACCCGGAAGTGTTTGGCTAAGCAACGAGTGCCTTGTCGAGCCTGTTGCGGATGATCTGTTCCGCCTCGCGGACGATGCGTTCGACTAGGTCTTTGCAAGTTGGGATGTCGTGGATGAGGCCTTGGACCATGCCGGCGGACCAGATGCCGTGGTCGGGGTCGCCGGCTTCGT
>CAZJOM010000094.1:0-8590 GCA_964547645.1 uncultured Flavobacteriaceae bacterium
AGCCCAGCCGTTGCTGCAAGAGGCGCCGCTGGAGCCGCAAGCGTATGGTTGAGGGTCATTTAAGGGCCGCCGCGGCCAGCTGTCCGTCGTCCGCAACCGCCGCGTTCTGGCACCACATGGCACAGAGGTCTGTGTCCGGATCACAGTGGAATTCGACGACGCAAGCTGGTTCCGGGCAGACCCAGAACAGGTGGGCGCGCACTGTCCGCCCTACCGCGAATTGCTACATAACCTGATCGTACACGATGCGCCATCCCGGCTCGTGCAATTGCCAAATGCGCGCGTAGTGGGCGCGCTGCTCCTTCCCCTCGCGGGTCCAGCGAACATCACCAAGCGTAAATACGAGATCGCCGGCCGTGGACGAAAAGACTCTGAGAGTGTCGTAGGTAACCGCTGAAGCGGGTTGCGCTAGTCGTTCCGCGAAACTCGCTTCTCCCACACCCGGCGCAAGTCCGGCGCGATTGACGCGGGCGTCTTTCGAAAGCCATCGCTCGAGCGTCTCGCCGGGCGACGACAGACGTTGCTCGATGGCCTTCACCTCGGCAACCGCAGCATCGGCGCCAATACCGCGTGCCGCCAATGGCAACTTAGACGGCGTGGCGTTCCGCGGCACCGGATCTGTGTCCACCACGCCAGTGCCGCCGTCAAAGATCCATTTCCATGTTTGATCGGGTTGACGGCGCCAAACCGTGAAATAGTGAACATGAGGCTTGGCCTGCCCGAGCACCGCTGGGCCGGTCGTGAATCCGAAATCGCCTGAACGAGATATGCCGGCATAGGCTGGCCACCACTGCAGCGAAGTATCGCCGTCACCCTTTGCCTTCGCCAAGCTCTCGGGTGCGCTCAAAAGCTCCGGCGCAAAAATCAAACCGTCAGGGGCGACAAAGGCGCGGAATGCCGCGATCCAGCCAGACCGAGCCGCAAATGCCGCAAAGTCTCTCTCGGCATCGACGACGGGCTGGACCGCCGAACTTGCCTCTGCGCGCAGTGGACCGGACACATAGAGACAGGCGCCAAGCGCCAGCACAAATACACCGATCGTGTACCCCCTCGCCCACCCTAGAAGCCGCATCACCGCGTCGTACATTTCGCCTCCCATTGCGCAAGCGCGACAAGTGACGCGTCGCCCTTTGAAGGGAGCTTATGCTGCTGCCGCAGCTTTCTCCAATTGATAGAGCGAACTGAAGGACGGCTTCACAGAAGTGTGAGAGTCCCACGCAAACTGGCCATCAACACATCAATTGAGGGGACACAGCTCAGCAATGGTCAAGTAGACTTCCCGCCTCCCGCCGGCCAGCGCACCGCACGCAGTGAGCTCTGACGAATCTGAATTGAACGACCGCAGCGCCCATCGTCGGCATGCGTCAGGAAAACACCCGGCCAAAGGGCGCGGCGCCCTTGCCGGTCCCTGCCCCCCATTGACACCGCCAGCCGCCGTTCTACGCTCACGCACGGAGGTTCGCATGGACACGACGCTGGGCGTTCCCGCAGTCAACGCGATCGACACGGCCGCGCCGTTTCGCTGGCTTGCCGGCGGGTGGAGCGACATGCGCAAAGCGTTGGGCCCCTGCCTCGTCTACGGCCTCGCGCTCGCGGTGATGTCGATCGCCGGATCGGCCGCGTTCGTCGCCTCCAACGCCTCGTTCTGGGTCCTCGCGCTGAGCTGCGGCTTCGTCTTCATCGCGCCGATGCTGGCCATGGGCCTCTACGAAGCCGGTCGCCTGCTCGAACAAGGCCGTACGCCGACGCTGAAGCAAATGCTCTTCGTGCGTCAGGCCGTGCGCCAAGACGTCGTCTATCTGGGCCTCGCGCTGTTGATGATCTACCTCCTCTGGGGCCGCATCGCCCAGGTCGTTTACGGCCTGTCGACCTACAGCTTCCATCGAACCGTCGAGAGCTTCGTCGTTTTCGCACTCACCACGGATGAGGGTCACGCGATGCTCCTCTCGGGCACCGCGATCGGCGGCGTGATCGCGTTCTTCACCTATTGCCTCGTCGTGATCGCCGCGCCGATGCTGCTCGACAGCCGCACGACCGTCTGGGCGGCCAGCGCCGCCAGCTTCACCGCCGTCGCCAAGAACCCGGCCCCGATGCTACTTTGGGCCCTCCTGATCGTCGCCCTCCTCCTCATCGCCGCAGCAACTGCCTTCCTGGGCCTTATCGTCATCTTCCCCTGGCTCGGCCTCGCCACCTGGCGCGCCTACCGCGACTTGCTCCCGCAAGGCTTGCCCCAATAGCTCCGCGCACCCCACGCGCCACTTCTCCCCCACCCCGATTGCCGCTAAATGAGGCCTGCACCGCACCGAGGGGGACGCCGGGATGACGCTGCAGTTGGATCGCGCCGAACTTACCCAACGCTTCCGCAGACAAGCGTCCGACCTCACGATTCAGATCGCAAGCCTCCTGCAAGGCGGCATCCTGTCCGCGGCGGCCTTTGCGCTGATCGCAATTTTTCAGTCTCACGACGACGTCGCGATCCGCGCGATGTTATGGGTCGTTAGCATCGTTCTAGCCCTCGTGATGTTCGTCCGCCTCTGCCACCGCTCGCTTCTGTTGATGCACCCGGGCGGCGCGGTGATGCTGCTGCTGCCGATCCTGGGCCTGATCGAGATGACGCTGTTTGCAATCCTCGCAGCAGGTGCCCCCGGACAAGCGGCGTGGCGCTACTGGTACTTCGCAGGCACCACCCTCTTCCTCGCAGGCGCCGCCGCGAACGCCCTCAACCTTCGCTCGCTCAGCGCCGAACACTACGCCGAAGATACGCAAGACGTGTACGATGCGCTCCGCCGCAACATACGCCGCGAATGCGCCGAAGGAATTGCCGCCGCCGCGCTCACCGCAGCATTGGGCACCTGGCTCCTTCTGATGCCGGCCGATTGGTTCGGAGCGCCCACCGTCGTCGCCATCCATCTTCTGTTGACGCTGGCGAGCGGCGCGATGCTCATCAGCCAAGACGTCCGCGAAGCCGCCGGCGGTTGAAGCGCCCTAACGAGGAGCATGGCTCATGAAGATCAACTGCCCGTGCGGCGCCACGATCCACGACGCCGGCGAAGGCCAGCGCACCAAAGCCCACTTCATCCCCGACACCGCGCTCCACCCGCTGCTGGACGCGTTCGACGAACTGCTCCTTAAGCGCTGCACGACAGCCGCCGAACGCGAAGCTGCCTGCACCCACTTGCGCAGCCTCCTCACCAAAGCAACGCGCCAAGCCTGGCAGTGCAATACGTGCGGCCGCCTCCACATCGACGACGCCGCACGGAAGCTGAACGCCTACGCCCCGGAGGCAGGCGCGTCAAAGAAGGTGTTCGCGTAAACGAAGCTCGCCTGCGACGTCACCCAAACACAGGCGCAGCCTGGGATCGCGAGCGGACCGCCCGCCTGGGGGATCCCCGATCGGAATTTGAGCGAACAACCCCATGTACCCGGAAGCTAGATGGAGAATCCGCGACCGAGCGGCGCCCACTCTCGGCCTGGCTAGCACATAGCGTCTACCCTCGCTTGTCATCGAGCCCTAGCCTTTTGTCATGCTCCGACCTCATAGAACAAATCATGAACAAATGCAAGGAAAAAATGCGCTCCAGGCGCAGTCTTCGCCTCGATCAGTGACCTTGCGGGGTCAGAGCTTGCCGATAGGACAACAGTCCGCCCCCCGCATTCTGCCGAGTTGCGGCAAGCCTCCAAGACCATCCGCCAACTAACGCGTTTTTAAGCGGAGCGGCCCCAAAGTGCGTACGGGTTCACGCAAAGAAGGGAGCCGCCTCGATGCCGGACTCCGGCAAACCCGCACAAGCCCCTTATCCCGGCGAGACCGCCGAACCGGACAAGATCCTAGCGCTCGCAAGCGAATTTGCACTAGCGGCGGAGAAGCTGCTTGACCTGCGCCGCAAGGGCAAACCGCTTTCGCAAGCACCGTTCAGGTTCACGGCCATTCACGCAATCGAACTCTATCTAAACGCCGTCTTGCTGGCGCGCGGACTTGGTCATGCGGAGGTGAAGAAACTTCAGCACGATCTCTCGAAACGAACCGACCATGCGAAGGGTATGGGCCTGAAGCTGGGCCCCCGAACCGCCAAGCACATCGAAAAGCTTACGACAAGCAAAGAGTATCAGAAGACACGGTACGACCCACATGCAACGGAACTCTCACAACTGAACCGTTTGCATAGAACGCTCCAGGAGGTTCAAGAGCAATCGCTGAAAATATTACGCAACGCCGAGACCTCTGCGCCGATCCGAAAAAATCAAGGAACCGTCTAAGCCACCTCCGCACGAGATGTCTGTCACGCGTCCCCGCAATCATGCTAGCGTGACCCTGGAGGCCAACACATGCGTGCGATCCTATTCACCGCTTCACTCGTGGCGGCCGCGAGCATCGTCGCCGCGGCGCCGGCGGCACCGCCGCACACGGCGGCCCTCATCGCCACGCTTCAGGCGGACAAAGCGCGCCTCAGCGACGAAGCGTTCGACCGCACGTTCCAGGAAAAATACGAAGGCAAGCCCTTCGAAGACACCGGCACCCTCATGGAATTCGAGGAGGACCGCTGGCTCTTCGGCGTTTCCTACTTCGCACCGGTTGCGACCGCCCACGGCGAAGTACGCTGCACGCTCTCGGCAGATGACATTGTCTATGCCGTGGCCGCCAACACCGGCGACCGGGTCAAAGTTCAGGCCACGCTGACCGGCTTCACCGATCGGCTCGAGATCGCGCGGTGCAAGTTCACAGTCTTGAAGCCCGCAGCTGCGCGCCCGCCCACCCTTGGCCCCGCCGCCGCACAAGTCGGCAGCGCCCCAAGGCGGCCAGCCGTGACCGGCCAAGTGTTCGCCGACCTCGCGCGCCAAAGGACCGACAGCGACCGCGAAGCCCTGTTGGATCGCATTCAAGGCAAACCCTTTGCCGACAACGGCTTCATCTCGGCCTTCGCCGATGGCTGGGCTTGCCGGCTGTACCGGTCCGTTCAGCTGGAGAGCGGCAGGGTCTATTGCTGCCTGACCGCCCGCGACCTGCGCCCGTTCGCCCAATTCCGCCAAGGCCAAAACGTCCGCATCTACGGCAAAGTCGCCCAATGGACTTCAAGCGACGGCACCCTCGAACTGAACGCCTGCCGCATTGAGCGACGGTGAGTGGCCAAAGAGTTTGTTATATGTCCCCGGATTCCGCTGTCCCCGGAATCCGCCGCGCCGTCAGCGCACGCGCTGCCAGTCCATCACCCAGTTGTGCGCCCAGGTTCGCCCGCCGTCCGCGGACGCGGCCTGCCGCCATCGGCACGACGTCGGCGTGATTTTGTCCCACAGGCCAACGGAAATCATCTTTCGCCCCTTGTCGTCATACCCTGACGAAAAAATGCCGGCGCCGTTTTCAAAGCTTCCTGTCTGGCCGGGCGACGTGAGAACGCCGCTCTTCGCGTTCACCCAAAAATCGGACCACACCTTATTCTCTACGTCGAGAAGCCGCAGGCCCATGCCGCTGAAATTGCGCGCGGGGATGCGGAGCTCCTCGACGCTGCCGACGCCGTCCAAGATCGCATAGACCGTGGCCTCTCCCGGATACTGAAGCCAGGCGCCGTTCACCAGCGAGTTATTGTGGATGCGCCATTCACCGGTAAGAAAGGCAAAATCGCCTGGCTTGCCCGGCGTCGGCCGTATCGGCAGCGGCGGTACCGGATCGAAAGAGGAAGGTGCGGCGCTTGCCGAGGCTGTCGAGGGTAGGAGTGTTGCGGCCACCGTGGCCAAACCCGCACCCAAAACCGTACGCCTATTCTTGTCCATACAAATTCCCTTCGTGTTCGAGTTCAACGCAACGCCGAACGGCGCTGCGGCAAAAGCTTGAGCCATTCCAATGGCCGTTTCAGACGTCGCGACAGCTCCCGTTCGATATCGGCCCATGCACGCGACCCCTTGCGCGCGGCAACGTGGCGCGCGTGAGAGTCGGATGACGCAAACCGCAAAAACCACACGACGATTTCGCCGCCGCGCAGGCGCGCCCGCGGATAAAGGTTCGGCTCGTGATTGTTGACGAAAACGCCTGCCGGTGTTGCACCCAGCGCGTCAAGCATCGGCAACACGTCATTCACTACGAACTGGGCCACCGAATCCTGGCATTCGTTCCTTTTCAGAAAACCGCGTGCGCATTCGAAAACAGACCGCGGCGCCCGCGCCTGAGCGATGGGAGGGGCTCGCAGTGTATCGAACCCGCCATATCGTGGGGTCAGCATGATCGCATCGCTGCTAGCGCGGATGGTCTCGTTCGCCCGCCCCCGTAACGCAAGCCACTTGTCACTCGAGTAGAACCCGTCAAGCGCACGCGCCCGTACGGCGTGATCTGGAAACGCCCGAATCCACACCCACCGGTCGGGATCATCCGCATCAAGAAAGACACCTAGGATACGCGCGCCTGCTGCTTCATAGGCGTCGAGAAAGTGCTGCTCGAACATGGTATTGAGCGCGTCGCGCCGACCGCGGGCCATCGCATAGCTGCGCAACTCAACCAGGCGAAGCACGCTCTTGCAGTCAGTCCGGTGAGGCAGGTCCGCGCTGTGAAACGCACTTTGCCTGAGCGTTGGTCGGTGGGCCGTCATGCACCCTTTGTAAGCGACCATACCTGACACCTTGCGTCAGGATTTCCGCGTGACCACCAAGTGCGACAGTTTCCCGAGAACCGCCCAATTGACCCCAAGCGACGGAAGCCTCCAACTGATCGCCCGATCGAGCGCCGGCGAACGTGTCCGACTCGAAATGATCCGCATCCCCAGAACGTCCGCCCGCTCTTACTTTTTGGCGCGCGTCGTACGAATGACAACTGGCCCGCGGCCGGCGCGGGCGAACGGTTTGGGCGAGCGCGCGATGGCATCGTCAACAAGGCGCACAACCGCGGGACGCGCGAGCGTGGACGCTCCCTCCACATCAATCCAGCGCACCTGCTTGGCAGACCCCCGCAACAATTTCTCGGGATCGGCCAATCCCTTTCCAAAATTGAAGTAGAGCTTCACGCCCTCCGCGCTCCCACGGACGGCAAAGACGCCATCGTACCCGTGCTCGTTCGGCGAATAGCTGATGACGAAACAATCGCGGTATTCATAGACAATTTCATGCGCGCTCGGCAGGCGCTTTTGCAAACACCGGCGCAATGCGCCCACGGGCCGTGCATGAGCGCTCGCGTATTTCGCTATCAGCGCACGCAACTGAGCCTCCGCCGCCCGACGCGCCACCGCAGACTGCGCGGCGCCGGAAACTTCGACATTGACGGAACGGCGCCCAGACGATTCTTTTTTCAAGCTCACCTTGGCTCTTTCCCCTTCGTCCTTTCAGCGTGCCACCAGGCAGCCACCCGTTCAACCAGCCGCAACCTCGATGTCAGGGACGTTGGCCGATCAGTGCAAGTCTTGCCGCTTGCCGACGCGCGTCGCCGCGCTCCTCACGACTGTCGGCCTACGCCATCGGCGACCTGTGCCCCCGCGGCTGCGAAACGGCGGTCGATCATGGCGACCATGTGCGGCGTATAAAGTGTGCGCGCCGTCGCCCACCATTGCCGCGCCCCTGGCCTGGTCCACAACGCCGTGGCGTTCATTTCGGCCGGGATGTCCGAGAAGCTGTCGATGTATCTCACCTGGGTCGCGACAAGCTGCATCATCGCGTTGAAGCGCTGTTGCTCGCCACGGTCGAGCTGGTTCAAATCGTCAAGACCATCCAGGAAGATGCGCGCGCAGGTGGCGTCCTGCGCCAGCATCCGCCTGAAGTCCTGGATGTCCGACGACGCCGCGACGAGGCGCGATTCGCGTGCAACCTTCGTATAGATGCGAAGCTGGAGCACCGCATAGATCAGCGAGGCCACGACGGCGGCCGCCGCGATGATCTGGCTGAGGTAGGAGATCTGCTCAAGCGACATGAAGGCTTCCTCTCTGAACGGGGTTCAGAGGTGACCGTAACATTCGGCGCGACGGATGTCCGCGCCGCGGCAAAGTTCCCGAGCCACGCAACCTAGGGACACCTGAGAGTTCAACGTCCCGAACCGCCGCTTGTTGCATACCCGCAGAATTGCTGGTTCACTTTGGTCGCAACGTTGTGGGGGTTGGTCGGTGAAGGCAGAGCGCACGGAAACGATCGACGCCTACATTTCGGGAGCATCGCCCGCCGCCAGGCCCATTCTGCGCAAGATCCGGGCGTTGATCCGAAAGGCCGCCCCGGACGCGCAGGAGACCATCAGCTATCGAATGCCGGCGTTCCGTCGGAACGGAATCCTTTTCTATTTTGCCGCCTTCAAGAACCACATCGGCATGTTTCCGCCGGTCAAAGGCGACAAAGACTTGGAACGCGAGTTGAAGCCGTATCGCGGACCCAAGGGCAACCTACAATTTCCGCTCGACGAACCCATGCCCTACAAACTCATCGCGCGTATCGCGACACTGCGCGCGGCGCAGGATGCCCTTCAAGCACCTGAGAGCAAGACGCGCCGACGTAGCTGAGCAAACGTAGAAGCGTTACCCCTGGGGGAATATGTACACTATCCCCGTTTTTTACTGTCCCGGCCGCGCGGGCGACGTCGGCGAGGTGGGCATGCGCCTCGTCCCAATCGATCAGCGCAACCCAATGAAGG
>CAZJOM010000094.1:8690-13724 GCA_964547645.1 uncultured Flavobacteriaceae bacterium
GTCGGCGAGGTGGGCATGCGCCTCGTCCCAATCGATCAGCGCAACCCAATGAAGGGGACACGTAACAAAACCGAAACGCGGCCGCTCCGGTTTCGTGACATGCCCCCATCGTAGTTTAGATAATGATGTCGTACTGGTTGATCAGTCCAAACCCGACCCCCAGGACATGCAGGTGAAAGGCGTCGCCGGTGGTCGTGTTCCAGAAATCGAACAGCGTCGTGCCGTCGCCGTAGCCGCCCTGCGCGCCGTGCCAGCCGGGTTGCTGCAGGAACGTCAAATCGAGGCGGTCGAGGCCGTCCTCGAACCCTGGGAGGTCGATCGTTCCGGAAACTTGCGGCAGGATCTGGAAGATATCCGCCAAGCCGTTGCCGCCGTTGATCGGATAGGTGGGCGTCGGCGGTATCAAGCTTTGCGTGCCGCCCACGAAGTCGTTGAGCGTAAGCGTGTGGCCCGCCGGCACGCCGTTCAAGTGAATCGTGACGACTTCCTGGTTTTGGCCGCTCAACGTGAGCGTGGTGACGTAGGCCGAACTCTGCGTGCCGCTGGCGGTCCAGTAGTTGCTGCTGCCCAGGTTGAACGCCGTCAAATCGACAAGATCGACGCCCTGTTCGAAATCGTTGATCGTGACCGTGCCCGCCGTTGTCGCAATCTCAAAGACGTCGGACGCCCTGTCGCCGAAGTTGAACATGGAATAATCGCCCGAGAGCTGGTCGTTGCCGCCGTCGGCGATGAGACGGTCGCTACCCGCGCCGCCCCAAATCTGATCGTCGCCGCCGCCGCCTCTGATCGTGTCGTTGCCGGCGTCGCCATCGAGCTTGTTGTTGAATTGATCGCCCGTCAGCGAGTCGGCGCTGCCGCTGCCGAGCAAGTGATCGATATTCGCCATCGTGCCGTAGCTGTTGGCGTCGAAAGCATAAGTGTTCGTGGCAAGGCTCGCCACCACGCCCGGCTGACCGGTGAAGTAGACCGCATCGTTCGCGCCCGTATCGCCGTCATAGTGATCGACACCCTGCGTGGCATAGATCGAGTCGGTCGCCCCGCCGCCGTGAATGACATTGTTGCCGGCATTGCCGGTGATGAAGTCCGAGGCGTCAGACCCGATCACGTTTTCAAAGTTGCTGATCGTGTCCGACGATCCATAGCTCGTCGACGTCCCCAAGGTCAGGTTCACGAAGGCGCCCTGATTGTAGGGCGCGCTGCTGTTCGCGGTGATCAGCAACGTGTCGACGCCCGCACCGCCGTTCAGAACGTCGCTGCCCGCGCCGCCGTCGATCACGTTGTCCGCGGCGTTGCCCGTAATCGTGTCGTTCAAGGCCGAACCGGTGACGTTTTCGATACTGTTGAGCGTGCCGGTGGCCGCGCCGGCCGTATATGTGCCCGTCGCCAGATTGACGATCGCCGCCGCTCCGAGTTGAGCGAACGCGATCAGATCGATGCCGCTGTCGCCGCGCACGACGTCGTTGCCGATCGTGACGATGAACGTGTCGTTGCCGTTGCCGCCTTCCAAGCGGTTGTTGGCCGCGCTCCCCTTGATGACGTCGTTGAAGCTTGAGCCCAAAACGTTCTCGATGCTGAAGATCGTGTCGTTGCCTTGGCCCGACGACGTGCCGGCCGTCAGATCCACGTTGACCGCCGCCCCGCCGTCGAACTCGGCCCAATCGACCCCGGCGCCGCCGTCAATCTGGTCGTTTCCGTCGCCGCCGTTCAGCCGGTCGGTCCCGTCGCCGCCGAACAGCAGATCGTGTCCGAGCCCGCCTTTGAGAATATCGTTGCCACTGCCGCCGTCCACGAAGTCATCGCCGTCGCCCGCGTCGACGGTGTCGTTGCCGCCCTTGGCGTTGATCGTGTCAGCGAACGCCGTGCCGATCAGCGTATTGCTTGAGTTGTTTCCGTTGATGTTGGCCACTGGTGAAATCCCCTATCAAAACGCGCGAACTGAAAACGCCGACAGAGAATTCTCGTTGGTGCATAGCCGTACAATCCCCGTGGATATGGGGGGACGGCGCGGATCGAAGCATCCCGGTGACGATCGGCTGTGCGAGCGGTCACAAAGATGCTCAAGCGGCACGCGAGTCCCACGTCCGCGGGTCCGGCGGCGTTGTGCGGCAGCACGAGTCGAGGTCGGCGAGGAGAATCGCCACCGCCGACAGAGTCCAATTGCATAGGGATGTGGCGACAGGTCGTCGTGTTCCTCGCGAATGTCGCACGATGATGCCGGCAAGCGCGATGAAGCCGATCATCCCGCTGAATTCAGGGGACAGGTGACGATCTCGAACCAAAGCCTCTGGGTTTGTTACGTGTCCCCGATCCCCGCCCCTACTTCTTCAGCTCCACTATCGGTGAAAAGCTGCCGAAGATCAGCCGCTTGCCGTCAAACGGCATAGGGTTCTTCGCAGGATCCATACGCGGATCGCTGAAGTCGGGACTCATGAGCTTCGCCATGGCGGCGTCGCGCGTGGCCTTGTCAGGCCATTCGATCCAGCTGAAGATGATCTCTTCCTCCGGATCGGCTTTCACGGCCATGCGAAAATCCGTGACCGTGCCCGTCGGGACGTTGTCGCCCCAGCACTCGACGACGCGAAGCGCGCCCAGGTCCATGAAGACGCTGTCGCCCATGCGCGCATGGTCGATAAATTTCTGCTTGTTGGCCTTCGGGCAGGCAATCACGAAACCGTCGATGTAGCTCATGGCGTCCTCCGGGATGCGGTGCAGCCAGTGTAGTATGAATGCGCGGTGTCCGACACCCATCCTTGATGGCACGCAAAGTTGAAGCCGTACCGCGGCCCTGGGGGCAATCTACAATTTCCGCTCGACGAGCCCATTCACTACAAACTCATCGCGCGCATCGCGACGCTGCACGCGCAGGATGCGCGTCAGACGCCTAACGCCAAGAAGCGCCGGGGTAGCTGAGCAAATGAAGAAGCGTTCGCGCCCTGTCTAGCCGGCAGCACAGCGGTAGAACCACCGCACCTCTTTGCCGCTCTCGAGGAAGTGACCGTCCTTGATGTACACCTTGCCGTCGCGACCCTCCGACGACCACGTCCGTGCGCGCTTGTTTTCGCGCTGCTTCAACAGAATAACAGCCGTTCCATCCGGTTCCGTTTGCGTCCACTGTGTAAGGCCGCCGGGCAACTCTTTGACATCGGTGACGGTATGCACGCGATCATGGTCCCCTGCGGTCAACAGTCTCTCGGTCGGCACACCGTTTGCCGGCGCTTCGAGAAAATAATGCGGATTGTCGCCGCTCGGCGGCTTGTCGCAATCGTAGGCCCAGTAGCCAAGATAGCCGAGCCTCGCGAGCAAACTTCCGTCGGCACTGGCTTGCGCAGGGAAAGAGGCAACCACCATTGCGATAAAAGCAAGTAGAAGCGTTTTCATTGTGTCACCTGAGAGCAGCGCATCAGCGTGCCAGGCACGCAGCGGCCATGTCAACCGCAGGCCGCTACGTGCCCCCGGAATGTGAGCGCCGCAATATTGCGCCCGTTCTTCCTGCACCGCAGGCGCATCGATCAAGCCCGCGGCCGCTCGCCCACGATGGAGACGCGATGGCCCATGCGCTCCATCGGATAATAGTCCCACAGCGCATGATGCTGCGTGCAGCGATTGTCCCACATGACCATCGTATTCGGCGTCCAGCGCACGCGGCAGGTGATCGCGGGATGCCGTTCGACCAATTGGTAGAGCATCTCAAGCAACGCCACGCTCTCGAACCGCGCCAGGTCTTTGATGTGCGAGGTGAAGCCGCGATTGACGTAGAGGATCTTCCGTCCCGTCTCCGGATGGCGCACGACCATCGGATGTTCGTTGCAGTTGAACGGCTGGTTCGGCTTGTAGCCGTAGAGCGTGGTCCACGGGATCGCGCCGTCATGCACGGCGATGAGACTCTCCACGAACGCGCGCATCGGCTCCGACAGCAACTCGTAGGCCAGACACATATTGGCAAACAGCGTATCGCCGCCGCCGCAATCCGGCGTCTTCGTGATGTGCAGCATCGACGCCATCGGCGGCTCCGCGTCGCAGGTCACGTCGGCATGCCACCCTTCGCCGGCCACGAACTTCGAGTTCTTTGTGGCTTTCACTTCCAAGCGTTCGTTGTCGCCCTCGCGCTGCGCCTGCAGCGCGTGCACGTGCAGCTTCCCGAAACGCCGGCCGAAACGCTTGTGATCCTCCGCCGACAGCGCCTGATCGCGAAACACCAGAACCTGATGCTCGAGAAACGCGCGGCGCACTTCGCCGAACGTGGCATCGTTCAGATCCCGCGTCAGATCCACTCCTTCAATCTCGGCGCCGATCGCCGGTGAAATCGGTTGGACGGCGATATGCCGGTAGGGCTCGCTATTGCGCATGACGCGGGCTTCGATGGCCTGGAGTCCTTGGCGGTGCATGACGTTTCTCCCGTGTTCTTGTCCAGTCTCCGGCGCAGTTTACCGCAACCAGCCGGCCACGACTTGACATTACGGGACATCCAGTTTGCAATTCGGGACATGGCGACCGACGTTCACTGCCGCAGCGCCGCTTTGACCGGCTATGCCGATCTCGCCCGCACGCTCGGGCTTGACCCATTGCGCTTGGCGGCGGCCGCGGGCGTGCCGGCGGCCGCACTCGCCGATCCGGATCTGAAAATCGCGCCCGCAGCGGTCGGCCGCATGCTGGAGGCGGCCGCCGACCGGTCGTCGACCCAAGACTTCGGCCTGCGCCTTGCCGAGAAGCGCCGCCTGTCGAACATGGGCGCCGTCGCACTGATCGCACGCGAGCAGCCGACATTGCGCAAGGCGCTGCAGGTCATGGCGCAGTATCAGTGGCTGCAGAACGAGGCCGTGTCGCTCACCATCGAAGAATTGGAAGACGTCGCCGTGTTGAAGGTGACGACGGCGGGCGCGCGCCGGCGCACCGCGCGTCAGGCGGTTGAACTCAGCATCGGTGTGTTGTGCCGCAACATCCGCGAATTGGTCGGCCGCAACTGGCGCCCCGAACTCGTCTACTTCACGCACGGCGCACCCGCCTCGCTTGAGGCACACCGGCGCGTGCTCGGCC
>CAZJOM010000095.1:0-13318 GCA_964547645.1 uncultured Flavobacteriaceae bacterium
GGGTTTCGGGGCAGGCGAAGCCGATCGAGCCGCCGGCGCCGACGTGGCCGAAGGCGCTGTCGGAGAGGAGACAGCTGGCGCTGTCCGTGCCGGGTAGCCAGCGATTGTCCATCGACTTCATGTAGCCGAGCGCAAAGCGCGTCGGGATCATGAGCGTGCCGTCCTGATGCGTGCTCATGGCGACGCGGCCCATGCGGGCGAGCGTGTCTTTGCCCACGATGTGCTTGCCGTTCAGCGTGCCACCGTTCGCGAGCGGCGCGTAGACGCCGGCCAGGCCGCGCGCGTTCGTCATGCCGTTGCCGGCGCCGATCTCGGCCGCCCTACCCTCACGCGAATTCGGATTGAACGCCATGAAGTCGCGCATAAAGAGGTGCGACGGCGAAGTCGGATCCGACATGGCCTTCATGAAGAAACGCGACTGCATCGCCTCCGGCGTCGGCATGGCTTGGATCATCGGCGCGACGCGGTGCTCTTGTTCTTCCGGCAGGCCGATCCAGAAGTCGAGGCCGAGGGGCTTCGCCACCTCGTCCTGGAAGAACTTGCCCATGCGCTTCTTGGCGGCGCGGTGGACGAGTTCGCCGACCGTCCACGACAGCGTCACTGCGTGATAGCCGTTGCGCGTGCCGGGCTCCCAGAACGGCGCCTCCTTCTCGATCACGCCGACCATGTGGTCCCAGTCGTAGAACGCGCCAGGCTTCGGCACCTCGCGCACGTGCGGGATGCCGACGGAGTGGTCGAGCGTCATCGATACGCGCGCGCTCTCTTTGCCGTTCTGACCGAACTGGGGCCAGTACTTCGTCACCGGCGCATCCAGATCGAGTTGACCGCGATCGGCCAGCATGTGCGCGCAGAGCGACATCGCTCCCTTGGTCGACGAGAAGACGCAGGAGATCGTGTCCTTGTCCCAAGGTTTGCCGCCCGGTTCGCGCGCGCCGCCCCAGATGTCGACAACGGTCTTGCCCCCCAGCGTGATGGCGCAGCTCGCGCCAACTTCGCCGCGAGACTCGAAGTTCGTCACGAACGCGTCGAGGACGCCTGAGAATTTGGGGTCGCAGGCACCTTCAACTTGGCCGGCTTTGGTTTTCAGGGAGATCGTGTTCATGGGCACCTCGCGGTTCGTGCCGTGCACGTTAGCAGAGACCCCGCAAACGAAAAGGGGCGGCCGCTAGGGCCACCCCTTGATGTTCTGCAAATGCGAAGCCGCGCGTTACGCGTTCGCTTCTTCCGGCTTCGCTTGGACCGGACCGGAATCCTTACCCTTCGCCGTAACGTCGCGGTCGACGAATTCGATGACGGCCATCGGGGCGTTGTCACCGTAGCGGAAGCCCGCTTTCATCACGCGCGTGTAGCCGCCCTTGCGCGAGGCATAGCGCGGGGCCAGCACGTCGAACAGCTTCGCCACCATCTTGGTGTCGTTCTGCAGGTGCGACAGCGCCTGACGGCGGGCGTGCAGGTCGGCCTTGCCGCGCTTACCCAACGTCACGAGCTTTTCGACCACCGGGCGCAGTTCTTTCGCCTTCGGCAGGGTGGTTTCAATTTGCTCATGCTTGATCAGTGCCGACGCCATGTTGACGAACAGCGCTTTGCGGTGTGACGACGTGCGGTTGAGCCGGCGGCCCGATGAACCGTGGCGCATGTGTATTCCCCTATTCTCTCAATATTGATCTTCAAACTTGCGCGCCAGCTCTTCGATATTTTCCGGCGGCCAGCCCGGCACTTCCATGCCGAGGTGGAGACCCATCGAGGCCAGCACTTCTTTGATTTCGTTCAACGACTTGCGACCGAAGTTCGGGGTGCGGAGCATCTCCGCCTCCGTCTTCTGGATCAGGTCGCCGATGTAGACGATGTTGTCGTTCTTCAAGCAGTTCGCCGAACGCACCGAGAGCTCGAGCTCGTCGACTTTCTTCAGGAGCGCCGGGTTGAACGGCAGATCGGTCTTTTGTTCTTCGGTCTTCTTCTCGCGCGGCTCTTCGAAGTTGATGAAGATCGAGAGCTGATCCTGGAGAATGCGCGCGGCGTAGGCGACGGCGTTCTCCGGCGTGATCGCGCCGTTCGTTTCAAGCGTGAGTGTCAGCTTGTCGTAGTCGAGAATTTGACCTTCACGGGTGTTCTCAACGCGGTAGGAGACCTTGCGCACCGGCGAGAACAGCGAGTCGACCGCCATCAAGCCGATCGGCGCGTCTTCCGGACGGTTGCGGTCGGCGGCGACGTAGCCCTTACCCGAGTTGACCGTGAATTCCATGCGCACGCGTGCGCCGTGGTCGAGGTTACAGATCACGAGGTCGGGGTTGAGGATTTCAACATCCGAGACCGAGGTGATCTGGCTCGCCTTCACTTCGCCCGGGCCTTCGGCCTTGAGCACCAGACGCTTCGGGCCGTCGCTGTGAAGCTTGAGCGCGAGTTGCTTGATGTTGAGGACGATGTCCGTGACGTCTTCGCGGACACCGGGGATGGACGAGAATTCATGCAGAACGCCGTCGATCTGGATCGACGTCACGGCAGCGCCTTGCAGCGAGGAGAGCAGCACGCGGCGCAGCGCGTTGCCGAGCGTCAGACCGAAGCCGCGCTCCAGCGGTTCGGCGACGACCACGGCATGCGTACGCGGGCTCACGCCGGCATCGACATGCAGCTTTTGCGGCTTGATCAGCTCTTGCCAGTTCTTCTCAATCACGGGGCTCTCGTCCTTCAGGCGATACGGGGGTGCTTTGACGATTAGACGCGGCGGCGCTTGGGCGGCCTGCAACCATTGTGTGGTATAGGTGTCACATCGCGGATCGTGGTGATGGTGAAGCCTGCGGCCTGCAGCGCGCGCAACGCGCTTTCGCGGCCTGAGCCCGGACCCTTCACTTCGACTTCGAGCGTGCGCACGCCGTGTTCCATCGCCTTCTTGCCGGCGTCTTCGGCGGCGACCTGCGCGGCGTAGGGCGTCGACTTACGCGAGCCTTTGAAGCCCATCGTGCCCGACGAAGACCAAGCAACCGTATTGCCCTGCGCGTCGGTGATCGTGATCATCGTGTTGTTGAACGACGCGTTCACGTGGGCCACGCCCGACGTGATATTCTTGCGCTCTTTCTTGCGCACGCGTGCTTTCTTTTCCGGAGTCGCCATTTGCAGTCTTGTCCTTGAGTGCGCCCCGCCGATGCGAGGCGTCGAATTCGATTACTTCGTTACTTGCTTCTTGCCGGCGATCGCCTTCGCCGGACCTTTGCGCGTGCGCGCGTTCGTGTGCGTGCGTTGGCCGCGAACCGGCAAACCCTTGCGGTGACGCAGGCCGCGGTAGCAGCCGAGGTCGGTCAGGCGCTTGATGTTCATCGACACTTCGCGGCGGAGGTCGCCTTCGACGACGTACTCGCGGTCGATCGCTTCGCGGATCTGAATGACTTCAGCTTCCGAGAGCTGGTTCACCCGGCGCTCTTCCTTGATGCCGAGCTTCTTGCAGATCTCGACCGCGTTCACCGGGCCGATGCCGTGAATGTAGCGCAGCGCGATGTGAACGCGCTTGTTGGTGGGAATGTTTACGCCTGCAATACGGGCCACGTCTTCGTCTCCTGGATCAATTCTTCAATGCCGAATGGCGCCAGCCCCAGGTGTCCCCGGAGGCAGCGTCCGCGCCCGACTGATACGGAAGGCGGCGGAGTATAGGGGCTTTTCTCATCCGGTCAACCATTTGAGCCACCCGGATTTTCCTTGTTTTCCCGCAGCCAAGACCGCGTCAATTTGAGCAGTCACCTCGTCGATGGACTTCATTCCGTCGACCCGGCGGATTTTCCCCTGCCCATCATAGTACGGCAGGATCGGGGCGGTTTCGGCCTTGTATACGCCGAGGCGCTTTTTGAAGGTTTCCGGATCGTCGTCCGGACGGACCGGTTGGCCGGCCTTGCGGGCCTCGGCGGCGCGGTTCTCGACCCGCTTGATCAACTCGGCCTCGTTGACCTCCATGACGATCACGTGGTCGACGCCAAGCTTCTTCCCCGAAAGCATTTCGTCCAGCGCCTTGGCCTGGTTGACCGTGCGCGGGAAACCGTCGAGCACGAAACCGTTTGCGCAGTCGGGTTCGCCGATGCGGTCGGCGATGATGCCGACGACGATCTCGTCGGACACAAGCTTGCCCGCGTCCATGACGGCTTTCGCCTTCTTGCCGATCTCCGTCCCCTGGGCGATCGCCGCGCGAAGCATGTCGCCCGTCGACAGATGCGCGACGGCGTACTTCTCGTGGATGCGCTTCGCCTGAGTCCCCTTGCCGGCGGCCGGGGGACCGAAAAGGACAATGATCATGTGCCTCGCGGACTCTTGAAGCGGGCCTTTTTTATCAGGCCTTCATATTGATGCGCGAGGAGATGGCTGTGCACCTGTGCCACTGTGTCCATCGTCACCGACACGATGATGAGGAACGACGTGCCGCCGAGGAGAAGCAAGTTGCCACCGTACTGCGCCAGGATGAACTCCGGCACCAAGCACACGAGCACCAGATATCCGGCGCCGATGACAGTCAGGCGGGTGAGCACGTAGTCGATGTATTCGGCCGTCTTCTTACCGGGGCGGATGCCCGGAATGAAGCCACCGTATTTCTTCAGATTATCGGCGGTATCGTTCGGGTTGAAAACGACAGCCGTGTAGAAGAACGCGAAGAAGATGATCAGGAGGCCGTAAAGCAGCATGTAGAGCGGCTGGCCATGGCTCAACAGGCGCACAATTTCCGTCAACCAATCCGGCGCGTTCTGCGCGTTGAACGAGGCGATCGTGATCGGCAAGACAAGCAACGACGAGGCAAAGATCGGCGGGATCACGCCCGAGGTGTTGAGCTTCAGCGGCAAGTGCGAGCTTTCCCCGCTGAACATGCGGTTGCCGACCTGACGCTTGGGGTATTGGACCAGGAGCCTTCGCTGCGCACGTTCCATAAAGACGATGCACGCGATGACGACAACGACCAAAAGGTAGAGGCCGATCGCCGACAGCCAGCTGATCGAGCCGGTGCGCGCCATTTCCAACGTCCCGATGAAGCCGTGCCATAGGTTCGCGACGATGCCGGCAAAGATGATCAGCGATATGCCGTTGCCGATGCCGCGCGAGGTGATCTGCTCGCCCAGCCACATCAGGAACATGACGCCGCCGGTCAGCGTGACCACGGTCGAGATGTCGAACATGAGGCCCGGGTTGATCACCAGCCCCTGGCTCGCCTGCAGGCCGCGCGCGATGGCGTAGGACTGAACGATGGCCAACAGAACGGTCAGGTAGCGCGTATACTGATTGATCATCTTGCGGCCCGACTCACCCTCTTTCTTCAGCTTTTCAAGCTGAGGGCTGACGGTCGCCATGACCTGCATGATGATCGAGGCGGAGATGTAGGGCATCACATTCAAAGCGAAGATCGCCATGCGCTCCACGGCGCCGCCGGAGAGCAGGTTGAACATGCCCAGAATGCCCTGGGTCTGCTGTTCCATGATCTTGGCGAGTTGAATGGGATCGATGCCCGGCAGCGGGATGAACGTGCCTAAGCGATAGATGACAAGCGCACCTAGCGTGAACCAGATGCGCTTTTGCAGCTCTTCGGCCTTGGAGAATGCCGACCAGTTGACGTTGGCGGCGAGTTGTTCGGCGGCTGACGCCATCAGCGTTACTCCTCGAGGGCGGGGTTCGGCCCGCTATTGCACATCAGCCGCGCCTGTCTTTGCCGTGAACCAGGGTTACGCGGAGCGCGCGGCCTGCGAGGCCGCCAGACGCTCTTCCCGCTTCTTCGCCGATTCGATGCGACGTTGCATACGCTTGCCCGGCCCGCGATCCTTGCGGGTCACGTGCTTTGCCTTCACGCCGACGACCTTGACGGTGCCACCGGCCTTCTTGACCGCCTCAATTGCCGACCCTGAGGCGTGCGCGACTTCCAGGTTCAATTGGGTCTTCAATGTGCCTTTGCCAAGGAGGCGGACCCCGTCCGCTGCCTTGTGCACAATGCCGCGTGTCGCCAAAACCTCAGCGTTGACGGTTTCGCCAGCCTTCAGCTTGCCGTTTTCGACGGCCTTCTGCAGCTGACCCGTGTTCACGATCGAGAAATCACGGGCGAAAATGTTGTTAAACCCACGCTTGGGAATGCGCATGTGAAGGGGCATCTGGCCGCCTTCGAAGCCGAACATGCCGTGGTGGCCGGTACGGGCCTTCTGACCCTTCACACCACGACCGGCGGTCTTGCCCTTGCCCGAGCCCGAGCCGCGGCCGATGCGCTTGAAGCGCTTGTGCGAACCTTCGTTGTCGCGGATCTCGTTCAGTTTCATTGTCGTTAGCCTGCTTTGCGGGCGGCATCGTCAATGATGCGCACCATGTGTTTGACCTTGCAGATCGCGCCCCACACGGCATCCGTGTTCTGCAGCGTCTTACGGCGATTCAATTTGTCGAGACCGAGACCGATCAACGTCTGGCGTTGAATCTCGGGACGGCGTGCCGGGCTCGCGATCTGTTGGATCGTGATCGTCTTCGTTTTCGGGCGCCCGTCGGCAGTACGCATCGTCATTGTCCGTTACTCCGGCGAAACTTCGGCGGTGGCGTTCGAACGGCGGGCCGAGAGAATTTCGGCGACCGACTTGCCACGCTTGTTGGCGATCATCTTCGGGCTCGATTGGCCCTTCAGCGCGTCGAACGTGGCGCGAACCATGTTGTACGGGTTCGAGGTGCCGACCGACTTCGCGACGACGTCGTGTACGCCAAGCGCATCGAACACCGCGCGGAGCGGACCGCCGGCGATGATGCCGGTACCGACCGGCGCCGGACGCAGGATCACCAAGCCCGCGCCGTGGTGGCCGACGACTTCGTGATGCAGCGTGCGGCCTTCGCGCAGCGGAATGCGCACCAGCGATTTCTTCGCGGCCTCGGTCGCCTTGCGGACGGCTTCCGGCACTTCGCGCGCCTTGCCGTGACCGAAGCCGACGCGGCCCTTCTGGTCGCCGACGACGACGAGCGCGGCGAAGCCGAAGCGCTTACCGCCCTTCACCACCTTGGCGACGCGGTTGATGTGGACGAGCTTGTCGACGAGTTCGCCACGCTCCTCCCGGTTGCCGCCGCCTTGGCGGTCACCGCGATCACGCCGTTCGCCACCGCGTCCGCGACGTTGTTCTCTTTCTTCGACCATAGACCGATCCGCCTCGATTAAAAGTTCAATCCGCCCTCACGGGCGGCATCGCCGAGCGCCTTGACCCGGCCGTGATAGATGTAGCCGCCGCGATCGAAGACGACGTCTTTGACGCCGGCCTTTTTCGCGCGCTGCGCAACGAGCTTGCCCACGAGAGCGGCCGCGTCCTTGTCGCAACCCTTCCCCTTCGCCAGCGCCTTCTTCGTCTCTTCGTCGAGCGTCGAAGCGGCGGCGATCGTCACGCCCTTAACGTCATCGATGATCTGAGCATAGATATGCTTCGACGAACGGAAGACGGACAGCCGCGGGCGATCGCCCGAGACCTTGCGCAGCTTGTAACGCGCGCGACGCTTGCGCCGCTCGAAAAGCTCTTGCCGGTTGAATGCCATGGCTGCCTCTTACTTCTTCTTGCCTTCTTTGCGGCGGATCTTTTCTTCGGCGTACTTGATGCCCTTGCCCTTGTAAGGCTCCGGCTTGCGGTACCCGCGAATTTCCGCCGCGACTTGACCAACCTTCTGCTTGTCCGATCCGGAGACCAGGATAAGCGTCGGCTTTTCGCACTTAATGTCGATACCGGCCGGGATCGGGTAGACCACATCGTGGCTGTAGCCGAGCTGCAGCTGCAGGTTCTTGCCCTGGATCGCAGCGCGGAAACCGACGCCGGCAATTTCGAGCTGTTGGGAGAAGCCCTTCGACACGCCTTCAACGAGGTTGTTGACCAGCGTGCGCTGCAAGCCCCAACGGGCGCGCAGTTCGTCGGTCATCTCCTTCGGCTTCACCGTGACCGACCCTTTGTCGATCGTCACGTCGATACCATCAACCACGCGCAGCGACAGTTCGCCCTTCGGGCCCTTCACCTTGACCTCACGATCCTTGATCGTGGCGGTCACGCCGGTCGGCAGCGCTATCGGCTTCTTACCAATTCGAGACATCGTTTCTTACCCTTCCCGCGCCCGTTTGCTGCTTAGAACACGTGGCACAGAACTTCGCCGCCCACATTCTGTTCGCGGGCGAGCGCGTCGGACATGACGCCCTTCGGCGTCGACAAAATCGAGATTCCAAGACCGTTGCGGACGGGCTTCAAATCCTTGATCGAGGAGTACACGCGACGGCCCGGCGTGGAGACCCTGCGGATCTCCTTAATCACGGGCTTGCCGTCGAAGTACTTGAGCTCGATCTCGAACTCGGGCTTCGAGGCTGCGTGGGTCACTTCCGCGTAGCCGCGGATATAGCCTTCGCCGGCAAGCACGTCGAGGAGACGGCCGCGCAGTTTCGAGGCCGGCGACACGACCTTCGCTTGGCCGCGCTGTTGCGCGTTGCGAATGCGGGTCAGGAGATCGCCAATGGGATCGTTGATGGACATATCTTCTTCCCTTACCAGCTCGACTTAACCATGCCCGGGATCAACCCGTGGGAGGCCAGTTCGCGCAGTTTGATGCGGCACATTTTGAGTTTGCGGTAGTTCCCGCGCGAACGGCCGGTGAGTTCGCAGCGATTGCGAATCCGGTTCGGCGACGAGTTGCGCGGCAGCTCTGCGAGCTTGAGGCGCGCAGCAAAGCGATCCTCGGGCGGCAACGACATGTTGTTCGCTTGCTCCTTCAGCTTTACGCGCTTTGCCGCGTAACGCTTCACGAGGCCCGTACGCCGCTTGTTCTTCTCGATTGAACTTTTCTTCGCCATGTCGTCGTCTTCGCCTTAAGGTTTCGTCACTTCGCGAACGGCATCTGGAAGGCGGAAAGCAGTTCTTTCGCCTCGTCGTCCGTTTTCGCGGTCGTGCAAATCGTGATGTCCATGCCCCAGACCGTATCGATCTTGTCGTAGTCGATTTCCGGGAACACGATGTGTTCCTTTAGGCCCATCGAGTAGTTACCACGGCCGTCGAAGCTCTTTGGCGATACGCCGCGGAAGTCGCGAACGCGCGGCAGCGCGATCGTGATCAGACGATCGAGGAAGTCGTACATGCGGTCCTTGCGCAGCGTAACCTTCGCGCCCAGGGGCATGTTCTCACGCACCTTGAAGTTCGAGATCGCGATGCGGGCCTTCGTCACGACGGGCTTTTGGCCTGCGATCAGCGCAAGGTCGCGGGTTGCAGACTGGATCTTCTTCGTGTCCGCGGTCGTTTCGCCGACACCCATGTTGATGACGATCTTGTCGAGCTTGGGCACCTGCATCGGGTTCGTGTAGGCGAACTTCGCGATCAGAGCCTTGCGGACGACTTCGTCGTAACGCTTCTTTTGGCGCGGAATGTATTTCTGACCAGCCGGAAGCGTGATCGCCTTCGCGCGTTGGGATTCGCTCTGCGTCGAGACCGCGGGGCCGGTCGCCGCTTCGGCGCCCTTGCCGCGAGCCTTTTTCTCGGCGCGCTTTTCCTCGGTCTTGGAGGGCGGCGGCCCTTTGGGACCTTCGCCTTCGCCCTTCGCCGGCTTTTTGGTCTTGGCTTCTTTCTCAGACATCGATCACTTCCCCGGACTTCTTCGCAAAGCGAACCTTGCGGCCGTCCTGCAGCGTCTTGAACCCAATACGCGTCGCCTCACCCGTCTTCGGGTCGACGTGAGCGACGCTTGAAATGTGAATCGGCGCTTCCTTGGCAACGATGCCGCCTTGGCTGCGCGCAGATTGCTTCGTGTGGCGCTTGACCATGTTCACGCCAGAGACGAGGACGCGGTCTTCATCCTTGTAGACGCGCAAGATCTCGCCGATGCGCGGCTTTTGATCCTTGCGCTTGCGCTCTTCGCCCGCGATGACCATCACGCGGTCGCCTTTTTTGAATTTCGCGGCCATGGCTTACAGAACCTCCGGCGCCAGCGAGACGATCTTCATGTGGTTCTTGGCGCGAAGTTCGCGCGTGACCGGTCCGAAGATGCGCGTGCCCACGGGCTCGCCCTGATTGTTGATCAAGACCGCGGCATTGCGGTCGAAACGAATGCAGCTGCCGTCGGCGCGGCGGACTTCCTTGGCCGTGCGCACGACGACGGCCTTCATGACGTCGCCTTTTTTCACGCGGCCGCGCGGGATCGCTTCCTTGATCGAAACGACGATAACGTCGCCGACGGTCGCGTAGCGGCGCTGAGCGCCACCCAGCACCTTAATGCACATGACGCGCCGCGCGCCCGAGTTGTCGGCGACGTCCAAGTTGGTTGTCATCTGGATCATGGGCGTAGTGCCTTTTCTTTGCTCAGGCTTTGGACGCGGCTGCGTCGTAGAGAACTTCCCAACGCTTCAACTTCGACAAGGGGCGGCATTCTTGAATGCGCACGGTGTCGCCGGACTTGAAGCGGCTTTGTTCGTCATGGGCGTGGTAGCGCTTCGAACGACGCAAGGTCTTGCCGAGCACCGGATGGATGAAGCGGCGCTCCACCTCGACGATGACCGTCTTCGTGTTCTTGTCGCTGACAACGACGCCTTGGAGAATTCTTTTCGGCATTGCTCTCGCCTCAGGCCTTGGCTTTGGCCCGGGACTTTTCGCCCAGGACGGTGTTGATCTTGGCAATCGTGCGGCGCACGACGCGAACCCGCGCGGTCTTTTCCAGCTGGCCGGTCGCCTTCTGAAAGCGCAGGTTGAACTGTTCCTTGCGCAGCTTGACGAGTTCGTCGTCGAGCTGGTCTTGCGTCATGGCGCGGAGATCGGTGCTTTTCATCTTTCAGCTCCCTATTCCGTATGGCCCAAACGGGTGACGAACTTCGTGCGGATCGGAAGCTTCGCGGCCGCAAGGCCAAGTGCTTCCTTCGCGGTTGCGCTGGTCACGCCGTCGACCTCGAAGAGGACGCGGCCCGGCTTCACGCGGCAAGCCCAGAACTCCGGCGCGCCCTTACCGGCGCCCATGCGGACTTCGGCCGGCTTCTTCGACACGGGGATGTCCGGGAACATGCGGATCCACACACGGCCTTGACGCTTCATCGCGCGGGTGATCGCACGACGCGCGGCTTCGATCTGACGCGCGGTGACGCGATCGGGTTCAAGCGCCTTCAGACCAAACTCGCCGTAGTCGAGCGTGTTGGCAGAGGTCGCCTTGCCACGAATGCGGCCCTTAAACTGTTTGCGAAACTTGGTGCGCTTTGGTTGCAGCATGGTTCAATCCAATTTCTCTCAGCCCGCCGGCGCCGGTGCAGGGCGCGGCGTGCGGGGTTGGTTGCCGCCTTCTTGCGCTTCGCTCATCCGCTTGTCCTGGGCCATCGGGTCGTGTTCCAGGATCTCGCCCTTGAACACCCAAACCTTCACGCCGCAGGTGCCATAGGCCGTCTTCGCCGTCGCGACACCGAAGTCGATGTCGGCGCGCAGCGTATGGAGGGGAACGCGGCCTTCACGGTACCATTCGACTCGGGCGATTTCGGCGCCACCGAGACGGCCGCCGCAGTTGATGCGGATGCCCAGTGCGCCGAGCTTCAGCGCCGACTGCACCGCGCGCTTCATGGCGCGGCGGAAGGATACGCGGCGCTCGAGTTGCTGGGCGATGCTTTCGGCGATCAGATGCGCATCGACTTCGGGCTTGCGAATTTCGACGATGTTCAGATGAACTTCGCTCTTTGTGAACTTGCCCAGGTCCGACTTCAACTTTTCGATGTCGGCGCCCTTCTTGCCGATGACGACGCCCGGACGTGCCGAGTGGATCGTCACGCGGCACTTCTTGTGCGGGCGTTCGATGATGATGCGCGCGACTCCGGCCTGCTTGAGCTTGTCGAGCAGGTACTCCCGGATCTTCAGATCTTCGTGCAGCAACTGACCATACTCGCGGCGATCGGCGAACCAGCGCGAATCCCACGTGCGGTTGATGCCGAGGCGGAGCCCGACCGGATTTACTTTTTGACCCATCAGGCGGCCTCCTTCTTTGCCGCTGCCGGCTTCTTAGCGCCGGGCTTGCCCTTCGATTTCTTCTTCTTTTCTTCCTGCTTCTCTTCGCGCACGACGATCGTGAGTTCCGAGAACGGCTTCAATATGCTGGCGCCGCGGCCGCGACCGCGGGCGTGAAAGCGCTTGAGGACCATGTCCTTGCCGGTCCACGCCTGGGCGACGATCAGATCGTCAACGTCGAGGTTGTGGTTGTTCTCGGCATTGGCGACGGCGGACTTCAAGACCTTGAGCACATCGTTCGAGATGCGCTTGTTCGAGAACGTCAGATCGGCGATCGCGCGCTCGACCTTCTTGCCGCGGATCATGCCGGCGACGAGGTTGAGCTTGTACTGCGAGGTCCGGATCATGCGGCCGATGGCTTGCGCCTCGTTGTCGGCAAGCGAGCGGTCTTTGGACGGTTTACCCATTAGGCGCCCCTCTTCACTTTCTTGTCGCCGGCGTGACCGTGGAAGGTGCGCGTGGGCGAGAATTCGCCGAACTTGTGGCCGACCATTTCTTCGGACACGAGAACGGGGATGTGCTTCTGGCCGTTGTAGACGCCGAAGGTCAGGCCGACGAACTGCGGCAGGATCGTGGAGCGGCGGCTCCAGATCTTGATCACTTCGCGACGGCCGGACTTGTGAACGGCTTCTGCCTTTTTCAGCAGATAGCCGTCGACGAACGGTCCCTTCCAGACTGAACGTGCCATACGCCTTTATGCCTTCTTCAAGTGACGCGAGGTCACGATGAGTTTCGTTGTGCGCTTGTTCGAGCGCGTCTTGTTGCCCTTCGTGCCCTTACCCCACGGCGTCACCGGGTGGCGGCCACCCTTGGTGCGGCCTTCGCCACCGCCGTGCGGGTGATCGATCGGGTTCATCGCGGTACCGCGGACGTGCGGGCGCTTGCCTTTCCAAACGTTGCGGCCGGCTTTGCCGATCACTTCGTTCATGTGGTCCGGGTTCGAGACAGCCCCAACGGTCGCCATGCATTCGAGGCGCACCTTGCGGGTCTCGCCCGAGTTCAAGCGCAGGATGCCGTAGCCCTGGTCGCGGCCTACGAACTGCACGTAGGTGCCGGCCGAGCGGGCGATCTTGCCACCGGCGCCTGCCTTGAACTCGACGTTGTGCACGATCGTACCGACCGGCATTGCCGAGAGCGGCATCGCATTGCCGGGCTTCACGTCCGCCTTTGTGCTGGCGACGACTTTGTCACCGACGTTCAGGCGTTGCGGCGCCAGGATGTAGGTCTTCTCACCGTCCAGGTACGCAACGAGTGCGATGAACGCGGAGCGGTTCGGATCGTACTCCAAACGCTCGACCGTGCCTTCGACGTCGAACTTGCGACGCTTGAAGTCGATCACGCGGTAGAGCTTC
>CAZJOM010000096.1:0-6505 GCA_964547645.1 uncultured Flavobacteriaceae bacterium
CCGGCCCCAAGCGACATATTCCAACGCTTCAGATGCACGGCCGCCATCACAACTCTCCAGACCTACCCGGTTGAAGCCCGCTAGGTAGGTTTTGAGCGGACGAAACGCAAGCTGCTAGAGCAGCGACATCACCGCCCCGGCCAACCCGCCGAGGAAGAGAACCAGCACCGCGATGCCTTGAACCATAAAGCCCATGCTGCGCTTGCCGGCTTCGGCGATATAGCCCTGCGCGTACATGACCCGTCCGACAATCCAAACCAGGCCAAGCACCGCCGCAACGCGCGGATCCCAATACATCGCAAAGATCCAGAGGCTGCCCAGGAAAAGCGGCATCCACTCCAACGTGTTCATCTGCACGCGGTAAGTGCGCTCGAAGTCCGGATTGCCGCTCACGGCCGGCGCCTGAATGCCGTATTTTCCGCGCGCCTGCGCAACCAAAATGCCCGTCCAAAACAACAGCAGCAACGAACCTAGCGTCACCAAAACAACCAAACCTGACATTGCGAGAATCCCCTCTCACGAGAGCCGCCGGGATAGGCGACTCACTCAGACGCTAGGCTAAGCCCAAGCGCAGCGATTTGAAGGGGCAACGGGCCAAAAGGTTAAGCGGTACCGAAATCTGGCCGCAGTCCCTTCTGCGCCGGCATTTGGTAACTCCGTTACATTGGGTTAAGGGTCGAACTTCCAACGAAGGGACGTGCAATGTCGGCAGCGCCGGAGAAGCAAACTTGGTCGGGCCGATTTGCGTTTCTGATGGCGACCGTAGGCTCCGCGGTCGGCCTAGGGAGTATCTGGAAATTCCCCTACATGGTCGGTGCCAACGGCGGCAGCGCATTTTTGTTTGCGTATCTTGCCAGTCTCGTCGTGTTGATCTTGCCCCTGATGATCGGCGAGTTCGTGATCGGCCGGCGGGGCGGCAAGAGTGCGGTCGGCAGCCTCGCCAAGGTGGCCGCGGAAAGCGGCGCAACGTCGTGGTGGGGGGCCGTTGGCGCTTGGGGCGTTCTCACCGGCTTTTTGATCTTGAGCTTCTACTCGGTGATCGGCGGCTGGACGATTGCCTATGTGCCGCAAGCGCTGAGCAACGCCTTTGCCGGACAATCGCCGGAGTCGATCGGCGCATCGTTCGGCGCAATGCTGGCGGACCCCGTCGGGCTCGCGTTTCACCATGCCGTTTTCATGGCCTTGACTGCGGTTGTTGTCGCGCGCGGCATCAGTGATGGCATCGAACGCGCGGTCACGCTCCTCATGCCATTGATGTTCATCATCCTGATTGGACTTGTCGGCTACGCGTTTGCGACCGCCGATATCGACGCCGCTGCAACTTTCTTCTTCAAGCCCGACTGGTCGAAATTGACGCCCGAGGTCGCGCTCAGCGCGATTGGGCTAGGCTTCTTTTCGATTGGCACCGGGATCGGCGCCATGATCACCTACGCCGCATACGCGCCGCGCGACATCCGGCTCGGTCAAGCGGCGGTGTGGACGATCGCCGCCGACACGTTCGCCTCGTTCCTCGCGGCCTTTGCGATCTTTCCGCTGGTCTTTGCCTACGGCCTGAACCCAGGCGAAGGCGCAAGCCTCATGTTCACGACGCTGCCGATTGCATTCGGGCAGATGCCGGCTGGCGCCTATGTGGGGGCGGCATTCTTCCTTCTCCTTGTGATATCGGCCCTCGCCTCGGCGATCTCGCTCCTCGAACTCGTTGTGGCTTGGGCAACCGAGCGCGTCGGCGTGGCCCGCCCCATCGCGGCCTATGCTAGCGCGTTTGTCTGCTGGATCATCGGCCTCGGCACCGTTCTGTCGTTCAACGGCTGGAGCAAATGGTTCCCGCTCGCATCGGTTCCGCCGTTCGAGACAAAGACCTTCTTCGACCTCGTCGACTACCTAACTTCAAACATCATGCTGCCCCTCGGAGGCATTCTCCTGGGCTTGTTCGTCGGTTGGGTGATGTCGAAGGAAGCGGTGCTGGCAGAGCTTGGACTCAAGGACGGCCTAAGGTGGCGCGCCTTGCAATTCCTCCTGGGAATCGTGGTGCCAATCGTCATCTTCGTTCTGTTCGTGGCAAATCTGGGCTTCGTCAAACTCGCAACTGACGGCTGAGCGAACCGCCGCAGACCGACGGCCTTTCGCCCCCGCCTCGCATTCGCTATGTAGCCACCGCTACAACATCTAAGGACCGAGCCGCATGACCGCTATCATCGACATCCGCGGACGCGAAATTCTGGACAGCCGCGGTAACCCGACCGTCGAAGTTGAGGTCGAACTCGAAGACGGCAACCTCGGCCGCGCTGCGGTTCCTTCAGGCGCCTCTACCGGCGCGCACGAAGCGGTCGAGAAACGTGATGGTGGCAAGCGCTACGGCGGCAAGGGCGTCGAGAAGGCCGTCGCAGCCGTGAACGGCGAGATCTTTGACGCCCTCTCCGGGATGGAGGTCGAGGAGCAATTGCACATCGATCGCACACTGATCGAGCTCGACGGTACCCCGAACAAGGGCCGCCTGGGCGCGAACGCGACGTTGGGAGTCTCGCTCGCGTCAGCGCACGCGGCGGCCGCAGCGCGCGGGCAAAAACTCTACCGCTACATCGGCGGCACCCAAGCTCACGTTCTCCCCGTGCCCTACATGAACATTATCAACGGTGGCGCTCACGCGGACAATCCGATCGACTTTCAAGAATTCATGATCTTGCCCGCGGGCGCGCCAACCTTCCGCGAAGCTTTGCGTATCGGCGCGGAAGTGTTCCACGCGCTGCGGAAGTCCCTGAAAGACGCCGGCCACAACACGAACGTCGGCGACGAGGGCGGCTTCGCGCCGAACCTGAAGTCTGCTGATGAGGCGCTGACTTTTGTCATGCGCGCCATCGAAGCCGCCGGTTACAAGCCCGGCGAACACGTGAAGCTCGCCCTCGATCCCGCCTCGACGGAATTCTTCAAGGACGGCGTCTACGAGCTTGAAGGGGAGGGTAAGAAGCTCGACTCCGGTGCGATGGCCCGCTTCTACGAAGACCTCTGCAAACGCTATCCAATTGTCTCCATCGAAGACGGCATGGCCGAAGACGATTGGGCCGGTTGGAAAACGCTCACCGACCTCATCGGCAAGAAGGTTCAACTCGTCGGCGACGATTTGTTCGTTACTAACCCCAAACGCCTGCGCGAAGGCATCGCGAAGGGCGTGGCGAACGCGATCCTGATCAAGGTCAACCAGATCGGCACGCTAAGCGAAACGCTGGAAGCGGTCGAGATTGCGCACAAGGCCGGCTATCGGGCTGTGATGTCTCACCGCTCCGGCGAAACCGAGGACACGACAATTGCCGACCTTGCAGTCGCCACGAACTGCGGCCGCATCAAGACCGGTTCGCTCTCGCGCTCCGACCGTCTCGCCAAATACAATCAGCTTCTGCGCATCGAAGAAGCGCTCGGCCCGACGGCCGTGTATGCCGGACTGCAATGACGGGCATTGGTGAAACGGCGAACTTGGAGAGCCGCGCGCATCGCGGTGACAGCGAGGCGCAGTTTCAACTCGCAAGACTGCTCAACGCCCAAGGAAAGGGCGAACTTGCGAGACAATGGCTGGAGAGGGCGGCCGCCGCCGGTCACGCCGAAGCAACCTGCGTCTTGGGTTGCTTGCTGTTGGACGGCGCGACCGCGCAGCAAGGCGTCGCCGGCGCCGTGAAAGTGCTCTCGCGGGCGTGCGCACTGGGCAGCGCGGCGGCGCATCGTCAAGTGGCCGTGTTGATGGCCACGGGTGCCGTGCCCGGCGGCACCTGGGTCCACGCCATCGATCACCTCCTGTCCGCGGCGACGCTCGGCGATGCGAGCGCCATTCGACAGCTCGCGACGATTTCCAGCCTGATTGACGCGGATCACGAAAGCGTCGCGCAGCTTCTACTCGACTCCGCGCGGCGCGGTGATGGATTGGCGGCATTTGCCGTATTGCGCCGGGCGGCCGGCGGACAAACCATAGCCAGCGGCACGGAACTGATGGGTTGGAAAGCCCATTTGCAGGCGGCGGCACACCCGTTGATCGGTCAGCTGCAGATCGCCGATCGTCTTCTCAAATCGACCGCGACAACGGATCGTCCTGACGTGCCAGTTCGAGCGGAGGCCAAGTCCTTCTTCGCTCAAAGGTTCCGGTTGGTGCCGCAGAAGGAGCAGCTCTCAAGCCAACCCAACGTCTGGCGCATTCGCAGCCTCTTCACGCAGGAAGAGTGCGACTACATCATTGGTATTGCACGGCCGCAAATGGCTCCTTCATTCGTCTTCGATGCCGCGACGGGGACGCGCGTGAAGTCGCAAGTTCGTACGTCAAGCACAGCCTCGCTTCATCCATACCGTCAGGAACTTGCGTTGCAGGCGATCAATCTGCGTATTGCCGAGGCAGCAGAGATCGCACCGGAGTGCGGCGAGATGCTGAGCATCTTGTGGTACAAGGCTGGCGAGGAGTTCAGGCCGCACTTCGATTTCCTGGCGCAAACGCCAACCGAGCTCGCCGAACTCGAACGCGCCGGTCAGCGCGTGGCAACGCTCCTTGTCTACCTGAATGATGGTTATGTTGGTGGCGAGACGGTCTTCCTCTCGAATGGGATGGCCTTCAAGGGATCGATCGGCGACGCGCTTCTGTTTCACAACGTACTGCCGGATGGCACAGTCGACAGAACGACGAGACACGCGGGACGCCCCGTGGCAACAGGCAACAAGTGGCTGGCGTCGAAGTGGTTCCGGGCGCGCGAGTACCCCCTCGTTTGAGCAGGCGGTCCCATGGTCGCTCTGCAAAAACGGTTCGTCGCGTGAAGTCTTAATTTGCCTTAACTCAATTCCGCTTGCCGTCACGAATCCGATATGATTCGCTTTGCGATGATGGACGAACAAACACTCCCGGCACGGCGTAACACGCGCGGCATCGGCTTCACGCTGATCGTCGGCGCGCTGGTGCTCTATTTTGGATACTTCGCGATCTACGGCAATCACGGCCTGGTCAATTGGATCCGGTTGCAGCATGAAATCGCGTTGCAGCAGGGTGAACTCGACCGCGTCCGTTCCGAACGGGCGGCCCTCGAGCATCGTGTGCGTCTGCTCCGCCCCGAAAGCGTCGATCCTGACCTGCTCGAAGAGCAAGCGCGGGCACGGCTGGGCTTGAGTGAGCCTGGCGAAGTCGTGATCCTGAAGGACAAACGCTAGGCTTTTGCAGTGCAGCACGCCGCTGGCGCCGGTGAGGCTTGCGCCCCTGAAGGCCGGGCGGTACAGGAACGCCTGAGAGACCAATTTTCCGCGCGACGGGGACACTGAACGATGGCCAAGGCCGACACGGCTAGCCGCGCAGTCACGCCACCAAAACCGAAGGTCAGCAAGGACGAGCTGCTCCGCTACTACCGCGAAATGCTGCTCATCCGGCGCTTCGAGGAAAAGGCCGGACAGCTCTACGGCATGGGCCTGATCGGCGGCTTTTGTCACCTCTATATCGGTCAAGAAGCCGTGGTCGTCGGCATGCAGTCCGCCATCGGCGAGGGCGACCAAGTCATCACCGCCTACCGCGACCACGGCCACATGCTGGCCTGCGGCATGGACCCAGCCGGCGTCATGGCCGAACTGACCGGCAGAAGCGGCGGCTACTCGAAGGGCAAAGGCGGCTCGATGCATATGTTCAGCCGCGAGAAGAACTTCTTCGGCGGCCACGGCATCGTCGGCGCACAAGTGCCGCTCGGCACCGGCCTCGCGTTCTCGAATAAGTATAAAGGCAACGACCGCGTCTGCCTGACCTATTTCGGGGACGGTGCCGCAAACCAAGGGCAAGTCTACGAGAGCTTCAATATGGCCGAGCTTTGGAAGCTCCCGGTCATTTACGTCATCGAGAACAACCAATACGCGATGGGCACGTCGCTGGCCCGCGCGAGCGCCGAGACGCATCTCTACAAGCGCGGCGTCTCGTTCAACATCCCGGGCGAAGAAGTCGACGGCATGGACGTGATGGCGGTCAAAGCCGCAGGTGAGCGCGCCGTGAAGTGGTGCCGCGAAGGCAACGGCCCCATGATCCTCGAGATGAAGACTTATCGCTATCGCGGCCACTCGATGTCCGACCCGGCGAAATACCGCACGCGCGAAGAAGTCGATCAGGTGCGCGAGACCCAAGACCCGATCGATCACGTGCGCAAGAGCCTGCTCGAAGGCAAGATGGCCACCGAAGAAGAGCTCAAGGAAATCGACAAGGACATCCGCGGCATCGTCAACCACGCGGCCGAATTCGCCCAAACGTCGCCGGAGCCGGATCCGTCGGAACTTTGGACCGACATCATCCATTGAAATGAGCGGGGATTGAAGGAGGACTGATCATGCGCACTTCGACACTCGCAATCGCCATCGTGGCGTTAGCTGCGGCGCCTATGGCCTTCGCTGACCCGCCGTTGAAGCCGGGGACACCGTCGATCCCGCCGATCATCACGGCGAAGGCGCCGAACCTCGTGCCCATCGCCTCTCGTATGGCCAAGGGCACGGCCTCCGTGCGCAACACCGGCAG
>CAZJOM010000096.1:6605-13088 GCA_964547645.1 uncultured Flavobacteriaceae bacterium
GGCGCGGCGGTGGCCGAAACCAACGAGGCCGACAATTCGGGCGGCACAGTCATGGGCGTGCCGTAAGCGCGCTCGATAAGGGGAGGGACCATGTCCATCGAACTGACTATGTTGGCGCTGAGCGTGGCGCTGCTATTCGTGCTTGTGATCATCCAAGCGGCCGCCGGCACGCAAGCCCAAGGCGCCATGACGATGGCAAACAACCGCGACAACCTCGGGCCGCCATCCGTTTGGCAAGCGCGCACGAAGCGCTGTGTCGACAACCACCGCGAAGGCCTGATCATGTTCGCGCCGCTTGTCTTGATCGCGGCGCATCAAGGCATCTCGACATCGCTGACCGTGCTGGGCGCGCAGCTTTTTTTCTATTCGCGCGTTGCCCACGCGGTCGTCTACCTCGCTGGTCTGCCTTACATCCGGCCGATCTTCTGGGCCATCGGCATCGTCGGCACCATCATGATCTTCCTCGCGCTGTTCAACATCGGCGCCTAATCGACGGACTGGCTCGCACTCATGCCCACCGAAATCCTGATGCCCGCGCTGTCGCCCACCATGGAGGAGGGCAAGCTCGCCAAATGGCACGTGAAGGTGGGCGACAAAGTCTCCTCCGGCGACGTGATAGCCGAAATCGAAACCGATAAGGCGACGATGGAGGTCGAAGCCGTCGACGAAGGCGTGGTCTCGAAGCTGCTCGTCGATGAAGGAACCGAGGGCGTGAAGGTCAACGTGCCCATCGCCATCCTCCAAGGCGATGACGAACCGAAAGCGAAAGCCAACGGCAGCCCAGCCGCGGCACCACCGCCCAAGGCTCCCGCTGCCAAAGCACCGGCACCTCAAGCCGTACCGATCGCGCCTGTCGCCAACGACCCGGGCGTCGCCGCCGGCACACCGATGGTCACCATGACCGTCCGTGAAGCGCTTCGCGAGGCCATGGCCGAAGAAATGCGCCGCGACCCGACCGTGTTCCTGATGGGCGAGGAAGTCGGCCAATACCAAGGCGCGTATAAAATCAGCCAAGGCTTGCTTGATGAGTTCGGCCCGAAACGCGTCATCGACACGCCGATCACCGAGCAAGGCTTCGCCGGCCTCGGCGTCGGCGCAGCGTTCGGCGGCCTCAGACCCATCGTCGAGTTCATGACTTGGAACTTCGCGATGCAGGCGATCGACCAGATCATCAACTCCGCCGGCAAGACGCTCTACATGTCCGGCGGGCAAATGGGCTGCCCCATCGTGTTCCGCGGCCCCAACGGCGCGGCGGCCCGCGTCGCTGCGCAGCACAGCCAGAACTACGCCTCGTGGTACGCGCATGTGCCGGGCCTGCGCGTCGTCGCGCCGTACTTCGCCGCCGACGCCAAGGGCCTGCTCAAAGCCGCCATCCGCGACCCGAACCCGGTCATCTTTCTGGAAAACGAAATCGTCTACGGCCGCTCCTTCGACGTGCCCAAAGTCGACGACCTCGTGCTCCCGATTGGCAAGGCCCGCGTCGTCCGCGAAGGCACCGACGTCACCCTCGTGTCGTACTCGATCACCGTCGGCCTCATCATCCAAGCCGCTGACGCGTTGGCGAAGGAAGGCATCAGCGCCGAGATCATCGACCTGCGCTCGCTCCGCCCGCTCGACACCGCGACCGTCGTCGATTCCGTGAAGAAGACGAACCGCATCGTCATCGTCGAAGAAGGCTGGCCGATCTGCGGCATCGCCTCCGAAGTCGCGATGCAGGTGCTGGAGCAAGCCTTCGACTACCTCGACGCACCACCCGCCCGCGTCAACGGCAAGGACGTCCCGATGCCCTACGCCGCAAACCTCGAAAAGCTGGCGCTCCCCAACGTCGACGAAATCATCGCGGCGGCAAAAGCCGTGCTGTACCGGAGCTGACGTGGTGCACGTACCAGAAAACGTCGCGTACCTTTGCCTTCCCCCCTTGCGGGGGAAGGTGTCGCGCAGCGACGGATGGGGGGTAACGCGCGCAGCGCGCGCTGCGGTATCTCTCGTCAACGAGCGCTTCGCGCTTTCCCCCCCATCCGGCCTTCGGCCACCTTCCCCCACGAGGGGGGAAGGCTATTTCTCCGCGTGTCGCTCATGACCACTCCCATCCTCATGCCCGCGCTATCGCCCACGATGGAAGAGGGCAAGCTCGCCAAGTGGCACGTCAAGATCGGCGACAAGGTGAAGTCCGGCGACATCATCGCCGAGATTGAAACCGACAAAGCGACGATGGAAGTCGAAGCCGTCGACGAAGGCGTCGTCGCCGATCTCCTGGTCGCGGAAGGCACCGAGGGGGTGAAAGTCAACGCCGTCATCGCGCAACTGCGGGACGAGAGCGAGAAGTACGTCGCCGGGCCCAAACAGGCGACGAGCGCTCCCCCTCCGGCTGCAAAAAAAGAAGCACCAAAACCAACAACCCCGCCAGCACCGGCCGCCCCGATGAAAGTCATTCCGGCAGCGGCCACCGGCATCGCACCGGCTGCCGTGGCGCAAGCCGGCGCGCGCCTCTTTGCGTCGCCGCTCGCCCGCCGCGTCGCAGCCCAGGGCGGTGTCGAACTCACCGTCATCCAAGGCTCAGGCCCGCACGGCCGCATCATCAAGGCAGACGTCGAAGCAGCCGCCAAAGGCGGCGCTGCGCGCGCACCGGCACCCGCGCCAAAAGCCCCCTCTGTCGCCCCACGTCCTGCAGAAGTCCCCGCGCCGTCGTCGATCCCGGACGCGCGGCTCTATTTCGCGAAGGACACCTACGACGAAATTCCCCACGACTCGATGCGCCGGACGATCGCCAAGCGCCTCACGGCCGCCAAGCGCGACATCCCGCATTTCTATCTGAAGATCGACTGCACGATCGACACGCTGCTCGACGTGCGCAAACAGATGAACGAGAAGGCGCCGACAGAGGGTGCCGCCTCCTACAAACTCTCCGTCAACGACTTCATCGTGAAGGCGGCGGCCTTGGCGCTCATCCGCGTGCCGGGCGTGAACAGCTCCTGGACCGACACCGCGTTGCTCCGCCACAAGCACGCCGACATCGGCGTCGCCGTCGCGCTCGACTTCGGCCTGATCACGCCGATCGTCTTCGCCGCTGAAACCAAAAGCCTCGCCGCCATCTCGCGCGAAGTGAAAGACCTCGCCGGCCGCGCCAAGACGAAGAAACTAAAACCCGCCGAGTTCGAGGGCGGTTCCTTCGCCATCTCGAACCTCGGGATGTTCGGCATCAAAGACTTCACCGCGGTCATCAACCCGCCGCACGCCGCGATCCTGGCGGTGGGCGCCGGCGAACAACGCGCCGTGGTCAAGAAAGGCGCGCTGGCCATCGCCAACGTGATGACCGTCCAACTCTCCTGCGACCACCGCGTCATCGACGGCGCGCTTGGGGCGACGTGGTTGGAAGCGTTCAAAGGCTACATCGAAGACCCGGTGACGATGTTGGTATGATAGTCGTGCCGACCGACGAACGGTGGATCGACAAAGCCAATGCCGCTGTCGGTTTGTTGGCTTGGGTCGTTGTTTGCACCGTTGTCGGCGTCGAGCTCGTACATGATCGCGGATCTGCTGCGATCGTGATGTTGTTAGCGGTAGGGTGCACTACATATGTCGTGGGCCTCGTCCGATGGCTACGGCGGGGCGCACCGCTCGTTCGATGGCCGCTGCTGTTGAAGCTGTCGCAGCTTCTCATTCTAGGCATCGTGACCGGTGCGTTTCTTTGGCGAGCCGGTGAACAGTGGCTTAGTTAAACCCAGCAATCTCGACTGCGCAACTCATCTTCCCCCGCTTCCGCGGAGGAAGGGGACCATCACTGCGCGATAGCGGAGAGGGAACCTGCGATAGTCGCCTACGGCTTACAATAAACGCAGATCTTGTTCCCCGTCGGATCGCGCAAGTACGCGCCGAAGAACGTCTTCGAGTCCGCTGGTCTTGGCCCCGGCGCACCCTCATCCGTTCCACCGTGCGAGAGCCCAGCCCTGTACGCCGCCTCAACCTCACTCTTCGTGCCCGCCTTGAACGAGATCATGATCCCGTTCCCCGCCCGCGCAGGCTTTCCGTCCGCCGGGTTCGCGACGATGTAGACGTCGTGGTTGTCCTGACCCTTCGCGCCATAGCCGGTCCAGCCGCCGTCGCTGAACTTCTGATCGCAGCCCATGGCCCCGAACACGGCGTCGTAGAACGTCTTCGCTTTCGCCTCGTCCAAGGCCCCAATCGTCACGTAACCGATCATCATGTTGGCTCTCCTTCCTAAGTCGGTTGGCGCAGGATGCACGGCAAAAGGAACAAAGCAAGAACTATTTCGAGTTGACACCATCGCCCGCCATAGGCACCCAAGCACCCAAACCGGAGGGGACTCACATGGCCGACACCCAATTCGACCTGATCGTCATCGGCGCCGGTCCCGGCGGCTATGTCGCCGCCATCCGCGCCGCGCAGCTGGGCCTAAAGACGGCCGTGGTCGAGCGTGAGCACCTGGGCGGCATCTGCTTGAACTGGGGCTGCATCCCGACCAAGGCGCTGCTGCGCTCGTCGGAGATCTTCCACCTGATGCACCGTCTGCCCGAATTCGGCTTCTCGGCCGACAACATCAAGTTCGACCTTGCCAAAATCGTGGAGCGCAGCCGCAAGGTCGCCGGCCAACTCTCCAACGGCGTCAAGTTCCTCATGAAGAAGAACAAGATCACCGTCATCGACGGCGAGGCCAAACTGACCGCCAAGAACAAGCTCGCCGTCATCGGCAAAGGGGCAGGGGACTACACGGCGAAAAACATCATCATTGCCACCGGCGCCCGCGCTCGCGCGCTGCCCGGCCTCGAAGGCGACGGCAAACTGATCTGGACCTACAAGGAGGCGATGGTCCCGCCCGCGATGCCGAAGTCGCTACTCGTCATCGGCTCCGGCGCGATCGGCATCGAGTTCGCAAGCTTCTACCGCACGTTGGGCGTGGACGTGACCGTCGTCGAAGTGCTCGAACGCGTGCTCCCGGTCGAAGACGAAGAAATCTCCGCACTCGCGCTGAAGGCCTTCACGAAGCAAGGCATGAAGGTGATGACGGGTGCCACCGTCGAGAAGCTGACGAAAGGCGACGACAACGTCACCGCCTCGATCAAGACCAAAGACGGCAAATCGCAATCGCTCACCGTCGACCGCGTGATCCTCGCCGTCGGCATCACCGGCAACATCGAGAACCTCGGCCTCGAAGCCGCCGGCGTGAAAACCGACCGCGGCCACATCGTCGTCAACGAGTGGGCGGAAACCAGCGTCCCCGGCCTCTACGCCATCGGCGACGTCGCAGGTCCGCCCTGGCTCGCCCACAAGGCCAGCCACGAAGGTGTCATCGCCGTCGAACGCATCGCGGGCCAGAAAGGGCTGCACCCGCTTGACGTCTCAAAGATCCCCGGCTGCACTTATTGCTGGCCGCAAGTCGCCTCCGTCGGCATGACCGAAGCGAAAGCCAAAGCAGCCGGCCGCGAAGTCAAAGTCGGCCGCTTCCCCTACATCGGCAACGGCAAGGCGATCGCGCTCGGCGATACCGAAGGCCTGATCAAAACGGTCTTCGACGCCAAAACCGGCGAACTCCTCGGCGCCCACATGATCGGCGCCGAAGTGACGGAACTGATCCAAGGCTACACGATCGCCAGAACGCTGGAGACGACGGAGGCGGAGTTGATGCACACCGTCTTCCCGCATCCGACGCTCAGCGAAATGATGCACGAAGCGGTGCTGGATGCGTACGGGCGAGTGGTGCACGTTTAGCCCAGCCGAATCATGCTACCCACGCCCGCATCACCCGCGGGAGATCCCCATGTCCATCGGCCAGCACGCTCAGGTCAATCAAGCCCTCTACCAGTTCGCGCAGATGTATCTGGAGAAGCGCGGCTGGTTTGAGAGCCTCGACGGCATCCCGCGCAACAAGAACGGGATCGTGCCCTGGATCACCTACCCGGCGTTCCGCCAGATCCAACGCATCATCAAACCCTCATTCAAGGTGTTCGAGTACGGCTGCGGCGGCTCATCGCTGTGGTGGGCGGCAAACACGGCCGAGGTGACCAGCGTCGAGCACGACGCCGCCTGGGCCGAGCGCGTCGCCAAGACCGCGCCTGCGAACCTGAAGATCATCACCCGCGTGATGGACGAACCCTGCAGCGACGATCGCAAAGCCGCCACCACGAAGTTCTTCGCCGAGCCGCCCGAACTGCCCGTCTCGCCGAACCGCGACCACAACATCATGCATGGCCTGCTGAGCGAGGAATTCATCGCCTACGCGACCGAGATCACCGCCTTTCCGCGCGCGAGCTTCGATGTGGTCGTGGTCGACGGCATGGCGCGCACGCTTTCGGCCTGGCTCGCCGCGCAATACGTCAAGCCGTCGGGCTTCATCGTCTTCGACAACTCCGACCGCTGGCAATACAACGGCGCCTTCAAGATGTTGAGCGCAGCCGGCTTCCGCCGCATCGACTACTACGGCCCCGGCCCCGTGAACCGCATCGAATGGTGCACATCCCTATTCGT
>CAZJOM010000097.1:0-12654 GCA_964547645.1 uncultured Flavobacteriaceae bacterium
CGCGACGGCAAGCTCACCGAGGTCGTGGAGTATTTTCCCACCCCGAAAGAACCCAAATACGAGGCGCATTAAACCTTCTTCGCCGCTCCTGGCATCCTAAATCGATCGGCGACCGGGACACATTGAGCCGAGGTCAAAGCGGCTTCTGCATATAGAAGCGCTTGAACCCGGCCGGGTAGTCGAGCGTCCCGAACACTTTGTAGCCAAGCTTCTCGTAAAAGGGCCGCGCCTGAAACTCGAACGTGTCGAGCCACACGACGGTGCATCCGCGTCGCCGTCCTTCTTCCTCCGCCGCCGCCATCAGCCTGCGTCCAAAGCCCCTGCGCCGCGACGCTTCGTCGATCCAGAACCACTTGATGAAGAGCGATCCAGCCCACGCCATCGCATAGATGCCGCCCTTGACCTCACCCGCCTCGTTCTTGAGCGGTACGGCGAACTCCTCGTAAGTCGCCGGCGAGAACTGCGCGTTGTAGACGTCGAGACCGTTGTCGATTGCGTCGAGCGTCGCCTTCGCCGGTGGGGACTCGATGGTGATTGCGAGCTCGCTCATGCTGGCTTCTTCACAGGCATCAGAAGGAAGGCGACAAACCCGATCACGAACGCAAGATCGCCGAGCGAAACGGCGTAGGCCTGAAACGGCACCCGTCCGCCCAAAAACGCTTCCGTGAACATGATGACGACCCCGGCCTTCCCGATCACGCCGGTCCAAAGGACCGGCCGATAGCGCATGGGGTCGCTTGCCATCAACGCATAGACGCCGCCGAAGCAAGCAACGAGCAAACCCGTAAACCGGTGGTACATGAGATCGTCCGGCACCGGCAGGCCCAGCGACGCCGCCATCTCCGCCGGCGCAATCGTAAGCGGTATTCCCGCCACGAAATTGAACACCGCCGCAACGATGAAGAAAATCCGCCAGCTCATGATCAGGGCTCCGCACTCACGCGCACCAAGAGCTTACCGGTGTTGCCGCCGGTGAAAAGCTCGTTCAACGTCGTCACCGCGTTCTCAAGTCCGTCGTGAATGTCGACGCGATCTTTGACCTTGCCTTCCATCAGCCACTGCGCCATCTGCATTGCGAATTCGGCGAAGCGCGGCATGTAGTCGATGATGATGAAACCTTCCACGCGCGCCCGCTTCATCAAAATGTTCGTGAAATTGTAAGGCCCCGGCACCGGCCCGGTTGCGTTGTACTGCGAGATCAATCCGCACAGCGCGATGCGCGCCCTCAGATTGATGTTCGCCAGCACGGCATCCAGGATCTCGCCGCCCGCATTCTCGAAGTCCACGTCGATGCCGTTGGGGCACTCGCGCTTCAACGCCTGCGCGACGTTTTCTTTCTTGTAGTTGATGCAAGCATCGAACCCGAGATCCTTCACCACATAGCGGCACTTCTCGTCCGTCCCGGCGAGGCCTACGACGCGACAGCCTTTGATTTTCGCAATCTGCCCGACGATCTGCCCGACCGCACCGGCTGCCGCCGACACGACGACGGTCTCGCCCGCCTGCGGTTTGCCGAGGTCGAGCAATCCGAAATAGGCAGTTGCGCCCGTGAACCCCAGCGCGCTCATAAACGTTGAGAGCGGCACCCCCGGGATCTTCGGCAGCTTCTGTGCTGGGAACGGACCGCTCGCCGATCCGATCGTATAGTCCTGCCAGCCGCCCATGCCGGGGATGACGATGTCGCCGGCCGCAAAGCCGTCCGCGTTCGATTGCTCGACGACACCCAGCGTTCCGCCTCGCATCACGTCGCCGATAGCAACTGGCGGCATGTACTGCTCCATATCGCTCATCCAAATCCGGTTTGTCGGATCGAGCGACAGGTAAATGTTGCGCACCAAAATCTCGCCCTTTCCCGGCACAGGCTTGGGCGAATCCATGAGCTCCAGGTCGCCGGCCTTGATGTCGCCGACGGGCCGCCGCTTCAGCCGCCATTGCCGGTTCGAGTTGCGCATGAGCTTCTCCTTAGGGTTTGTTGGGTCACAGTCGCGCGAGCCGCACGACATTAAGCTTGCTCGGCGCTCGCCGTTGATGGGTTCGTCGGCTATATAGCGCGGATTCGATCTGGCCGGGGTAGTGGTTTGACGGCGAACTTCAAGCGATTTTTGTCGGTACTTTTCGCCTTCGCAGCGGTCCTCGCTGGCGCGACCCTCGCGGGCGCCGCCGATGTCGCCACGACACCGCGCGTCGAAGTCCGCTTGGTCGCCGAAACTACGGGAATCCCCGCATCGGGCGGGACGATTTCGATCGGCCTCATCGAACGCATGCAGCCGGAGTGGCACACCTATTGGCGTAACCCCGGTGAATCGGGCGAACCGACGACGATCGACTGGTCACTTCCGCCAGGCTTTGTCGCGGGCGATATCGCGTGGCCGCGGCCGGAACGGATAGCCTTCGGTGAACTCGCGAACTACGGCTTCCGTGACGAAGTTCTGCTGCGCACTGAGGTCGCCGTGCCTGCAGGCTTAGCCGTAGGCACGACGGTGTCGTTCACCGCGCACGCCAAGTGGCTCGTCTGCAAAGACATCTGCATCCCCGAAGAAGCAACGCTCGATCTCGCTTTGCCCGTGGTTGCCTCACCCGCACACAACGACCAATGGCGAGACATCTTTGCGAAGTACCGCGAACGCGAGCCCTTGAAGACAGCGGCGTTCGACGCTCGCTTCGCCGCAAAGGACGATCTCGTCACGCTGTTCTTCCAGCCGACGTTGAACCGGACCGAGACGGGCGCAGGCGCATTGTTCTTTCCGTTCACGAAGGGCCTTCTGAAGGCCTCCGCACCGCAAGTTGCCGAACAACGTGCCGGCGGTTTCGCGATCACCGTGCCGCCGGGTTGGCGTCTGCGCGACCCTGATAAGCGCAAGGAAACATCCGCGATCGACGGCGTGCTCGTACTCGCCAATCCAGCGCAAGCGTTCGAAGTCTCGCTCAAGCAAGGTGATGTCCCCGCCGGCCTGACGACCGTCGCCGCCGCCGATCTGCCGCTGATGCAAGCGATCCTGTTCGCGATCCTAGGCGGCCTGATCCTGAACCTGATGCCCTGCGTCTTCCCCATCCTCTCGATGAAAGCGCTGGCGCTTGTGCAAGCCGGCCACCGCGATCACCCCTGGACAGATGGCGTCGCCTACCTGCTTGGTGTTCTGACAACCTTCGCGGGGCTCGCTGTCACGCTGTTGTGGCTGCGTTCGTTGGGAGAAGACGTGGGGTGGGGCTTCCAACTCCAATCGCCGTTCTCCGTCGCGATCCTGGCCTACATCCTAACCCTCGTCGGCCTGAACCTCTCCGGCGTCTTCAACATCGGTAGCTCGATCCAAGGAGCGGGGCAAGGACTCGCCGGCCGCGGTGGACTTGTCGGCGCCTTCTTTACCGGCGTCCTCGCCGTTGTCGTCGCGGCACCCTGCACGGCACCGTTCATGGGTGCCGCCATGGGCTTCGCGTTCACGCAACCGCCTGCGATCACGATCGCGATCTTCCTCGCGCTTGGTTTGGGCTTGGCACTGCCGTGGGTGATCTTCTCTTTTAGCCCTGCGCTCATCCGCTTGCTGCCGCGACCTGGCGCCTGGATGGAACGCTTCAAGCAGTTCCTAGCATTCCCGATGTACGGCGCCGCAGCGTGGCTCGTCTGGGTCCTCTCGCAACAAGTGGCGCCCGAGGGCCTCTTCCGCGTGATGATCGGCCTCATCACGCTTGCACTCGCCGCCTGGGCCTTTGGCGTCGCCCAAGCGCGCCTCGCCCAATCGAAGTCGGCAATTCTGGCCAGTGTGACATTCCTCTTGGCACTCGCGGCGACTGTAGCGTTAGTGATCATTCCGTTCGCGCCTCGCAAAGTCGACGCCGCCGTCGGCGACTCCGGCGCCAGCACCGTTCCATCCGAACCCTACACGGCCACGCGCCTCGCCGCGCTGCGCGCAGAGGGCAAAGCAGTTTTCGTAAACTTGACGGCCGCCTGGTGCGTCAGCTGTCTCTACAACGAGCGCGTGGCCTTATCGTCGGCCACGGTCCGCGACGCGTTCGCTGCGACGAGCACGGCCTATATCGTCGGCGATTGGACGAACCAGAATCCGGAAATCAGCGCGCTTTTGAAGCAGTATGGACGCGAGGGCGTCCCGCTCTATCTCTACTTTCCACCAGGCGGCAGCGAGCCCAAAATCCTGCCGCAGCTCCTGACCCAATCGCTCATTCTTGAAACACTGGGAATGTCGAAATGATCCGAACGCTTCTCTTCTCCGCCGCAGCACTTGCCGCGTTCACAACGGCAGCATTGGCTGCGCCCACGATCGGCCAACCCGCGCCGGCTTTCACCGCGGTTGACTCAAATGGCAAGCGCCACGCGCTCGCCGATTTCAAGGGCAAGACAGTCGTGCTCGAATGGACCAATGACGGCTGTCCCTATGTGAGGAAGCACTACGGCGCCGGCAACATGCAGAAGCTTCAGCAAGAAGTCACGAAGGCTGGCGGCGTCTGGCTCTCGATCATATCCTCGGCGCCCGGCAAACAAGGCTACGTCAACGGCGCGGAAGCGAACAAGCTGACCGCATCGCGCGGCGCGGCGCCGACGTCGGTTCTGCTGGACCCCACCGGCGCCGTCGGTAAGCTCTACGAGGCGCAAACCACGCCGCACATGTTCGTCGTCGATAAGGCAGGTGTGCTGCGCTACATGGGCGCTATCGACGATCAACCGAGCACCGACGCCGCGACGATTGCAACCGCGCGCAACTACGTGCGCGAAGCATTCAACGCCGTCTCCACCGGCGGCACGGTCGCGGAGACCGCCACGGATCCCTACGGCTGCAGCGTCAAGTACTAAGCGGCGTCCGCCTTCATCCGCCGCACCACAACGCCGGGCAGCGTCACGCGTACGCGCGTGCCCTTGCCCGGTTCGCTTTCGAAGGCGAGAGTGCCCTTCATCAGATCGATGTAGCGCTTTACGAGATAGAGACCGACGCCCATCCCTTCGTGCTTGCGCGTAAAGCTCTGATCCGCCTGCCGGAACAAGTCCGTCAAATGCGGCATCAGCATTGGATCGATGCCAACGCCGTCGTCTGAGACCTCGAACGCGACATCGTCGCCATTCGCACGCGCGGCGATCGTGATCTGACCGTTCGGTTCCGTGAACTTCACGGCATTCGACACCAAGTTGGCCAGCATATGTTTGATCACGCGTCGGTCCGCGTTTACGAGCAAACCCTGTTCAACCGTGACATCGATCTGTTGCGATTTGTAGTCGCGCGATCCGCGCGCGAGCGCCACGCAACCGTTCGCGCATTCCTCGAAGTCGAGTTCTTCCGGCTCCAATGTTGCCGCATCGTGCTCCAAGCGCGAGATCTCAAGAATGTTGTTGACGAGGCCAAGGAGATGATGCCCGCTCTTCGCCACGACATCGGCGAACTCGACATATTGCGGCTTGCCAAGCGGCCCCATAACCTGGTTCGCCATCATCTCTGAAAAGCCGATGATTGCGTTCAGTGGCGTGCGCAACTCGTGGCTCATATTCGCGATGAAGTTCGACTTGGCGCGCTCGGCCAGGAACCGCTCCTCTTGAGCCCGCCGTTCGGCGCTCTCCGCCCGGCGCTTCATCGTCACGTCGCGCAACGTATAGACATCGATCTGTGTCAGTGGCCCGGCGTTCGCGACCGCCGGCAAGGTGAGCCGGCGCACGCTAATGTCTAGAAGAGTTGTCCCGCCGTCGCACTCGACCGCAAGCTCGGTCTGGTGTAGCGCGTCGTCGCCGGTCGCCGCCGTCTCTTCAAATCTCGGCAGGTGACGGCCGACCTGCCGGCCGAGCAGTGTGCTTTTCGTCGCATTCAATAGCGTGGCCGCGCGTTCGTTCGTAAGCTCAATACGCCCGTTGATATCTGAGACGACGACGCCGTCGGAGCTTTCCTCGACAATCATATTCATCATCACCCGGCGCAGGTTGCCGGCAGACCGCTCGCGCAACACGTTGTTCGCACGGGCACCGAACTCCTTCGTAGCCACCAGCGCAAAGCACAGGACTAGGCCGACAAAAGCCAAAGCCGACGGCAACACGACCGGAAACGCGGCATAAGCGACGAACTGCAGCGCACCGAGCCCGGCGACGCAAAGCGCCAGCCGGATGCCAAAGCGCCGGTCCGCCCACGCCGAGCGGCTCGGTCGCACGACGATCAATGCAAGCACGAGCAACAGCAGCGCGCCCGGCAGACCGAACGACAACAGCGCGCGGTTCTGCCACAGGCTCTCCGCGATCAGAGTCTGTAACTCCACGCCGGGGACAACGCCGCGCAGCGGCACTGGGACGAAGTCGCCGAGTTCGATTGCAGTGGCGCCGACGACGACGCGCTTGCCCCTCACGGCGTTGCCGTCGAAGTTTCCGTTTAAGACATCAACATAGGATAAGCGCTTGACGGACGACGCATCGATACCGAAGTCGATGTCGAAATCGCTGATGAACCCGCGGCCGCGTTGCCCGATCAACGCCGCGAATGTCGGCCTATACCGTCCATCCGGAAGATAGAGGCCCAAGCTCGCCTGCCGCGCCTTACCGGACGGTGCGAATATGTTCGCATTGCCGATCAGCGCGTGATCGCGCAGAGCGGGAAGTGGATTTGTTTCGATCAATTCGTGCCCGGCGCCCGGTGTCGCATGTTGAATGAACGAAGGCAGCACGACGCGGCCTTTGGCGGCAGCGACTGCCTCGACCAAACGCGCGTCCTCTACGGGCCGGGACGGCGAGGAGAAGTCGATGTCGAGCGCGACCATCTCCGCACCTGCACCGACGAGTTTATCGATCAACGCCGCATGCTTGCCGCGCGCCCAAGGCCACGTGTCGACCTCGGCCAAACTCTTGGGATCGATCTGAACAATGACGATATCGCCCGATGCCGGCCGGCTCAGCATCCGAAACATCATGTCGTTGAGGCCACTCTGGAGCGGCGCAAGCAGACCCGCGGCGCCGCAGGTCGCCACGAGCCCGAAAATCATGAGCTCGAGGCGCCACTGCGCCGCCGCAGACTTCAGTTTATGCCAAGCCCCCATTTGTGCCCCCGAGACGCTTCCTAGAGAACAGGTATGAGGCGCCCGTTGCCGTTGCCATTTCCGTTGCCGCCGGCGTTGCCGTTCCCGTTGCCCCCGGCATTACCATTTCCGTTTCCATTGCCGCCGCCGTTTCCGTTGCCGCCGCCGACGTCGCCCAACACTGGTGGCGGCGCGCCGACATCGAGAACAGGTGAGGTGTCGTTGCCGCCGCCGTTCCCGTTGCCGCCGCCATTTCCGTTGCCGCCGCCGACATCGCCCAGCACTGGCAGCGGCTCGCCGACATCGAGAACGGGTGAGGCGCCGATGCCGCCGACGCTATTTCCCTTGCCGTTGCCGGAATCCGTCTCAGCCGGTGCGCCCCCTGCGTCCGATGGCCCGAGGCTTGGCGCCAACGAGACTGAGCCGCCGTCCGCCTTTGGCGCGTCGGCTTCACGCTTCAAATGATCGGTTTTGTCCGTCACAGATCCGCCTGCCTCGACCGCAGCCGTCTTCACCTCGCCAAAGGCAAGGCCGCCGGACACTTCCTTGATGTCGACTTCAACCTCGCCGACCGCGACCGGGATCAGCACTGACGTCGTGCCGTTGTCGCCCACCTGTTCTGGCTTGCCGTCGTGCCGTTCCGCGCTTTCATCCGTCGCCGGCCGGCTCTGTTCGTGTGCAGGGTTCGTCTCCGCATTGTCGTTGCGCGGCGTCTGCCCGACGACGACGTCGCCTTTGTGCTCGCCGCTGACAACGGCCGTGAATCCGGGCGGCACGAACTCAACATCTTGTCCGCCCGGGGTCGCCACTTCGACGAGCCCCTCCGTCACCGTGACCGATGCCCGGCCCTCGTCGACACTGACCGTAAACTCGGTTCCCTTCACGACCGCCGCCAGATATGGCGTGTCGACCTGAAAGTGCGGCTTCTTCTGCTTTCCGATCTTGTAGAGGGCCGACCCCAACGTTTGCAGAACCTGCGTGTTGCCGTTGACCTCTTCGTCAGGCAACAGAACGCGACTGTTCGGCTCGACGACGATTGTCTCTTGCCCACGCGCCAAGACCGCGCGACCGCCCACGCCAGTTTGCACCCATGAATCGGCCGGCAGCGGTTGGTCGCGGTTCAGCGCCACCGGCATCACACCGGCGCCGCCAACCTTGACAGCACCGGCAGTGTCCACGACCCGCCACGCCTCGCCGGCGGTGGCGGGCGAGGTGAGCGCTGCAAAGGCTACTGACGACACAAAGGCAAGCTTGCGCATTCCGTTGAACAGCATGCATCCACTCCAGGTCTTGGGCATGGGAATTGACGAATTCCCGCCGATTTGAAGGGCGATCCTGGCCGTCGGGCGCTTAACGGGTCCGAAAGAAAGTTGGTTGACGAGCGCTGGCCAGGGCGATTCGAACTTGCTGCTTGCCGTTAGGATTGAGGATCGGTTGACGCATTGGCGTAGTGGTTAGCGGGCCGTTAACTCCGCTTCCCCCACTAATGCCTGATCGAAGACGCAACAGAGCGCGCGTGATTCCGGGATCAACCATTGCAACGCCACGCTGGAAGCGCACGACTGCGCTTGCCGCCTGTATTGCGTCCATGAGTTCGCCGGTTCTCGCCGACAACGTTGATCCTCAGCGCGTTGAGGAGCGTCTCCCCACAGAAGCTGCTCGCCCCGAAAAGGACACCTCAACCACAACCGCGCCGCCTAAAGTCGATGAAGCCGACCTCGCTTCGATTCCTCAATTTACGCTTCGCTCGACTTCGATCGAAGGTATGACCATGATCGATCGGGCTGAAGCGGAGGCCTGCATCGCGCCGCTAATGGGGACGACGGTTGGCGCGGCCAGCTTGGTCGGCCTCACGCAGTGCCTCACCAAGCTCTACCGGGATCGCGGCTTCTTCCTGTCGCGTGCCTACCTGCCGCCGCAAGAAGCTCCGGACGGCCATCTGAAGATCAAAGTCGTCGAAGGCTACGTCGCCGGAATCGTCGTCGCGGGCATGGCCGGGACCGATGCGCAGGCGCATTTCGCGAGCACCCTGGCCGAACACCCAGCGCGCCTGGCAACATTCGAGCGCGACTTGCTTCTGCTGGCCGACCGCTATGGTTACAAGGTTGCGTCCTCGCAGCTCCTGGCTGATCCGGACGATCTGGCAAAATACACTCTCAAGATTGCGGTCACCATTGCCGGCGTCTCTTGGCGCCTCTACGGGGACAACCGTGGCAACGGCAAAAGCGGTTCCGATCAAGCCTTTGCGTGGGGTGGATGGAACTCGGTCGTGACGCCCGGTGACCGCCTGGCCGCCTCGTTGTTCACGCTGCCGAGCGACACAAACTGCCTCGTTTTCAGTGACATCAGCTATGCAAGACCCTGGTTGGCAGGCGATCTCTGGACGGAAGTCGGGACCTCAATGTCGCGCACGCGCAATGAGGCCGCCGGCAAGAACGGCGAAGTCGACCGCTTCTACGCCCGCGCGACCGTACCAGTCCTAAGGACGCGCGCGCAGTCGCTTTGGGCAACCGTCTTCTATGATGCGCGCGACACTGCCGAGGTAGCGATGGCAGGCGCCCAAACCGAGGAGCACACCCGCGTCCTGCGCGGCAGTTTGAGCTACACGCTCGTCAGCGGCGGCACCCGCACGGATGTCACCTTGGAAGGATCGCGTGGCCTCGACGCCTTCGATGCGTCGAAGAACGGCGACGCCAGCATGACCAACGCTGATGGCCGGCCGCAGTTCAGCAAGGTCCGGTTGGATGCGACGCTGACCCAGAAACTCGCCGACCGTTTGGATATGTCCTTCTCGTTCGCCGGCCAGCTCGCCGACGGGGCTCTCGTCCGTGCGGAGGAGTTCGGCGCCGGCGGCGCCCGCTTCGGCCGAGCCTATGACTACAGCGAGATCACCGGCGATAACGGTGTCGCGGGATCGCTTGAGCTTCGCTACACGTTGACCGACGTCTTCGAGTGGCTGAAGACGGTTCAGGTCTACGCCTTCGCCGATGGCGCCTTGGTTTGGAACCGCGTCGCGGGCCCCAACGAAGAAGACCTCAGTTCAGCGGGTTTTGGGGTGCGCCTGTCACCAGTACCAGGTGCGGTCTTGAGCCTGGAATTGGCCCAGCCGCTATCGCGCGATGTCGCCGATAAGGGCGATCGCGGCCTAAGGCCCTTCGTCACCCTTCAACTGGGTTGGTAGAACCACCAAGTAAGAGATTGGTGGACAAGGAAATTTTCCTCCCGACATTTTCTTTCGCGCGGCCCTTGACGATGCCGCCCACACTCCTTAAGTCCACGACGCGCTTTAGCACTCAGCCAAGCTGACTGCTAACAGCCCCTCATTTTTACGCAATCAGACGATCATTTAGGAGAGAACCTCATGAAGTTCCGTCCCCTCGGTGACCGCGTTGTCGTCAAGCGCGTCCAGGAAGACGTGAAGACGGCCGGCGGCATCATCATCCCCGACACCGCGCAAGAGAAGCCGCAAGAAGGCGAAATCGTCGCCGTCGGCCCCGGCGGCCGCGACGAAAAAGGCGACCGCATCCAACCGGAAGTGAAGGTCGGCGATCGTATCCTGTTCGGCAAGTGGTCCGGCACGGAAGTGAAGATCGACGGTCAGGACCTCCTGATCATGAAAGAGTCCGACATCATGGGCGTGCTGGAAGGCAAGGCCTCGGCGAAGAAGGCGGCTTAAGACCATTCCGGTCTGGTCGCTTTTTTCTTGTCCCGAAATCTGAAGGAAGACAACTCAAATGGCAGCGAAAGAAGTCAAATTCCACGCCGATGCTCGCGCGCGCTTGCTGCGCGGCGTCGACATCCTGGCCGATGCGGTCAAGGTGACGTTGGGTCCGAAGGGCCGCAACGTGGTCATCGATAAGTCGTTTGGCGCTCCGCGCACGACGAAAGACGGCGTCACGGTCGCCAAGGAAATCGAACTTGCCGACAAGTTCGAGAACATGGGCGCCCAGATGGTGCGCGAAGTCGCTCAGAAGACGAACGACACGGCCGGCGACGGCACGACGACCGCGACCGTTCTAGCGCAGGCGATCGTGCGCGAAGGTATGAAGTCGGTTGCCGCCGGCATGAACCCGATGGACCTGAAGCGCGGCGTGATGCTCGCGGTCGAAGCCGTCGTGGCCGACCTCAAGAAGCGCTCCAAGAAGGTCAAGTCGAACGAAGAAATCGTCCAGGTCGGCACGATTTCCGCGAACGGCGACGAATGGGTCGGCAAGAAGCTCGCCGAAGCCATGGCGAAAGTCGGCAACGAAGGCGTGATCACGGTTGAAGAAGCGAAGTCTCTCGACAGCGAACTCGAAGTCGTCGAAGGCATGCAGTTCGACCGCGGCTACATCTCGCCGTACTTCGTGACGAACGCGGAAAAGATGGTGGCGGACCTCGAAGATCCCTACATCCTGATCCACGAGAAGAAGCTCTCGTCGCTGCAGCCGATGCTGCCGATCCTGGAATCGATCGTCCAGACCGGCCGTCCGCTGCTCATCATCGCCGAAGAAGTCGAAGGCGAAGCCTTGGCGACGCTCGTCGTCAACAAGCTGCGCGGCGGCTTGAAGGTCGCGGCCGTGAAGGCTCCGGGCTTCGGCGATCGCCGCAAGGCGATGCTCGAAGACATCGCGATCGTGACGAACGGCGAAGTGATCTCCGAGGAACTCGGCGTCAAGCTCGAGAACGTGAAGATCAACCAGCTTGGCACCGCCAAGAAGGTTCGCATCACGAAGGACGACACGACCGTCATCGACGGCGCCGGCAAGAAGAAGGACATCCAAGATCGCGTCGCCCAGATCAAGGCGCAGATCGAAGACACCACCTCCGACTACGACAAGGAAAAGCTGCAAGAACGTCTGGCGAAGCTCGCCGGCGGCGTTGCCGTCATCCGCGTCGGCGGCGCGACCGAAGTCGAAGTGAAGGAACGCAAGGACCGCGTTGATGACGCGCTGAACGCCACCCGCGCTGCGGTGGAAGAAGGCATCGTCCCCGGCGGCGGCACGGCGTTGCTCTATGCGACGAAGTCGCTGGCAGGCCTCAAGGGCGACAACGACGATCAGACCTCGGGCATCAATATCGTCCGTAAGGCGATCCAAGCCCCGATCCGTCAGATCCTCGAGAACGCGGGTGTTGAGGCCTCTCCGGTCGTCAACCGCTTGCTCGAAGGCAAGTCGAACACGGCGGGCTTTGACGCTCAGAAGGAAGAGTACTGCGATCTTATCGACGCCGGCATCATCGACCCGACGAAGGTCGTGCGCACGGCCCTTCAAGACGCGGCCTCGGTCGCCGGCCTCCTGATCACCACGGAAGCCATGATTGCCGAGAAGCCGGAGAAGAAGGCCGCCGGCGGCGGCATGCCCGGTGGCATGGGCGGAATGGGCGGAATGGACATGGACATGTAAGGCGCTTGCGAGCGCGTCCCAATAGGCGCGCCGCAAAGCCTTATCCCCGCGAAAACGGGGATCCAGCAGCCTCTCGAAATAACAAGGCCCCGGTCAAAAGCCGGGGCCTTTTTTTCATGCTACGGTCTCGACCGCGCGACACAGGATGCAGCGGTGACACTACTCAGGCTCTTTCTTCTATCCGCACTCTTCGCGACCCCGTTCGCGAACGCGAAACCCTATACCGTCCCCAACAGCGAAGTCCGCCACCTCCACTCTGGCAAAACCGGCGTGGACT
>CAZJOM010000098.1:0-12556 GCA_964547645.1 uncultured Flavobacteriaceae bacterium
TGATGCACGACCTGCTAACCGGCAAGGCCGCGCATACGCACGACGAGCACGATCGTCCGCTGGCGCAGAACGCGAATGAGGCGGCAAGGGCGAAGCCGCGCCGGGGCGTTCACACCCACTAAGGGGGCTTCAACTGCAGCGGCGAGCTATGTCATTGTCGCTGCATGTGGGAAAAGCTCAAAGACCTGGTCGACCGGTCGCGCCGTGTCGTGGTGTTCACGGGGGCGGGGATCTCGACCGAATCCGGAATACCGGACTTCCGCAGTCCCGGCGGAATCTGGAGCAAGAACCGCGTCATCTATTTCGAGGAGTTCGTGCGTTCGCGCGAAGCACGGATAGAGGCGTGGACACGGCTGTTCGATGGGCGCCCGACGCTAAAAAAGGCTGAACCAAATGCCGGGCATCGGGCCGTTGCGCGCCTGGTCGAACTCGGCAAGGTGAGTGAAGTCATCACGCAAAACATCGATGGGCTGCATCAGCGCGCGGGCGTGCCGGCCGAGCGGGTGATCGAGGTTCACGGCAACGCGACCTACGCGAAGTGCCTGTCGTGCGGGCAGCGTCATGAATTCGACGACATCGAGCCGGTGTTCAAGGCAACGGGTGAGCCGCCGTCCTGCGTGGCGTGCGGTGGCGTCGTGAAGTCGGCGACGATTTCCTTCGGCCAGGCGATGCCGGAAGACGAGATGGAGCGCGCCGCGGAGGCGGTGTTGGCATGCGATCTGTGCCTGGCGATCGGCTCGTCGCTGGTCGTTTATCCGGCCGCGGGATTGCCGATTGCGGCCAAACGCAACGGCGCAAAGTTCGTGATTCTCAACCGCGATCCGACCGAGCTTGACCATATGGCGGATCTGGTGATCAACGCCGAAATCGGCCCGACTTTGGCGAAAGTTGTGGGCGTGAACTGACAGGCTTGGCGCCGGTCGCGGGGGGGTGCTACACCCTTGGTCGAATCCCCTTATGCGAGGAAAACCCCAATGATTTCGCGGTTTCGCCTGAACAAAGACGAAGAAACAAAGGCGCCTGAGCCGCCGCCGTTCACGGCGATTTCGCAGGCGCTCTACAAGTCGCGGACCGTGCTGATTTTCGGCGAGGTCGACATGAAGATGGCCGAGCGGGTAACCGCGCACCTTCTGGCGCTGGCCTCTGAGGACCCCAACAAGGACATCAAGGTCGTCGTTCATTCGCCCGGCGGGCACGTCGAGTCCGGCGACACCATCCATGACATGATCAAGTCGCTCCGCCCGAAGGTCAAGACGATCGGCACGGGATGGGTCGCCTCGGCAGGAACCCATATCTATCTCGCCGCCGACAAGGCGCACCGATACTGCCTGCCGAACACGCGCTTCATGGTGCATCAGCCGCTAGGTGGCATTCGCGGCACGGCCTCCGACATTGAGATTGAAGCGGAGGAGATCATGAAGGCGCAAGACCGAATCAACCGCACGATCGCGGAAGAGACCGGCCAGCCGCTCTCCAAGGTCAAGGAAGACACCGACCGGAACTACTGGATGTCGGCGGAAGAGGCGAAGGCCTATGGCCTCGTCACGCGGATCATCGAGCGGGTGGATATGGCCTAGTGCAGTGGTGGCAAGGCGCCGTTGTTTATCAAATCTATCCGCGGTCGTTTTGCGACTCGAACGGTGATGGCGTCGGCGATCTGAAGGGGATCGAGTCGAAGCTCGACTATGTGGCTTCGCTTGGGGTCGATGCGATTTGGTTGTCACCGATCCATCCTTCGCCCAACCGCGACTTCGGTTATGACGTCGCGGACTTCAACGGTGTCGATCCGTCGTTTGGCACGATGGCGGACTTCGACCGGCTGGTGGCTGAGGCGAACCGGCGCGGGTTGAAGGTCATTCTGGACGAGGTGCTCAGCCACACCAGCGATCTGCATCCGTGGTTTCAGCAGAGTTTGAAGTCGCGCGATAACGCGAAGGCCGATTGGTATGTGTGGGCCGATCCGCGCGAAGATGGCACGCCGCCGAACAACTGGCTGTCGGTGTTCGGTGGACCGGCGTGGTCCTATCACCCACTGCGGCGGCAGTATTACTTCCACAAGTTCCTGAAGAGTCAGCCGAAGATCAATCTCTACAATCCGGAAGCGCTGGCGGCGGCGCTCGATGTGCTGAAATTTTGGCTCGATCGCGGGGTCGATGGCTTCCGGCTCGACGTCGCGAACAGTTATCTCCATGACGCACAGCTGCGCGACAATCCGGCGGTGCCGCTAATCGAACGTACGGCGCATCACTGGGCGCACGCGCCGAACCTGCAGCGCCGCATTCGCGACAGCAATCTGCCCGAGAACCGCGAGGTGTTGGACAAGATCCGCGCGGTGGTCGATCGCTACGACAACCGTTTCGTGTTCGGCGAATTTTCGGAAGAGCCCGGGCTGCTCGGACACTTCGCTGGTGCCGATCACGGGCTCCACACCGGCTACACGTTCACGTTTCTCGAAGATCGTTCGTTCAAACCGGACGTGTTTGCGAAGCACTACGCGTTTTTGAATGAGATCGGCGGCTTGTGGCCGTGCGTGACGTTCTCGAACCATGACGTGATCCGCCCGGTCACGCGCTACGGCCGCACGATGGAGGCCGATCCGGCCCTGGCGAAGCTGGTGCTGACATTGGCGCTGACGCTCAAAGGCACCGTGCTGCTCTATCAGGGCGAGGAGTTGGGGCTACCCGATGGGCCGATCGAGCGGCATCAGATCCGCGATCCAGTCGGCGAACTTTATTTCCCCTATGCGACGGGGCGCGATCCCTGTCGCACGCCGATGCCGTGGGTCGACGGCAAGCCGAACCTTGGATTTTCCTACGGCGAACCGTGGCTGCCGATGGCCCCCGCGCACAAGGCGCTGGCGGCGGCCACGCAGGAGCGCGACCAGGGCTCAACCCTTTGGTTTGCGCGCTCGTTGATCGCGCTTCGGAAGAAGCATCCCGCGTTGATGCATGGCGACATGAAGGTGCTGGCCGCCACCGATCAACTGCTGGCGTTCGAACGCATCAGTGGCAGCGATCACATCGTTTGCGTCTTCAATTTGTCGAAATCCGATGCGACCTTCGCGGTCGAGAAGGCGGGCGCGCCGATCCTGACGGTCGGCGATGTCTCGCCGTCCGGCGGATCGCTGAGACTCGGGCCGCGGTCTGCCTTCATCATTTGAGGGAGAGCGCAATGCGTTGGCTAAGGCGCGGGCTGATCGGCGTGGTCGCCGTCTACGCCGCGTTCGTCGGGCTGCTCTTCTTCTTTCAGCGCGACCTGGTGTATCGGCCGGATTCGATCCGGCGCGTCGCACCGTCGTACTATCCTATGTTGACGGGTGTGCAAGAGGTTGAGCTCAAGACCGCCGACGGCTTGCGGGTCTATGCATGGTACGCACCGGCGCCGGTGGGGCGGCCGACGGTGGCGATCTTTCACGGCAATGGCGGCTCGTTGCGCAGTCAGCGTTATCGGTTAGCATATTTCAGAGACGCGAGCATGGGCGTGTTCGTGCTCGCCTATCGCGGCTACTCGGGTAGCGACGGATCGCCGTCCGAGGAGGGGCTCTACACCGATGCACGTGCGGCGCTCGATTGGTTGAACGCGCAGGGCGTCGCCGGCAAAGACATCGTGCTCTACGGCGAGTCGTTGGGCACTGGCATCGCGACCAAGATGGCGGCAGAGCGTGAGGTGGCGCTCGTTGTGTTGGAGTCGCCCTACACGTCGACAGTCGATGTAGCGGCGGAGCGCTTTCCGATCATGCCTGTCGGCTGGTTCATGAAGGACCGTTTCGAGTCACTGGCTCGGATCGCTCAGGTGCACGAACCGTTGCTGATCATGCACGGCGAAGCCGATTCTGTGATCCCGCAATCGTTCGGCAAGCGCTTGTTCGAGGCGGCAAACGAGCCGAAGGAAGGCTATTGGCCTAGGCTGGCCGAGCATCACAGCATCTTCGATCTCGGAGGTTTCCTAACCGCGCGCGAGTTTATCGACCGGCGGTTTGGCCGCTGAACGCTCAGATGGCGCGTTTGTTGGGCAGCTTTAGCCCCAACGCCGGCCTGCGATCGAATTCTTCCGCCGCGTTTGGTCCGCCCTTTTCGACATAATGCAGAAATACTTGCGCCTGCCACGTGCCGGTGACGAACTTGTCGCGCCAGTGATAGCACTCGCACCCACGATAGATCATGCCGTCGCCCGGCTTCAGCTTGGCGACGACTTCGTGTCCGTTCTTGTCCGATAGGTGGATCGGCCACGGTTCGTCCCCGTCATAGCCGAGGGCCAAAGTGATGCTGTTCTCGCAAGCCGGCCGGTCGCGGTGCTTGGCCAGCGTCGCGCCGCGATCGTATATCCGCCCATAGGAATAAGTGGGCACAAGGGGGAGCCCCGTCAGTTCCGAGATGCGCCCGCAAAGGTTCGACATCAGCGTTTCGAATGGAATTGCGCCATAGATGGCGTAACTCGACGGAACCAAGTCATCGCCGCGTCCAAGGCTGTCAACCTGGCGGATCATGTGGAATTGCGCGCTCAAGAACGACGCAAGCTCGGCGGAGATCAGCCGCTCGACGATCAGATAGCCCTTTTCGCGGTATTCCGGATTCATCGTCATAGGTCTGGCCGATCCATCTGTTCTTCAGCGAGGTAACGCGCCTCTTGCAGCGCCCGCAACGACACAATCCTTCCGAGCGATGTTGCACAATGCCGTGCCGCATCCGCCGTATTCGGCGGCAACGCCGCGCCCCCAGGCGGTGGCCAGATACCAAGCAAATCGTTGGCGACACTGGTGGCCGAATAGCGCCGGAACGCGCTGAGGTTCCGCAGTATGTTGGCCGAGACAAGCGAATTCAGAAAGCTTGCCGTTCGGCTCTGCTCCGCCGCAACGGCAGAAGCCGCAGCGACGCGGTTGCTTAGCTTAGGGTTGATACCGCCGCTTAGGATGATCTTATCTGCGAACCGGTCGTCGACGGCGGGGTCGTCGATGTCGATATGCAGCGTGGGCGGATGATCCGGCGCCTGCTGCTTCACAAAGAACGGGGTCTGGCGGAGATAAAGCGGAACGTAGTGGTCCTTGGCCCAATTTCCATCGCGTCCGAGAAACAGCGACCGCGTCGGGTGCAAACCGATGAGTGCGCAGAGTTGCAGTTCCCGCTCCTTCGTCACGACGATCGGGTAAAAAGCTGCGACGTCCTGAATTTCGGAGAGCACGATCGGCACGAGATGCCATTCGTAAGACGCGAGCCCCGCATTCAGATTTATGCCCAACCCGACATGTGCGCTGCGCGACAGAGGGATAAGCCGCTGAAAAAGGAAGTGGTGGCGAAAGGGGCTGCTGATGGGCATCGGACTACCGGGAGAGTGCCTCCTCCGCTGCTTCCAGCGGCAACAGCACGCAGGTATGGCGGCTCTTGTGACCGCGGACCGGGGCGAAGATCTCGAAGGCGGACCATTTGCCTTCCGGGGCCGCGGCGCCGTCCTTCAGCATGGCGGTCACTTGCTTCTTGAGACGGGCGAACGAGCGTGCGTCTTCTCCCCCGGCCTTGGCTGCGACGATGGCCGCCGACGCTTGCGTCAAAACACAAGCCTTCGTGTCGTGGCGGCATTCCATGACTTCGTGCGTCGGATCGACGGCGAACTCGATCGTCACCTTGTCGCCGCACATGGCGTTGTTCACCGTGGCCGCGCGCTTAGGGTCGGGCAGATGACCCGCGTGGCTCACATCGGCGGCCCAGCGCAGGAGTTCTTTCGCGTAGAGTTCGTCGGTCATTTCTCAAGGTCCGCTTTGAGGGCGGCGAAGGCGGCCGGCGTGTCGGCGTCGGCGAGGACGCCAGCATCCGTCTCCACCTCATACACGGCGTCCGCGTGTGCGGAAAGCAGCGCGCGGGCGCCCCTATCGCCGGTGGCTGCGCGCATCTCGTCGAAGAACGCGCGGGCGAAGAGCACAGGGTTGCCGCGTTTGCCTTGGAACGTCGGCACAACGATGGCGCGGCCCTCGGTTGGGCTAAAGGCTGTAATGATTTTCCCGATGGCGTCGGGCGTGACGGCAGGCATGTCGCCCAGACAGATGAGCACGGCGTCGGTGTCGGCGGGGAGGGCGGCGAGACCCGCTTTCAGCGATGTCGACATGCCTTCGGCGAAATGCGGGTTGTGAACGATCTCGACCGGCTCGCCCGCAAGCGCTGCTTTGATCGCGTCCGCGTTGTGACCGGTGACGACGGTGATCGAGACGGCGGCGCTGGCGGCGATGGCGGCAACGGTGCGCGCGATCATCGGTTTTCCCTGCAGGTCGAGCAGCAGCTTGTTGCTGTCCCCCATGCGGGTCGATTTGCCGGCCGCGAGGACGAGCGCTGCAACTTTTGGCGCGCGCTGCGGTTTGGGTTGCGAGAGATCGCGCGGCTGCGGGCGTGTAGGAATTTCTTTCAGCAAGCCGCCGACGCCCATCGCGGCGATGTCGGTGGGCGTTACGGGGATGTCGGCGCACAGGCGCTGCAACACCCAATCGAAGCCGTTGAGTTTAGGCGAGCGTGCGCAGCCGGGAAGTCCGATCACCGGCGTCGCGGCGATCCGACCAAGCAGCAACAGGTTGCCGGGATCGACGGGCATGCCGAAATGTTCGATCTCGCCGCCGGCGGCGATCAGGCCCGCAGGCACGGCATCCGCCCGGTCCGTCGTTGCCGAGGCGCCGAAGATGAGGATGAGGTGGGACTTGTGCGCGCGGCACGTGTCGATCGCGGTGGCGATGGCAATGCTATCGTGAGCGCAACGCGTCTCATCGCTGACGGTGCTGCCAAGCGCGCTCAGGCGTTGATCGAGAACGACGCGGTTCTTGTCGAGGAGCGATGCTTTTGAAGTTGGCAGTGTTGTCGATATCAAGGTGACGCGCTTTGGACGGAAGGGGGCAACTGCGACTGACTGGGATGACGCGGCGACTTGCTCCGCCTTCGCCACCGCCCACTCCGGTGCGGCGAACGGAATGACCTTGATCGTGGCCAGCATTTGGCGGCGCTCGACCAGTTCGAACGGCGCGAGTGTGGCGGCAGTAATGCTCTCGTGAATAGAGTTGATGGCATTGATGCGGCTGGCGTCGATGCGAACGAGGCCGCGTTCGGCGGCGTAAAGATTTGTGCGGCCGGTCATCGCGGTTGAGAGGTCGGTGTTGGCCCCGCGCAAAGCTTCGCCGATGCGGCGGGCGGCGATGTCTTCGGGTACGTCGCCGGGTTCGACTTCGGCGGCCATGACATCCGTGACACCGGCCTTTCTCAGCGCTTCGATGTCGGCTTGCGTGAGCGTACGGCCCTTCTTGAAGTTCACGTCACCCGCCGACACGCCGTGCGCGAGGATCGCACCGGCGGCGCGGGCGACTGGGATGCGGCCGAACTTCATGCGGCGGGTTCTTCGCGCAAGCGGTCGACGATCTGCGCCATGATAGAGACCGCGATTTCAGCTGGCGAAACGGCGCCGATGTCGAGACCGACCGGGCCGTGAATGCGTGCGATGGCGGCATCGTCGAAGCCAGCCGTCTTCAGGCGCGCGACGCGGGCGGCATGCGTCTTCTTAGACCCGAGCGCGCCGACGTAGAACGCGTCGGAGCGTAGCGCTGCAAACAACGCTGGATCATCGAGCTTCGGGTCATGGGTGAGCGTCACCACGGCGGTGCGGCGGTCGAGCGGCAAGTCGGCCAACGCTTCGTCCGGCCACGCGGCGATCAGATGCAGGTTCGGGAAGCGCTCGCTGGTGGCAAAGGCCGTGCGTGGGTCGATCACCGTGACGTCGAACGCAGAGAGCGCCGCGATCTGGCTCAGCGGTTGGGCGATGTGCACGGCGCCGACGATGTAGAGCTTTGGCGGGGCGTTGAAGACGTTGAGGAACCAGGTCGCGCCATCGACCTCCACGCTCATGCTTTGGTCGCGGGCGGAGGCTTTGCGCGCGGCTTGGGCGAGCGCATCGGTGCCGTCACGGACCAGTCGCTCTTCGCCGGTGTCGAGGCGCGTGGCCAGGACGATGGACTCGCCCTTGGCGCGCGCGGCGGTCAGCGCTTTGAGCGTCTCGCGTTTCACTCAGTTCACCCGCTCGACGTAGATTTCGATCTGGCCGCCGCAGGCAAGGCCGACTTGCCAGGCGTCTTCATTGGAGACGCCGAACGAGAGCTTGCGCGGCTTCCCGTCGGTGATGGCTTCGAGCGCTTCGGTGATCACCGCGCCTTCGACGCAGCCGCCCGAGACCGAGCCGACGAAGGTGCCGTCCTTGCGCACGGCGAGTTGGCTGCCGGCGGGGCGCGGGGCGGAGCCCCAGGTTTTGACGACCGTGGCGAGCGCCACTTGATGGCCGCCGCTCAGCCAGCTTTCGGCGGTTTCGAGAACCTTGTCGTGGTCGGTCATGCGGCGCGGTCCTTTGTCGTTTGCAGCCGGTCCCGGCGCTCGTCGCCCGAGAGTGCGGCGGCAAGGTCGGCCATGCTTGTTAGATTGTGCACCGGGCGCAGTTCGTCCACATGGGCGAGCAAGGATTTGACGCCCTGAGCCTTTGGCGCGAAGGCGTCGTAGCGGAGCAGCGGGTTCAGCCAAACCACGCGGCTGGCCGAGCGGTGCAGGCGATCGGCGGCGCGGCTGAGCGCAGCGATGTCGTCGCGCTCCAGGCCGTCGGTGATCAAGAGCACGACCGCGCCTTGCCCGAGCACGCGGCGGGACCAGTCGCGGTTGAAGCGCGTGAGCGCCTCCGCGATGCGCGTGCCGCCGTCCCAGTCCGGGGTGAGGGCAGATGCTTTCATCAGTGCGTCATCGGGGTCGCGCAGGCGCAGCGCGCGGGTGACGTTCGTCAAACGCGTGCCGAACAAGAACGTGTGCGTGGCGCCGCCGCGGATGCGGCGCGTGTGGGTGAGACCATGTAAGAAGTGCAGGCACATACGAGCGTAACCGCTCATGGAGCCGGAGATGTCACAAAGCACGACGAGCGGCGGCTCGCGCGTTTGGCGGCGGCGGCGTTCCAAACGCACGATGTTGCCACCGGTCTTGAGCGACTTGCGCAATGTGCGGCGAAGGTCAAAGGCGTGGCCGTGCGGGGCAGGGGTGGTGCGGCGGATCGGGCGCTCCGGCAGCGACCAAGTCATGTGCGCCAGCACGGCTTTGGCGCGGGCGATCTCCTCGCCGCTCATTTGCTCGAAGTCTTTGCTCGCGAGCAAGTCGTCGGCGGAGGCGGTTTCCTTCGCGTCGAGTTCGAGCACGGTGCGCGCTTCGCCGTCGCGCGGTTTCGCTTGACCGCTCAGCGCCTCGGCAACGCGTCGCGCGCCTGCATTCGGTGGGAGTTCCGTTGGCGGGATCAGTGTTTGGGGAAGCAGTGCCGCAAGCGCCTTGTCGAACAAGCCGGGGTCGCGCCAGAACGCATCGAACGCCTGTTCGAAGAGCTGGCGCTGGCCGGGGTGGGTGACGAGCGTTGCGAACAGTGTGGCGCGAAGATCGTCACGGCGCTCTATGCCAACCGCCTCGACGGCACGCAGGGCCTCGTTGATCTGCCCCGTGCCAAGTGGGAATCCCGCCCGCCGCAGCGTGCGCGCGAAGTGAACAATGTTGTCGGCGAAGACGGTCATCATTCCGCCGCGCTACGCGCCTCTGCAATCAAGCGCGTGATTTCCGTGTCTTTAAGCTTGGCGAGGTCATCCTGGTATTTGAGCAGCACGCCCAGAGTCGACTGAACGGTTTCCGGGGACAGTGAAACCGTGTCGAGCGCGGTCAGCGCTTGCGCCCAATCCAATGTTTCGGCGACGCCGGGTTGCTTGAAGATGTCGCTCTTGCGCAAGTTCTGCACGAAAGCAACGATCTCGCGGCTCAAGCGTTCGGCAACGCCCGGCACCTTCGTGCGCACGATCGCGAGCTCGCGCTGGGCGTCCGGGAAGTCGACCCAATGATAGAGGCAGCGGCGCTTGATGGCGTCGTGGATTTCGCGCGTGCGGTTCGAGGTGATGATCACGATCGGCGGGCGGTCGGCCTTCACCACGCCGAGCTCCGGGATCGAAACTTGAAAGTCGGCGAGGACTTCGAGCAGGAATGCTTCGAACGGTTCGTCCGCGCGGTCGAGTTCGTCGATGAGGAGCACGGGCGGGCCGCCGGCTTGCGGTTCCAATGCTTGCAACAGTGGGCGCTTGATCAGGAAGCGGCTCGAGAAGATCTCGCTCTCGATCTGTCCGCGATCGTGTTGGCCTTGCAGTTCGGCCAAACGGATCGCCGTCATTTGCGCGGCGTAGTTCCATTCGTACACGGCGGATGAAACGTCGAGGCCTTCGTAGCACTGCAGGCGGATGAGGCGGCGGCCTAATGTCGCGCTCAAAACTTTCGCGATCTCGGTCTTGCCCGTGCCAGGTTCGCCTTCAACGAACAACGGACGTTCGAGCTTCAGCGCGAGATAGAGCACGGTCGCCAGGTCGCGGCCGGCAACATAACCGCCGGCACCCAGCAAGTTCAGCGTTTCGTCGATCGACGTAGGCAGGGGATGGATCATCAGAGCGAAGTTAAGGCAGCCGTGGCGCCAATGGAAGCGAGGCCAAGCGCATGGTTAGCGCACGGGCCGGTGCTCGGTATGGCCTGCATTCTGGCCGCGACGTTCTGTTTTTCGACCACGAACGCCTTGATCCGGGGTCTGTCGGGCAACTTGCCGCCGGTAGAGATAGCGTTTTTCCGCTCGCTCTTCGGCTTCCTGATGCAGTTACCGCTGCTGTGGTGGTTTGGGATTGGCTCGCTGCAGACGGCGCGGCTGCATCTGCATCTGTCGCGTGGGTTGCTGCACGTGTTCTCCATGCTGCTGTGGTTCGTGGCACTGGCGATCGTACCGCTCGCGGAGGCGGCGGCGCTGGAGTTCGCGGCGCCGATCTTAGCGACCGCGATAGCGATCATGTTTCTGGGCGAAAAGATCCGGCTGCGGCGGATGGTGGCGCTCGCCGTCGGCGTGGCCGGCGTGTTCCTAGTGGTGCGGCCAGGTTTCGAGACCGTGTCGTGGGGGCAGGTGATCATCCTGGTTTCGGTCGCGCTGTGGGCCGGGTGTCAACTCATCATCCGCGAATTGGGCAAGACCGACAGTGCGTTCTCGCAAGGCTTCTACACGGTGGCAGTGTTCGTACCGGTGACGGCGATCGCGGCCATTCCGGTTTGGCAGTGGCCGACGCCACACGATCTTGGCGTGACGCTTTTGATCGCGGGGGCATCGACGCTTGGCCTTTGGCTCTATGGCGAAGCGTTCCGGCGGGCGGAGATGACCGCGATCCTGCCGCTCGAATCGACGAAGCTGATCTGGGGCGCGTTGCTGGGATTTTTGTTTTTCGCCGAGGTTCCCGATGTTCTGACCATGGTCGGGGGCATCGTCATTTTTGCGGCTGGCGCCTACATCACGATTCGCGAAGCGCAACTTTCTCGCCAGGGGCGCGTGTAAGCGTGGCGATACAATCGCGCGTTGGGTGAAACTCTCGAACAAAGCGCGAGCAAAGACGGGATCGACAGGCCGAGACCCTGGAACGCGCCGACGAAATATGCTCAATCGCCGCTTCCGCTATTCGCATGCGGAGTTCACAAGAAACCATGGGAAGGACTTACTCCATGAAACGTATTCTGCTCGCGGCTGCCGCACTGGCGCTCACGGCTGGCGTTGCGCTCGCCGACAACCTGGCCGGCTACTACGGCAACACGGTCGTCATCACTGCGCCGGACGGCAAGGTCACGAAGTCGAAGGTCAGCAAGGACGGCACCTACTCGTCGGTTCTGCCGGATGGCAGCACGACGAAGGGCACGTGGGCGTGGAAGGACGACAAGACAGCCTGCTTCACGCAGACGGAACCCGCGCCGGCCGCCGGCACGGCACCCGCTTGCTTCAACATCGACGCGCACAAGGTCGGTGACACGTGGTCGACGAAGACCCCGGACGGCAAGGCCGAAGTGAAGTACGCGCTCGTCGCCGGCTAATCAGCTGAGCTGAGAGTGTTTGAGCCAGCCGGTGCGCGAGCGCCGGCTGGCTTTTTGTTGGGCGGCCGCAAATTGGTCTGCTTATTGCGCCGCCGCCACCGCGCGTTTTGCCATCACGGTCACCAAGTGCGCCCTGTACTCCGCGCTGCCATGGAGGTCGGCGTTGAGGTTGGCGGGGGAGACTTTGATGTTGGCCACGGCGTCGGGGGTGAAGGATTTGGTCAGGGCTGCCTCCATGGCGCTCTCGCGGAAGACGCAGCTGGAGGCGCCGGTAACGGCGACGCGGACGCCGGCTTTGGTCTTGGCCACGAACACGCCGACCATCGCGTAGCGCGAGGCGGGGTTCGGGAATTTCATGTAGGCCGCCTTCTCCGGAACCGGGAAGTTCACCTCGGTGACGATCTCGCCTTCCTCCAGTGCGGTTTCGAACATGCCGGCGAAGAAGTCGTCGGCGTTGATCGTACGTGAGGTGGTTTTGATCGTGGCGCCGAGACCCAAAACGGCTGCCGGGTAGTCGGCTGCGGGGTCGTTGTTCGCGATCGAACCGCCGAGCGTTCCCATGTGGCGAACGGCCGGGTCGCCGATGTGGCTAGCCAGGTGCGCGAGCGCCGGGATCGCGCCTTTGACATCGGCGGAGGTCGCGACGT